>NZ_NMQT01000099.1 GCF_002234405.1 Amycolatopsis thailandensis | reverse complement strand
GTGGCAAAGAGGGTTCTAACCCTCTTTGCCACTCACGACCCCCTCGCGGAAAGCCTCATATGGCCATAAATCGGACGCTTGGTTGTCACCAACCGTCTCATGTGGACACTCGGGGCGCGCCTGGTCGCCGCCCAGTCCGGAACCATGTCCTCGGGCAGCGAAGAGGGCCTGCGCGGCAGGACCGACCATGCCATATTCGACTTATCGCCCAATAGAACCCGAATCGCCACCCACGAGACCTGGAGTGAGGCCTCGCCGCGGCGTGATCAGGTGGACGACACACGTGATCAGATGGACGACACGCGTGACTGGACAGACGACACTCTCGTGACCGGGTTATCGCCGCGAGTCGTCCGCCTGGACACACGTGTCGTCCATCCAGTCACGTGTGTCGTCCTTCCAAGCACACGAAACCGCCCGCCGGTAGGTACTCAAGACACCCTTGCCCCTGAACCGAATCGCCACTCACGACCACCCAGTAGTCTCACCGATCAGAGCCAGCCCTGACGCGACGCCTGCGCGCCCAGCTGGAACCGGGTCTGCGCGCCCAGCAGTTGCTGCAACCGGCTGATCCGCCGGAGCACCGTGCGTTCGCTGATGCCCAGCTCGCGCGCGATCGCCTCGTCGGTCAGGCCTCCGCTCAACAGCGCGAGCAGACGGCGCGTGGCGACTGTCGGTTCCTGGGCCGCTTCCGCGTCGTCCGGACCGCCCGCCCGCACCGGCACCGCCATCCGCCAGAAGGATTCGAACAGCTCGATCAGCGCGCTCAGCAGCATCGACGGATGGATCAGCAGCGCCAGCACGTCACCGGCGTCGGAGTTCGGGACGGCGATCAGCGCGCGCTTGCTGTCGGCGATCACCAGTTTCAACGGGAGCCTGGGGAACACCCTGGCCTGCTCGCCGAGCGCGATACTCGACTGCACCTGGACGAATCCGTCGTCGTCCTGCAGCACGGACGAGTCGTAGACGACGCGGTAGGCGATGCCACGCGCCATCGACCCCGGCTGCATCGTGCTCACCTCGGCCTTCGGGCTCATGTACGACCCGGGGTCCAGCGCGACGATGTCCACCCCCGCCTGTGTCTGCATGGCCTCGAAAGTCGCGATCACCTCGTCGCGGCTGCGCAGGACCTCGACGAAGTCCGCGTCCCGGCCGGTCCGCAGGGAGTAGGCGGCGCCGAGTACTTCGGCCGCTTCCCGCGCTCGGACAGCCGCGGCCTCGTGCTGCGCGGCGAACGCCGACAGCGCCGCGCGCGGCGGGCAGACCTCGGGTCCGGACGCGCCGGGCCGGACCAGACCGAACCGCTCAAGCTCGGCCAGCTCCGCACCGGGCGTGGTCGGGCGCCCGTCCAGTAAGGCCCGGTACAGCTGCTCGGCCTCCACCGACAGGCCTCGCGACTCGGCGAGCATGACGTTTCTCCTCCCCCGCCCCAGGACTCCGCGACCTGACATCGATGTCAGGCGCCGCGGTATCGCTGCTTTCACTCACTGGTCTTGAGGGCGAAAGCGGCGGGCTCGTGCGCCTGAACCGATAACGAAAGCGTCACAGATCCCGGCGGAGGCACGCCGAAGAGGCTCCCGCGAACCGGATGGGCTCGCGGGAGCCTCCGTTCCCACGCTGTCAGGGACTACGCGTTGGCGGGCATGCCCTTCTCGTCGGCCTGCGGCGTAGCGGTGCCTTCGAGCAGCTCACGGACGATCTCGTTCGCCTTGCGGACCTGGGGCGTGATCATCTTGATCTTGATCTTCCCGTCGTGCCCGAGGTTCCCGCCGACCTCGACCGTCTTGTCCTCACCGGGCAGGGGCAGGCCCTGGCAGCCGGTGAACTTCTTCTTCGGCGTGAGACCGGTCTGGAAGTAGGCGACGATCGGGTCGTCGACGCAGTCGGTGTTGTACGGGAAGATCCCGTGGCTGCCTTCGTTGTCGACGCTGATCATCTTGGCGCCCGGCAGTCCGTTCGCGGTGGCGAGCGCGCCCTCGTACGGCGTGGCCGCGTCGAGCTCGGTCTGCGCGATCAGCAGCTTCGGGAACGTCTTCCCGTCCGGCGCCGGCTTGGCGTTGGTGGTCGGCCAGAACGCGCACAGCGGCGCGCCCGACTGGGCCATGATCGGCGCGATGAACGGCGCGTTCACGGTCAGGTCGGCCTGCCAGTAGGTCCAGTAGTGCAGGTTCTGGTTCCACTGGCCGTCCTGGCAGCGGATCGCCTCGAACGCCGCGTCCCAGGTCTCGACCTCGGCGCCGCCCTGGTAGGAGGCTTTGCGCTCGACCGAGTCCTTCTTGGCGATGGCCTCCAGCGCGTTGCCCTTGGCCTTGGTCAGGAACGCCTTGTTCGCGTCGGTCAGGCCGGGGGTGGTCAGCGCCTTGGCGACGACCTGTTCGAGCTTCTCCGCGTCGGTCCCGGTGGGTGCCGGGCCCTTCGCCAGCGCGGCCACCATCGAAGCCGCCGACGGGTACTGCGTGGTGTCGTACATCGCCGGGATGATGAACCAGGCGGCGTAGAGCATGCCCGCGAACTCGCGGGTGCCGCCGGCCTTCTCCCAGTTTCGGCGGATCTCGAGCGGGTCGGTGCCCGCCTTGTACTTGGCGTCGTTGCGCGCGACGTAGGGCAGCAAGGCGTCCTGGAACTGGCGGTCACGGCTGCGCGGCTGGAGGTCCCAGGTCTTCTCCAGTGTCGAGCGGCTCGCGTCGGTCGACGAGTCGAGCAGGAACCGGTGCGCCTTGCCCGGGAAAGTGGTGGCGTACCAGGTGCCGAGCCACGTGCCGTACGAGTAGCCGATGTAGCTGGTCTTCTTTTCGCCGAGCAGCACCCGGATGAAGTCCATGTCGTAGGCGGTCTGCTCGGTGGTGATGAACTTCGTCAGCGGGTTCTTCAGGCAGCCCTCGACCTTCGCCCGGCTGATCACGTTCTGATCAGTGCTGTCCGGGACGGTGTAGCTACAGGTCAGCGGCGTGCTCTGACCGACGCCGCGGGGATCGAACCCGACGAAGTCGTACTGCGAGGCCAGCACGGGGCTGCGCATCGCCATCGCGGCGCCCCACGGCAGGCCTTCGCCGCCGGGTCCGCCCGGGTTGACCAGTGCGATGCCCTGCCTGCCGGTGCCGGGATAGGCGGTCGCGGTCTTGGAGACGCGGACGCCGATGGTGTTGCCGTCCTGCGGGTTGTGCCAGTCACGCGGCACCTGGACGGTGGCGCAGGCGAGGCCCTTGACCTTCTTCAGTTCGGCTTCCGTCGCCGGGGCGACCGAAGGGAACGAGCACTCGCCCCAGGCGACGGCCTGCTTGGTCAGCGCGCCCGCGAGCGCGGCGGTGTCCGGGTCGGCCTTGACCGCGGGAGCCGCACCCGCGGCGGGAGCCAGCACCAGGCCCGAGGCCAGGAAGGCACCGGCGACCACGGCCACCGTGCCTCTCCGCGTCTTTCTCGTACTACTGATCACCATGTTCCCTTTCGACAGGAGCCCCCGACGTCCGTACGAAAAGTAAAGACAGGTGATCAGCTTTCCTACACGGCCCGGGGCTGGCGGATACCCGACATGGCAGGATCTCGACACCTCATGGGGTCAGCCGGGACTGGACCAGCCGTGTCGCCAGTATCCGGCGAAAGAGATGTCCGCCTTCGCCGCGCCCCGTTCGGACACCAGATGCCGTCGCACCGTCGTCGCCAGCCGGGATTCCCCGGCGACCCAGGTGTAGAACCGGCCCGGCGGCAGCTCCGCCTGCCGGACGGCATCGAGGGCGGCAGTTCCGGGACGCCGTCCAGGATCGTCCCGGCTCAGCCAGTGAACGTGGACGCCTTCGGTGGTCTCGTAACGGCGGATGTCGGCGACCGTCGGCACTTCCAGGAAGACTTCCGCGACCAGCGATTCCGGGGCGTCGTCGAGAATCGCCAACGCCGCGGGCAAAGCGCTCTCGTCGGCGACGATGAGCTGACCGCCGACGTCGTCCGGTGGCCGGTAGGTCGTGCCCATGTCGAAGATCCCGACGGAATCTCCCGGTTCCGTCCGCCGCACCCAGTTGCTCATGGGTGAATTCCCGTGGAGGGCGAACTCGATGTCGACCTCGTCGTCGGCGGGCCTGGCCCGGCGGATGGTGAGGGTGCGCACCCACGGGCGGACCGATTTGGGCAGCACCATCAGTTCGGCCATCCACGTCTCGTTCGAGAAGGTGGGCATCCGCAGCCGCTGCTGTCCTTCGCGGGGGAAGAACAGCCGCACCGTCTGGTCGGCACCGGTGACGACCAGATCCCGCAAGGCCGTACCGCCGAGAGTGACCGACGCGAAGCTCGGGCTCAGCATGACGCGCTCCCGCACTTCCGCCGTGATCATCTTGCGCGAGGTCGGGGTACGAAGGCGCGGGATCACCTTCCGCGTCCAATGTTTTCGCAGCTCATGGCACTATTATGAGCATTTCCTCAGTTCTTGGGTACTCGCTTTCACCGGCGCATGAGAGGCTCCCGGACCTGGGCGAAGTTCAACTCAGGGGCCCGACTGCTCACGTTTGGCCACCCGGCGGTCGTCCGGGTCCGGATGCAGCCCGGGCCCGTGCTCGGGGTCGTCCGGCCGGGCGATCGGGGTCGGGCTGAGCGACGCCTCGTCTTCGCCTTCCTCCAGCAGGGTCGCCGCGGCACCGACCACTTTCAGATCCGGCTCACCGACGGTGGCCGCGTCCTTGTCCGCGTAATCCACGCGGGCGAGCACGCTGCGCATGGCTTCGACGCGCGCTCGCTTCTTGTCGTTGCTCTTGACCACCGTCCACGGCGCGATCTCCGTGTCGGTGGAACGGAACATCGCGACCTTCGCCTCGGTGTAGGCGTCCCAGCGATCGAGCGACTCGACGTCGTTGAGGCTCAGTTTCCACTGGCGCACCGGATCGACCTGCCGGATGAGGAACCGGGTGCGCTGTTCGGATTTCGACACCGAGAACCACAGCTTGACGAGGATGATCCCGTCGTCGACGAGCATCCGCTCGAAAGTCGGGGCCTGGCGCATGAACCGCTCGTACTGTTCGTCCGTGCAGTACCCCATCACCCGTTCGACACCGGCGCGGTTGTACCAGGACCGGTCGAACAGCACGATCTCGCCCTCGGTGGGCAGATGGTTCACATAGCGCTGGAAATACCACTCGCCCTGCTCACGCTCGGTGGGCTTGCCCAGCGCCACCACCCTCGCACCACGAGGATTCAGGTGTTCGGTGAACCGTTTGATGGTGCCGCCCTTGCCCGCCGCGTCCCGTCCTTCGAACAGGATCACCATGCGGCCGCCGGTGTCCTTGATCCAGTACTGCAGTTTCAGCAGTTCGATCTGCAGTGACCTCTTCACCACGCCGTACTCGTCGCGCGTCATGCGATCCGGGTACGGGTAGTTCTCCCGCCAGGTGTCGATCGGCGAGCCGTCGGGACGGAGCAGGACAGGGTCGTCGGCGTCGTCGTAGTCGACGACGAGGCGCTGGTCCCGAAGTTCCGGGAAATGTTCGGCGAGCGCAGGCGTTTGGTCGAGCACACGTCGCGGATACCCGAGGTGGTCTACGGGCAAACACGACAATCAGGACGTTGCCACCAGAGCGCCGCCCAGCCCGACGAGCGCGGTCCCGGTGACGCGGTCGAGCACCTTGCGCGGTCCGCTTTCGCGCATGAGGCCCGACAGCCGGGCGGTGAGCAGCACGAACAGGCCCCACCACAGGACACCGAGGCCGATGTCCAGCAGGCCCAGCGTCAGCACCTGCGGAGCCGCCGCGTCCGCGGGATCGACGAACTGCGGCAGGACGCTCACGAAGAACAGGGCCGCCTTCGGATTGAGCACATTGGACAGAAACGCCTGGCGGAACATCCGCTTCGGCAACGGTTTCTCCGGCATCCGGGAATCACCGCCGTGCCAAGACCTCCACAGTGCGTGCGCGCCCAGGTAGACCAGGTAGGCCGCACCGACGATCTTGAGCATGGTGAAGGCGACAGAACTGTGCAGCAGCACGGTCGAGACGCCGAACGCGGCAGCGGCCAGGTGCACGACGAGGCCGCATTGCACACCGGCGGCCGCGACCAATCCCGCCCGGCGGCTCCGCGCCGAGTGACGGAGGATCACCACCCAGTCCGGGCCGGGGATCACGTAGGCGACCATGACGACACCGGCGAACAACGCCAGGGTTCCCGCACTCATTCTCCCCGGGTGCCCCGTGCCCGAGTCGATCAATCACCGAGGGCTTCGGCGAACCGTCTCGCGGCCTCGAAATCCGCCGTCCTCGGACGATCCTTGCGAATCCCGCCGACGAGTTTGAAGGGCGCCCAGGTGTCGAAGCCCCGGCACGCGAACGTACCCACGACGTCGAACCCCTTCCGGCCGAGCAACCACGCCAGACGACGGGAGTAGCGCCGGAACGGCGGCTCGGGCAGGCCGCTCGTGGTGAACACGAACGCCTTCCGCCGTTGCTTCTCCGGCAACTCCTCGACGAACCGGCGCAAGCGCGGATGGAAGTCCAGGTTGAAGATCCCCGAGCCGAAGCCCACGAGATCACAGGTGTCGAGCTCGGCCGGATCGACCTCCTCAGGACTCACGACTCGCGCTTCGAGCACCTCCGCCATGGTTTCGGCGATCCGCGCCGTGTTGCCGTGGGACACCGAGACGCACACGATGACGACCTTCATGCCGATCCTCCCTTTCCGCCGGTCCTTTCCCTGAGAACCGGCCAGGGAGCGAGTTCGTGACAACGGGCGAAGTGGCCCCGGTCACGCCCGCAGGTGATCGCGGAGCGCCCGCGCCACGCGGGCCATCAGCACTTCGGCCTCCGGCTGGATCGCCGCGGGCACCCGCGACGCGGTCAGCGCGGCGATCGCGAAGACCCCGCCGTCGGCGTGTTCGACCACCCCGACCTCGTGCCGCATGTTCAGCACGGTGCCCGTCTTCGACGACCAGGTCGTGGCGTCGGAGACGAAATCGGGGCTCAGCCGCTGACGCAAAAGGTTGAGGCCCATGAGCTCGCGCACCCTCGCGGCCACCTCGTCGTCCACTTTGGACGGCTTCCACAGCGCTTCGAGCAGGTTCACGAACGCGCGGGCCGAACCGGAACTCGCGCGCGTGACGTCGAGCTGGGGAACGGGATGGCCTTGCCCGGCGGTGCCCGCGTTGATCGCGAGCGCGTGCGCGAGGTGGACGTCCGCGGGGCCGAAGCGTTCCGCGGGGGTGTCGCTGAGATCCGCGGCCGGATGCCGTGCGGTGATCCCGGAAACGCCCCACTCGCGCGTCATCCTGGTGACCTGGGCGGGCGGTGTCAGCTCGAAGAGCGTGTCCGCCGCGGTCTCGTCGCTGATGGCCATGGTGAGGTACAGCAGGTCGTCGATGGCCACCGTGGCCGGATGCCGGAACCGGGTCAGCCCGGTCGGCCCCGGCGCGGTGGCCCGGCCCGGCCGGACCTCGATCGGTGCCGAGCCGTCCAGCTCTCCCCGGCGGATCCGTTCCAGTGTCGCCGTGGCGAGCGGGATCTTCACCAGCGACGCGCTCGGGAACTCCAGGTCGGGATCGATGCCGATCTCGTATCCGGTCCGCAGATCCCGCACCAGGAACGAGCCCCGCAGGCCGCCGTCGTCCAGTTCGGCGCGCAAGCGCGGGAGCAGCGTTTCCGTGTTCATGTCGTCTCCTCCGCGCCGAGACACCGGGCGATGTCGGACCACAAGCGTGCCCGGATCCGCTGCGCGTCCTCACCCAGGCCCGCCGTGATTTCGTAACCGCGCGCGAGCCGGATCTCGCCGATGGGCCGCCACGCCAGGCCGAGTTCGGCGGCCTGGGCCGTCGAACACAGCAGTAGATCGTCCGAGCCGAACACGGCCGCCGCGGCGGCGGTGAGCGATTCGGCGACGGAGACCTGCGCGGGCCGCAGTCCCACCGAATCGCGGAGACGGAACAGGCGATCGCGGATATGCGGCACGTCGTCCTCGGGCTGGATCCAGACCCGGCGAGGCGCGCCGCCGGACCGGCCGGCCCGCAACGTTTCCAGATGAAGGGCCCCCGCTCGCGGCCCGCCCCCGCCGGCCAGGCCGAGGGGAACCTTCCACGTGCCCTCTTCGGCGGGGACGACCGTCAGCGCGGCGCGGACCTCTTGGACGCGCACGAGTTCCGCTCGTTCCCGCGGTGCGGCCTGCCGGAATTCCAGGAAGACGTCCAGCGCTCGTGCCGCCGCGTCGAGTTCGGCGAGCTCGCGGGTGGCGCAGATGTCCGGCATCGCGAGCCGCAGCGGACGCAGTTTGGCGCGCCGCGCGTCGTGCTCCATCGCGTCGGCCAAGGCGACCAGCCGTTTCGCCGACGGCAGCATGTCGCGGCCGAACGGCGTGAGCCGGGCACGACGGGTGGAGCGGTCGAACAGCCGCTCGCCGAAATGCCCCTCCAGCGCGGCGATCCGGCGGCTCGCCACCGGCTGGGGGATGCGGGCGATCGCGGCTCCGGCGGTGAAGGTCCCCGCCTCACTCACGCTCACGAACGCCCGGCAGCTGCCGATCAGGTCCACGACCACATACTATGCACGATTCGCATGAAAGAGGTCATTCGTGTCTTGGACAGCATGATCGGCGCTGGCCAGACTGCGGACATCGAACGATCTTGAAAGGAATCACCGTGTCCGTCACTTCTCGCCGGTGGGCGGCCCTGCTGGCGCTCTCGGCCGTGTCACTCGCCGCGTGTTCCACCCCCGCTCCCGCGCGGCCGCCTGCCGCCACTCCCCCCGCAACCGCTGTCGCGGCCTCCGCTCAAGCCGACTTCGAGCAGCTCGAACGCGCCTTCGGTGCCCGGCTCGGGGTGTACGCGGTGGACACCGCCACCGGCCGCGAAGTCGCCTTCCGCGCCGACGAGCGGTTCGCCTACGCCTCGACGCACAAGGTGTTCACCGCCGGCGGCGTCCTGCAGCGGACGCCGGTCGCCGACCTGGACCGGACGGTGACCTACAGCCAGAAGGACCTGGTCTCCAACTCGCCGGTCACCGAGAAGCACGTCGCGACCGGGATGCCGCTGCGCGCCGTCATGGACGCGACCCTCCGGTACAGCGACAACACCGGCGGCAACCTGCTCTTCCGCGAACTCGGCGGCCCCGAGGGCCTCAACGCGGTGCTGCGCGGGATCGGCGACACCACCAGCCACGCCGACCGGATCGAACCCGAACTCAACGACACCTTCCCAGGTGACAAGCGGGACACCAGCACGCCGCGCGCCCTCGCGGTGAGCCTGCGCGCCTTCGCCCTCGGCGACGCCCTGCCCGAGGACAAGCGCAAGATCCTGGTCGACATCATGCGCGCCAACACCACCGGCGACGAGAACATCCGCGCCGGGGTCCCCGGCTGGCCGGTCGCCGACAAGACCGGAACGGCGGGATACGGGACACGCAACGACATCGGGGTCGTGTGGCCGCCCAACCGCGCCCCGATCGTCATCGCGGTGCTGACCGACCGGGCCGACAAGGACGCGAAGATCGACAACAAGCTGCTCGCGCAAGCGACCGCGGCTGCCGTCAAGGTCCTTCCCTGACCCACCGGGCGGACGGGACTCCCCGTCCGCCCGGCGATTCTCACCGGATCAGCGCCGGCAGGGGTTGCCCGCCGGGTGCGCGGCGGTGCCGTGCACGTCGGCCTGGGATTCCGCGAGCACGATCTTCGCGAGCGCGGTGTCCAGCGCGACGGCCTGTTGCTTCACGACGCCGTTCGCCACGGTCTGGCCGTTGAGCTTCAGCGAACCGATGACCAGCGGAATGGTCAGCGGCGCCGAACCCACCGTGATCGACTCGCCGTTGATCTTCAGCGAGGCGATGTTCGAAGCGCCCGCCAGGACCGGGGCGAGCCCGCCCGGAGACGGCTGACAGGTCGC
The DNA here is from genome assembly GCF_002234405.1 of Amycolatopsis thailandensis. GTDB lineage: Bacteria > Actinomycetota > Actinomycetes > Mycobacteriales > Pseudonocardiaceae > Amycolatopsis > Amycolatopsis thailandensis. The sequence goes on along the minus strand of NZ_NMQT01000099.1, from coordinate 89,342 downwards.
CGTGGCCTGCGACTGGATCACGCCGAGCTCGATCTTCAGCCCGAGCGTGCTGATCACCGTCTTGTCGATCTTGGCCGACGCCAGCGCGCGATCGCCCGCGGCGGGCGCCGCCGACTGGTCGTCCGGCGTGAGATCGGTCGACGCGGTCAGCACCTGGGTCTCCACCTTGATCAGACCCGCGTTGAGCGTCGCGGCGGCGACGGTGCTGGTGTCGTCGACACACGGCAGGTTCGCCGGGTTCGCCTGCGCCGCGGTCACGCCGAGGACGTTCGCCGCGGTACCCGTGCAGGAGAAGACGCCGTCACGGTCGTCGTCGATGATCGTGCCGACCCCGGTCGGATCGACCAGTCCGGCGCCCGACGGGGCCGAGAGGTTCACCGTGAACGTCTCGTTCGGCTCGTCGACGGTGTCCGGGTTGACCAGCACGGTCACCGGTTTGGCCGTCTGGCCCGGGGCGAACGTGACGGTGCCGCCGGCCGTCGCGTAGTCGGCGGGCGCGGTCGCGGTGCCGTTGGCGGTCGAGTACTGGACAGTCACCGGATTCGGGCTGGGACCGCCGAGCAGCGACACCGTGAAGGTCGCCGGTACCTGCGCACCGCCGGAGCCCTCGTCGACCGACACGTCGTTGATGCTCAACCCGAGCACGCGCACGGTCGTGTTCTCGATGTACCCCCGCGAAACTCCGTCGACCTGATAGTCGACGACGCAGTGGTAGGTGCCGGGAGCGGCATCGGCCGACGCCTTGATCGTCTCGGTGAACGTGGCGACGTCGCCGCTGGTCACCTTGACGCTGCCGGGGTCGTTGGTGACCGTGAGCTGAGGATCGCAGCTGGTCACCTTCGGGGTCACCGTGACCTCGATGGACTTGATGCCGTCGAGGATCGCCTGGGAGACCTGCCCGGCGGGGACGTTGTTCAGCAGCACGCCGCCCGTGGCCGAGGTGATCGCGGAGGCCTGCCCGCCGGAATCGAGCGCCCCGACGTTGACGGCGACCACGCGGATCTTCGCCGCCTGCAATGCCGCGATGGTCTGGGCCAGGGTGTGCCCGCCGCTCGGATCGTGCGACGGCGCGTCGCCGAACCACGCGATGATGCGGGTGCCGTCCGCCCGGAAGTCGACGGCCCCGGTGGCCAGCTGATAGAGAGCGTTCAGGTTCGCTTCCGGCGTGTCCCCGCCGCCAGAAGCCAGCCACTGATTGATTCCCGCCTGGACCGCGCCGGTGTCGCCGGTGATCCCCTGGTTCACCTTGAACGGCACCGAATCGGTGAAGTCCTTGTATTCGGCGACGCCGAATCGCGCGGTCGGCTGCGCGGCCAGCACGTCACCGGTGATGGCGTTGGCGTTCGACCGCACGTTGCCGATCGGCCCGCCCATGCTGCCCGTGGTGTCCGCGAGCAGGACGAGATCGGGGTTCGGCGGCACCGCCGAGGTCGTCACGTTCTTGGTCACGGTCGTGCTCTGACCGGCGTTGAGCGTGAGGTCGACCGTGGCCGGGTCCACCCCTGGCGGAGCCGCGGCGGCGACCGCGGTGGACGCGAGCATCGCCGTGACGGCGGTCATGACGACGAGCAGTGGTCTTCGTGACATGGACTTCCCTTTCGAGACGCGGCCCAGGCCGGAATCCTGTGGGCTTCCTGAGAAAGACGGAAGATTCCGTATTTCGTTAGCGCATGGCGCGAACGTCACCCGGAGCGCCCCATGTCAAGCTGCTCAACGGGCTGTTACCGCGAATCCGGTCTACCAGGACCATGTCCGCGTTAGGCCGGTGAGTGGAAAGATCTCGGACGCCGCTCACTCACGAGTGTGAGAAAGAGCGGGGATTACCGCGATTTCCGTGATCGGCTCGCGGTGGGAAATTCGACCTCGAGCGGGTCTTCGCGGGCGAAAACGCACCGAATGTCGCAACGCCGCGGCCTGCCGAGACCGCGGCGAGACCTGGTCGTGAGTGGTGATTCGGGTTGTCGAGAAGCGGATCAGGGGTGGCGTGGTGGTCGCGCTCCACCCGGAGAGAGGGGTGTGTGGAAATAGGGACGTTCAATGTCCCTATTTCCACACAGCCGGCGACTGCCGTGACCACTGGTGCGCCTGGGGCGAACGTGGCGATCACCGGAGTCCGTGAAGGCCTCCTTCACTCCTTCAGGGTCAGGGTCGCGGCAAAGTCGCCTCTGCGCTGGTCAGGGAGGTTGCGAAAGTGGCTTTCGCAACGGTGAAGGTTGCGAAAGTGGCTTTCGCGACACGGCGCGCCGAGTCCCCTGAATGCCCCTGGCCGTCGGACCGGCGCGATCCTGAAACCACCCACGCACAGAGCGGCCCAGGTGGTCGTGAGCGGCATTTCGGGTTAGAGCGGACCGGTATTTACCTACCCATGCACGACAGGGCGCGACGATGAAGGAATTGGGACATTGAACGTCCCAATTCCTTCATCGTCGCCAGGATGCCCGGTCTCGGACCTTGATCAACGGAGGATCCGGGACACCACTCACGACACCCGCTCACGCGACTTTGCCGAGACCCGGACACGACCACCCGACGCTCAGGCGAGGTCAGCCGGCCGTGTCCGCAGTTTCGCGGCGATCCGGGCCAGCGCCTCCTGATCCTCAGCGGTCAAAGGGTCGAGCACGAGTTCCCGCACCGAACGGACGTGCGTGGGCGCCGCCGCGACGACGACCTCGTAGCCGTCGTCCGTGAGCATCGCGAGGGTGTACCGGCCGTCCGCGGGATCGGGTGTCCGCTCCACCCATCCTCGCTGTTCGAAGCGTTTGACCACATTGGACAGACGGGAGAGCGAACCGTTGGCGAGGTAGGCCAGTTCGCTCATCCGCAGCCGTCGTTCCGGGGCCTCCGAGATATGACTGAGAGTCAGGTACTCGAACAGTGTCAGCCCGGCATCGTGCTGCAAGGGCGACTCCAGCCGTCCCGGCAGCAGGAGGACCAGGGAGACGAGCCCGGTCCAGGCTTCCTTTTCGGCAGGGTTCAGCCACAGCGCTTCGTCCGGGTCCGGGGTCGCGGGGGTGACCATGGCGGAACCTTACCGAGAACCGGGCGACTTCACACGTGAAGTCAAATCGTGCTACGTTGACTTCATGCATGAAGTCAACGAGAACATCACCACGCCCCAGCCGCGGTTCTTCGTCACTCCCGGCCACGGCGAACGGCTCCTGCCCGAGATGCGTTACAGCCAAGCGGTGCGCGTCGGCGATCGCGTCGAGATCTCGGGACAGGGAGGCTGGGCCGACGACCTGCCCTTCCCCACCTTTCCCGAGGACCTGGAAGCCGAGATCGTCCAGGCCTTCGAGAACGTCGAACGGGCGCTCGCCGCCGCGGGTGCCACCTGGCGCGACGTCATCGCCGTGGACTCGTACCACGTCCCGGAAACCCCTGGGTTCATCGGCGAAACCCACAACCGCGTCATGGTCGAACAGTTCCGTGAGCATATGGGCGACCGCGCGCCGATCTGGACCGAGATCGGCGTCGCGGCCCTCGGCGCCCCGAAAATGCGGGTGGAGATCAAGGTCACCGCGATCACCGGATCCTCCCGCGTGTGAACGCCGTGTCCCGTGGGTATTACCCGAGTGCGCCCATGCTCTTGGCCCGGCTGGGAAACCCGCTAAGGAGACACGCGTGGGTATTACGGGAACACGGCAAGCGTACGAATTCCCCGCCGGTGGCGCCCCGCCGCTGGGAGAGGTCCGGGCCTGGCTCCGGCAGCAGCTGAGCGACGTCGGACGCGGCACGATGGCGGACACCGAACTGCTGACCACGGAACTGGTCACCAACGCGCACGAACACGCGGACGGCGTCGCCGAACTCAGAGTGTCCGTCGCTTCGGATCGGGACGTGGTCCGGGTCGAGGTCGACGACCGCCGTCCGCACCTGCGACCCCGCCGGGTGACCAAACAGGACCCGACGACTCCACACGGGCGCGGGCTGGCCTTGGTGGAGGCCATCAGCACCGAATGGGGCGTCGCCACCGGCACGGAATACAAAACGGTGTGGGCGGAGATCCCGGTGCTCTGACACGATCATCGGATGACAGCTTTGCGAAGCACCCTCGTGGCGCCGATGCCGCGACCGGGTGATCGCGTCCGACTGGTGTCCCGCCAGCTTTCCGAGCCGCGAGCTTCTCGCCGAGACCGCCGCGGCGCTGGTGGGCTGAGACCTACTTCGCCTCGACCCGGCCGAGCCCGGGGACGAGTTCGTCGCACGCCGCCCGCCAGGCCGCGTCCCCGGGGTAGAGCTCGGAACGAAGGTAGGCCCAGGTGAGGCGCCCCACCGACGCCACGCGCTCCGGGTTCTCGTCCGTCGTCTCCGCGACGTCGTAGCCGGAGATCCCGCCGAGCCCGTGCTCCGCGCCGAACAGGGTGAGCAGCGTCTTGCGTCCCGGCGAAAGGAAATACGGGTCGGTGTGCCATTCCGGACCACGAACCGTCAGATGTGCCGAGGCGTCCTTGTCCCCCGCGACGACGAGCGCGGGCGTCGTCATCGCGGAGAAGTCCGTGCTGAGAAAGAAGGAATAGTTCTCGGCCACGAATCCGGTGACGGCGTCGCCACCGCGGCCGGGCGCGGCGAGCAGCACACCGGCGGAGATCCGGGGCTCGGCGAGGTTCACTTCCGCACCGCTACGGGGATCGCGGTAGCGAGCGCCGAGCAGAAGGCTCGCGGTGTGCCCGCCCATCGAATGGCCGGCCACGGCGACCCTGCTCCGGTCCAGCCTCCCGCGCAGCTGCGGGACGGCGTCCTCGATCTCGTCGAGCCGGTCCAGGATCCGGCTCATGTCCTCGGCCCGGGATCGTTGGTACAGCGGCGCTTCCGGATCGCCCGGCGCCAGGTTCAGCGTCCGCGAACTCAGGTGGGTGGGCTGGATGACGACGAACCCGTGCGCCGCCCAGTGGTTCACGAGCGGGGCGTAACCATTGAGTGACGAGAGATGGTTCGAGGGGCCCTGGCCGTGCGACAGCAGGATGACCGGCAGCCCGCTTCCGGTCGTGGGCGCGGAAACGCGCAGTTGCAGGTCCACGGACCGATCCGGCGTCGGCAGCACCACCGGGGCGACCGAGAGGACCGGCGTGAGGGTGTTGGCGCTCATGGTGACTCTTTCCCTTGCGTGACGGCACCGCGCTAAGCGGAACACTGTTCCATAAACATACGGAGCAGTGTTCCGCTTTGTCAAACTCCCCCGGCCATGCCCGCGAGGACGCGCGCGAGCGAGGCCACCTCGGCCGAGAGACCGGTCCAGTCATCGGAAGCCGTGCCGAGGTAGCCCGCCCGCGCGCGCTCCAACAGCACGCGGTCGGCGCCGTCGAGTGCCGGCGCGACGGTGGCCGCCGCGACGTCCTTCGAGACGATCCCGCCGGTTTCGACGGTCACGACGACGCGCGCGAGGGTGAGCAGGACATTGCGTTCGTCGCCTTCGACCTCCGACACGAGGTCCGGGACGACACCGAGGGCCGCGCTTCGGAGCAGGTCCGGCGGCACCGGATCGACGACGTCGGCGAGCGCGGGGCCCCGCAGGACCCGGTGCGCCGAATGAGCCGTGGCCGCGAGGATCACGACGTCGGGATCATCCGCGGGCTCCGGAAGCCGCCCCTGGGCGAAGTCCTCCCGAAGCCATTCCCCGTACTGGAAATCCCGCCGATGCCTCTCGTCCCCGGCCACGAGCCCGGTGAGCTCGATCGGACGACGGCCCACCGCATCGGGGAAACGTCCGACGTGGCCACGCCAGCCGGAAAGCCGCGACAACAGGGAGACCAGCGCGGCACGTTCCGGTTCGCCGAGCGACCGCCGGGTGACCAGCAGCAGATCGACGTCGCTGTCCGGTTTCAGCCCGCCCGCGGCAGCGGACCCGTAGAGGTACAGCCCGAGGACGTCACCGGGATTCTCACGGTCGAGATGGTCCAGCAGAGGCTCGATGCGCATGCCTAGACGATCACGCACTACGCAAGGTATTTCCGCGCCCAGGTCGCGAAACCCGTGAGCGGGATGCCGAGTTCGCGCGCGAACCGCGGCCGTCCGGGCTGACCGATCACGTTCAGCCACTCGTGCGAAGCGCCCATCGGCGGCATCCCGGCGGCGACAGCCTGCTCCACGGTCATGTCCGGCGCCGTCAGCCGGGTACCCAGCGCTCCCGAAAGGACCTCGGCGATCTCCGTCATGGTCAGGAAGTCGCTCGCCAGCTCGAGTTCGATCCCGCTGAACCGGTCCGGATCGGCGATGGCCGCCGCGGCCGCGGCACCGATGTCGTCCACGGCCGCCAGGGAAAGGCTCGTCGACGGCTTGATGACGCTCACCAGGCCGCCGTCGACGCCGCGCGGGAACAGGAACCTCATGTCGGGCAGGAAGTTCTCCATGAAGAAGCCCGGCTTGAGCAGCGTCCACCGCGGGAAGCCCGCCTCGCGGAGACGGTCCTGGATCGCGGCCTTGGCCCCCAGGGTGGGTTCCATCGAAGCCCACCGGCCTTCGGCCCAGCCGGGCGCGTCGACGTGCTGACCGGCTCCGGACACGGAGGTGTGCACGAACTGCGGCACTCCGGCCGCCTTCGCGCCCTCGATGAGGTTGACGCCTTGAGTCACCTCCCCGGCGAAGTCGAACCCTTCCGCGCCGACACCGGGCATCTGCACCGAGAAGACGGCGCGGGCACCCTTGGCGGCCCGGGTCACGGAATCGACGTCGTGGAGATCGCCGACGACGAGTTCGGCGCCGAGCGCTTCGAGGGCTTTCGCCTTGGCCGGGTCGCGCACCAGCGCACGGACGGGAACGCCCGCCGCGAGCAGGGCACGGGCGGTCGCGCCGCCCTGCCTGCCGGTGGCGCCGGTGACCAAAACGGGTGCTGAAGACATGGTCGCTCCTTCGGACAACTAAACGGCGGGGCCAGCCACTTATCGTCCGCTACAATATGGCGGGGCCCGCCATTTACGCAAACACCGAGGTGAAGACATGTCCGACGGCCGGCGCGCCGACGCGCGGCGCAACTACGCGCACATCCTCGCGGTGGCCGAAGAGGAGGTCGCGACCCATGGCTCCGGCGCCTCACTGGAGCAGATCGCCCGCACCGCCAACGTCGGCTCGGCGACGGTGCGCCGCCACTTCCCCACCCGGCGCGCCTTGCTGGAGGCCGTCTCCGCGAAACGGATCGCGGCGCTGTGCGCTCGCGCCGTCGAACTGACCGGCGAGGACGACAGCCGGAAGGCGCTCCTGACCTGGCTCGACGAGGTCGTCTCCTACTCCGTGTCGGCCCGCGGGCTGGCCGCCGCGCTCGCCTACGACGGTCCCACGCACGAGAATTCCTGTTCCGCCGCCATCGAGGAAGCCGGGGACCCGCTCTTGCGACGGGCCGCGCGGGACGGTGTGGTGGCGCCGGAAACCACCGTCGCGGACCTGATCACGCTGATCGTCGGCATCGTCCTGGCCACCGAGCACTACCCGGATCCCGCCGCGCGGGCCGACCGGCTGTTCCGGCTCGCCGTGGCGGGCCTGAGCCCCCGGGACGATCACCGAAGTCCGTGAAGGCCTCCTTGAGGGACTCTGAGTCCCTCAAGGAGGCCTTCACGGACTGGGCCTACCGGATGCCGCGGCGGCCCGACGAGACCACCGCCGGAACCGGTCCGCCGTTGATCACGAACTGCGACCCCGGCTGACGGACGACGTCGCCGTCCGCCGAATTCGTGATCGTCACGTTCGTCAAGGTCGCGCTGCCGCGGGCGCCGCTCATCGCGAGGATGCCGGCGCCGTTGTTCGACTTGTCGATCTTGACGCCGTTCACCGCAGCGGTCACCACTCCGCCACCGGTCTTGAACTGGATGCCGTCGTAGGTCGAGTCGTGGATCTCCGTGTCCCGCAGGACGACCCCGGGAATGTCCTTGCCCTGCGCGAAGAACGTGATCGCCCCGAATTCCTGTTGCTCGCCCCAGAACACGCCGCCGCAGCGGTACAGGGCGTTGTTCGCGATGAGCGTCTCCCCGGAGAACGGCAGCGGATCGTGATCCGTCGCCAGCATGATGCCCGGATAGTTCATCGTGTCGTGGACGATGTTGTTCTCGATCTTGTTGCCGTACCCGCCGTAGATCGCGATCCCGTTGGCCCGCCACGGAAGCTGGATCGTGTTGTTGGCGAACACGTTGTCGTGCGCGATGTCCTGTGAAGTGTCCTTCACGTACTGATTCGCCCACACCGCGAGCGAGTCGTCACCGGTGGTGCGGAACGACGAATTGAACACCTTCGAGTTCCTGGTGCCGTTGGTGAAGTTGATGCCGTCGGCGTAGGTGTTCCGGATCCGCATGCCGCTGAACTCCAAGCCGTCGGCCGGACCCCAGAGCGCCGGGAGATTGCTGTAGTCCCGGCCGACCCACACGCCGACGTTGGCGTGCTCGATCCACACGTTCGAGATCTTCGTCCCCGCGCCGAACCGGCCGTTGAGGCCGACGCCGCCTTCCGCGCCGCCGTCCCCGCCCCGGATCCGGCCGGACCCGAAGATGGCGATGTCGGAGATCTGGGTGTTCTTGTCGATGTCGAACCCGAAGTTGCCCTCGTGCGGATGGTTGATGCCGCCCGCGTTCTGCGGCTCGATCTCCGAGTAAAGCTGCGAATGCCACATCCCGGCGCCGCGGATCGTCACGTTCGAGATGCCGATCTGGTTGTACTGGCCACCGCCGTTGGGCACGTTCGGGTCGTCGGTCAGGATCTTCTTCTCCTGCCGCCACTGCCCCGCCGGGATCCAGACGCAGCCGATCACGCCGTTCTGGTCGTCGGTCACCGCGCGCTGGATCGCGGTCGAGTCGTCGTTCCCGTCGTTCGGCACCGCGCCGTATTCCGTGATGGACACGCAGTTCGACGGCTTCTCCGTGGCGGGCGCGACCTGTTCCAGATCGACGAGGTCGACGATGTAGAACGCGGCGTTGTCACCGCTGTCGCGTTGCAGCTTGAACTTCGTTCCCGGCGGGTAAGACCGCGACAGCAGCGCGTGCGACTCGTCGAACAGCCGTCGCGCGTTGGCCTGCGGGGTGTTCGTCAGGCCTTCGGGATCGTCGGTGCTGCCGTAGAGCCAGCTGTGCTTGGACGACAGCGTCAGCTTCTGCGCGAAAGTCCCGTTGACGTACAAGCTGAGTGTCGCGTCCTGCCCGCCACCGCCGGGGGCGTCGGGGATGGAGTTGCGCACGACGATGGAGTTCGCCTGGTTCGACGACGTGAACTCGACGTACTGGCCCTGGTTCGCCAGCAGCACGGATTTGCGGCCGGAGGACTCGGTCGCGAAGTTCGTGTGGCCGAAGGTGCGCAGCGGGTCGGCCTCCAGCAGTTGTCCTTGGTACTGCGCGGCTTCCGCCTCGTACTCGACGTACGGGACCGCCGCGCCGCGGCCGACGACGATCGCCCGCGAGAGGCTGTTGTTGGACTCGTTGGTCTCCGTGACCTTGCCGGTCGCGTCGGCCGTCGCGGTCAGGGTCGCGCCCCCGTTGGCGGCGGTCCACGTGCCCGAAATCGCGACGTTCGCGGTGGCACCCGCCTCGATCGGGCCGGTGGCACCGGTCAGCGTGGTGCCTCCGACGGCCAGCCGGGTCACCGAGGGGCCGGCGGGGCTGGTGCCGCGGTTGCGCACCGCGACGGTGAACGACACGGCCGAACCGGCGGCCGGGTTGGGCGGGCTCGAGGTGATACCGGTGACCTCGAGGTCGGGTCCCGGCGACTGACCGATGACCAGCGACGTCGGGGAGGTGAAGGTGTTGTTGGTTTCGTTCTGCTCCGCCACCCTGCCGTCCGGGTCGACGGAGGCCGCGACACTGTAGGTCCCTTGCGGACGCGTACCCGCGTTCACCGTCACCGTGGTGGACGCGCCCGCGGCGAGGGCGGGGACGTCCGCCTCACCGGCGACGGTGCCGCCGAGACTGACCCTCACGGTCGTCGCGCCCGCGTTCGCGGTGCCGGTGTTCTTCACCGTGGCCGAAACGGCGAGCGGGCTCGTCTCCGTCGGGTTCGACGGCGTCCAGGTCGCGCCCGTGACCACGAGATCCGGGTTCGGCGCCGGAGTGCCCATCACCTGGAACTCGGCGACCTGACCGCCGGGAGCGCCGGAGTTGGCGAAGAACTGGAGGCGTACGTCCGACGCGCGTCCGTTCACCGGGATGACCACGGAGTTCTGGCTCACGGCCGGGTCGAAGCGGTGATCCGCCCGCGCGGACAGGGAGGTGAACGCGGTGGCGCCCTGAGCACGGCCGAGGACCTCGAAGTTCTGCGTCCGCGCGGCCCAGACCGCGCCCGGATCGAGCTTCACCACGACCGACTCGACCTCCGCGTCGGCCCCGAGTTTCACCGTCAGCGAGTTCGGGTAGCCGGCGGCCGATTCCCAGTACGTGGCGGTGTTGCCGTCGTTGGCGTTGGCGGCGACGAAGGAGTGGACCGTCGAGGTGGCTTCGATCGGCTTGCCCGACGCGAGATTCGCGGGCGTGCCCGGTTCCTGCGGGTCGCCGGTGCCGGGCCCGTAGAGCTCGAATTCCGAAAGCTGCGCGGCGGGCCATCGCGTGTTCGCCGTGATCTGCAAGCGCACGTAGCGGGCCGACGCGGTCATCGGGATCGAGACCGTGTCGGCGCCGGGGGTGAACGTGTAGCCGGTCGGCGCGGCGAGGTCGGTGAACGCCGTGCCGTCGGTGCTTCCGCGCACGCCGATCGTCTGGGTGCGGGACTCCCAGCCCGACGGCAGTTTCAGCACGATCCGCGAGAGGGTCTTGGCCGCCCCGAGGTCGGCTTGGATCCACTGCGGGAACGCGTTGCCCGCGGATTCCCAATAGCTTTCCCGGTTTCCGTCGACGGCGTTCGCGACGGGATAGCCGGGCAGCGCGCTGCCCGCCGACACCGTGCGGGTCAACGGCACCTCGGCGAGGGCGGCGGGTCCGGGTGGGGCGGCGGTACCCGGGGGTGGGCCGCTCGCGGCTGAAGCGAAGGAGAGTCCGGCGACGGAAAGCCCTGCGACCAGGAGACCGGCGACGATCCGGGACAGGCGCATACGTGTCATGGCGTCTTCTCTTCCTTGAGACAGCGGGGAGGGAGCCAGAGCTTTACGAGCATGCAACAACCCGGTGACGAAATGCAAGAAGTTGACATGTTTCAGAAATTTTGCGACTTGCCCTGGACTGACATGACGCCTATTCCGCAGTTCGGTGTACAGCCGTACACTCAAATGCAGCCGAGCCGCGCGGAGGTCGATTCCTGATGGACGTGACGAAAACCTTGAAGTCCGCACTCATCGGGACGACGACCGAGTCGAGGTCCGCGGTCCGGGAGTTGCGCCGGGAGACCGAAGACCTGGTGGCCCGGCGGGCGGGCAGGACGGCGAACCGGCTGACCGAACTGGGTGAACGCCTCGCCGATCTGGTCGTGGTCTCCGGGAGCAGGCTCGCGGGTCTGGCCGATCGGCACAGCGAACCCGTGGGCGAGGGCGTGCGCCGGGAAGCGGGCCGGATCGGCGATTCGGTGGAACGGCTGTCCGTCACGCTGTCGGATCGGGCGATCCTCCTCGCCGAAGAACTGCTCGACCCGAAGCCGTCCAGGAAGCGAAAGACCCGCGTTTAGGCGTCTGTTCGTGCTCGGCACCGGTCCGTCCGTGACACATCGGTGCCAACGGCACTACCGTGCCGATACTCCGGGTGCCCTGCCGCCCCGCGCCGCCTTCTCCCGTCTTTAGTCGCTATCAACCGCCGTATCCGCTTGCCTAGCATGGGAAAACCGCACCGGATCCGGCCAGGTGACCCCTGGCGATCCCGCCGTGGTCAAAGGCGCGCCGTCGTTTTCCTCTTTCTCCTCTGTGTTTCCCCTGCATTGGAAGGCACCATGCGCATCCGAGGTCTCTTCACCGCACTGCTGTGCGCGGCCGGGCTCGTGACGGTCACCCCCGCCGCCGGCGCGGCCCCCATCATCGACGGCGGATACGCCCAGTCCGGTCCGTGGGCCGCCATGATCGAGCAGAACGGTGAGCAGTGGTGCTCCGGTTCGATCATCGGCGCCCGCTGGGTACTCACGGCCCAGCACTGCATCGACGAACCCGGCGCCAAGTATTCGGTCCGTGTCGGAGACGTCGACCACCAGGCCGGGACCTACGCCGTGGCGTCCGCCATCTACACCCCCTCCAGCGGCGCCGACATCGCTTTGCTACGGCTCGACCGTTCGGTCAGCACGACCTACGCGTCACTGGGCACTTCCGTCTCGGCCGGCGACACCGAATACGTCTATGGCTGGGGCTACAACGAAGACGGTGACCTCCAGCGGTACCTGAAGGTCACCCAGATGAAGGTGAGCAGTGTCGGGAGTGGACTGATCAAGGCGCGCCGGGGCGACGGCCTGACCAACGGCGGTGACTCGGGCGGACCGGTCTTCGTCGGCGGCAAGCAGGTCGGCGTGCACATCGCGGGCAACAAGGTGGACAGCTCGACGCACACCGCCATCTCGGCGAACCGCACCTGGATCCGCGACACGTCGGGCGTCTAGGTCGTGACACCGGTGAGTCTCCCCGACGAGCTCGGCGCGCAACTGCTCAGGCTGGGCCTCGGGGAGACCGCCGCCCGGATCTACCGCCGGATGCTCGAAAACGCGCCTGTGACGGCCGGGGAACTGGCCTGGCGGGAGGACGACGCGGAGACCGTCCATCTGGCATTGAAGGAACTGGCGGACGCGGGGCTGGCGGTGTCGTCCGGAGTGGACGGAGCCGAGTTCGTCCCCGCGAACCCCGGTGAGGCGCTCGCCGCGCTGACCACGAGACGGCAGGCCGAACTGCACGACGCGCGGCTCGCGGTCCAGACCGCGTACCGCGCGTTCCGGCGGGCGCATTCGGGAATGCCGCACGCGCAGGACCTGCTCGAAGTGGTCACCGGCGACGCGATCCTCCCCCGGCTTCAGCACCTCGCGACCCTGGTGCGAAGACAGGTGCGCCGCCTCGATTCCCCGCCTTACTTCACCGGCGGCCGCCGCAACCTCCTGGAGGAGGAGCAGTTGCGGCGCGGGATCACCTATCGCTGTGTCTACAGTGGAGCTTCACTGGGCGATCCCGGCTACCTCACCGCGAACATCCTGCCGTGCCTGCGCGCGGGCGAGCAGGCACGGCTGCTGCCCGAGCTCCCGGTGAAACTGACGCTTTTCGACGACCGGGCGGCCACCATCGCGCTGACCATCCGCGAGGCCGACCGCAACCAGTCCATCGTGATCGTGCGGCCGTGCAGTCTCTTCTCCGCGCTGGAGGGCCTGTTCGAAACCACCTGGGCGGCGGCGCTTCCGCTCGACCAGCGGGGACGGACGGCCGAGCAGCCGATCCGGCCGATCGAACGTGAGCTGCTGATCCTGCTCGCCGCCGGGCGCAAGGACGACGAAATCGCCGCCGAACTCGGCGTCAGCAGGCGCACCCTGTTCCGCTATCTCGAAACCCTGATGGACCGCGCGGGTGTCTCCAGCCGGTTCCAGCTGGGGGTCTTCGCCGCCCACCACGGCTGGCTCTGACCGGCCGAGCCACGCGTTTCGTCCTCTGGATGCGGTCGTCCGCGATACGAACCACCGCATCCAGAGGACGAAATGCGGGCTGCCCTCACCCGGATGGGGTCACCCTGACAGACCATCCCCGCTGCGCCGAACGCGCGGAGAGCGGAAGGTGATCTTGAAAGGAGGGCGGCATCATGGGGAATCACCGACAGCACCACGAGACGGCGTCGCTCCGGATCGCCACCGCCGGCCTGCGGGTTTTCGCGGTCGTCGTCGCGATCGCGGCCTGCGCCTGGTTCGCGCTCTGGCTCGCGTTCACCCTCTGAGCCCGGCCGGCCCAGGCTGGCCTTCCGGCGGGCTTTCGGGTTCCGGCAACGGGCGATCCGGTCCCGGATCGGGGACCCGCTCGGGTACCCCGGGGTCCGGCACCGGCTCGGGCCTGCCCGGATCCGGCACCGGCTCGGGGATCCCGGGCTCGGGCACCCCGGGATCCGGCGGCATGGGGTCCGGCGGCGCCGGAGGCGCGGTCATTCGAACACTCGTCATCGCTGTACCTCCTTGCCCACGCCACTACCCGCCCCGTGACCGGCCGAAACGGAGCACTACCCCGTTTGGGTGACGATCCAGTCCGCGATGACGTCCGCGCGGGACGTCGTCTCGACCCCGGCGTGCGGGCAGTCCGGTCCGGTGGCCTCCAGGGACACCAGCGCGCCGCTCTTGCCGCCGGGGACGAAGTACGGCGCGCCCGAGTCGTACGTGCAGGCGCTGGTCGTGATCGACGGCGCCGCGCCGCGGACGCCCACCGTCGTCGGGGCCACCGTCGCCACCTGCACGGTTCCTTGCTGCATCCGTGTCGCCGGAGCGGGATTCGTGGCGGTCAGGCTTCCCCAGCCCGCCAAGGTCAGGTGCAGGCCGATCTGCGGGACCGCCCGGTTCACCGTCAGCGGGGAAACCGTGGTCACCGGGGTGTCGAGTCTGATCAGGGCGACGTCGTTTTCCTTCGCCTGCCGTACTTCGGTCGCCTTACGGGCCACGCCTGATTCGGTCGCCTCGTCGACCAGCCCCAACGTCACCGTCGTCGGATACGGCACCTTGCCCGAGACCCGCTTGCGGTGCGCGTCGTGGAAGCAGTGTCCGGTGGTGATGATCCAGCTCGGCGCGATCAGCGCTCCCGTGCAGAAACTGCCGTAGGTCGAACCGTCCGGGCGGGGGATCTTCGTCATCGCGATCTTCGCGACGAACCCGAATTGCCCTGGTGGCACGTCGGTGCCGTGGGCGACGTCCGGCGCGGCGAGCGCGGCCGGAGCGGTGGTGATGGTCAGGACAGCAGCGGCCAGCAGGGCGCGCAGACGCAATTTCTTACCCTTCGTCGGTGGGGTTCCGAGGCTAGGACCACCGCCCCGACAAGGGGAATTCCCCGACCAGGTGTCACCCGATGGCACGCCGGGCGGGTTCCTCCCGGCGCGCGAGCCAGCGGCGGTAGGCGTGACTGCTGTCGGTGTCGGACCGGTAGGCCGCCTCGGCCGCGGCGATCAGAGCGTCGCTGTGCCCGCCGAAGGCTCCTTCGGTGCTCCAGGCGATCAGGTACCGCATCCACAACGGATCCCCGGCGAGGGAACGGATCGTGATCCCGGGTGAAGCGGGAAAGGTGACCTGGCAAGGGGAAATCGCCCGGCCCGCGGCGATCAGGCGTTGCAGCGGCCGGAGTTCCGTGCTCCGGTGCGCGACCTGTGGCCGGAATCCCGCCCGCGCGCAAGCTTCCTCGAAACACTCCGGCCAGCCGGCCCCGTCGGACGGCCCGAGCACCCACCGTTCCCCGGCGAGATCGGCCAGCTCGATCTCGGCGCGGGCGGCGGCCGGATGATCCGCGGCGATCGCCACGAACACCGGTTGCGTGGCCAGCGGCCGCGACATCACCCCCGGGGCCGACGGCAGGGCGTGACCGGGGTAGTCGGCGACGACGGCGGCGTCGAGTTGCCCGCCCACGACGAGATCCAGCAGCCGCAACGGCGAGAACTCGGTGGTCACCGAAACCGCTTGCCCCCGCCCGGAATCACCGAGCCGGTCGGCCAGCTCGACGACCATCGAACCGCCGATCCCACCCAGCGCGACAGGACGTTCCTCCCCGTCCGCCAGCCAGCGGGCCGCGTCCCGGTGCATCGTGTCCGCCGCGGCGAGGACGGCCCGCGCGCGGACGAGCACGCATTCACCGAACGCCGTCGGAAAGACCCCGTCCCGGCCGCGCACGAACAAGGCCCCGCCGAACGCGCGCTCGATCCGTTGCACGGCGGCGGTCAGCGCGGGCTGGGAGCTGCCGATCCCGATCGCCGCGCGCGTGATGCTGCCCGCGTCGGCCACGGCGCACACCACTCGCAGGTGACGTAACTCGACGTCCATCACGCGGACCTTATGGCTGTTTGGGATGTGCCGGAAGCCGTCGAAAGTCGGGATCGTTTTTCGTACTCCTCCCCTTTCTCCCCATCCCCGCAAGGAGTACACATGCGACGTGCCTGTCTCATGGTCGCGCTGACAGCCATCCTCGTCGCCGGGTTCACCCCCGCGACGGCGTCGGCGGCCCCCCGGTTCACGACGTCGATGGAGGCCTTCGAACCCGGAGGGACCATCACCCGGGTGGACGTCACCCGGCCCTCCTCGGACCGCACCGCCGCCCCACAGTCGATCGCGAACGCCGCCGCGGTGACCCCGATCGAGACCAACGGCCCCAGCGAGACCACCTTCGACCTGGTCTTCGTCGGTGACGGCTACACCTCCTCGCAGCTGGGCACGTACTCGCAGCACGTCCGCTCCAGCATCGCGGCGCTGTTCGCCATCGAGCCGTACAAGAGCTACCGCAAGCAGTTCAACCTCTGGCAGGTCGACGTCGTCTCCCCGCAGTCCGGCATCACCAACGATCCGACCCAGGGGGTGCGGCGCAACACCGCGCTGGGCTCGTACTTCTGGTGCGGCGGGATCGAGCGGCTGTTGTGCGTCAACGAAACCAAGGCGAATCAGTACGCCGCCGCCGCGCCGGACGTCGATCAGGTCATCATGCTCGCCAACACCACCAAATACGGCGGGGCGGGCGGCGGTGTCGCGACCTCTTCGGGAGGCAACATCCAGGCCAGCCAGATCGTCGCCCACGAACTCGGGCACTCCATCGGCGGGCTGGCCGACGAGTACGACTACGGCACGTGCGAAACCCGGGAACCGCGTGAGCCCAACGCGTCCGCGCTCACGGCCCAGCAGATGAAGGATCGCCGCGCCAAGTGGTACAGCTGGCTCGGCAAGCCGTCGCCCGACGGCGGCACGGTCGGCGCCTTCGAAGGGTCCCGCTACTGCAAGACCGGGATGTACCGCCCCAGCGTGAACTCGCTCATGCGCACGCTCGGGCAGCCCTTCAACCCGCCGAGTACCGAGGCGATGATCGCGGGCTTCCACCGGGAAGCCGCCGCTCGGCACTGATCCGGCGTCATGGTCTCCGGGCCGGGCCGCCGGCGTGCTCGGCGAGCCCGGTCGCCATGGCCCGCATGAACCGGCCGAGGTACCACCGGAAGAACAACGCCTTGCCCCGGCCGACGCGATACGTTCCGTGCCAACGGATCCGGGTCCCGCCGCCGGGTGTCTCGCGCAGCTCGACGGCGGCCTGGTAATCGACCATCACCGGGACGTCCACGCCCTCGTAGGAGAACCGGCGTTCGGGGTCGAGCGCGGTGATCCGCTCCTTGGTGACCGTCTTGCCGGTACGGAAGGCACGGATCGCGCCGACACCGTCGCGTCCGTCGGCGGAAAGTCCCTGTGAAGCACCGACTTCCAGGGAGCCGACGCCCGACCAGGACGGCCAGCTCCGGGCGTCGAGCAACAGTGCCCACACCGCGGCGGGCGGTGCCGTCGATTGGGCGGTGACGTCGTACGACTGCGTTCCAGAACTACTCACGAGATCACCCTAGGAACAGGCGGCCCCGGCGACCATGCGCCGGATTGCGGTGCGGTGGTCAGGGATTGCGGTACCCGGATGGACGCGTTCCGGTGTGCCGCAGGAAGGCGGCCGACAAGGCGCCGGGGGTGGCGAACCCGCATCTGCTCGCGATCCGGGCGATGGGGAGATCGGTGTGACGCAGCAGTCTCTGCGCCTCTTCGATCCTGAGCCTGGCGAGGAACCGGTGCGGTGTCTCGCCGGTCTTCTCCTTGAAGACCCGGATGAAGTGATACACGCTCAGGTGCACTTCCCCGGCGATTTCGGCCAGGCCGAGCGGATCCGCCAGCCGATCGCGCATCAGGGCCACGGCCGCGCGGACCCGGTTGTCCTCTTTCCCCGCGTCCGGCGGAGGCGGCTTCCGCGCGTGCCGGGTGAGCAGATGCACGGTGAGGAAGGCGGCCGCGGATTCGGCGTACAGGTCGTCGTTCTCCCCCGCCTTCCCGACCGCCCGGACGAGCTCGCCGAGCAGCGGGTCTCCCCCGGCCACGGAAGCCGCCATCGCCTCGTGGTCCACCGCGCGGCCACCCAGGCGGGCGGCGACGGACTCCACGGTGGTGCCCGGGAGGTGCACCTGCAAGCTGCGCATCGACTCGTCGCCGCGGTACCGGCGCCGCACCGGCCTGCCGGGAACGGCGAGTTCGAGCCGCCCCGGCTCCCACTGATGACGGTTCCACCGGCCTTCGCCGCGGGTCTCCATCTCCGCCCTGCCTGACAGCGGCAGGACGAGATGAAGATCCGCGACGGCGGGCAACCGCATGTCCTCGGCGACGGGAACGTGGTCGAACCGCTGGACGAGCAGTGATTCCCAGCCGGAATCCTCCCAGCTGCAATAGGTCCGCCGGACATAGCGGGACATGTCGAAACCGGTGTACGGCTGAAGGTCGAATCGCTCGGAGTCGAACACCACGCTTCGAGGCTAGTCCTTCAGGAGCTCCTTGACCCGCGGCACGACCTGTTCGCCGTAGAGCCGGATCGAGTTCGCGCGCTGCTCGTGCCCGAGTGCGCCGACGCTGTACTTGAGCTGGAATCGCGACAGGCCGAGGGTCCGGATCGCCCAGGCGATCTTCCGCGCGACGGTCTCGGGAGAGCCGACGAACAGCGCGCCGCGCGGACCGGCCATGGCGTCGTAGTCGGCGCGGGACATCGGGCCCCAGCCCCGTTCGGCGCCGATCTTGGCGAAGGCGGCCTGGTGGTGCGGGAAGTGCTGGGCCATCGCGAGTTCGTCGGTCTCGGCGATGTGACCGGGGCTGTGCATGGAGATCGGCAGCTCCTGGTGTCCCGCCTCCTTCAGCGCGCGCCGGTACAGGTCGGCCAGCGGGGTGAAGCGCTCCGGCGATCCGCCGATCACCGCCATCACCAGCGGCAGGCCGTACGCGGCCGCGCGGACCACCGACTGCGGGGTGCCGCCGACACCGACCCAAGCGGGCAGGCTGCCCGATTCGGTGACCGGGAAGGCCTGCGCGCCCTCCAGCGCGGGACGGACGGTCCCCGACCAGTCGACCGGCTTCTCGCCCTGCAGGTGGGTGAACAGGTCGAGCTTCTCGGCGAAGAGCGCCTCGTAGTCGTCCAGCGAATAACCGAACAGCGGGAACGACTCGGTGAACGAGCCCCGGCCGAGCGTGACCTCGGCGCGCCCCCGGGAAACGGCGTCCAGCGTGGCGAACCGCTCGTAGACACGCACCGGGTCGTCCGAACTGAGCACGGTCACCGCCGTGCCCAGCCGGATCCGTTCGGTCTGGCCGGCGACAGCCGCCAGGACGACGTCCGGCGACGACACCGCCATCTCCGCGCGGTGGTGTTCGCCGACACCGAAGTAGTCGATGCCCACCTGGTCGGCGAGCACCCCCTCGGCCACGACCTGGCGGATGGCCTCGGCCTGGCTCACCGGCTGGCCGTCCGGGCCGTTCTCGACGTCGCCGAAGGTGTCCAGCCCGAAGGTCGGCTCGTGCCGGGTGCCCAGGATCTCGTAACCCATGTCCAACTCCCCTGAAGTAGTTGAACGCTCAAACGTCGGCGGCGGTGATCCTATTCCGGCTCAGGCGCCGGCGATGTCCCGCGCCAGTTGCCGCGCTTCGGGCAGGGTGAACTTGCCGGTGATCTGGGTTTCCCCGCCGGTGATCGCGGACTGGATCGACGGCGCGGTCAGCACCCGGCTCTTCAGCACCATCGCGACCTGCTTGCCGACGTTCGCCGCGGTCCACTCGGCCCACTTCCGCGAACCCGCGTCGGTGAAGCTGAGACCCACCATCGAACTGCCCGACTGATCCAGCCGCGCGTTCGCCTTGCCGAGGTCGGCTCCGGTGAGGAAGGCCGGCCCGAGCAGGTATTTCGTGCCCTGGACGCGGTCGCAGGCGACCAGCGGAAGCGCCGGATCGTCACCGCCGTCCAACGGGTCCGGCCCCGGCGAGCAGTCGAGCGCCGCCGCGGCGGCCTGCTGCTCGGCGGGGTCCGCGCTCTGCCGGTTCGTCGCGGCGCCCGTCGCCGGACCAGGTGGAAGCTCGGCCAGGACCGGCCGGAACCTCAACCGGGATCCGTCCTTGACCGCGAAACTGTCGCCTTCGGGCTCGGGTTGCCCGGAAACCCCGGATTGGCAGCCGGCGAGAGCGAGCAGGACGAGGGCGACCACACCACAGAGGATTCGCACGGGGTCATTCTGTCGTGTCCGACGTCCTCATGGGGGCGAAACGCCAGGCTTGCAGCACCGAGCCGGTCAGCGCTCACTGTCGGAAAATCACCCAGACCGACCTAGCCCGGGTCATCGCATCGGGTGTTTGCTTGCTCACAGAACGTCGTCGATCGACGATTTGGGGGCCAGCCGATGTCCTTCCGATGGGCTCTCCGCCTCATTCCGGTGACGCTTCTCGTGACCGCAGTGGCGGTGGCCGTCCCGGCACCGGTGAGCGCGGCACCCGCTCCCCCGTCGCTCGCGCAGGTCTGGCCGACGCCCCGACAGCTGACGCCGCGGCCGGGGCAAGTGACCATCCCGCGCACTGTCGTCGAGGTCGCCGGCGCGGACACCGACCCGTCCGCGCTCGCCGTCGTGGAGCAGGTCCTCCGCTCGGCGGGGGCGAGCACCTTCGTCAAGATCACCGGCGACGACCGGGCGGCCGTCGACCGGCAGCGCGGCGACGACTGGCTCGTCGTCTTCATCGGCGGCCCCACCGAAAGCAGGGCGACCGCGCTCGCGCTCGCCGCGCTCCGCGTCGAAGGTCCCGAAGGTCTGTCCCCCGGCGGATACGTTCTCGCCGCCGACCGGGGCGTGATCGCCCTGTCCGGTGTGGACACCGCGGGGACGTTCTACGCCGCGCAGTCGTTCCGGCAGCTCTTCTCTTCCGGCGAGAGCCGCGCGTTCGCCCTGCGCGACTGGCCGGCGGCGCCGATGCGCGGGGTGATCGAAGGCTTCTACGGAGCGCCGTGGTCGCACGCCGACCGGCTGGCGCAGCTGGACTTCTACGGCCGCACCAAGCAGAACATGTACGTCTACTCCCCCAAGGACGACCCGTACCTGCGCGCCCGCTGGCGCGACCAGTACCCGCCCGAACAGCTCGCGCCGCTCTCGCAACTGGTGAGCCGCGCCGCCGCGAACCACGTGGAGTTCACCTACGCCCTCTCCCCCGGCCTTTCGGTGTGTTACTCCTCGGACGCCGACGCGGCCGCGCTGGTCACGAAGTTCCGGTCGCTGTGGGACATCGGGGTGCGGTCGTTCGCGATCCCGCTCGACGACATCTCCTACACCCGCTGGAACTGCGACGCCGACGCCGCGAAGTTCGGCACCGGTGGCGCCGCCGCGGGCGCGGCGCAGTCGTTCCTGCTCAACCGGGTACAGCGGGATTTCATCGCCGCGCATCCCGGTGCCGAGCGGCTGCAAATGGTCCCGACCGAGTATTACGACCTCGCCGACTCCCCGTACAAGACCGCGCTGCGCACCCAGCTCGACAAGGCGGTGATCGTCGAGTGGACCGGCGTCGGCGTGATCGCCGGGCAGATCACCGAAAAGCAGGCCCGGCAGGCGAAAGAAGTCTTCGGGCACGACCTCCTGATCTGGGACAACTACCCGGTCAACGACTACATCACCGAACGCCTGCTGCTCGGCCCGTACATCGGCCGCGAACCCGGGGTCGCGAAGTTCCTGACCGGGATCACCGCGAACCCGATGGTGCAGGCCGAGGCATCCAAGATCGCCGAATTCACCTCGGGTGACTTCCTGTGGAACCCGGACGGGTACGACCCGGACAAGTCCTGGCTCGCCGCGATCGCCGATCTCGGCGGTCCCGCCGCACCGGCGCTGAAGGTGTTCGCGGAGAACAACTACTCCAGTCTGCTCGTTCGTCTCGAAACCGGGAAGCCGGATCTGGACTCGCCGGTGCTGCACCCCCTGCTCACCGCGTTCTGGACCGCGCTCGAGAAGAAAGATCCCTGGGACGCGGCGGCGAAACTGGACCGCTATCTCATCGCGATGGCCGCGAACCCCGAGGAACTGCGACGCGGGATGGCCACGAACCCGAAGTTCCTCACCGAGGTCGGTCCTTGGCTCGACCAGGTCGGCCTCTACGGTCAAGCGGGCAGGCACGCGGTGAAAATGCTGCTGGCTCACTTCGACGGCGACGGCGCGAAGGCGTGGGCCGAACGCGGCGAACTCGTCGCCGCGCTCAAGAAGGCGCAGGCGATCCGCGTCCCGACCGCGCGGGGGCCTCGCAACCCGGGCACCTGCACGGACGTCTGCGTGCCGTTCCTCGACAGCGCGCTCGCGACGGCCGATCGCTGGTTCGGCCTGCCCGGGATCCGGCCGCGGCCGACGACCTCGATGGGCACCTACACCGACAACGTCCCGGCCCGGATGGTCGACGGCGACCCGGAGACCTACTACTGGACCGACTGGGCACCCCGGGCCGGCGATACCGTCGGCGTCGACCTCGGCATCGCGCAGCAAGTGTCCCATGTAGACATCACCACCGGAAAACCGAGCAGCCCGAACGACTTCATCCACAACGGGGTCCTCGAATACTCCGCCGACGGCGAGCGGTGGACGACGGTGAAAACGGTCACGGAGCCGGTGATCTCGGCGGATCTCCCGGAAGGCGCCGAGGCCCGGTTCGTCCGCTTGCGCGTGACCGGCACTCAAACTTTCTGGGTCGTGGTCAGCGAGTTCACCGTGTCCACTCCGGACAGTCCTAAGTACACCGTTACCGGCACCCCGGCGGGGCCGAACCTCGCCGCCGCCGCTGACAACAACGCCGATTCGGTGTACACGGCGGCCTCGGCGCCACTGCCCGGCGACGCGCTCGTCATCACCGCCGCCGCGCCGAAGCCGCTGGACAAGGTCGTCGTCCTGGCGGCCGAAGCCGGTGCGGGCGCCGACGTCCAGATCGCGGACGCGGCGGGCGGCTGGCAAACGATCGGCAGGATGACCGGCGGCTACACGGAATTGCCTGCCCGGGACGTCGTGACCGACCGCGTCCGGCTGCTCTGGACGCCGGGCGGTGCGCCGCCGAAGATCGCCGAGGTCGTTCCCGTCAGTCCACCGCGACGGTGACGGCGGCCGTGTGCACCCGCCCGCCGTGCGAAAACTCCAGGAACAACCGGTACTCGCCCCGTTCCGAGAACAGGGAGTGGAAAGTCAGCTCGCCGTCGACCAGCGCCGCGCCGACCGGTTGGACCGGATGCAGATGCGTGGCCGATAGCAGCATGGTGTGGAACCCGGTCATATGCCCGTTGGCGCCCAGATGCGGATCGACGGCGGTGATGGGCGCGCCGTCCGGGCCGCGGAGAGCGAAGCGGAGAACCTGCGCCCGCATCACCGGGATCCGGCTCGTTCCCTCCGCCCGCTCCACCCGGTAGCCCGTACTCGTCACGGTGCCCCCGGCGGGAGCGGGCACCGGGACGAAGCTGGTGTCACCGGGCACGGTGAACGGGACGCCGAGCACGACCGGATGTTTCGGGTCCTTGGTGTCGAGCGGGACGAACTCGGCGAACATCCGGTAGGCACCGCCGTCGGTCAGCGCGAGACTCGTGCGCCAGACGTCCCCGTCCAGGACCGGATGCACGTGCTGGAAGACGTTCATGTCGTCGCGCACGGCGAAGAAGTGCAGCTGTTTGGTCTGGTTGTCCAGGAAGCGGGTGACCGGCCGTCCGTCGGGTCCGAGGATCCGGAACGCGACCGGAACCTCGGGGCCCCGGACGGCGGGTGTGGTGACCCGCTCGAACCGGTACCCGCTTTCCGCCTCCGACAGTCCGTCGCTGTGCGCGGCGGGCATCAGATCGGCCGTCACGACGGGTTGCTGGTGCGCCGAATGCGCGGAGCCCGGTGTCGGGCGGAGCGCGACGAGCACCGCCGCCGCACCGATCACCAAGGCCAGCGCGAGGAACAACCAATCCGTGATCCGGGGCTTACGCACGATCGGTCCCGGTCATTTCCCGGCGAGAGTGGGCTTCACCACGACCAGGCCCTGCTCGATGCCGTTGACGATGACGATGCCGCTGGCGAAGTACGGGTAGTTGCTCCACGCCCCGTTGAAGTTCGCCGCGTTGCCCGACGGATAGATGTCGAAGTAGCCGACCTCGGACAGCTTCGCCGACGCGACCCCGCTGACGTCGAGGATGCGCAGACCGGCCTGGTAATTCGCCTGGTAGGAGTACTGGCCCTTGATGTACTGGTTGTGGTCGATCGCGGTGGCGGGCGAACTGTAGACGCCGGTGTGCACGGGAGCGGACAGCTTGGCCAGATCCCAGACGTAGGTCTTGGTGCGCTTGTCGGTGCCGCGCGACTCGTCCAGTTCGTCGTCGAGCAGGAAGTAGCGCTGATCACCGGTCAGCCAGCCCTGGTGCGAGTACTGCGCGCCCGAGTAACCCTTACGGGAGATCTGGACCGGCCTGGCCTTGTCGGTGACGTCGACGATGGTCAGGGTGTCTTCATTGGCGTTGAAGCAGATCTCCTTGCCGCGGTAGGCCGCGTCCGGTCCGCGGTAGACGACGCACTGGGTGTCGTGGGTGTAGCCGTCCTGTGAGACACAGCCCGCCTTGGCCGGCGCCTTCGGGTTCCGGATGTCGACGATGTGCGGTCCGCCGCTGCACGTGTTGGAGCCGATCGCGTAGGCGAAACCGGTCTCCTCGTTGATCGCGATGTTGTGCGCGGGACCGAACTCCTTGTACAGGGCGTCGGCGGTGAAGGTCTGCGGTGTGGTGACCGCGCGCAGGCGGGTCAGGTCGAACACCTGCATGCCGTGCCCGGTGATGAAGTCGGCCACGATGAAGGCGTGGTTCTTGTACACCTTCATGTCCCGCCACGAGCTGCTGCCGCCGTTGGACGGGAGGTTGCCGAGGAACTTCGGCGAGGTCGGTGTACTCAGATCGACGAAGGCGGTGCCGTTGGTCCGCCCGACGATGGCGTACTCCTTGCCGGACGAGGGATCGGTCCAGCCCCAGATGTCGTTGCCGTTCCCACCGCCGAGACCCGACAGGGGCAGCACACTGAGCAGGTCGACGTTCTTGCACGGGTAGATGTCGGCCTTGCCGTTGACGCAGGGCACTCCCGCCGCGGTGCCGGTGACGGCGTGCCGCTCGGCCGGCACGTGATCGGCCATGAACGTCCTGGCCGCCGCCTGCCCCTCCGCCGTTTCGGGGTCGTGCGCGGACGCCGCCGTCATCGAGAACACCAACGCGGACGCCGTCAGCACGGCCAGTCCCATCATGCGCACGAGCTTCATCAGAGGGGCTCCTCACCGGTTTTCGGTCGGCCTCCGACGATAGGAGCGCACACCGCCGTCGTATCCCTCCGAAGGTCTGAGGCTTTTAACCGTTTTGATCAGACCGTCCGGAACGCGTGCCTTGTCTCGGACACCAGCAGGGTCCGGTGAAGGGGAACGGTTCCGTGCTGCCTCGGACATCCAGTCTCGCCCGCGCGGACGACCTGCTGTCGGGAATTCGCGTGGTCCTCGCGGACGAAACCCACTGCCCCTCCGGCAGTCACGACCGCGCGATGGCGACAGCCTGCGCGGCGGCCGGAAAGCACTGCACCGTCGTCCTACCCGCCGCCTGGGGCGACGGAGGGGGCCTTCGCCGTCTCGGAAGGGGCGATGGACGGGAACGTCGACGGGCCCTACAAGGACGTGATTCAGGGACACGGCCACGTCATCGACTCCCTGTACGCGGAGTCGGGCCCCGCGCCGGCGTCCTGGTGGATCCCGGTCGGCAACGGCACGACGATCATCGCGGCCCACCGGCGGCTTCGCGCGCTCGGCTGGCCCGCGGCCCTGCACGGCGTCGGCTCCCCCGGCAACAACCCGATCGTGACGAGCTGGCCGGGACCGTACCGGATGCTGCCTCGTGACGTCGTCGTCACGACGGAACACAACGAGCCGCTGGTGAACTGGCACGCCCTCCACGGCCCCGACGCGCTGGCCGCGATCGACGACTCCGGCGGCGCGGTACACGCCGTGGCCGACGACGAACTCCTTGCCGCCCAAGCTTTGCTGGCGCGCCACGACATGACTGTCGGCGCGGCGGGTTCGGCCGCGCTGGCCGGGCTGATGGCGTACGTTCGGACGGGTCCGGTCAGGGGGAATCAGATCGTTCTGTTGAGCGGTCGGTGAGGATGTTCGACGGTTCAGTGCCGAGAACCTCTCTGGTTGTCGCGGCAAACCTCCTGACCGAGGCAAGCAATGGCACTGTGTTCACCGGATGTCCGTCCATCACCTGGTCGAGATGTTTGGCGAAAACCCCGATCAGCTCGGTAGCCTGATCACGAACATCTGCGGGGCCGACTACACCTAGCGGCGCATAGAGGTCCCTAGCCGTCGCGGTGAGCTCAAGGAGCCGTTCCCGCCGCACTTGATCGAGGTCTCCTCCATCTCGGAGTAGGTCACTGACATACCTGAGCTCTATCCGTACATTCGAGATGGCGGCAAGAAAAGCCGTGTAAATCCGAACGCGTTGATCACGCCAGTATCGCTCGGTCTCGACTTCGCGCTCCTCTGTCCACCGTTGCCGTTCTCGAGTCCACCTGAGGTCTTCGCGGGCTTGTTCCCGACGCCAACGCCTGTCTTCCCGATAGGCGTTGACGAGCTGGCCGGCGACCACGCCGATGATTCCCAACAGAGCGACGGCCAAGGTCGTCCAGAGAGGTACCTGCCCACCTTGCATAGTCGCAGTCTAAGCGCGTCGCCCTGTCGAGAGTCAGGGCAAGATGGTGTGTCAAGGCG
The DNA here is from genome assembly GCF_002234405.1 of Amycolatopsis thailandensis. Lineage (GTDB taxonomy): Bacteria > Actinomycetota > Actinomycetes > Mycobacteriales > Pseudonocardiaceae > Amycolatopsis > Amycolatopsis thailandensis. The sequence continues at coordinate 62,720 of NZ_NMQT01000099.1, read as the reverse complement.
TGGCGTCTCCGGGCATGCCGAAGTGCCCGTCGCCGGTGTGGCCGACAGGCTCCTCGGGTCATGCAGGGAGTTCAGGCGCGGTGGAAGGTGTTGCGCCGGATCCGTTGTAGCGGGTCCAGATACTGGGGTGGAATGAACTCCGGTAACCCGTCAGCCGCCATGCGGACTTGCCAGTCGCCGTGGTGGATCAGGCGGTGATGAAAACCGCACAGCAGCACCAGGTTCCGGAGATCAGTCGGGCCGCCATCTGCCCAGTGATGAATATGGTGGGCGTGACAGTTCTTCGGTTTCCGATGACACCCCGGGAACGCACAGCCCCGGTCCCGGATGTTGAGGGCGCGTCTTTGGCCTGGCGTCACGAACCGTCTCAGTCGCCCCACGTCGAGGGGTTCACCAGCGGCGTTGAGCACCACGGGGAGCATCAGGCAGTCGCACGCGGCCATGCGTGCCTCGCGAGCGGTCATGGTCCCGACAAAATCGAGACAAGCTTTCCCGATCCCGGACTTGAGCTCTTCCAGACCGATGGTCACGTGCACCAACGTCCGGTACCCGCTGGTGCCAGGCTGGTCCGGGCACGCGATCGCCAAGTCGAGAAGTTCCGCCCACGCATCGCCCTGGCGTTCGCACTTCATGCGCAGATCAGCTTGCCCGAATTCGTCCACCGGGCGAGGCTTCGCATACGCCTCCAACGCGGCCGCCGTCCGAGCCCCCAGCTCGTCATCCAGCAGGCCGGTGAGTTTCCAGAACCCGTCTCGACGGCGCTCGATGGTGATTTCGCGGCGCGGCTGCTTCGGCTCGGGGTCTTTGGGTTCGTTCCCGTCGGGATCCAGCCAGCCGAGGATGTCCTCGGCGGCCTTCGTCACCTGCCGCGGACCAGCGCCACGAGCCAGGTTCCCGAGGATCTTCTCCGCACTTTCCCGATCCTCCACCGACGTATCGGACGGGATCTTGGCCAAGATCTCCAGTATCTGATCGATCCGTTCGTCCCCGATCATGCCCTCGGCGGCCGCCGCACCCACAGTCGGCGCAAAGGCGGGAACCTCCGTGCCATCCAAAGCACGAGTCGAGTTCAACGCGATCGCCCGCTTCACCACCGACTGCGCCTCACCCCGCGACAACCCCGCCACATCAGCAAACCACGCCGCCGTCGACCCATAGCCATACAAGTCCTTCGAACCCCGAGACTCCACCTCCGCCAAAAACTGCCCCAGAGCAGCGGAGGCGACCCGCATCAACTGCAGGAACTGCTGCACGCCATGAGCAAGCTCCAGCTTGCCGGCACGCCACAACTCCTGCGGGAGTTCGGGAAGGAAGGTCTCGGACACCCCTCCATAATACACCAAACCATCGAACACGTGTTCGTAATTTTAGGTCACCGTCAACTCGCACATTTACCACCAACGGGTGATCCAACGAATTCGCAATCAGTCGACTAATTGCGGATGCGACGAAGAGTAAGATTCCCCCGATCACTACAACGCCAGACTCAGCCCTCAACCCGAGTAAGCGCTTACCAGCAGCTCAAGGACCCTGCGATACCGATCACCGGAACTCAGGGAATCCCCCCGATGCGCCATCCCCGAAGAGGAGCGAGAGTGCAACCAAAGGTCCGCCCAAGAAGGAGAACAGTACGCAGTGACGTCACCGGCCGAACAGCTCGAATCCTCTCTCATCACGACCCTGGAGGAGAAAACCGCCCGAGGCTACACGGAGAACCTGCCTCCCACCCTGGGCTGGCATCCGGGCGCCAGAGTCGGAGCCACCGCCGATCGCGGAGCGCTGCTCGCCTACAACGACGACGGTGCCGACGGAATCTGCAATCTCGAGAGCGGCCTGGGCACGTGGCTGAATCCGAACCTCGGAGGACACGACCGGGATTTCACGCAACGCCCGTATTCGGTTTGGCGTTGGCGACCCGCGGCCAACGGCGATACCGCCTGGCTGCTGGGCGCCCTCGCCCCTGAAGCGGCCCGGCTGGAACTGGTCGGCGATGACGGAACGGTGGCCGAGGCCGACATCGTGGACGGCACCTACGCCGCGGAATTGGCCGTCGACATGGTGAGTCTGCGCGACGCGAACGGAAGGCTGAGCGTTCACGAGGCCGGGTCCGACGAAAGCCGCGCCGAGTTCGAAAGAGTGCTGGTGGACGCGCGAAGGGAAATGACCCGGCTCAAGGTCCGGGTCTACGACAGCGCCGGCACGGTCCTCTACGACGGCCCGGCGATCAACGCCACCGACTAGAGCTCACCAAAGCTCTCAATACCCGACGGCGTGCAATTTGGCATGAAGCGCGGCAAGCCGGGGAGACTGCTTCGCCGCCTTCGCTCCCACAGCCGCATCGACCATGCCCCGCGCACCGCGCAAGCACTCGGGTGATCCGGCGAAGCCCGTGTTCGTCGTGCCCAACGTGGTGACGACGCGGTCGTCGTCCTCGGCGGAACCCGGCGGGACGAGCATGATGTCGTCGGCGCGCACCGTTTCCCCGGACTGGAGCCGGAGCAGGAGATCGACGTGGAAGATCTGGACGAGGTCGCTCTCGACCATCCGCTCCGGCCCCACCGAGACGGCGAAGCGGTCCTTGCGTTTGCCTTCGACCTCGAACATCTTGTCCTGCCCGAAAACCTGGCCGGTCACCTTCCGGTCGGTCGGGATCAGGATGTCGAACTCGGCGGTGGCGCTGAGCGGACCGCCACCACAGGCTCGCAGCGCGTAGACGGCGCGAACCTCCACGTCGACCCGGGTGATCAAAGCCGACTGATCGTGCAGATTCTCCACGGCGACATCCACCGCGGCCGCGCTGATCGGGCCATCGGACGCCGGATCCTCCTCGCCTTCCGAAACCTTCATCGGGATCTTGTCGAGAGAAGTCGCCTCGTACGAGACGATCCGGAGTTTCGAGGTGAGCGAGACGTCGAGCGCGACGGAGTCCTGATCGATAGCCGCTGTCGCGACGAGCACCGAAGCCACGCCCGCGACCAGGCCGACGACGCTGATGATCGCCAAGAACAGCGGCGAGGCATACCATTTGGGCGGAGGCGCCGGCTTCGTCCTGCGCCTGTTCCTCCGTGACATCACCCGGTATCCCCTTCGTCAGCTGACGTCTCCGCACAGGAGTCGTCGCGACTTCTCAGGTGTTACAAGGGTTTCGTGATCACGGCACGAGGTCAGCCGCCGGCCACCAACCGGCCGAGCAGCGACTCGGCGTCCTTCGCGAGCCCGTCCCCCGCGCTTTCCTCGCCGGCGAGATGGTGCAGCAGCGCCTGCTGGAACAGACCGTCGAAAGCGGCGTAAGCCACGGGAGGCGTCACAACCGCTGACGCTCCGGCGAGTTCTGCGTAGCGCTCCACGACGCGCCAGATCATCGCCTGCCGTTGCGTGTCGATCTCGAGCACGTCGGCGCGGAACGCTTCCTCGAACAGGCTTTGGTTGCGCAGGTCGTACCACAGCCGGTGCATCACGGCGTCGGCTCGCAAAGTGCCCGCCATCGCGGCACCGAAACCCTGTTCGAGCTCCTCCGCCGACCGCGCCATCGCGACGGCTTCGTCATAGCGGGTCACGCACACTTCTTCGAATTTGCGGACCGCGTAGGTCAGCAATTCGACCTTGTCGGTGAAGTAGTAGTGCAGCACCCCGTGCGAGAAGTTCGACTTCTGGGCGATCTCCCGCAAGCTCGTCCTGGCGTACCCCAGCTCGGACAGCGCCTGCAGGGTGGACTCCGCCAGTTCCGCCCGGCGCTGGGCGAACTTGTCCACGCTCCGGCGTGCGATCCGCTCGCTCGTCTCGGTCACCACGAGTTCCTGTCGGTCCGGGAGCCCGCGCCTGTCGCGGGATCCCTCAGTCTAGCGTCGCGGAAATCTTGACGAGTGTCCAAGAAAATCTTGACGATTGTCCAAAACAAGCTCAAGATGTGACCCACACCGCAACCGCGGACCGTCTCAAGGAGGAGAAGTCCATGGGTTCGTACGACCTTTCGGGCCGAAAAGCCCTGGTCACGGGCGGAGCGCAGGGCCTGGGAGCCGGGATGGCCGAAGCGCTCGCCCTGGCGGGTGCCTCGGTGGTCATCGGCGACGTCCAGGAGGATCTCGGGCGCGCCACCGCCGATCAGATCAAGCAGAAAGGCGCTTCCGCGGGCTTCGTCCGGCTGGACGTCACCGACGAGCGGAGCTGGGAACAGGCGATCACCGCGGTCGTCGGCGAACTCGGCGGGCTGGACATCGTGGTGAACAACGCCGGCGTCGAGATCACCGGGCTCGTCGCCGACCTGGACCCCGCCGACGTGCGCAAGATGCTCGAGGTCAACGTGCTGGGCACCGCCCTCGGCGTGAAGCACGCCTTCCGTGCGATGCGGCCGGGCGGCCCGGCGGGCACCGGTGGTGCCGTCGTGAACATCGCCTCGGTCGCCGCGACCATCGCCTTCCCCGGTATCGCCGGCTACTCGGCGACGAAGTCCGCGGTCGACAGGCTCACCAGGGTGGCCGCGATGGAGGCCGGGAAGCTCGGCTACGGCGTGCGCGTCAACTGCGTCTACCCCGGCCTCGTGCCCACCCAGATGGGCAACCAGCTCGCCCAGGACGTCGTCGAGGTCGGCCTGTTCCCCAGCGTCGAGGACGCCATCGGCGCGGTCGTCGGGCAGACCCCCGCCGGACGGCTCGGGGAGGTCTCGGACATGGCCGACGCCGTCGTGTTCCTCGCCTCCGACGCGGCGCGCTTCATCACCGGGGCCGGACTCCCGGTCGACGGCGGCATGGGCATGTGACCAGCACGAACCCGAAAGGAAACACCATGAGCAGCCCCAAACCCGTCGTGGTCTACGGCGCCTCCGGCTACACCGGACGGCTGATCTGCGAGTACCTGCGCGAGTACAACGTCCCGTTCGTCGCCGCCGGCCGCGACAAGGCCCGCCTCCAGGAGGCGATCGATCAGGTCCCCGGCCTCGACACCATCGACCACGAGGTCGTCGAGGTCTCGCACGACGTCGAAGCGCTCACCGAACTCTTCCGCGACGCCAAGGTCGTGTGCAACACCGTCGGCCCGTTCAGCGAGTACGGCCACGAGGTCGTCGAAGCCTGCTTGCGCACCGGCACGCATTACCTCGACACCACCGGCGAACAGGACTGGCTGATCTCGGCCGAAGAGCGCTATGGCGCGCGGATGGCGGAGAAGGGGCTCCTGCTCTCCCCCGGCATCGCCCAGATGTACACCACCGGCGAGATCGCGGCGAACCTCTGCCTGGAGACCCCCGGACTGGACACTTTGGACATCCTGGTGTTCTGGAAGGGGTATCCCACGGTCGCTTCCACCAAGACCATCCTGGTCAACGCCGCGCTGTCGGCCGCGTACTACCTCGAACAGAACGAGTACCTGCCCTGGCCCGCGGACGGCGGCCTGCAGGACGTCACCGTGCCCGGCCACCACGAGACCGGTTTGGCCCTCCCCTGGGGCGGCACGTCGCATCCGGTCTGGTTCAAGAACGACGCCCGCGTGGCCAACGTCAAGGCCGTCGGCGGCGTCTTCGACCGCGCGCTCATGCAAGGCGTGCCGCAGATCGTCGCGGCCGTGCTGGAACAGGTGAAAGACCTGCCGCTGGACGAGAAGATGCGGGTACTGGCGGAACAGGCCGCCGCGGTGCGCGACGAGATGCCACCGCGTGAGAACCAGCGGCTCAACACCTCGCTCGATTCGGTGCACGCCTCGGGCCCGCTCGGCCGCGCGCACTGCGTCATCCACGGCACCTGCAACTACAAGCAGACCGGGCTGATGCAGGCCTACGGCGCCTATTCGCTGCTCCAGCAGCCTCCGAAACGGGTCGGCTTCGCCTCCGGCTGCCAGGCTTTCGGCCACCGCGAACTGCTCGGCGTGTTGCGGTCCTTCGGGCTGGTGTCCCATCCGGTCATGACCGTGCACAGCTAACCGGAAGGACGAGCGCGTGCGATTGACCGACTACCTCGACAAGGGCGCTTCCCTCGATCCGGCGGCACCCTGCCTCACCATGGGCGATGTGTCCCTCAGCTATGGCGACGTGCGGGAGCTGTCGTGGCGGGTGGGGCGGGCGCTGGCCCGGTCCGGCGTCGGGCCCGGTGACAAGGTGGCGATCCTGTCCGGGAACGACCCCTTGTCGTTCGCTTGTGTCTTCGGGATCAGCCGGGCGGGCGCCGTGTGGTGCCCGGTCAACCCGCGCAACGAGGCGGCCGAGAACAGGGAACTGCTCGACCTGTTCGACTGCACCTGCCTGCTGGTGCAGGAGTCCTTCGCACCGCTCGTCTCCCGGATGCTCCCCGAGTTGCCGAAACTGTCCACAGTGGTCTGTCTCGACGGCGAGATGCCCGGCGCCGTCCCGTTTCCCGAGTGGCTCGAAGACGCGGAGCCGTGGGAGGAGGCGCCGCCGGACGACCTGGTCATGCTCGTGGGCACCGGCGGCACCACCGGCCGTCCCAAGGCAGTGATGCTCACCGGCGCCAACGTGGAGACGATGTCCGCGCTCACGCTCATGAGCTACCCGTTCACCGGACGCCCGCGCTATCTGGCGCTCGCGCCGTTGACGCACGCGGCGGGGGTGCTCTGTTTCCCGGTCATGACACTCGGCGGGGAGATCGTCGTCATGCCCTCCCCCGATCTCGGCGAGTTCCTCGCCCTCGTGGAACGCCGCCGGATCACTCACACCTTCCTGCCACCGACGCTGATCTATCTCTTGCTCGACAACCCGGCGATGGACGGCACCGAACTCTCTTCGCTGCAATGCCTTTGGTACGGCGCCGCGCCGATGTCGGCCACCAAACTCGCCGAAGCGATCACCCGGATCGGCCCGGTCTTCGGGCAGCTGTTCGGGCAGAGCGAAGCGCCGATGATGATCTCCACCCTCTCCCCCGCCGAGCACGTCCATCCCGACGGATCACTCGCCTTCGAACGGTTCACGTCGGCGGGCAGGCCCACTCCGCTCACGCGGGTCGCGATCATGTCCGGCTCGGGCGAGCTGCTTCCCCCCGGCGAACGCGGCGAGATCGTCGTCCGCGGTTCGCTGGTGATGCCCGGTTACTACCGGAATCCCGCGGCCACGGCGGAGGCGAGCACGCACGGCTGGCATCACACGGGCGACATCGGCTACCTCGACGAGGACCATTACCTCTACATCGTCGACCGCGCCAAGGACATGATCATCACCGGCGGCTTCAACGTCTATTCGGCCGAGGTCGAGCAGGCGCTCATGACCCACGAAGCCGTCCAGGACTGCGCGGTGATCGGCCTGCCGCACGAGAAATGGGGCGAGCAGATCACCGCCGTGGTCCAGCTGCACACCGGAAAGAGCGCGGTCGCCGAAGAACTTCGTGCCACGGTCAAGGAACGGCTGGGCAGTGTCAAGACCCCCAAGGAGATCCTGATCTGGCCGGATCTCCCGAGGTCCAAGATCGGGAAGGTGCTCAAGACCGAGATCCGGAAAACCCTGCTGGACTAACGACGAGCCAGCTCGTCCGCGGTCGGCAACGGCCACTCGTAGCGTTCCTTGGCGATGCGAAGGTGGACCCACGTCTCCGCGGTCACCACGTCGGACCTGCCGCTGATCTCCTCGAGCGTCCGGTCGAGGTCGCGGGCGGACTGCGCCGCGATGGTGGCGACGACGTCGAACCGGCCGATGGTCCTGGCGAGGAATTCGGTGTCGTCGCGTGCGGCGAGCGCCGCGGTCACGCCGTCGCCGGCGCCCCGCACGTTCAGGCCGATCCCGCAGACCAGGCCCGCGTCCGGGCGGGCGCGGCTGAGCACCGGCGCGATCCGGATGACGTCGTGCTCCACGAGATGGCGCACGCGAGTGCGGGTGGCCGACGGCGACAGTCCCACGTGCTCGGCGGTCCGCGCGAAACTCTCCCGCCCGTCGGCCTGGAGCCGCAGCATGATGGCGAGATCGCGGTCGTCCAGCCGCAACCAGGGCGGAAGCGGACGCCCCGGCATGAACAGGCCTTTGACCACGTCCACGTAGACGAGGGTGTTGACCTGTTCCACCTCCGGCAGGCCCCGGATGTCCGCCACGGTGCGGTAGAGCTCGGGGGAATCGGGTAGGCGCAGTTCCGCGACGGTCTGGTACTCCCCGCTCACCGCGGATACGAACGCCGCGGCGGGCAGTGCCGCGATGGCGTCCGTCGTCGCCTGGGACCGGCCCGAGGTGCGGATCGCGAGGTGCGCGTACGCGGTGAGGCCGAGGAACTCGGGATGGACCGCGGCGACCACGTTGAGCGAACCGTCGGCCTTCAGCTGCTCCAGCCGGGCCGACACGGCCGAGCGTGACGCGCCGACCCGCTTGGCCAGATCGGCCACGCTCATCCGCCCGTCCGCGCGCAAAGCCGCGACCAGCGCGTCGTCCACGGCGGTTCTCCTCTGCTGAATTTCCGACGGCCGACCGCACCATATCACCGGCGAAAGTCCACTCCGGACAGCAGAGATAAAGCGTTATGCGACCGACAATGCGCATATCGTTCGCGAACACCGTCCGTGAACGAATGATCTGATTGCTTCACCGGCCGTCGTCGTTTACGTTCACCGCCGCGACCCCCCGCCTTCACCGTCGAACCCCAGGAGTCCGCGCGATGCGCCTGTTGCCCCTCGATCGTTCCGTCCTCGACGCGACAGCGACGATCCTGCTTCCCGACGAGCTGGTGACCGTCGACGACGCCACCGAAGGCGCCGCCGCGGTCCTCGTGTTCGGCGAGGAGATCGCCGCCGTCGGCTCGGTGGACGAATGCCGCGCCCGCGCCGCCGGTCTCGGCCGTCCGGACCCGGAGGTGCGGCGGCTGGCGGGCACGCTCCTGCCCGGTTTCATCGATCCTCACGCGCATCCCCTGATGTACGGGCAGATGATGACGTGGGTCGACTGCGGCCCCGAGCGGGCGTCGACCATCCCCGAGATCGTCGCGCTGCTGCGCGAGGCGGCCGAGAACACTCCGGCGGGCAGGCCCGTCCGGGGTTACGGCTACGAGCACCGCAACCTCGCCGAGAAACGCCACCCCCGCAAGGAAGAACTCGACGCGGTCGCCGAAGACCGCGAGGTCTACCTCATGAACGCCAGCGGGCACGGCGGCGTGGTCAACAGCTTCACGTTGCGGCGCAACGACATCACCCGCGACACCCCGGATCCCGACGGCGGCGTGTTCTTCCGGGACGAGCACGGCGAACTCACCGGGGAGCTCTCGGACGCGGCGTGCAACATCCTCACCGGGGTCACCGGGGTGAAGGTCGGGCGGCACGGGCCGAACTTCCATCTGGAGGACGAGCCGGAGGAGCACGCGCGGCAACTGGCGGCCGCGCAGGAGAAGTTCCTCGCCGCCGGGGTGACCGCGATCGGCGACGCGCAGGTCACGCGCCGCGAGTTCGACATGTACCTGCGGCTGGACGAAGCCGGGCGCCTGAAGACGCGCGTCCACATGTACCTGCTGTCGCATCTGCTCGACCAGGCCCTGGAAATGGGACTGCACGGCGCTTTCGGCACCACCCGGCTCGCGTTCGCGGGCATCAAGTTCTACGCCGACGGCACGCTCGGCGGCTGGACCGCGTACTTCCCGGACGGCTACGTCGGCGACCCGTGCCGCACCGGGCAGCTCTATCACGACCCCAAGGACTACTCCGCGCTGATCGACAAGGCGCACGAGGCCGGGCTCCAGACCGCGACCCACGCCCAGTCCCCCGACGCGATCGCCATGGTGCTCGACGCCATCGAGGACGCGCAGCGGCGGAATCCCCGGCCGGACGCCCGGCACCGCATCGAGCATTGCGGACTGCCGTCCCCGGACCAGGTCGAGCGGATGGCCGCCCTCGGCGTCCATCCGGTCAACCAGCCCCAGCACTACTTCAACTGGGGCGAAGGGGTCACCGACGCCGTCGGCACCCCCGGCGAGCGGTTCAACCCGCTCGGCGAGTTCCAGGCGGCGGGCGTACCGGTCACGCTCAGCTCGGACGCCCCGGTCGCGGAGCCGAACCCGCTCGAAGCCATCCAGACCGCGGTGACCAGGACGACCCGGCGCGGTCACCGGCTCGGCGGTGACGAGCTGCTGATCGACGTCCGCTCGGCCGTCGCCGCGCACACGATCGCCGGCGCCCGGGTGCTCGGGCGGGAACGCGATCTCGGCTCGATCACCCCCGGCAAACGCGCCGATTTCGTGCTCCTCGGCGAGAATCCCCTCACCTGCGATCCCGCGCGGATCGCGGGCATCGAGGTGCTGGAAACCTGGATCGACGGCGAGGTGGCCCGATGAACCACGACATCCGCCGGGCCCGCCGGGCCGGTCTCGCTGCCTTCGTCGGCACCACGATCGAGTGGTATGACTTCTACATCTACGCCACGGCCGCGAGCCTGGTGTTCGGCACCGTGTTCTTCCCCGAAACCGGTGACAGGCTGACCGGGGTCGCGGCGGGCTTCGCCACGTACGCGGTCGGATTCTTCGCCCGCCCTCTCGGCGGCATCGTGTTCGGGCACATCGGCGACCGGGTCGGCCGCAAGACCGCGCTCGTGGTGACCCTGACCATGATGGGAGCGGCGACCTTCCTGGTCGGCTGCCTGCCCGGATACGACCAGATCGGCACGTGGGCGCCCATCCTGCTCGTGGTGCTCAGGTTCGTCCAAGGGCTGGCCGTCGGCGGTGAATGGGGCGGCGCCGTGCTCATGGCGGTCGAACACGCGCCACCGGACAAGAAGACCTTCTACGGCGCCTTCGCGCAGGCGGGAAACCCGGCGGGCGCGCTGCTGGCCACCGGGCTGTTCAGCCTCCTGAGCACCGGCGGCACCGAATGGCTCGGCACGGTGGGCTGGCGAATCCCCTTCTTCGCGTCCGTGCTGCTCATCGGCGTCGGGCTCATCGTGCGCCTGAAGGTCGAAGAATCACCGGTCTTCGAGGAGACCGCGGAAGACACCGGCGTCCCCATCCTGTACGCGGTGCGGACGAACTGGAAGCCGATCCTGCTGGGCATCTGCGTGCTGCCGGTCGCGGTCGGCGGCTACTACCTCGTCACCACTTTCGCGACGGCCTACGCGACGGATCCGGCCGTCGGCGTCTCCGAATCGCTCGTGCTCAACGCGCTCACCATCGCCGCTTTCGTGGAACTGGCCGTGAGCTTCGGCGCGGCCTGGCTCGGTGATCGCTTCGGCCGGGTGCGGGTGGTCGTCATCGGCCTTGTCGGCGTGGCCGTGCTCGCGGCCCCGCAGTTCCTGGTGCTCTCGACCAAGAACGCGGTGCTGATCATCGCGGCGTTCGTCGCGATGCGCCTGGCGATGACGGCGACCTACAGCCCGATCGCCGCCATCCTGTCGCAGATGTTCCGGCCGCGGGCGCGGTACACGAGCATCTCGCTGTCGTATCAGCTGGCGGGCGCGCTCTTCGGCGGCCTCTCCCCGCTGGTGTCGACGTTGCTGTTCCAGGCGACCGGCAGTGTCTGGCCGGCGATCGGCCTGCTGATCGGCATGTGCGTGCTCAGCATCGCCTGTGTGCTGGCGGCGCCGCAGCACACCGACGACATCTAGCGGATGCGGAGGCGCCGCATCAGCTTCAGCCCGGAAAGCATCCCTTCGACGTACTTCTCGTAGGGCTGGCCGCCGCGGGGACCCATGACCTGCTTCTTGAGCACCGCCACGTTCTTCACGTCGGTGTACTTGAGCAGGCCCTGGTCCCCGTGGCGGGCACCGACGCCCGAGTTCTTGACGCCACCGGACGGTGTCCCCTTGGCCGCGAACGCGGTGGCCAGGATGTCGTTGATGTTGACGTTGCCGGACTCGATCCGCGCGGCCACGGCACGCGCGGCGCCGACGTCACCGCCCCAGACCGAGGCGTTGAGGCCGTACTCGGTGTCGTTGGCCAGCGCGACAGCCTCGTCCACGGTGCGGTACTTGTGCAGTGCGACAACGGGTCCGAAGGTTTCGGTGACGCCGCAGAGCATGTCCTTCGTGACGCCTTCGAGGATCGTCGGCTCGAAGAACGCCGGGCCGAGGTCGGGCCGGGGCTTCCCGCCACAAAGGACGGTGGCGCCCTTCGCGACGGCGTCCTCGACGTGCGACTTGACGCGGCCCATGTGGTCGGCTGAGACGAGCGAGCCCATGTCGGGGCCGAAGTCGTAGGCGGCGCGGACGTCGAGGGCCTCGGTCTTGGCCACGTACGCCGTCTTGAACTCCTCGTAGCGGGATTCCGGCAGGTAGATCCGCTCGATGTGCATGCAGATCTGGCCGGTGTTGCCGAAAGCGCCGAAGATCGCGCCCTGCACGGCCTCGGCCAGGTCGGCGTCCTCCAGCACGATCATCGGGTTCTTGCCGCCGAGTTCGAGGCAGCAGCCGATGAGGTTGCGGCCCGCCCGCTCCCCGATCACCCGGCCGGTGGCCGTGGAACCGGTGAACATCACGTAGTTCGCGTGGTCGATGAGCGTGGGTCCGACGTCCGGGCCCTCGCCGCACACCACCTGGAACAGCCCCTTCGGCAGCCCGGCCTGCTCCAGCAGTTCGATGCCGTACAGCGGGGAGAGCGCCGTCTTGTTGTCGGGTTTCAGCACGACCGCGTTGCCGGCCATCAGCGCCGGGATGGCGTCGGAAATGCCGGTGGCGAAAGGGAAATTCCACGGCGCGATGATGCCGACCACGCCCTTGGGCTGCCGGACCTCGGTCGACGTCGTGAGGAAGGGGACCGGGCCGCCGCGTTTGGTCGGCGCCAGCAGCTTCGCGGCCCGCGTCAGGTAATGGCTCATCACCATCGCCGGATCGCAGGTCTCCTCGATCGCCATCCGGCGGTTCTTGCCGCTCTCGACCTGGATGAGGTCGGTGACGGCCGGCGCGTTGTCGACGAAGAGCGTGTGCGCCCGCTTGAACACCTCCAGGCGGTTCTTGAGCGGCGTGGCGGCCCACTTCGCTTGCGCCGCGCGCGCCGTGGCGAAGGCCTCCTCGATGTCGGCGGGCGTCGATTGGGGCAGCTCGACGAGCAGGTCTCCGGTGTAGACCTCGGTGAGTTTCCAGGTCGTGCCGGACGAGCCCGGCACGCGGGCGGCGAGGCGCCGCAGGAACGCGTCGGTCACCGACGCCGGACGGGTGAGCGCGAGCGGTGTGACGGTCATGGCCCTCTTTCCGTCGGTCAGTTGTCCGAGAGCACGAGCTGCGCGCCCATCTCGCCGATCATGATGGCGGGCGCGTTGGTGTTGCCACCGGTGATCGACGGCATGATCGAGGCGTCGCAGACCCGCAGTCCTTCGACGCCGCGGACCTTGAGGTCGGGACCGACGACCGCGAGCTCGTCGACGCCCATCCGGCAGGTGCCGACGCCGTGGTAGACCGAGGTCGCGCGGTTCAGGATCGCGTCGCGCAGCTCCTGGCCCTGGAGTGCCTTGCCCGGGTGAAGCTCTTCCTTGATCGAGCCGTTGAACGCCTTTGAAGCGAAGATCTCGCGGACCATTTCCGAGCCCTCGCCGAGCACTTCGAGGTCGGCCGGGTCGGACAGGTACTGGAAGTCGATGAGCGGCGCCGCCGTGGGATCGGCGGAAGCGAGACGCAGCGTGCCGCGGCTCTTCGGGTAGATCAGCGTGGTCAGCACGGTGAGCGCGGGCCGCTTGTCGACGTCGTGCCGGATCGGCGCGTCCTGGTTGGGCGTCACGTACGCCCACGGCAGCAGGTGCAGCTGAAGGTCGGGGATCTCGGCGGCCTGGGACGTCTTGAGGAACGCGACCGCCTCGAAGACCGAGTTCGCCAGGAAGGTCGTGCCCGGCCGCATCAGCTCCCTGACCAGGCCGGTCGCGAAGTACGGCGGCGTGCCCTTGTTCTTGCTCGACGAGGCCCGGAACGTCAGCGCGTGGAACATGTGGTCGTGCAGGTTGTCGCCGACCGGCAGGTTCGCGACGACGTCGATGCCGTGTTCCTTCAGGTGTTCGGCGTGGCCGACCCCGGACAGCATCAGCAGTTGCGCGGATCCGACGAAGCCCGCCGAGAGGATGACCTCCTTGCCCGCGCGCAGCGTCCGCCGGCTTCCGTCCGCGTCGACGACCTCGACGCCGACGGCGCGGCCGTTCTCGATGAGGACCTTCTTCGCCAGCACCCCGGACTGGACCTGCAGGGTGGCGGGCGCGAGATCGTGGATGTATCCGCGCGAGGCGCTGTAGCGGAGGCCGTCGGCGGCGTTCTGCTGCATCCGGCTGACGCCCTCTTGCGACTCGGCGTTGTAGTCGTCGAGGATCTCGCAGCCGATCGCGTCCGCGGTCGCGTGGACGAACTGCAGCGTGCCTTCCTGCGGGATCTTGTTGCGGGTGACCCGGATCGGCCCGCCCTTACCCCGGAAGTCGCTCTCGCCGTCCTCGAAGTCCTCCATCCGCTTGTAGGCGGCGTTGACGCTGTCGGCGTCCCAGCCTTTGTTGCCCTCGGCGGCCCAGGAGTCGAAGTTGGCGCGGTTGCCCCGCACGTAGACCATGCCGTTGATGGAGCTGGAGCCGCCGACCACCTTGCCGCGCGGCACCGGCATCCGGCGATCGAGAACGTGTTTCTGCGGCACCGAGTAGTAACCCCAGTCGAAGGGTTTCTTGAGCTGGGGCACCGCGTGCATCGGGCCGACCAGCCCCGGTTTCCTGACGAGCATCCGCTCGTCGGTCTTGCCCGCTTCGAGCACGATCACGCTGGCACCGGACTCCGCCAGCCTGCCCGCGATCGCGGCGCCCGAGCTGCCCGATCCGACGACCACGTAGTCGGCCTCGTCGCCGCGCGCAGCCCTGTTCGCCATTTCCGCTCCTCGGTCCGCCCGCCGTCCAGAACTATAACCTGTTCTAGTTCTGTCACCGTATAGCGAGAGCGCCCGGTTACGCAATGGCGCTTCTCGCCGCGCGCACGGACCACTTAGTCGCACAGTTGAAAACTGAACCAAACCCGATTATTCGAGCCGAGATCCCAGAGATCAACTGACTGCGAAATCCGTAGCCCATGCGCGCCTGAACAGGTATTTCCGGCGACTTGCCTACTTTCAGTAGTCTCACCTGTTTCCAGCGTCACTGCCGCTCCCTAAAGTGATTAATCGCAAACGTTTCGACAGGGAGGGTCGGCGGATGCGAGGGGTCGGGCCTCGTACTGAAGAAGTGACCCTGGACGCGCGAACGGCCTGCACGCGGACGGGGAAATGTCCGCGTGCAGGCCGTTCTGCTCGCTCAGCGCAGCGGTTCGAGCGCCTTCGCCAGCGGTTCGAGAACGGCGGGCGTGTGCGGCGGCGGCAGGTAGATGATCGCCAGGTCGAGACCCGCTTCACCGAGGGCCTCGGCTTCCGCGGCGACCTTGGCGTAGTCACCGTCCGCGCCGAGGCGGACGTGCGAGGACAGCGTGATCTCGCTCGGGTCGCGGCCGATGTCCGCGCAGTGACGGTGCAGCACTTCACGCTTGTGCGTGAACTCCTCCGGCGTACCGCCGACGAAATTCCAGTGCTGGGCGTACTTCGCGGCCGTGCGCAGCGTCCGCTTCTCGCCGCTGCCACCGATGCAGATCGGCGGGTGCGGCTTCTGCACGCCCTTCGGTTCGCAGCGGGCGTCGGTCAGCTGGTAGTGCTCGCCCTGGAACGTGGTGGTCTCCTGGGTCAGCAGCCCGACGAGGACCTCGCAGCCCTCTTCGAACCGATCGCTCCGTTCCTTGATCGTCCCGAGCTCCATGCCGTACGCGCCGGACTCCTCTTCGTTCCAGCCGGCACCGATCCCGATCTCCAGGCGTCCGCCGGAAACGATGTCGAGCGTCGCGGCCATGTTGGCGAGCAGCGCGGGGTGGCGGTAGTGGATCCCGCTGACCAGCGTGCCCAGCCGGAGCCGTTTCGTGGCCTGGGCGAGCGCGGTGAGGGTCACCCACCCTTCCAGGCAAGGTCCGGTCGAATCGGAGAAAATGGGATAGAAATGGTCGAAAGTCCAGCCCGATTCGAAGAGTTCGATCTCGTCGGCGGCCTGCCAGACGGCGAGCATGTCGGACCAAACGGTGTCCTGGGGCGAAGTCTTGATGGCGAATCGCATGATCTTGATCGTAAACCTGGAGTTCCTCGAGCATCGGTCACCGATCGGGGTCGGCCACCCCACGATCAGGTCCGCCGCCCGCACCGGCGGGTGGACGTGCCCGCGATGTCTATCGGAGATGTCGATCTTCGTCTTACCGTCGAAGCATCCCGACTCTCCGAAAGGACTTCCACATGCGTCGCGTTTTCCTTGCTGTCACAGGCGTTGTCGCCCTGTTGCTCACGATCCCGGCCACGGCCTCCGCGGCCGAAGGCGAATTCACCTACCGCTACTACGACGAACACGAAGAGATCCAGGTCGGCGTCCTGGTCGATCCGCCCAGCGGCGAATGCATCGAGATCCCGGAAATCGCTGACTGGGACGTCGACGCCTTCCGCCCGCGCAACGACACCGGGTCCACCGCCGTGGTGTTTCTGGACGACGATTGCTCGAGCGACTCCTACTTTTCCCTTCGCCCCTACGGTGGCCGCGGCTCGGACAGACTTCTGTTGCGCTCGGTGATCTTCAGCTAGTCCCGGCGAGGATCGTCAGCCCGTAGGCCGACAAAACCCGGTTGACCGGGAGGAAGTACGTGGTGCCGCCGCTGGAGCAGTTTCCACTGCCGCCGACCAGCACCCCCTGCGCCTGCGTTCCGCTGACGAACGGCCCACCGTTGTCACCGGGCTCGGCGCAGACTGACGTCCGGGTCAGCCCGGTCAAAGTTCCACCTGGAAAGGTGATCGTCTGGTTCTTCCCCTGGATGGTTCCGCAATGCCAGCCGGTGGTCGAGCCGTACCGGCACACCGAGGCGCCGACCGCGGCTTCGGCGGAGCCGGTGATCGTCACCCGGCTGTCCGTGGGAGGGATGGACGCCACCAGCCGCCAGTCGGTCGTGTTGGTCACCCGGATGACGATCGCGCCGGTCGGCGGAGTCTGTTCCGCCAGGACCACCCCGACGACGCGGCCGCCGCTGCGAACGATGTCACCCGGCCTGCCGCAAGCGGAACTCGCGATCAGGAAACCGGTGTTGCCCGAGACAGCGGCGAATCCGGCCGTGCACCGGGTTTGCAGCACGCTCCCGCCACCGAGCGGGGCGGGAGCGTGCGCTTGCGCCGTGGACGGCAAGACCAGGCAGAGAGCCAGGACCAGGCCGGGCAAAGAGCGGAATCGGGGCAGCCTCATGGGACCCTCCGATGGCCGGGGATTGCGTCGATCTTAACCGGCGGAACACCCCGGCCCATCCGCCGAACCGCGCATTCAGCGCCAGCCGAGCTCCGGCGCCACGTGCGTGAGAATGCTTTCCAGCACGTGCGCGTTGTACTCGACACCGAGCTGGTTCGGGATGGTCAGCAGCAAGGTGTCCGCGGCCTGGATCGCCTCGTCCGCCTTGAGCTCCCGCACCAGCTCGTCCGGCTCGGCGGCGTACGACCGCCCGAAAATCGCCCTGGTCGTCTCGTCGATCATGCCGACCTGGTCACGCGAGCCGCGGTCGCGGCCGAAGTACGCGCGATCGAGGTCACTGGTCAACGCGAAGATGCTGCGGCTGACCGACACCCGCGGCTCACGCTCGTGACCGGCCGCCTTCCAGGCTTCGCGGTAGGCCTCGATCTGCTTGCGCTGCTGAACGTGCAGCGGCTCCCCCGTCTCGTCGTCCTTGAGCGTGGAACTCTGGAGGTTCATGCCCTGCTCCGCGGCCCAGACCGCCGTCGCGTTCGAACTGGATCCCCACCAGATCCGGTCGCGCAGCCCCTCGGAATACGGCTCGAGCCGGAGCAGCCCCGGCGGATTGGGGAACATCGGGCGCGGATTCGGCTGCGCGAAGCCCTCCCCCTCGAGCAGCTTGAGGAAGACCTCGGTGCGCTGCCGGGCCATGTCGGCCGCCGTCTGCCCCTCCGCGGGCCCGTAACCGAAGTACCGCCAGCCGTCGATCACCTGCTCCGGGGATCCCCGGCTGACGCCGAGCTGGAGCCTGCCCCTGGAGATGAGGTCGGCGGCGCCGGCGTCCTCGGCCATGTACATCGGGTTCTCGTAGCGCATGTCGATCACGCCGGTCCCGATCTCGATCTTCGAGGTCCGGGCCCCGATCGCCGACAGCAACGGGAACGGACTCCCCGCCTGGTGCGCGAAGTGGTGCACGCGGAAGTACGCGCCGTCCACGCCGAGTTCCTCGGCCGCTACGGCCAGGTCGATCGACTGATGCAGGAAGTCGGCCGCGGACCGGGTCTCGGAGTGCGCGCTCGCCGACCAGTGGCCGAAGGACAGAAAGCCAATCTTCTTCACGCCCTTGTAAGCGCCCGATGACCGGTTTTGATTCCCAGCCGATCCACCCCCACACTTGCGGCTAAATCACCGTGAGTCACCGGCCGTCACCTTACGCTTTTTCGACGGTCAACCTGGGGCTTGCCGGCGACTCACACCTCGCGCAAGGCTCGAGTGGTGTCACTGGGTAACCGATCATCATCTCAATGTGCGTCTCCGTGACCATAAGTACCCCCCTGATTCAGGGCCCCTGGGCGACGTATACTCTCTTCCTATCAGCAAGTCCGAGTGGCGGAATGGCAGACGCGCTAGCTTGAGGTGCTAGTGTCCTTAACGGACGTGGGGGTTCAAGTCCCCCCTCGGACACACGCATTAACCCTACGGGGTGGGCGGATGGTCACATCGACCGTCCGCTCTTTTGCGTTATAGACCATCTCCAGGCCGATCTCGCCGTAGAGCTCCTGCAGTCTCCTCGGACTCGCGTTCCCGACCTGCCTTCCCAGCTCGCCGAACGCATCGACCATCGCTTCGAGTTCAGCTCTGCCGACCGACTCCTCAGCCGGAGCACGCGCCAGATCCTCTTCGGCGGCGTCGCGCTCCTCCTTCGCCCGGTTCAACGGTTCGATCAGCGCTCCAGGGTCCGCACCCGCTTCGATCGCCTCCTGAAGCCTTGCGAGTCGCGTCTTGGCCTGCGAGAGCCGCCGCCGCGCTTCCTCGGATCGCTCCGGGTTCACAGCGACCTCACCCGCCACTCCGAGCATCGCAAGCACCGTCTTCTCGCGTTGCTCTGGCGAGAAGACCTGGCTGATGTACCCGTTGACCGGCTCGATGACGGCGGCCTCGGGCAGGTACACGTTCTTCGGGTGCTCCGCGAGAGCCGGCGAGCCGGGTACGAGTGTCCGCGCCGCGCACCGGTAGTAGATCCGGCTCTCGCGGGGCGTCCCTTCCATCTTGCGTAGACAGTGCCCGCACCGAACCCGACCGCGAAACGCGTACACCCACTTCGTGGCCCGCGGTCCGCGCTCCAGCTTCCGGCGAGCAGCCAGGCCGCCCGCCGCCCGTGACCGCCTGAGCAACTGGACTTCAGTGAAATCCTCGACCGAGACAATCTTGGGATGCGCGGGCTTACGCGAACGCACGACACGATCCGGTGCTGCCCTCCGGAACCTGGTCACGTTGCCCGCCGCGACATCATCCGGGTTCAACAGCATCTCTTGCCGGGACCATCGCCCGAAGAACGCGTAGCCCGTGTACCGGGGGTTCTCCAGGATCGACCGGATCGTGCTTCCTTGCCAGCCGTCAGCGAGTCGATGACGGTTCTGATCCGGCCGCCGCGCGGAGGGACACGGCACGCCATCGCGATTGAGCCCGTTCGCGATCGCCCGGTCCCCCTTGCCGTTCAAGTACTCCTCGAAGATTCGCCGAACGACGTCAGCCGACTCGTCCGGCACGAGCACCCGCAGTCGAAAGCCTTCGGCCGCCTTCCTCGGGTTCGGGTGCGGACCGGCATCGGTGACGACGTATCCGTACGGCGCTCGTCCTCCCTGATGTCGCCCTTCGTTGAGGACCTGGGCGTCCATTGCCGCTCGCACACGAGCTTGAACGTGCTGCCTCTCCGACTCGCTCATCCCTCCGAGCACGCTCATGAGCATCTTGTGTGAAGGATTCCGCGGGTCGAACCTCCCACCCAATTCAGGAACCCACAGTTCGACCCCGTAGGCAGCGAATCGGGGTGCGATCAGAGAGAACTGGTTACCGAACCAGCACCGTGTTCCCTCACCGACCACAACCGCGTTCCAACTGCGCCGCGGCTCCTTCAGCTCGGCGAGCAGCCGCGAAGCCTCCCGTCGTCGTTCCCACGGCACCGAGCGCGACTGCCCGATGTCGAAGAACTCGGCCTCTATGTGACCGCCCATCGGCTCGACGAACTTTCGAGCGTTACCGAGCTGCCAGCCAAGGGACGTCTCCGGGTCCTGATTGTCCTCGGTCGAGCATCGACCGTAGAACGCGACGGCGCCAATCCCGTCGTCGACCGGCTCAACAGCCTGAACGCCCAAGATCTCGTCCAGCGTCGCCCACGGATCATTGATGAAATCAGCCGCCATGCTCGGCCCCCTCTGTCCGGTCCAGCAAGTGAACCTCGCTCAACTCGATCAAGATCGCCAGGAGTGCACGAGCCACAGCTGGCGTCAAGTCGAACATCTCACCTGGCAGAGTAACCTTAACTGGCTCTACGCTCGAAGAGCTCGCACTCATGCGCGGCCACCCTCGGCGCTGTTACCGTATCGCCTGGCCAGCTCGGCGATAGCTCTCTTGATTTCAGCTGTTAGGTAACCGCGCACCTGCCGTGTCTCGCCGCTTTCGGTCGTGATCCGATCCCGCGTAGGCCGACATCCCGCCTCGCTCATCTGCTGGGCGAGCGTCATCCGGTCGATCTTCAGCACGTCCAAGAGCTCCGCGGTCGGCACGAAGTCGCGACCCTCCGGACCAAGGTCATCGCCGAAGTAGTCGACGATCGATGCGAACGGTTCAGGCAGCTCGCCAACCGCGTCACTGCCGCCACCTGTACCGATTTCCTTGACCACCACAGCGTGGTCGAGCACTGGCGTCAGGTCCTGGCCTGCCGCGTGCCCGGTCAACGTTCCCGCTGCTTCCCGCAGCGCCCGCCCCTGCTCGCAGATCGTTCGCCAGTCTTCGTTCGGCATGTAGTAGGTCCGGACGGTCATCGCGAGCACATCGGCTCCGGCCGCGGTGTCGCCGTCCGGGCGCAGGATCCCTACGCCTTTGTGCGACGGCAGCAGACGAGACGAATCGAACCCGCGCGTGTTCATCTGCTCGCCGAGCACGATGTTCGAGTCACGCCAGTCCATCACCCGGAGCGCGAACCGCGAGCCGAGCACCGCACGTAGGCCGGACGGAATCGTCTTCGAGTCCGGCCGCTGCGTCGCCAATACGAGCACAATCCCGGCAGCTGGCCCCTTCTTCGCCAACCACGTCAGCAACTCGCCGACGTACTCGCCCGCCGTCAGTCTCTTCCCCTGCACCTCGATAGATGTGCGGTCCTCAAGCGGGACTTGGACCTCATCGATGAAGATCGCCGTAATCGGCATGTTCAGCGCCTTGTCACGAGACATCTCCGGCGTGACCTTCGACTCCGGGCACGTCAGGTCATCGAGATCCCGCATCCGCCGAAACCTCGACTGAACCTCTGCGACCAGCTCAGCGAGCCAGCCGATGAGGGCCAGGACATGCTCGGATTCGTCGCCCGCCATGAACCGATGCGCGACCTTGCCGGCCGAGTCCCAGTCCTTGCCCGCCTTGAAGTCCGCGACGTACAGCCGCACCCACGCGTCCAGGATGAGTCCAGAAGCAGCGAGCCTGGCAGCGAATGTCTTGCCCTGCCGCGGAATCGCGCCCACGAGCAACGACGTCCACACCAGAGGGAGATCGATCCGCCGATCCCGCGCGTCTCTACCGAAAGGAACCGGACGCCACGCATCCCACTGGACCGCCCCGAGCAGCGGCGTCCGCAACGGTGGTGACGCGTACGGGTCTTCATCGGCGACCCACATCGCTACCCGCCCTGCATGACCACCGTTGCCTCGGACGCGTTCCACGATGAGCTGCACCTCATCGACCGCCAAGGCGGACGCGAGCGCGTCCCGGTTCTTCACGACATCCGCGGCCTTGCGGGTGGCGGGAAGGTCGACCGTGACGGCCCAGCCATCGCCAACCCGCGTTGCCCGCTCGACCAGCCTCAGCGACTCGTCCTTGCCGATGAGCTTCGCATCCCGAAACGCGTCCACCAGAACCTGCGGGTCCATCGTCCATGTCAGTGTGCGCGGACCTGCGAGCGCAGGTTTCCGTCCCGGACTCCCGTCTTTGCGTCGACCAAGAATCGCCAAGGCGACCGCTGCACCAGCCCCTGCCATCCACAATGGATCGGCGCCGTACAGGAGATCCACCATCGCGACCGCCAGAGCAACGACGGCGAGCACCAAGCCCGTGACTTTCCAGCGGAACAGCGTCAGCCCGCGAATCTCGGTGAACTTATCGGCCAGTTTCTCGGACTCCTCTGCCGCAGCTCGATAGTCCCGCACTGTCACCCAGCTACGCCACCACCGCGCACCGACCACCACCCCGCGAACAACCGCCCCGAGGAAGCGCACCGGTGACATGACCAGCCAAGCAACCGCGTCCTTCGCGGCTTGAACCGCTTGCGGTTTGCTCTTGAGCCACAACGGCACGCGTTGCGAGTGCAGCCACCACATCACCAGCCGGTTGCGACGTGTGCGGCGACGTGGTTGCGGCAACGTGTCATCGACCAGCTCGCCATCCAGCACGGGATCTGCCTCCACTGGCAGTGCGCTTGGCTCAGTCATCGGCCACCTCCGCGCGCAACGCACGTGCCAGCCGCGGCGACAACCCGCGCGAACATCCGGTCGCCTGCCGGATCCACGCCGGCGTGACGTCGACATCGGGTGACCAGCGTCGCCGAGCGTCGGCCAGGTAGTCGGCGAACAGCTTCCGGCGCCCGGCGTTCATGGACTCGCCCTGAACACCTCGCCGTTCACCGGCAGCCACGATGGCAGCATCGGTCAGCTTGTCGCGCAGATCAGTGATCGCCTCGACCGCGGCGAAGACGACCAGCGGAGGCACCGAGTGCAGGACGATCGCCGCTGGATCCCCCTCCGCATAGGACGTCCACGTGTTCATGACGTAGGTAGCGGCGAGCGTGAACCACTTCGCCCGCCGAACCCATCCACCGGTGCGAACCTGGTACCGGGCAGTCACCTGCTCCGCGCGAAGGATCGCTAGTAGTACGAGGGACACCGTCGGATCCAGGACCCACGCAGCCAGCCACGGCAGCGACCACGGCTGAGTCCCTGTCGAAGCGAAGGTCTGAACGTTCGTCATCGTGAACGCCAGTCCGAGGACAATCCCCGTCCAGCACATCCAGTCGACCTGCCGACGTACCCGCTCGATTCGGAGCGCCACAACGTCCGGATCGGTCTCGTACGCCCGAACCTCTGCGGCTTCGGCCGCGTCCTGGGCCAGCCGTTGCGCCCGCGTCATCGGCGACCACCCCGCTT
This sequence comes from Amycolatopsis thailandensis, assembly GCF_002234405.1. GTDB lineage: Bacteria > Actinomycetota > Actinomycetes > Mycobacteriales > Pseudonocardiaceae > Amycolatopsis > Amycolatopsis thailandensis. The sequence goes on along the minus strand of NZ_NMQT01000099.1, from coordinate 39,417 downwards.
CGAGGTGTCGACGGTCGTCACGGTCATAGCGCGAGTCAGCGCATGAGAGGCGAACAGCGCGGGCAGTCCGAGTACCGCGAGGCGCAGCCAGGAGCTGCTCGGATGTGAGATGACAACCCACTGAACAGCCACGATTAACCCAGCGTTGAAAAGCACGCGGCCGGCCAAGGAGACCAGACGTGCTCCACTGCGTGTCTTCTCCGCCGCGGCCTTCGCCCGGCGAGCGCCGGCCCGCCAAACCCAGAGCAGCACAACCAGCACGCCGACCCCGGCGAGTATCTGCGTTGGCGTCAAGGTGAGGCCACTCATCGTGCACCTCGCTCGATCCGGTCACCGCGCCGAAGCCAGTGCGGATGAAGTTCCCGACGATCGTCGTCGGTCATCCCGCCCCAGACACCGGCCGTGTCCGTCCCGGCAGTGCGCAGCTCCAGTTCTAGACACTCGTCCCGGACCGGACATCCTCCGCACAGTCGGTCGGCGAGCTGCTGATCGGTCTGCGCCGGCGGCGGTTCACCCTCCGCCGATGGCCACATGCAGACCCCTTCGCCGGTGACGATGGCGGTCAGGACGTCCGAGGGGATCCACCGCAGGCGGTCGAGCCGCCACGCGATCCCGATCAGCCGGAGGTCATCGGCGTGCATGCCGCACCTCCGTCCTGCTTCGTGGTGCCGAGCAGCCGAGCGAGTTCGGTCGACGACACCCGCAGACCGGACCGCGAGCGAATCGCCCTCAGCTGTCCGGTACGGATCGCCCGGCTCGCAGCCGAGCGCGGAACACCCAGAATCCAGGCGGCCTGCTGAATGGTGTGCAAAGTCATTTGCGAGTTCATAAAAAAGACCAATCTGATGATTTCAAGACTATGCTGTTGATTTCAGCGCTTCGAATGGCGCGTTCGCCCGACGCGCCGCCGCTAATGCGCTAGGCGACGCGATAAAAGCGCGATGAGCCGCTAATCTCAGCGCTGAGGCGGAGCGCGGAGGGATACGTGTCGGAAGACTGGGCGGCAGTCGCGAAGGCGATCAGCATGCGCGTCAACGAACTCGGCTGGCGGCAACGCGAGCTTGCTGAGCGGTCGCACGTGTCGCAGGCGATCGTGCGCGAGTTGCAGCACCACACTGTGGAGCGTCGACGGAGCGCCCGCACACTCGAAGCACTGTCGACGACGTTGGGCTGGCACCCGCAGCATCTGTTGGCAGTTCTGCAAAATCGCACTCCGCCCCATCCGGACGAGCCGGCTGACGACGGGCATGATCTCTGGCCTCGACTGGACGCTCTTGAACAGCGGCTGGCTGAGCTCACCGAGCGTCTCGAAGACGTTCAGTCGAACCTCGCGATCGTGGTCGAGCATGTCCGCTCGAAGCGTTGAAGGCGGGCGATTCGGGCTGGTGATCCAGGTGATTTCCATACCTAGAATTCAAGGCCGAATCGGCGCACGATCCCATGCACAACTGGTGCGGAAGCACTGCACAATCACTGCATATCCGCTGCATATCGGCTTTTCGGTGCACCGATGAGCCGAGCCAACGAATGGACCGGTCGATCAGCGTCGGCACTTCAAGCCGCACTGAGATTGAGCAACGAGCGGTTCGCCGAGAAGCTGGGCGTCGCCGCACGCACCGTGGCGTCATGGCGCAAGAAGCCGGACCTGGTCCAGCAGTCCGAGATGCAACAGGTGCTCGACACCGCGTTTGAGCAAGCGTCGGATGCGGAGCGTGCGCGCTTCGCCGAGCTGGTCGGCGAGGCGCCCGCCGCTCAGGCGGTATCGGGCATCACCGAGGACGAGCGGCTTACGACTGATCCACACATCGGCGCAGCCCTCGAATGGCTCGACCGCTCAGCCCGCTGGATCCCCGGCACAGCCCGCCGCGCGGTCGCTTCGCGCCTCGCCGACGTGACCGTCCAAGACCTCCACAACCGCGGAACCCGACGGAGTTGGGTGAGCCAGCGGGAGGTCGTCGACGCTCTCCGCCAGTACTACGGGCATCAAATCGAGAATCACGGTCTGTACTGCGGGCGAATCGGCGCTGACACCGTGAACACCAGCGTCCTGACCTGCGTCGATTGGCTGGATGTGGCCTGCGAGCTGCGGCCAGAGCAAGAGCGGTTCACGGCGACGAGTACCCGGCCGGACGCGAGCCTCGAGCTCGATGAACGCGCGGCGAGTCTCGCCGTTCAGCGCCTGGCGGAGACGCTGGCCATGAGCACCCGTCTCGTGAACAGTCCGATCTACCGCCTGCTCGGCACGGACATCCGCAAACACCAGCTCGGCGGCTCGTTCGGCGTCACTCACTTCGCGCACTACGCGCTGACGATGGACCTGCTCGAAGGCGAACTCATGGACGCCCTCGCGGCCGGCTCATCGTCCATGCCACTTCGCGACCGACACCTACCTGATCTTCGATCAGTGCTCGACGTCGCCAACCGGCTTTGCGCGGGAGGCGTACTCGCACTCACCGCCATCGCGCGCCCGGCTGACCCGTACCGGGGCGACGCGGACTATCTCCTGCTCGTACAGGAGCGTTCAGGTCACGTCCTAAACGCTGCGCGACGACTCGCGGTGATCCCGAAGGGCTTCCATCAGCCGCTGACCGACGTCCGCCGAGATGCCCAGGTGGGCGCAACACTCCGACGAGAGCTGGAAGAGGAGTTGTTCGGGCGGCCGGATATCGACAACACACTCGACGAGATGCTGACTGCGGACCCCATGCACCCAGCGCGCCGCTCTGAACCGATGCGCTGGCTTGCGGAGGAACCTGATCGCTTGCGATTGGAGTCCACAGGCTTCGGCCTGAACCTGGTCAGCGGAAACTACGAATTTGCAAGCCTGATAGTCATCGACGACGAAGAATTCTGGCAACGTTACGGCGGCATGGTCGAAGCGAACTGGGAATCAGCGACACTTCGGCAGTATTCGACAACCGATACAGAGCTCGTCACCGAGCTCCTGAGTGATGTAGCATGGAGCAACGAAGGACTCTTTGCGATGATGCAGGGCCTGCGACGGCTGGCGGAAATCGGAGGAGAGCGCGTGAAGTTGCCGCCGATAGAATGGGAAATAAGCACGTGAACGACGGCTGGACCGCCGGAAACGCCAATGAAGACGCAGCAGACACCCGCAGCTGGCTAGTCGGGCACTTCATCGACCCCTCCCATGGCGTCCGCTCATCGAAAGACGTGGAAGTCAAGTGGGCCAACCATCCTGCAGGCGACAAGCGCCCGGAGTGGACCTCCGATGACCAGCGGACGACGCTCGTAATTCTCATCTCCGGCCACTTTCGCGTCGATGTCACTGGCGGCGGCAAAACTATGACACGTCAAGGCGACTACATCATGTGGGGGCCAGGTATCGACCATTCCTGGGAAGCCATATCGGATTCTGTCGTATTGGCCGTGCGGTGGCCTTCAGCGACATAGTTCAATACTCGGAACCGCCAGCCGCTCACCGCTAATTTCTGCGAGTCGGCGCAGCCCTTGGAGCAGCGCGAACAAACCTTCGTTGCTCCACGATTCATCGGCAATCAGTCCGCCGATAAGATCGCCATCAAGCGTCGAATACGAGCGCAACTCAGTCGACTCCCAATTAGCCTCAACCTCGCCGCCGAAGCGGGACCAGAACTCGTCGTCGTCGATGACGACCAAGCTGGCGAGCTCGTAGTTCCCGCTGACAAGGTTGAGGCCGAACCCGGTGCACTCCATCCGCAGTCGTCCCGGTTGTTCGGTCAGCCACCTCATCGGCGCGGACAACCTGTGAGGGTGCATCGGATCAGCTGCTCGCTGACTGCCCGCGGTGTTGTCGACGTCGACCCGTCCGAACAGCTCGTTCTCCAGCGCACGCCGCAGGGTCGCTCCTATCCGAGCATCCGCGCGTTGATCCGTCGATGGCCGGTGGAACGCCTTCGGGATCACGGCCAAGCTTCCGGTCGCGTTCAGCACGTTCCTAGACCGCTCCTGGATGAGCAGCAGGTAGTCGCGACCACCGCGATACGGGTCCGCGGGCCGAGCGATCGCGGTCAAGGCAAGCACGCCGCCCGCGCACAACCGTCCGGCCAGGTCGAGCACCGTCGCGAGGTCCGGCAAGTACTTGTCCCGCAGGGGCACGTGGCCAGGACGCAAGGCCTTCTCCGCCGCCAGGGTCTCGAACATTTCGCGCTCAAGCAGGTCCAACGTCAAGGCGTACTCGATGAAGGGCACGACGTCCAAGCTGCCCGATAGAGCGCCACCGCCCACATCGAGCTCCGTCAGACGGTAGATCGGCACGTCAGCCAGCCGAACGCCGCCTTCAGCCGCTTCCGCGAGCCTTCCAACGGCCGCTTTCTCATTGATGCCGCAAGAGTCGCCCCCGATGCCAGGCCGCAGAAGCAGCTGGTCGTTCTCCGGCGTCAGCTGGCAGCTCAGGTCCAGCCAGTCTGACCGACTCAGAACGCTGGTCCGGACGCTTTGCTTTCCGTAACGCGCCTGGTAGAGCGCGTAGCCGACAGGCAGTTCGCCGTAGTAGCTCGCCAACGCGTCGGCGGCATGACTCCGATCGACTCGCGGCCCGCGCCGCCCGCCTGACGACACACGTGCCCCGACCCGTTCACGCGTAGTGCCAGCGCTCCAACCCACACGACGATCCAGCCAGCTGAACGCAGGTTCAAGCTCATGCGGCAGATCAGCCGCCGGCGAGCCCTCGAGCAGCACGCGCAACTCCTCCTGGGAGCGTCCCAACACTCTCGCTAACTTCGGCCGCTGGAACGGCAGGGGTGCGAAGTCGCCCGCCTCCCAGCGGATGACCGTCCGGCGATCGACGTCCATGATCTCAGCGAGCTTCTCCTGGCTCAGCCCCACAGTCTTACGAGCTGAAACCAGCCCGTCGCGTCGTCGGACGCCGATCATCGATCACCTCGCACTGCTTGACTTGCGGTTCAGCATATCAGCTATATACGCAGGTGAAGACCAAGAATGTCACCGCCCTGTCACCAAACTCTGACACTACCGCCCTGGCCTCCCAGCGTTGATCCATCTTTGATGATTTCAACACACAGGATGACCTCAGGAGCGGACGAGATGAGCGGCACGAGCAGGTCACAGCGGTCCCGTCCTTACGTCTGCTGGTACCGCTGCGTAGACGACAGGCTCGATCACGCCGTCACCGATGAAGCGTTCGCCCAAGGGCTTGAGGGCTTTTACCTGGCGGTCTGCGGTCATGTCGTCCTCATCGGCTCGTGCCTCGCGCCGCCTGGACCTCCATGCGTCGCGTGCGTCGCGGTGCTCCGGATCCTCAACCGCCCCATCAACCCCACGGCTGAGTCCGGACGACACCGGAAGGCTCACCGCTGGTGCCGCCTCTTCGGCCGCCATCAGACTCCGGCCGTCCCGCAGTCGCGCCCACGTCAACGCGCGCGTGCTACCCCCGAGCGGGACGGCCGGACCATTACGTCGGTGGATGCGGGGCGGCACCGCGCCCACCGTTCACTACGTGCGGCAGGGCGCCTGACAACGGACCAGCTGATCATCGCACCACCGCCCTGCGCTGCGGTTGAGTCCCAGCATGCCGCACGTCGCCTCCCGCAGAACGGCGGTACACCGCACAGTCCGGCCACGCACCGCGGCGAACACTTAGGCGCCGACCCACTTGAGCTGCAGAAAAGGCCAGCCGGGTCGCCCCTAGCCCTCCACCTCCGGCGACCCGACTCTCATGAGGCGACGAGTGGTGAGCAGTGATGCGGCCAACACTCCCTACGGCTCCGTCCTCCCACCGCGACCTCGATCCGCTTCTCCTCTTGCCGGTCCGCCTGTTCGTGATGTGCCTTCTCGCGGACCTGCACTGGCACGAGGCCGCGGTTCTGGCAAACACACTGCGAGTCAAGCCGCACTCCGTCTCGCTCCATGCTGAGCTCCTCGTCGCAGCCGGCTACGTGTCTATCCGGGTCACTGGTCGCCGTACCAAGATGCGTCTTACCCCGCTCGGGCTCGACCGACTGACCGGACACGTAACGGCCCTCCAGAAGGTCGCCAGCACAGCCGCGCTACTCGTCACCACACGACACGGCGCTCCTCGTTCGCCGACGTGACGGCTGACCGTTATCTCTCGCTACCGCCCTTCCTGCGGCCGATTCACGGCAGATGTGACGACGCGAAGCAAACCGACGCATACGTCACACGCGCTGTTTCCGCAGGTAGCCCGCTATCTCGTGCCGTCACAGCGCCCGTGACGGCCAAAGCAATCGTGGGACGGCCTGCCTCCCGCAACGACCTTAAGCAGGAGCCGGTGAAAGCGAAGAGGACACAGCAGCGGTCGACCGCAAAACAGAGGGAGCTCGGCGTCGAGCTACGGCGGATCCGCGTGCGCGCTGGCTACCTCGCGACGGACATGAGTCGCATGCTCGGGTGGCCTGCCTCCACCATCTCGCGCCTGGAAAGTGGTCTCCGCAACTACCAAGCCGGCGACGTCGCCATCTACCTCGCCCGCGCGAAGGCAACCCTTCACGAACTCGACGACCTTGTGGCCCTGGACCGCCTCCCCGACAACGGCTACCAGGTCAGAAGCCACCCTGCAGGCTTCCCCGACGATCTTCCGCTCATCAAGGTGCTCGACAGCGGCAGCCAGGCCATCGCGACCTACAACCCTGTCGAAATCCCGCGGCGACTCCAGATCGAGCCGTACATCCGAGAAGCCCTCTCTAGGAACGGTCACGCGGACGGCGCCACTCTCGACACGGCAGTGCACACGCGACTCACCAGCCAGGCAGCATCTCTCCAGGCACCTGCGTCCTTCACCTTCTACCTGCGCGAAACCGCGCTGTTCGCACACCGTGAAGAACCCGTCGTCAAACACGAGCAGATCCTGCACCTGCTGATCACGTCTTCGCTACCTCATCACCACATCCACCTCGTACCCGACCACCTCGCCCTGGCCAGCCTCCAGACAGGTTTCACCGTGTATCGACACGAACAGCACCTTCCACTCGTTCATCACCAACAGCCCACAACCAGCTTGTTCCTGGAGAACGACGATGACGTCGCCTTCTACGAAGGTCAGCTTGAGCGCATCGCCCGCGCGGCCCTAACTCGCCAACAAACCCGCGACTGGCTCATCAGACAGCTGACCGAGCTCGAGCTAGAGCTTGAACAACAGCCACTTATCTCAAAGGCAACCACCTCCAAGAACACGGCAAGGGTGTCAACCGCTAACTTAACTACCCCGCCGCCCGGTCCGCAGACGTAGAAGCAGCGCGCATGGGCGGCTTACCTGCCGGGTCAGCTCGGTGCGCTCCCGGCGCGAGATGAGCACCTCGAGGTTCACCCGTCTTACCTCGGGCGCAAGTTCATGTAGTAGAGCAGGGGCACCAATGTGCCTGACCCAAGCAACTTCTGCTGCCGTACAAGATGATTCACCTGCGCCAACGGCACCCACTCAACCCGGCCGACTTCTTCCGTGTCAGTAGGCTCGCCGATATACTCGGCTTCACGCCAAAGGTACACATCCACCGGCGCCGTGACTTGGCCTGGCAAAGGCTCGAAGCTCACCAGATGATCCGGTTCACCGATCGGACGCCAGCCAGATTCCTCAGCAGTTTCCCGTACGGCCGTCTCGACAGTGTCTTCTCCAGCTTCGACCATGCCACCCAATAGTTCATACCCCCATTGCTTCGTCGCGAACCGGTAGCGCCACAACATCAGCACCTCCTCCTCGTCGTTTACGATCAACGCGATAGCTATGCGTGCGAGGTGCACCACGTGATAGTCCCAGCGTTCACCATTTGGCGCCTCGATGTCCGCCAGCCCAACCTTTACCCACCGATTGTCATAAACCAGCCGCTCGCTGAACGTCTTCCACAACCCACGATCATCAGTCATGCCGCAAGTCTAGGACGCGATCTCACTTAACCTGGACAGCCGGCAAGACTTTTCGGAAGAACTCGCAGAAGTACGCATACTGTGTAACACAAGAGCCACCTGCGGCGACTACACGTAGCACCGTCGCCGAACACCGACTTCTCCACACGAGAAGTCGCAGATCCGGATTGGAAATTGCACATGAACGCCGAAAGGGAGCCATTCTTCAACATCGCTGAGACCGCCGGCTTTTACTCACAACTCGCAGGAGTGTTAGCAGGCTTTGCATTTGCCGGAATTATGGTGCTCCTCACTGCCAGAATGACCCCTTCCTCACGGTCAACCCAAGAGGTGCAGCCATTCGCTGGCGCAACTCGACTCCTAATAGTATCACTAGTAGGACTTATACTTTCGAGCCTTAACTATGCGATTCTCGCTGGCGATCTACCCGGATCGCATCGATCCGCATCTCTAGAACTCGTGTCCGGCGTGGGCTTTGGAGCCGCCGGGCTGTCTTTGATTTACGCAATAGTCTTAACTATTGACGGAGTCAATAGTGCCGCACACGACATCCACCAAGACTTGAAATCCGTTGGAGAATTCCTTCGCGCAGCTCTGGCAACGGTTCTAACCCCACTTATTTTTGCACTTATATATCTAGGCGTTCAAGATTTCACCTATACGGCCGCAGGGCCGGGTGTATACGCCATTGATATTGTTTCATGGATCTTGCTTGCAGTGCAGTTTATAACAGGAATCGTTAGCTACAGACAACATAGCCACTCTCGGCAACGAAAACGGCTAGGCCATCACGAGCGTGAGCGCCGCATTAAAATTGCGGCGACAGTTTCGTTCGGCGTAATGATCTCCACCACAATCTCTTTTGCAACACTGGCGGCAGCGCTCTACGATAACGCCGCTAATGGGCCTTGGCTAGTGCCGTATGTCGCGATAGCCATCTCATTTCTCGGCGCGATCAGCTTCGCGCGCCATCTAGCGCGAACTCGACCATAGGCAGCGACGCCTACAGCTTGCAACTCATTCTATGCAAAGGTGGCCGGAGACGCCGCCACTGCCGACTACGAGAGTAGATTTGATCCGAAGTCATCCCTGTGTGACCACTATTTTAGTCAGACTAAATCGCACGATAAGCACAATCGAGCGTTTGCCGCTACTCGACTTGCTGTCGAGCTAGGAGCTATTGACACTCTATATCGCCTGGGCATATTCATAACCGAGCTGAAAACATCCGGTCTTCAAACTACTTGCCGAACTGCTGGATTATCCGCTCAAGAAGGCGAGGCCGGAGAGACTTATCAATGCGCTCCGCAAGGTGAATAAGGCGCTGTTCGGTCACTGCGGCGCGCCAATATTTACGATTTTCAGATCGGACGAAAATTCGAAGCTTCCGTGTCAGATCGACGCATGCTCGACGAAGTTGCGGATCGTCCGGAGGCACTTTACTCAAAGCCTCCCAAGAACTCCGTACCCCCTTTTTGTCATTTTCAGAAACAATTGAATCAAGCCAGCTTGACTCGCCGGCGGCCAGAAGTGCGTTGGCATCATTTTTCCCAAAGTTGACGTCTTGAACAGTTACGAGGATCTCGATACCTGAGCTGTCGAGGGCCCGGTCGATCTTGCCGACCATGCCTGTTTTTCGAAGCTCTGATATCTGCTCGACGATCGCACTGCAAGCATCCTCTATCATTCCATAGCATGTCGCGAATTCCACCCTTTTTGCCAGTCTATCTCCAGGTTGCCGGAGATATTGGCGCGAATAGACCCATTCGGTGATGAATTTTCTTATCAAACGCGACTTAAGTAGCCTGCTGGTTCTCCAGCGGGGTAGAATAGGAGAGGATCCCCGAGGAAGCAGAAGCCGTCCTCGCCATTCAAGATCAGGTCGGCGCGCGACGCGTTTTATTTCATGTCGCCGAGGGAACTTCTGCAGTTTACGAGTACAATAGATCCGTATTTCGCGCAGCGCGTTGGACGACATCAGTAACGGGTAAGTGCAACCATGGAGCGCGAGCCTGCATGTCAGACTGGCAGTCTTATTGAGTTCGGCTCGCCCTCTGACATCACTATTCGCAATCGTATACATGACGGCAATCAATGCCCCAGCCGCTAGCACAACCGATAGCTGGATATTACCCAGTTTAATGCCGTTCATTAATTCGAAAGGCTCCCGCAGGAGTCCTAGATACCACAAAGTTATAAGCAATGAAATGAGACTGCTTACCCTGGGTTGGACCAGTTTCCACGCGAGCATAAATGGCAAGATGAGCAGTAATGCCGCCAGCATCAGTGGGGCGATGGTGCTGAATCTTATCGCATTAGATAGCCGGGTAAAAATTTGTGGCCCCGGCTTCGCGTGGGCGGTCAGATTTCGTCGCCGAGGCAGGGCTAGGAGCCGCGGCTTTCGTGATCGCAATAATCGAGTCCTGAACATGGTTGCCTCAAATTTCACGAAGAACCACGCTAAGGGCTCAGTGAAATCAGGGGGAAGTTTCGGCGCCAGGAAGTTCAGTGTCGCGCAAACTACAACATGAAAAGCTCTTACAAGTCCTCGGAAAGCATCAAAAGCAACTTCAATGACAATTCTTACAAGAATTACATACAAAACAAAGCGAAGCGGCACTGAAGCAGACTTCAACCCAACAGGTTCAAGCAGCTGCAGCCGGTAATGCAACTCGTCGATCAAGAACCGAAAGTCATTCAGTGAAAACAACACACTTGGAAGCTGGTCGACCAATATTCCTCCCACGATTCCAGTCGCCGACACGCTGCAGATAGTTCACGGCCCTCCCTCAAGACCACGAGCAGTACTTCCGGTCTCACAATATAAAATCAGCCCCTCCCGTCGTATCAATCTCTTCCTCGGCGCCATGCACATGACCCGTCCCGACATGCTTCCCACCATGAGAGCGCACGATGCCGTAGCGCGGCACGACTAGGGATCGCCAGATCTACCGTCTACGTTGCAATGGGGCCTGCTGACCACTCAGTCGGTGTAGCGACGCCAGCGACCGAGCTCGTCTAACTGCAAGGAAAGAGGTGTTCGACGACACCAGTCCACCACGAGAGATAGTGCCCGCACGAGTATGTCTGGCGTGTCGACAGCGGAGAGCGAAACACCAGGTGACGAGCCGGTACGCGCACCAACGACGTCCGGAACAGCTGTTGACATGATTGTCGTGCCCTGGTAAAGCACAGTTCGTGCGAGTGACCTGGAAAGTGCGGTGTTTGAGTATGACCTAACCGGCGCAAAGTCAATGTGGAAGAAGTCGCACGCCAGCATCGTCGAGGTCTGCGTGCACAGGAACTGCCGCCAGGTCGTGTCGGTGAGCCGGACCGCCGCCGGAGGTACGCATGCCCGCTTCAGAATCCGCCAGATCGTCGAGGCACCAACCCGGTGCCCCGAGCTTGAGCAGCTCACCCTGAATCCTCTTATAGCCCCAGCTGTGGCTCTCCGTGGCTATCCGTTCGATCAGCCTGGCAATCGAGTCGTCGACCGGTGGCCGGCCCGCCCGGCGTGGGCAGTGTCCACTTCGCGGGTACCAAGTGCCGATGCCAACTCAGGATCGTGCCCGGATTGACCAACCGGTGCGGCCACGGCAGCACGGCCTGCTCACCGAGGACCTTCTCCGCGCAGGTCAAGACGTCGATCTTGAGGTTCGGTCGTTCCGGTACCGCCTCGACGATCAGTTGCGCCGAAACCGGCAGCGCGCTGAGGTCGTCGACGATCGTCACTCGCGCGAGCACCTTGTCCGGGTGTCGGTGAGCTTGCCGCGCTCGGCGGCGCTGACCGCGGGGCTGTTTCAGGAACCGAGGCAACCTGTTGAGCAGAACCAGTCGCTAGTGGCCAAGGCCTGAAGTGTAACCGGCGTCCAATGATTCGGACTCATGGTCTCTCCTTCCTTCCAGCTGCAGGCGAGGTCTTCCAGGAAGTCACGGACAGCTCCGGCGCCTCCCACAGCGTGCTGACGCCGCGCTGATCCTTGCAGGCCGCCGACGAAGGTAGAGGCTTGTGCCCCATACAAAGCGCCGAGTCCCAAAATGTCGAAGTGGTGGCGAACGCGCGCTGCCAATAAACCGTCCCAAATGGGCGGTGTATTGACGAAGAAGGTCAGAAAGGTGGGGACTTGCTCAGCGACCACGGCGCCGAGCCATTGGACATCGCCGAGGTCGTCGAAGTATGGGTGAAGCGTCTCTTCTTCAGCACAGCCTGGAGCGGTGTCGCCCTTAGTCTTGTTGCAGTCGCTGCAAGCGGGGATCAAGTTCGCCGGAGCGACAGCGAGCAGAGAGAAACTGCTCTTGGGAAGGTGGTGGTCGAGCGTGGTTACCTCGCGATGGTCACACAGCGGGCACCGCGGTGGCGCCGTCTTCAACTCGTCGTAGATAGGTCTGGCCGGAGCGGCGACCCTGGCGAGACGCTGGGTGTAGTTTTTCAGCAGTTCGACATGGTCTTCCCGGGCGTCTGGCACGAAAGCTGCTGGGTCGAGTGTGTGCACACTGGTGGCACGAACCGCCATGCCGAAGACCGCATCCGCTTCGACTACCGCGTCCTCGAAGTCTGCCAGGCGTTGCCGGAGGCTGTCGTCGCGAATTCTGCTGATACACAGAGAGTAGGTATCGCGGGCGGTGTGCGCTGGTACCGGGAGTGGTCGCATCAGGGCAGGTGTTCCTGGCGGTCCCGGACGGAGATCAGCACCCTTACCAGGCTCTTGGCTTCGCTGCCGAGTTCTCCTCCAAAGCGTTCAACGACCTCGTTGTAGGCAAGGCCCTCGTTTACGGCCTGCTCTAGGTCCCGGTGGAAGCCCGATCGTGTGACTTCTAGCCCGAATGCCTCGTGGGTGAGGATTCCGACGTTCTCGCCGAAGGTCTCGATAGCGGGGCGCATAGCCCGCATGACTTGTCCGGACCGGCGCAGGACCCACACGCATTTGCGGGGCGTTTCTTGCAGGACCACGGGAGAGTGGGTCGCGATAACGGCAACGCCGTTGCGATCGGCGAGTAAGTCAGAGACGGCCCGGATGAAAGCAGCCAGCAGTGGTGGATGGAGGTGGGTTTCGGGCTCATCGATCAGGACCAGGGTGGTTTCGGTGACGAGGTCCGCGAGGTTGGTGACGGCGAGCAGTACGATCTTGTGCCCCGAGCTGAGCTTGTCGAATGCCGCTTCGGAATCAGCAGTGAAGTGCTCAGGAGCCATCCGCCTGGCTGCGGTTATGTCCGCATCTCGGAACAACGGGTCTGCCTCGGCCAGTGTGTCCAATGCGGTCTGCCAACGATCCCACCGGGCCCCGGTAAGTCCTAGCATCAATTGGGCGAAGCGCTGAGCGGGCGTCACGTCGTTGCTGTGGATGCTTCCGCGGGCAAGGGTGACATGGGCATGGTGTGTTCCGTTGGTCTCCTGTACAGGGGTGAGGAGATCGAACGCGCTGGAAGCAATAGAGACCATGTTGGTGAAGACCGGCCCCGTACCGGTCAGATTGGCGACCTGGCCGACTTCCTCCACGCTTGCGGAACCGTCCGCGACCGCTCTCGCCAGGTTGCTGAGCAGACGGGTTTTACCGACACCGTTGCTACCGATCAAGGCGTGCACGTTCGTCGGCGGTGACGCTCCCGGCTTCACCGTGAACGACAGGGTCAGGGGATCCACTTGCCCGATTCCCGTTTCCGGAGCCGTGTAGGAGAAATCGAACGGTGTCAGACGGGCACCGCCTCGGGCGATCCGGTGGAACTGATGGACAACCGTCTCCCGGGAGACCGAACGGAGCAGTGACACTTGGGTCACGTCTTCAGTGCTGGCTCTGACAAAAAGGGCCTGGTCATAGGCAATGTCGCGCAGAGAGCCCAGAACATCGAGTCGGACGTCGTCGCCCAGGCTGCGGAGCATCTCGTAGTACGTGTCGTCCTGTCCAAGAGAGAAGAACTCTTCATCGACCGACGCGAATTGATCGGTCAGCGTCGTACGCTCATACTCACGCATTCCGAACCGGCCGATCTTGACCTGCCCGGCCTTGTGAATTTCTGTTCCGTCGCTATAGAAAAGGATGAACGTCGTCTTGAAGTGGTAGTCGTCCCAATCGTCTTTGACCAGGTAACCTTGTCGCGGGCCAAGCCTCGGCGGCTGCGCCCGGACCGGCAGGACGGTGAACTGCAAGCTTCCTCCTTGAAGGACATCCTGCCGTGTCGACTATCAGGACAGTGTCCACTTCCACTCAAGATACTGCACCGCGCACCGGCATGACCAGAGCTTCCGGCGGGGTCTGAATACGCTCATCCAACCAGACGCCTTGCTGGTCACATGAGAATGCCCTCTGGACAACAGGTCGGATCAGAATTCCACGCGCGGACGTTCGACGATATCCCGACTTAGCAGAGCCCGAACGTCTGCTTCAGGAAGTCCGGAACGGTTGATGAAATCCTCGAAAGAGATTCCGGTTGTATCCATCAGTTCCAGCGCGCGCCGCAGCAGTACCGGAGCCTCTGGGTTCCCGAGAGAGCCTGGTTCCACCTTCCTCCACCCACGGGCGGACATCGCTTTCCATCCCTGCGCGTATTCATGCTCACTCAACACACCAAGGGCTTTCGCTCTAACAAGCAGGGCCGCGAGGGAGACGTGCCATTTTGCTTTCAAACGGAGAAATGCAGGCCAGTCTACCCGATCAGGGAGTTCAGGTCGGATATCATCGGCTGGCATGAGGAATGCGGCAGCGAACTCGTGCGCTTCGCTTTCTGTAGCCTTGTCTCCCATTTTCCCAGATACGCCATGCAATACTAGATGGCCGAGTTCGTGGGCCGCATCGAAGCGGGACCGGTCACGTAGCCCTTTGTCGGCCCCGAGAGCAACGACGGGCCGATCTGGAAAGTTGACGCAGAACGCGTCAACTTTTTCAATACTGACGCGAAACCGAACGACAACGACTCCATTCATTTCAAGCAGTCGTACAACGTCGCTAATCGGACCTCGTGGCACGTTCCAATGGTCTCGAACCCGAGCTGCCGCTTGCTCAATGTCGGCGGACCGAAGAGGCCGCCCGTCGCCGATCGGGACGCGCGGCAGATTGAGATCTGGCAACGCGACGTGCTTCTCAAGTTCGAGCGCAAGTTCCCGAGCGAGGTGCACATACGCGAGAGCTTGCTGGCGGTCTCGAGGCGAAGTCGATCGAAGGCTGCGAAAGAACCCGCCGACCTCTTCTTGAGCGGGAGGGCGCGCTGGCGCGGCGAAGAAGGTCAGCGGCACCCGCAACGCGACCGCAAGGCGGCGCAGAGTCGTCGTGGCAGGCTTGGTGTGCCCATTCTCGAACTGACTGACTGAGGCCGCGGTAACGGAGCCAGCTTCTCGCGCTAGCTGCACCTGGGTGAGGCCGCGGAGTTCCCGCGCCATCCGCAGTCTTGCCCGATCAAACAGGGCCGCGATATCGCCTGTGGCCAGTTGCGGCTCGTTCACGTCGCTCGTCTCCGCGCCAGTCGATGCCCGCCGATCCGCGGACAATTCTCGATCTTGCTACTCCGCTCGCATCTTAGGCACACCTTGGTTACCGGGCAGTCAGATCCTCTCGACCACCAGGACACGCCCGGGTGAAGTGTGCCGCAAAACACCTCCAGCCCACCGTGTACTGTGCCGTTCTCAAGGAAGATCGTGCACAAAACTGAGGTACCCGCCGCGCGTGGGGGACGGAGCTGAGGGATGAAGGTTCAGGAGTGCGTGCTGGCGGAGGGGGTGGTCTCCGCCGACTCGGCGGAGGGCACGCTGTGGGACGCCATCGTGGTGCCGGAGGCGATCAAGGAGCGGTTGCGCAACCAGACTTTGCTATCGCTGCTTGTCCGACCTAACCTGCCGTTCGCGGTGACGGCGTTGCACGGATTGTGCACACTCTACGGGCCGCCCGGCACCGGCAAGACCACCTTGGCGCGCGGTCTGCCGGCGCAGGTCGCGCAGTTCGTTCCCGGTCGCGAGGTGCGGCGGATTGAGATCAATCCCCACGGGCTGATGAGCGCCGAGCACGGCCAGTCTCAGCAGCGGGTCAGTGAACTGCTCGGCGAATACGTGCCGGAGCTAGCATCGGATGGCGTGCCGACGGTGGTGATCCTCGACGAGGTCGAGTCGATGGCGGTAGCTCGCTCGGCAGCGTCGCTAGCCGCTAACCCGGCCGATGTCCACCGCGCCACCGACGCGGTGCTCACGGCGCTGGATCTTAATGCCGCTGAGCACCCCCACCTGTTCTTCGTCGCAACCAGCAACTTCACCGCCGCCCTGGACGAGGCGTTCTTGTCCCGCTCCGACGCCGCCATCCTCGTCCCGCTCCCGGAACCGGAAGCTCTTCGGGAGATCTTGGCCTCCACGCTGCTTACGCTCGCCGACAAGTACCCCGCCCTCGGCGACCTGGCGCGCTCGTCGGCGATGACCCGCATCGCCGAGGCCGCGGACGGACTGGACGGCCGCCGCACGCGCAAGGTGGTCTTCGAGGCCTTGGCCCAGCGGCTGGACACGGTGCTTGACCCCGGCAACCTCACCGAGGATGACCTTGCCGCCGCGGTGGGCTACGCCGTCGCGGAGACAGGCAAGCCGGAGGTGTCCCGTGCGGCGCACTAGGGAAGTGGCGGCCTCACCCGTGCGCAGCGCCAGCGCGACCTGGCGGGTGATCGCGGACCTCGTGGCGGACACCGTGGCGCGATCCACCTCGCTATCCCGTGACGAGGCGGTGCAAGCAATGTCGGTAGCCGAGGCGGTTGGTCGAATGCTGGTCGCGGGAGGCCACCTGCAAAAGCACCCGATCACCCTGGTGGCCGGCCAGGTGCACTGCGAGATCACCACGGTGTCCGGCACAGCGGCGCTGACGCTAGAGGAGAACCTCAACCCCATCCCGGGCGCGGCGGGCGCCGACGACTTCACGGTCTACCTCCCGTCGCCCGCCCCGCTGCAGGAACAGGTAACGGCCGCTGCGGGCGGGCACGACCGGCTGTCGGATGCCGCTCCGCCCGCTACGGAGACGAAGACCGCCAGCTCGGCTCCGCTGATCGACCGTGAGGCCCTCCGCCGGGCGGCGCTTCAGCGATGACCTCGACCTATACCTACAGCTACACCCGTACCCACACCGCCACGCACCTCACCGACGTCATCCTCGGCGCCATCACCGACATCCTCGCCGACCTCGGGATCAACATGGACCGGCTGCACCGCGACTGGACCCAGAACGAGAACGCGATCAAGGCGTGGATTGAGGAGGGCTCCCTCGACACGGTCGTCCTCGAGTGCCACCAACCCTCCGGCGCCGTGGTGCCGGTGATCGAGTTCCCGGTGTCCTACACCAGCTCCGGGACGGGAGACGCCGAGTTCACCGCCTCCCGTGCCCGTCTCGCCCGCTTCCGCGCCAAGCTCGACCGGGTACCCACCGGCACCACCTACAAGCTGTTCTGCACCTTCAACGGGCCCCGCACTCCGCAACCGGGATGGGGGCCCGGCACGCGGGCAAGCACAGACGGCCTGCGCGGCATCACCTTCGGCACCCTCGGCTCCGCCCCGCACGCCTCGACCGGCATGCGGTACTACCACAACTGAGACCACGAGCAGGAAACCCGCCATGGGATACATCGACGACGCCTTCACCAAGCTCAAGCACAACCTGGAGATCACCCAGACCGAGCAGAACCTGGCCAAAGCACGACACGAGGCCATCCGCGACTTCGTCAAGTCGCACTGGGACCTCGACGACGACTTCCTGACGGGCAGCTACCGGCGCGACACCAAGACGAAAAAGCTCAAGGACATCGACATCTTCGTCGTCCTCGACGCGGACGGCGGCCAGTCCAGTTTCCGTGACCAGTCTCCGATCCAGGTCATCAACGCCCTGGAGACCCTGCTCCGCCAGAAGTGGTCGAGCGCCGCCCGCGACGGCATGGCCATCGTCGTCCCCTACGGCGCCGACGACGAGGTCATGTCGATCGACGTGGTCCCCGCCTTCAAACGGGAGGACGGCGGTTACTACATCCCCAATCCCTCGGCCGGGGACTGGCTCGAGACCAACCCCAAGCGCCACCACGAGCTGAGCATCGCCAAGAACGCCGACTGCGGTGGCAAGTACGTTCCCTTCGTCAAGATGATCAAGGGAATCAACCGCGAGCTCGGCGAACCCGTCTCGCCCTCCTTTCTGCTGGAGGTCATGGCCCAGTCCCTGGTGAAGCCGCCGATCGGGCGCTACCAGGACGAGATCATCTACTTCCTGGCCACCGCCGCCGAACGCATCGGCGACGAGTGGCCCGATCCAGCTGGTCTCGGCGGCGACGTCAATGCCGTCATGAACATGACACAGAAACTCGCCGCGGCCAACGCGCTCAACCGGGCCCGCGCTATCGCCGAGCGCGCGGTCGACCTGGAGGACGACGGCCAAGACCGGGCAGCCTACGACGAGTGGAAGACGCTCTTCGGGAACCGGATGACCAAGCCATGAACCTCTCCACCAACCCCGCCGGTGTCCGCGGGATACCGCCCCGAGCTATCCACGAACGGCAGCTCGACGACGACATGATCCTCCTGCAGCGTGCCGCGGCGGCGAGCCACCGACGGGGCCAGCTCCTCGAAGCCATTCGTGTCGACGCGGCCCTCGTGCTTGCCGTCGCCGGTGTCGTATTCACGCTGGTCGGGCAAGGCCGAACCTTGGTATTGATCGTCGGGTGCGTCTGGTTTGTCGTCTCCACGTTCCTGCTCAAAGGCCTCGCCGGGAACACCGCCCGCCAAGGGGCGCTGCTGCAGGAGATGTTCGACACCGCCCTGTTCCACATGCCCTGGCGCTCTACCGTGGCCGGAGACCCGATCCCCGAACCGGACGTCCGCCGCCTCGCACGCCAACTCCCCCAGGGAAGTAAGAAAGACAAGCGCATCACCGATGGCTGGTACGACCCCACCCACGACGTCCACCACCCCTACGACGTCTTCATTGCCCAGGAACAGAATCTCTCCTGGGACGCCCGCCTTCGCCGCCGCTACAGCTATCTCATCGCCACCGTTGCGTTCCTGTGGACCGCCATCGGCCTGTTCGCCGGCCTCGCGGTCGCGAACGCAACCATCGTTGACACCATCCTCAGCTTTGTCGTCCCCTCCCTCGCCGCCTACCAGATCGCCTACGACATCTGGTCAAGCCAGCGCAAAGTGGCCGGCGAACGCGAACGACTCATCAAGGTCGTCAACGCCGAACTGAGCAACGGCCACCCCGGCCCCGTGCCCGACACCGAATGGCACCGCCTACGAAACGTGGCACGCGACGTACAGGACGGCGTCCTCCGGACTCGCCTCGAGCCGGCCCGAGTACCCGAATGGTTCTACAAACGCTTCCGCGACGACGACGAACACGACTTCGGCGACACCGCAGAAGACCACCGCGTCCGTCTGGCCCAAGCCCCACCCTCGTAGCTCGTTGAAAGACACGGCAGTCAACCCACTAACGAACCGCCGCTGATGTTCCTCGCTATGACGACCGTCCGCCTCGATAGCTTTCTCAACGAGGTCATCGCCGAGCCTCGATAAGCCTGACCTCTTTTCAAGCGGTGGGACGGGTCAATCAGCTCAGGGTGGGGATTCGCGAGGACTTCGGGAGCTGCCGGTACGCGTGGACGCGTCGACGCCGACGGACTAGCACTTCTCTCGTCAGGCCGAGCCGCAAAGGTGAGCTCTCGGAGTAGTGCGGGGTTCGCTCTTCCCTGACACGGAAGTACTCGCTCGCCGTTGCCGACACACTTAACTGCTGAACGTCACATCAGCCAGAGGCGTGTGGATAGTGAGCAACTCGCCCCATGAACACAGATAGGGAGACGGCCGGCCACGTTACCGATGATTCGGGTTGCATGACAGTGCCCCCAGGTGCATCTCAGGTCGCGCCCCGGCGGGCCTCGATCCAGAACCGATCGGGGGAATCCGAGTCTCCTCGTTGAACGAGCAGCCCCGCAACAAGCGCTAGGCCTGCGCGTGGGTGTAGCATCGCGGCCGGCGGGCGCGGACCGCCACCGTGGAGGATCACTTGCGACCGGCAGCGAGCGATGCGATTCCCCTAGGGCTGTGCCCACCGCGCAGGCGACCTTGTGATCGGTGTACCTCGCTGTACTTGACGTCCTTGTCCGCCTGGCCGGAGGCAGAGCAGGGAGTCGTTCGTGCCTGGCAAGTTTCTGGATCAGATCACTCGGCTTATCGATGGTCTAACGATGCAACGACGCCGTACGATCAGTGCCTTCGTGCACCGGCTGAGCAGCCAACTGTCCGAGCCAGACCAGCGGGTACTCCTAAGGGCACTAGCCGATCCGTACCCCGCGGTTGGACGGCTTGAGTACGAACCGACGGTGCCGCACGTCGCGCGACACCGTCTCTTACCCGTAGCGGTGCACCGAGCTCAGCAGGAACTGGAGTCAGCGGTATTCCACGCGCTGTTGCAGGGGATGGTCCTGCTCGAGTCTCATCCGGTCGCCCGGGATTATCGGGTGGGCCATCTAGTTGACGACGTGCGGCCGTACCCGGATGAGTTGCGACTGCGACTCCATCCGGTGGTACTCGGTCCGTTACTGACAAATCTGTTGCCGATCGTGGATCCGGACGATCCAGCGGAACTTTACGGCACCGCTGGTGCACGGGTGTACTGGGACGACCTTGAACGTGTCGAGTTGTGGTTGGCGGACTTCAGCCCGCGGCCCCGCGTGGTGATCACGGGGATCTCGGAGACGGCGTGGAAAGCGGCTAAGGCTTATCTCGATGCTGAGCAATCGTCGGCACTGTTGCTGGCCGACGCTTATCCCCACAACTTGGCGCCGGCGGAGGCCGAGGTGCTGGCGCGGCGGCCGCGAGTATTCGGGCCGAATTCATTAGGAAGTGGGCTCCTACGCCGCATCGGCGTATTTCGCGATGCGTGGTGGGTCAAGTCCAGCGTACGTGGCGACGAATCGCTGGTGGTCGAGTGGCCCGACGCCCCATCGCAACTGAACGTGCTGGAACAGCTCTGCCACCGAGCGACCCAGCTCACTCCTGGCAGATTCCGCCTGGACATAGATCCCAGCGGACGCATTGTCGAGCTCCACGACATCGATAGTTCTGTGCCGCTACCCAACGATCCCGGTTGCAAACTGCTGCTCCGGAGAATTTCCACGACGCGCGAAGAATACCTGCGTTCTCGCCACCGATATACACCCGTGCCCGACCACTGGCAGGCATGGCAGAAAGTCTTCCAGGCCGGCAGGCGGGAAGTTCAGCTCGATCTGGCAGTGCTGTGGAATCGCTACACCGGCGAAGAGCTGCACCCCAGCTCGGACAGAGTGGTCAAGATCAGAAAAGCGGTAACCTCAACTCCGCACGGTAAGGCGATACCAGAAGCACATTCCACCGCGCAGAGAATCCTGGAGACGTCGCTGCTGTTGATGATTCGAGGATCCCAGCCTCCTTACAGCGGAGAGCGCTATCGTGGGCACCAGGTGTTTCGCGTGGTCAGCCCTCGACGCGATAAATTGGTTATCAACCTACACGAGAAGGTGGTGCATTGGTTCCTTCGCGCGATGCTCGCGCCCGTCCAGCCTCACCCAGGCGCAGACGGCATACCTGGGCTGCGCATCGTGCCACGGGAACATGCGCTCGAGCTTCGGTTACTCGATCACGATGGTGTATGCACCGATGCGTTAGTTGTGCTGGACGGAGTGGGTGCTAAACGCTGGCGAGAAATCTGGCCCAATATTCGCGACAGCGTGCATTATGACAGCGGCTGCGTCGACCCAGTGCTCATGACGAGCCCTCAGCTTAGCAACGGAGAGCGCGCCGGAATGAAATTCCATCGGCACAGCTGCGGGCCCGTCTCGCTCGGCAGCGCTTTCCTACGTCGGTTCGGCCTTGTCAGCTGTGCGTACGCCGTGGACGTCTGGACTGGTGGCGAAGGCCGAGATCTGCATGTCGAAATTGACCAAGGACCTTCCGTCCCCACACTTCTCGATGCCCTGGCGGATCCGGTCTTCGGTCTCGTCGACGGATCGGTCTCCATCGTGCACCCATCTCAACGGCACCCCCGCGTTCAGGACCAACGCGTCGTCCCGGACCGGTACATCGGACGGGAGAACCCGCCTCGACGACCACCGGCACTCATTTTGCGCCAGTTAGATCCCAGCACCAGACCGTCGGTGATGCCTAGTCCGGTGATCTCATGAGCGCACCACGCCGACCGCATACCCTGGCCGCCATCGCGGACAAAGTACTGGACTGCGATCAGCGGACCAGGCGAGCTAGCCGGCTCATGCTGACTGCCGCAGGATGTGTCACCTTGATACTGGCCGGCGCAGGGCTTCTTCTTACTCTTCTACCACTGCCGATCTATGTGACGGCGGGCGTATTCACGGCAGCTGCCGGAATTTCCGGTGTCTTATCACGCCGCCGCCGCTGACTTCGGTTTAGTCTTGTCTTGTGGGACTGTGACAGGTTGGCCAGCATGGGCGATTGATGAGAACAAGTATGCGTCACTTGAGGAGAAGAGTTATGGCACCGACGTGGGATGACATCGTGGATCCCGTAGTTCTGTTCGCGGACTCCGGCAACATGCTTGGACACATGTGGTGGGTAGGCGATCCATCCCTGGCGCTTGAGATGGTCGAGGGGTTTTTCGACGTCGCACACGCATATGATGGGCTCGCCCGTCCTCTGCGTCTCGTCCAGGACGGGGACGGGTTCACGTTCGAACTTGTTTCAAGCGAGCCACGCGAGGCCGAGATGCGCGCCCGCGTGTACTCGTACTACCGCAGATTCGCACGGAACCAAGCCCAGGAACCACCGGACGTATCCGACGTGCGGGAGTTCCTTTACGCGGTCGCGGACGACCATGTCGACGAGTAAGGCTATCGCGGGAAGCTCAGCTGGAAAACGCCACGATAGCCGATAACGGAGCAGGTCATCGGGTACCGCGTTATCGACGGAGTCTTCGAAGTCGAACCTGAGGCGCGTACCATGATGAGCTTCCCGAGTGGCGCCTGGAAGGCGAGGTTACGCAACTCCCCAGGCCGCTGTGACAGTGAGGTAGTGATCGCGGATGGCAGCCGGGTCTGGCCCCTTGACTACGGGCAGGCCGTCGAGTTTGGCGTAGTCGTCGTAGTCGGCCAGTGTCGGTGCGATAACGACGGTCCAGGTCTCGGGGTGGATGGCGAGCAGGCCGCGGTCGAACAGTTTGTGCACGTCGGCCCGCATGAGAAGACCGTCATCGTGGGATTCGTGTTCCGCGAACTTTCGCAGGTGCGCGGCTTCGAGCGCTTCCGCTGGGCACGGCCCTGTGATCGCGCAACGCAGGCCGTAGTCCGCGAGCAGGTTCTCCCGGAACTTGTCCTGACCGACGCGGACTTTTCCTCGTCCCTCGCGATGGCCGCCGGCAGGGACCGTCCGACGGCGAGTCCCCGGCATCGCCGGTGTAGGTACCGCCAGACCTTTCAGAAGCGCCAGTAACGCGTCGTGGTCGAGGGGGCGGATCGCGTTCTGCGGAGCGCGGTCCAGCATCCGGGTGCGCAGCTCATCGAGTGGTATCGCTCCATCGAGAGCGCGATATCCTGCGCCGTATACAGCGACGAACTGGGTGACCTCGACTGTCGTGTCACGCGGTTGGTCGAACTCGTGGTTACAGTTTGGCCGCCGACACCGATACTTGGGCACTTGTCGTCGACGCTCGTCGAACTGGCTCCCCGCGCACTCGGGACACACCCTTTGTCGCTTGAGCACCCCGCTCTGGGTATCGATCTTCTCGACCCTGCTGACACCATGGACCCGGTCACCGTCGCGGATGACGATCAAATCGCCGACCGCGAGTCGACGTGAGTTCGCTACCTGGTTGTCGTAGACGTACTGTTCTCCGAGGACGTCGGGGTAGCCGCCATTGCCGCCATACTTGCGTTCTCCCTCCGCACAGAACAGCGCCCACGCCTGCTCAGCGTTCGAGCGGCTCGACCTTACGGCGGCATCCGTACGGGAGCGGATCTCGGCGGCCTCGACCATCATCGCGACCTCATCTTGCTGGAACTCTTCCAAGACGCGCAGGTCGAGCTGACCGCCCTTGGTGGGGATCTTGGTGTACTCGGGCAGGCGCGTCTGCAGGTCATACAGCTTTCGCTGCACACTGTTGACCGACCGAAACTTGCCGCCGTACTGCCCCGCAGACCCGCTCACCCGTGTCCGAAGCAGTCGCGACAGCTCCTGAACGCGCGGGTCGCCGGCTTTCAACGCCTTCCGGCCGTTCTCGAACAACAAGGCGCACGCCAGCACGAGCTCATCTCGAGTCCAGTCGGGCAATCGAACCCTTCGCACGACGAATCCCAGGGACAGCAGCTTGTCCTTGACTGCCGCGGTGTCGGCGACGTCCGTAAGCGTCAACGGCGTGCCCTCGGGTAGGAACGCGTGCGCGGCCGCTACTAGCGCCTGGCTTCCATACCGTTGATCGCCGGCCACGACGATGTCATCACTGCCCTCTTCGAAGCCATAACGTACGCAGAACGCTTCCACTCCCAGCTCGTCATGCTCAGCCATCGCCGCGCGGACCGCGTGTTCGGTCAGATCCGAGATACCCACGGGGCCAGGCTAGCCAACACCACCGACAGAACCGCTCTCCCCTGAGCTGACGGCGCGCGAAGCGCCGAGCCACCCGTCTGACCGCGGTACTTCGCCGCCTTTGGACGCTCACACCCAGACTGCTGCGGTCCTCACCGCTTAGCTGCAACAGCGACGTCGCTCGAGGGTTCTATGCGATTCGTGCGGTCTTATCGCGCTCGCTCCGTGCCAGGTCGGCCTCGACGCTTCGCGTCGGGTAACCGGTGTAGAACGTGATGTCGGGGATAGTGACGCCGGCTTTCCGCATCCGCTCGACCACCGCCCTGCGGTGCCGGGTCCGCGGCGCGCGGCGCGCGGCCCGCGAGCGTTCCTCGGCGGTTGTGCCCGCCAGGAAGGTCGTATCGTCGAGGCTGACCTCGGCGAACTGGCGGCAGGCGGCGAGAGCGGGGCAGGCGGCACAGGTGGCGCGGGCGTTGGCGAGGAGACCAGGGTCATCGTTCTCCCCGTCGAAGACGGCCTGCTGGACCTGTCGGTCGGAAAACCCGGTCACCTCGCTCGAGCACACGCCACCACGCGGCGCGACGGCGATCGCGGTGAGCTCCGGGTAGAAGTAGTCGGCGACGTGGCGCCTCGGCAGGGACATTTCCGTACTCCGGTGGTCCGGAGCGTGGAGACCACTGTCCCGCTCGTAGGTCAATACAGAGCTGCCGCCGGGTCTCAGGCTCGTGGATCGGTCGGTTCGGACGTCGCCGTTCCGCCGCGTTGCTGTGCCGTAGCCGGCACCCACTGCGCCATCGGAGTGGTCCCCAACAGGGCTCCAAAATCTGTGACTCAGGGTACGGGCCGGAAGTCACGGATCCCGCAACATTTATAGCCCGATCGGGTGGCGGGTCACGCTTTGGCACGGCCCGCCACCCGATGGCCTCACGCGGTCGTGGTGTCCGGACGTTCCCGACGGGCGATCCTGCTGGCCAGACCGTCCCAGAACGTCAGACGATCACGCAGGGCTCCAAGCCGTTTGATCAACTCACCGGTCGCCCAGCCCTGAAGCTCCACCAGTGGCGTGCCACCGTTGTCGATGACTTCTTCGAGGTTCTCGACCTCCTGTTCGAGGATCGCGAGCTGACGTTCGATCGTCGTCTTGTGTCGAGCGAGCCGCATGGCAGGCGTTTCATTCTCCGGTGGGGTCGGCATCGGGCGATCTACCCCCGGGCGCGGGAACGCGTGGTAGCGCAGCCACCCGTTGGTGATCGTGATCTCGTCGCCGCCGGTTTCCTCGATCAAGCCGTCGCTACCGTCGAGGTGCCCGCGTACGAGGCGACCGTTCTCGTCCACCACCCGTGGCCTGCGTCCGGCACGGCCATCGACGATCGCCTGGTACAGCAGGTGGAGGCCTTGCGCTTCCTCGACCATCGCCCCGAGGACGTCGTTCGGCCCTCGCTTGTCGGCGTCGGTACCACCGCTGCCGTACGGTTCCCGACGCAGACTCCCAGAGCGGGTCAAGTGGAACTGCGCCAACGCCGCCAACTCGGCGCGAGCGGCGTGCTCCCCAGAACCGGCGGGCCCCCCGGTCGAGGACGTTAGCTCGACAAGGGCGGCTTCAAGCAGTTCCTGCGGTGTTCGACCGGTGACCTTCCAGTCCGTAGTGGCGTACAACCGAAGGCGGCAGCTACGCCGGTAGGACGCCTGCATGGCGTCGATCTGCGTTCGAACAGGGTCGCTCGCGGGAAGGCTCGTGGCCAGGCTCCGGATCGGCCGCAACGCTAGTTCCGCCGCAGCCTCGGCCTTGGTAGCCGGCATGGCCCTGGCCGCGGAGGTCACGTCTCGGATGGCCCGGGAGACGATCGGCATCAGACCGCGGTCGAGGATGGTCGCCAGGACGTAAGCCGCCTGAGCGTCCTGTTCCCCGGGAAAGCCCTTCTCCACCGCGGTCTTCGGGTCCATCAGCCCGGCGAGGTAGGCGTGCTCGTCCTCGCTGATGGCGTCCGCGTGGCGGAGCGCCCGCACGACGGATTCCGCCATCGCCTCGTTCTTGCCGGTGGTGGGCCAGGGGCGGGGGCCGTCGACATGCAGCATCCCCAGGTAGCCGCCCAGAGCCTGCGCGAAATCGTAGGTGGCTTCCGCCGCTGGCACGAACTTCAGGATTACCCGGGCACGAACGATCAGCGCGTTGCGCCGACCCCGGCGCTTGTCGACCGTACGAGCCGAGATACCCGGCTCCTTCGGGTCCTCCAGGAGAACGCCGTTCACGAACCGCCGAAGGTTGCTCTCCTCTCCGGGCAGGTCGTACATAACGGTCCTGACGTTCTCGACCCCGAGGACCGAGTGCGCGTTGGTGACACGACTCGAGCCCTCGGCGGTCACCAGAAGACACGCTGGGGGCTCCCCGTCGTCGTGACGGATCTCGTTATAGACCACGTCGACGGGCATCAGGATGCCCCGCTCCTTGATGGACGCGGCCAGCTTGTTGTCCGACATGATGAAGTTCCCGGCCCGCTCGGCTTCGGCCAGCACGTGTGAGACATCCCGAGCCTCGGTCACCAGAGTCGAGGTCTCACCGTCTTCCGACGTCGGACCGCGCAGCGGCCCCATCGCCCCGGGGGCTCCGGACGCCGGGTAGACCCGTTCGGCGAAGACCCGGTGATTGGTCACCATCGGCGACACGCCCGGAGTCCAGAGATCGACCTCGATGAACTCGAAGTTTCCGCCCACCACCGGCGTCGATCGAGGCGAGGACAAGGCCGCGCGCAGGCTGGCCGGGTCGGTCACCGCGGAAGCCAGAGCCCACGCGAAGTTCTTCGGCAGGCCGTAGGTCACGCCCGCATCGAACGCGCGCCTCACGGCCGCCATCTTCGGCAGCGTAGGCATCGGCTCGTTGTCCCAGCGACTCCACGCCGGCGGCGCGGGCAGCTCCTCCTCCGCGCCGGCGACGTCCTCAGACGCCACGGAGTCATCGTCGGGGAGCTGGGGATCAGACTCGTTGTCAATCACTTGAACCTCCTGTGGTCGTGGCGGTGTTCTCGCCTCGGCCCCGGAGCGGTCGCTCCGAGACTATGGGGCGGGACCCACGTGCCACGCCACCGACGTGACGGATTCCGCGAACCGCGGATGTGCGTCACGACGCGCCGGCATGAGAAGCCACCGCGAGGACATCGGTCATGAAGCTTGTCGCTTCCTGCCGCGTGCCCGCCGCTCACTATCGAGCGTCGGTCGGCCGTGGTGCCGGCATCGCACCCATAGTGGAGCACACGGCCTGGCCGAAACCCGCAAGTTCGGGCAAGTGATCGGGGCCTGCCTCAGGCCATGCTGCGGGGCCGTACAGCCGCTTGGCAGAGTCGCCGGGCATACGGCAACCCTCACATGCTTCCGGGGTGAGGGCTCGAGCCAAGCCTGTGTCCCGCGGACGATCACACCCCAGCTTGCTCAGATCAAATTCCAGCAAGTCACGACTGTAGGAAGGACGTCACCCCGCTGGCCGAGCTCAGTCACCGGTAGCCCCCTTTGATGATGGCCCCCGAGCGGCACCGGAGTGACAAACTCCGCGCCGCCGCAAGTCGAGCTCAGTTTGGTCGTAATGCTCACCGACATCGTTGCCGAGCGTCTATGCGTCTCTCGATGACTTCAGCGTGATCAGCAGGTTCGAACAGCCACCCTTCCACAGTCGGCGGTTGCATAGTCCTACGGCGGCCAGATTGACTTGTTCACCGACCTGCCCGATGGCCATGCTCACCGCCGAACTCCATAACTTTGATCTGCCGAGCAGCACGGGTTTGACACCTGGAGAACCTGAGATCTAGTCAGCGAGGAGCTAATATCGAATGAGCGATCATCCTATGCGGTTCTGGCAAATGGACCGACGCGCACTGTCCGATTCCATCTTCTATGTTCTCATCATCGCGACCACTGCCTTCATGGGCGGCTGGACATGGGCAGTCGCATTAGGTGTGGCACTTCTTCCCATACCTGCGTGCGTTCGACTATCTGACGCTACCCTGCGATCGCCCGACATCACCGCTGATCACCGCGCCAAAGCTTGGGAGTTACGCTTAAAGTCCTCTGTCATCCCAGCAGTTTCTGTCATCTTGGCGATATTAACGAAATCGATCAAAAGTGAATCTTACGGAACTGCGATTCTTATAGTCGCATCAGTCTCAGGTGTGGCAATGTGGACAATTCTAGTCGAAATATTTGCCCTTTGGGCTCGATACAAGAACCTCGACAGGTCAGCGGCATCCAATTCCACTGACTAACTCATGCATCTTTCAAATAACCATACTCGTGCCTGCAGGGCCGCGGTCCCGCAGGCACGAGTATGGAAATTATCGGCTAGCCGCAACGGAAATCTGAATCGAACGACAACTTCGCAGCTAGCACAAGTGACCCACCTCGACCGCACTATACTTTCGCCACACAAGTAGATTACCAATCGGAAGCAGCCGATCTTATCGAGGGTCGGAGCTCAAATATGCGGTCCAAATCTCATCGGAGGCCGATGTCCAGTCGAACTCAACATCGAACTCGTGTCCAACCTTTAACATCCGGTCACTGCACATAATGGCTCGCACCCTTGATCCGCATTCAAGAACGAGTTCTCCCTGGATATCGCAGATATACCCACGATCCTGGAATGTCGGCTCCTCAATCGACTCTACTGAGACAAGCTTCGCTGGAATTATCATGTCCAGGGGTGCAACGCCGGTTTCGCAGCAGCCCACTTTCGTCTTGAGTTGACGGGCATGTTGAGCCTGAAACCTGGCCATCTCAAATGGAACCCCCAAGAAATATTCACGACCACCTGAAGTGCGCCTACCCAAGTGCGCAAGTACTGACAGTAGATCTCTTTCCTGGGCTTCAAAACATTCTTCCGGGTCGGAGCTCCAGCTATTTGCTATACTCAGCCCATATCGAGCAGCATCCCGCCGATGTTGATCAATTCTCCGAACTGCATCCGAGCTGCTCCCAACCTTGATAACGTCGTTACTGAACTGAAGCACGTAGAGGTGCCCGTGCAAGGCCGGCTCGACAGCCGACCAAAGTTGCGCAGATCGTGTCACTTGCCGGAACCTACGGCAGACCCCCGACAGAAACGCTTCGCAACGCTTCCGACACCAGCGCTGTGCCACGCAGAGCTCCTGGTGGCAAGTCTGCGGGTTCCACGCGGTCAGAGATCGCGCGTGAGCTCAGCCCTTGACACCGCCTTGCGCCTACTGCCCCTCGTACACGCCATAGAACGTTTGATGACGCTAGAAGCCGGCATCGGCGCCCGCCGACGACGACCACCTTCGTATCATCGCGAACAGCGACGCGTAGCGAGCGAGCTACCCGGATGACGGCTCCACCCCAAGACCTGTCCCTTCGTCATCGTTGCCGCACGGAAGGGGCCACGTCTTAGCGTGCCCGGATACCGACACCAACTGCGGCGCCTGCGCCTCACCTCCTGTGCTGACCGATGATCCGTGCGGGCAATGAGGTTGGAGAAGTGTGGATGGTGTGCGATCACCCACTGGACACCACTTTTAGGTTAGATCCCAACTGTAGCGATCCGGTCTCACACATCCGCGGCGACGTAACAGAGCCGATGTGAACCCGACTGTCAGGCATGACACGAGTAAGGAAGAGTACGGTCGCGCGGGGAAAGTTCGTGGCCCGCCTGACGCTGGCGGTCTTCCTAGTTGTCTTCCTGGTGAATCACTGGTTCATTCCCGACACCGTGAACATCGAGGGCATCGCGAAGGGAGCTTGTGAGGTACTCAAGCAACGACCACCCGTCCGGGTAGCCCAAAGCGACGGCGAAGAGCGGTCAGGGTCACTGGTGTCGGCCGCCATCGTGATGTGGGACGGCTCGTGCCAGGCGAACTTCCGCGTGGCCGACGTACCCGAACGCAAGTCGTACCTGGTCACCGTTGGCCCGACCACCCGCCTGGTCGACGCGTTCTTGAACCAGTTCATCGTCTTCGAGATCTAAACCCAGGCCTCATAAAGGCCGGAACTGCCTTCCCAGGTCATCGAGCACGCGGGTCCGGAGAGCGCTGGCTTTCGATCTGCGCAGTGCATGAAATTCGTTCATGGCAGGTCAGGCGCTGCCAGTCGGTCCCGTAGACGGTGACCCTCGCTCTCTTGGCGCGTTGCGAGACACGGAAATTTCGCCTGTCAGCTCGTCAGTTGCAGTCGTGTGGATAGTGAGCAACACGCCCCTCGGACACAAGCATCAGCCCTACGGGGTGGGCGGATGGTCACATCGACCGTCCGCTCTTTTGCGCTACAGACCATCTCTCGCCACCCCCGGCATCCCGATACGAAGCCGTGACGTCAGGCCAAGGTACGGCTTCCAGACTTGACGCGGCCGTACGGCGATGCCCGAGCGACGCGGAGCCGAACGGGCCGATATGGACCGCATCACCACCGGCTCGCCCAGCCAAGCCTCGAAGCGCGCCCAGGGAACGGCCGCGTTTCAACTCGCCTGGCGGTCGTCGCGCGCCTTCTTGGTGAGCGACCTGCTGACGTAGACCAGTCCGCTGGTCAGGACCACGATGTCGTCGAAGTAGACCGGGTCGGGCAACAAGTCGAACGGGAACACCGTGTAGGCCAGGGAGATCCAGTAGGCGGCTTTGGTCGGCACCGGCACACCGGGCTGATGGACCTGACGGTGCTTCCGCACCAGTTTGATCGCGAGGAACAGCGCGACCAGCACGAGGACGGCGACCACCACCACGGCCACAACGCCGAAAGTCGTCCACAGAGATTCCATGTGATCCTCTCGTCACCACAACTCAGTCGCCGCCGCGAGACCGCCCGCGGTACAGATCCTGCCGTATCCCCGGAACGGGTTACACCCGCGGAATGTCCGAGCGTGCCGGGATTGTCGGTGCCGGATGTCATGATCTCCACGCTGGAGGTCTCCCGGGGCTGGGTGGGCCGCGTCGTCGCAAACCACGCTGCCCAGCACCCAGTTCGCGGAGCCTGCCCTGCCCACCCGGTGACCTCACGTCGGGTGGATCAGGCGGCTTTCATAGGCGAAGATTACGGCCTGGATCCGGTCGCGGAGTTCGAGTTTCTGCAGGATCCGCCCCAGGTGCGACTTCACGGTCGCCTCCGCGAGGTACAGGGTCGCCGCGATCTCGGAGTTGGACAGCCCGGCGCCCACCTGGACGAGTACCTCGTGCTCACGAGCGCTGAGCCGGCTCAGCCGCTCGTCGCGTCCGGTGCCGCCCTCGGGGATGTGCGGACGGAACTTCTCCAGCAGACGGCGGGTGATCCGCGGCGAGATCACCGCGTCGCCCAGGGCAACGTGGCGGATCGCGGTGAGCAGCTCCTCGGGCCTGGTGTTCTTCAGCAGGAAGCCCGAGGCTCCCGCTTTGAGCCCGGCGAAGGCGTACTCGTCGAGGTCGAAGGTGGTGAGGATCAGCACCCGGGTCCCCGGGCAGTTCCTGACGACCTGCCGGGTCGCCTCGATCCCGTCGGTCCCGGGCATCCGGACGTCCATGAGCACTATGTCGGGACGCAGTTCCCGGGCGAGGCGGATGGCCTGGGCGCCGTCTTCGGCTTCGCCGACCGCCGCCATGTCGGGCTGGGCTTCCAGAACCGTGCTGAAGGCCAAGCGGAGCAGTGCTTCGTCGTCGGCGATCAGGACGCGGATCGTCACGCGGACACCGCCCCGGTGCCGGCGAGGAACAGGCGGGTGTGGACGCCCCAGCCACCGTCCGGAAGCGGCCCGGCCCGCAACGTTCCTCCGTAGGCGGCCGCGCGCTCTCGCATACCGGTGATGCCGTGGCCGGGCCGGGTGGCGGCGAGGGCCGGCGGGAGGGGTCCACTGTCGGTGACGTCCACGATGACGGACTCGGTCGAGCACTCGATCCGGACCTTCGCGTGAGTACCGGCGGGGGTGTGCTTGAGAGTGTTGGTCAAGGCTTCCTGGACCAGGCGGTAGACGGTCAGTTCCGCGGTGGCGGGTACGTGGGCGTGACCGCCGTGGATGTCGATACGGGTCGGCAGTCCGGCGGCGCCCATCTGGTCGGCAAGAGCCGTCAGCTGGGCGATCCCGGGCAACGGGTGGCGCAGCGCGTCCGGTTCGCCGGCGCGCAGAACGCCCAGGGAACGCCGCATGTCGGTCAAGGCCTGCCTGCCTGTCTCGGAGATCTGGAGCATCGCGGTGGTCGCCTTGCCGGGCGACCGGTGCTGCGCGTAAACGGCGGCGTCGGTGAGCGCGACCATGACGGACAGGTTGTGGGTGACGATGTCGTGCATCTCCCGGGTGATCCGGGTCCGCTCTTCGGCGACGGCCACCCGCGCCTGCTGATCGTGGTCCCGCTCCAAACGCACGGCCCGTTCCTCGACGGCCGCGAGGTAGGCGCGGTGGATCCGCACGTGCACACCGAGGACGCCGACCGCGACGATCATCGCGGTGACCGCGACGAACGGGGTGAGGAACGCGCCGTCGGTGGTCCAGCGCAGACAAGCCAGCAGTCCCCCGACCTCCAGAACCGCCCCGGCGACCAAGGCGTCGCGCAGGTCCGCGCGCACGGCCACCGTGTACAGAGCCACCAGCAGGGCGATGTCCGCCGGTAGCTGGATGTCCAGCAGCCACTGGACCGCGGCCACGGCAGCCACGGTGGCGAACACCGTGCGCGGGGCCCGGTGCCGCCACACCAAGGGCAGCAGGAGAACGACGGTCAAGGTCACGGCCATCGGCAGCTCCCGCGACGGCCGGGTGGTCACGACGTTGAGCAGGAGCAGCGACGACAGCAGCGAACCCCACACCACCGGCGGCAGCAGGGAAGCCCGGCGCCAGGCGGATTTCCCCAGCCGCACCGGCCAAACGGCTGTTCTCGCGGAGCGCACCCGGTGAGCGTAGGCCGCGGGCACCGCCACGCACATGAGCCCGGGGTCTGACCTCGTGGGGCCGGATTGCGACCTGAGGAGGAGTTCCCTTACCTCCTGCGGTCGCAACGGAGCCGTCGATCCGGCCTGCTCGCTTGCCACTCCCGTCGCACGGCACGTGCTCCGGATTGCGCTCCCAGTCGCCCGTGCCGACGACCCGGGAGCGATGTGGTCGTCCCCACCCGGCGCCGACGATGGCCGGGTGACCGAGATCATCACGGGACTGGACCTGTCCCTCCTGGAAATCCTTGCCTTGCTTGGTGCCATCGCGCTGGTGATGGCGCGCTGGCTTCCGCCCGCCGCCCGCTCACGTGCCACGATCACGGCGGGGGCGGTACTCGTGGCATCCGCGATCGCGCTCACCGCGACGGGGATCCGCTGGCAGATGCTGCCGGTACTGGCAGGCGCCGTCCTCGCGGCGCCGTTCGCCTTCTCCCCCTTGCTGCGACGTCGTACCGGCCGGCCGGTACGACGGGCCCGCTGGTGGCTCGCGTTGCCGGGATCGATGGCCTGTGCCGGGCTGATCGCCGCGGGCGCCGTGGCCGCCTGTGCCTTTCCCGTCCCCGTATTCCCCGCCCCCACGGGGTCATTCGCGGTCGGCACCCGCGTGCTGCAGTGGACCGACCCGCTCCGCCCCGAGACCTTCACCGCCGATCCGCTCGACCGACGCACTGTCGTGGTCCAGCTCTGGTACCCCGCGCAGGACAGCCCCATCGACACACCTCGGGCCCCGTACCTCGGACGCACGGGGGACGAAGCACGCACCGTCTCCGAAGCCCTCGCCCGCGCGACCGGCCTGCCGGGGTTCCTCTTGGACGACGTCACGCGTGCCCGAACCCATTCGGTCTTCGGCGCCCCGGTCGCCCGTGAAGGACGGTTCCCGATCGTGCTGTTCTCCCCCGGTTCCAGCGGAGTTCGCACCCAGAACACCGCGTGGGCCGAGGAACTGGCAAGCCACGGCTACGTGGTCGCCGCCCTCGACCACCCCTACGACTCCGCTGCCGTCGTCCTCGCCGACGGGCGGACGATCACCACCGAGACCGTCTCCAGCGGCGACCGAGGTAAGGACGAGGAACTCGCGGCCGGCTGGACCGCCGTCCGGGCCGCAGACCTCAGCTTCGTGCTCTCCCGGTTAGCGGATCTGGACCGCGCAGACCCGCTAACCGGACGCCTGGACACCGGCAGGGTCGCCGCGGCCGGTCATTCCCTCGGTGGCGCCGCCGCCCTGCAGGCCGTCCGGCAGGACCGCCGGTTCACGGCCGTCATCGATCTGGACGGCTACCCGCACGGCCCGGTATCGCCCGCCCTTGACCGACCGGCGCTCGCATTCACCCAGGCCATCACCCCGGACACCGACCCGCGATACCTGCCGCGTCTCAGCGAGGTGCTTGAGCGCGGTACCGCGACGAGCTACCGGCTCACCATTCCCGGCGCCGCCCACCTCACGTTCACGGACGGCCCCCTGTACCTGCCGCCGGTGCCGTCGATAGCCGGTTCCCTGGGCCGCACCGAAAGCCCACGCGTCGTCACCGCGGCCACTCTCGCCTTCCTGGACGCCGTTCTCCGAGAAACCTCCGCAGACCTGCCCAGCGTGCTCGACGCCTACGGCGACCTCAGCGTCCACCACCCGGACACCACCCGATGACGTACCTGACGTCGAATTCGTTCTCACGACACGGCTGTGACCTCCACCAGAGCAGCCGCGGCGGGTGTGCACGTCTCCCGGATCCTGACCAAACTCGGCGGCGACCGGGATGAGGGGACTCGGTGGTCACCGGGACTGTCGTGCGGGGATAGGACGCCGACACCGCGCTCGAACGCGCCACCTTCGACTGAATCGCGGTTGTTCCCGACCTCTTGGATTCTGTGCGAGAGGCCGGGAACAACGGGTGTCAGCGGAGCCGGTAGGCGTGAACGAGGCTCTGGGTCGTGGTGTTCCCGTCGGCGTCGGCGGCTTTCGCGCGCAAGGAGACAGATCCGGCTGCCGGGTGGCGGAGCTCGACGTCGTACCGGCCGTTCTGTCCGCTCACCTTCGCGGGCCGCCAGGTGACGCCACCGTCGTAGGACGCGTCGACCTCCAGGCCAGTGATCGCGGCGGGACCGTCCTGCCGGGACACGGTGACCGGGACGGTGAAGGGGCGGCCGCCCGGCGCGCTGTTGGCCAGATCCACCACCGGGTTGTACCGCACCTCCAGCAGCGGCAGCGCTTGGCTCGGTCCCTGGACGTACCCGCTGCGGAAGGTCCATTCGGCGGAGACCTTGGTGGACAACGGCGCCCAGGGTTCGTCGCGCTCCGCCTCGGTAGTCAGCCGGTAACCGGCTTCCTCGGCAGGTGCCACGAACACCGCGCGCCCGGGGGTCGCCTGGCTACCGAAAAGCCTGCCTTCGCGGTAGAGCGCGGTGCTGCCGCGGTCGCCCGGCGCGTCCAAGTCCGCAGTTCCGGTGTGCCCGGCGCCGTCGGAGAACAACGGGATGCTGATGTCGAT
This sequence comes from Amycolatopsis thailandensis, assembly GCF_002234405.1. Classification (GTDB taxonomy): domain Bacteria; phylum Actinomycetota; class Actinomycetes; order Mycobacteriales; family Pseudonocardiaceae; genus Amycolatopsis; species Amycolatopsis thailandensis. The sequence goes on along the minus strand of NZ_NMQT01000099.1, from coordinate 3,690 downwards.
CTCCTGCGCGGCCCGTCCGGCCCAGGGGCTGTCGGCCGGATAGGCGCGCTTGCCGCGGAAGCCGGGGCCGGTGACCGCACCGTTCCAGGCCAGCCGGTAGCTTTTGCCCGCCGCGAAGAGCTCCTCCCCTCGCAGATCACCGCCGACACTCGGCGTCTGGCTCACCAACGTGTTGAGGAAGGCCCAAGTGCCCGGCGTGTAGTACTCCTGACGTTCCGCTCTCACGAGCCCTGGCGTTCCATAGCCAGCCGGGACGTTCCCAGGCGTACTCCCGCCACCTGGTGGATCGCGTGCAGCTGAGGCGGGGACTCCGCCGAGTAGCCGTGGAAGGCCATGGTCACCGCCGCGAGCTCGGACTTGCGCACCGACTGCTCGAGTTGTGCCGGGATCCGCCCGGTGGCAGGAAAGGACAATTCATAGGCGTCCCGGATCTCCGGGCGGGCGATCACGGCCGCGGTGCCGCCACCGGTCCGGGCCAGCGCGGCGAACCGCTCGGCGTTCGCGCCGGTGATCTGGACAGTCGGCAATACCGGCAGCTCGGCGGTCTTGGCGCCGGTCAGTTCTCTGGACGGTTTCGCGGCAGCCGCGATTCGACTCTCCACCCGGAGACACCGATCACGCGACTGCCTGCGGAGACGCCGAAACCCAAGCCAGCGTAAGTGCCCGCCGCAAGCGGGTCCTTGGCCCCGAGCATCCGGTGCCCGAAAGCTCTCCGCTCGAACCACCAACGATCGATCAGCGGCATGGGCTTTCGGTTCAGTCCCCCGCCCTGCCGGTGTCGTACGCCCACATCGCGATCTCGACCCTGTTTCGGGCGCCGATTTTGGTCAGCAGGCTGGCGACGTGGGTCTTGGCTGTCGTCAAGCCGATGTACAGCTCAGCGGCGATCTCGGCGTTCGTGCGGCCACGGGCGACCAGCGTCAGCACCTCCTCCTCGCGATCGGTGAGCGGCTCGATCGGTTGGGTCCGCCGGCTCGCCGGTTCCCTGGCGGCGAGCGTGGCCAGCAGTCGCCGGGTGATGTTCGGCGCGATCAGGGCATCGCCGACGGCAGCGGCATGAACGGCCTGGACGAGCAGTGCCGTCCCGGCGTCCTTGAGCAGAAAGCCTCGGGCACCGGCTCGGAGCGCACCATGGATGTACTCGTCGAGGTCGAAGGTCGTGATCACGACTACCGCGATCGGGTCCGGGACGCCCCGCCCGGCGAGGAGCTTGGTCACCTCGATGCCGTCGAGTCCGGGCATCAAGATGTCGACCAGGCACACGTCGGGGCGGAGCCGTTGCGCCAGTTCGACGGCTGCGTGGCCGTCGGCGGCCTGGCCGACGACCTCGATGCCGGGCTGAGCCTCAAGGATCATCGAAAGGCCGGTGCGCACCAGATCCTGGTCGTCGGCCACCAGCACGCGCACCGTCATCGGCGTACTTTAGTCGGCAGTTCGGCGTCGACCGTCCACCCGCCCTCGGGTGCCGGCCCGGCACCCAGCGTGCCGCCGAGTAGCTGCACGCGCTCGGTCATCCCCAGCAGCCCGAAGCCGTGGTTCACCGACCGTGCCGGGTCGATCTGTCCGTCGTCTGTCACGCATAGTCGCAACCTTCCCGCGCCCTCCACGACCCGGATCTCCACACGCGAGGCGTTGCGGGCGTGCCGCAGGGCGTTGGTCAGCGCCTCTTGCGCCAGCCGGTAGACCGCGGCGTCGATCTGGGGCGGAAGTTCGTCCAGGGCATCCGGCAATTCCACGTCGACGACAGGAACCGGGGCGCGTCTGGCGAGGGAGACCAGGTCGGCAACTCCGGGCTGAGGGGCGTACCCCACCGGCGCTCCATCGCGCAGCACGCCGACCATCGCCCGCATCTCCGCGAGCGTCCGCGACGCTTCCCCTTCGATCGCCGCCAGCACCTCGAGTGCCGCCTCAGGTCGCTGCCCGGCCATCGCCTGGCCCGCCTGCGCCTGCACAGCGATCGCCGAGACGTGGTGGGCGACGATGTCGTGCAACTCGCGCGCGAGACCGACCCTCTCCTGGCCGCGGATCTGGTCCAGCTCCCGGCGCCGGCTCTCGGCGCGGTAGCGGAACGCCGCTCCGCCCGCCGCCGCCGCCGCGAGGATGGCGAACCCGCCGAAGACCTCGGCCGGCACGATGTGGTCGGGGACCATACCGATTCCCGCGGCGATCGCCACCACCGCCAGCCCGATCACGATCTCGCGCCCTGAGCCCCAGCGGACCAGCGCGTAGACGAACACCAGGACGTAGATCATCGTGTCGAGGCCCACGCTCGGAGCCCCGCCCAGCAGGCTCGCCAGTCCCAACGCCATCGCGATGCCGAAGGCCACCCCTGCACAGGCCAACGGGCGCGTACGCCGCCACAGCAGCAACGGCGCGAGTCCGGCCGCCACGATCGTCGCGAACGGCCGCCAGGCGACGTCGTCCCGGAGGAGTCCCTCGAGCAGCGCGGTCACCATCAACGCCCCGACCAGCACCCAGTCGCGCCACACCCGTTCGGGAACGTTCGTGGCGCGCGGCTCGGCCCACAGCGAGCGCAGGGCAGTGGTGGTCACGCACCCAGCCTAGGGACCGCCGAGGCGTCGGGGACCGACCGAAAGAACGAGACGCCGCTCCTCCTCACAGCCGGGGCGTGTCCGGCCTCGACGAGGATGTGCCCGCCGCCGGGCTCGGCGATCGTTGGCCCACCGATCCTCACCACGACAACGGAGCCCACGATGAGAACACGTCGCCCCACCACGACCACACTGGACGAGCAGCGGATCCCGGTGAGAGCCAAGCTCGCCGCGGCGTGGGCGAGCCTCGTGCTCCTGTACGCCTACGTGGACATCCTCGCCTTCTTCAAACCTGGCGTCATCAAAGACATCGAAGCCGGCGTCGTCTTCGAGTTCGACATCAGCCAGACGTTGTTCACCGTCTTCCTCACGCTCATGGCGATCCCGACCCTCATGGTCGTGCTGTCGATGACCCTGCCCGCCCGGGCCAACCGCACCACGAACCTCATCGTGGCCTCGATACAGGTCCCCTTCGCGGCGTTCAACGCGGTGGGCGAATCCTGGAGATACTTCTACGGCCTCGGCGTCGCACTGGAATTGATCGTTCTCGTCCTCATTCTGCGGTACGCCTGGACCTGGCCCCGCACCACGCCGCCGGCGTCCACGGGCACCAGCCCGGGCCGTGAAACCGTTCGCGCCCAGTAGAAAGACCGAAACCCAAGCCCAGCCACCGTCCAGACTCTCCAGCGGATAGGTTCGCACTCCAGCCTTCCCGTTCGGCCTAACGCGATTGGAGCGTTCGGCGCAACATCGCCCGCGATCCGGCGCGCGTGGGTTTGGCGGCTGGATGACGCGGGCATCTGCTCCTCACCTCGCAAACTTGATCAAGGAGTCGAACAGTGGCTTCGTACCGTGTGAAACCGTCCAAGCCCGTCGCGATCGTCGGTGCGCTGATCGGCATCGGGATGCTTGTCGTCGTGTTCGTCAACGGGATCGGCCGCGGCAACGGCTTCATCTGGCTATGGGCGGCGGCGTGCGTGGCCATCGTCGGGTTCAATCTGTGGGCGGCGTTCAGCAAGAACGGAGCCACGGAAGTGATCGAACGCCGGAGTACCGAATAGGTCCTTTCGCACGAGTTCGACGACCGGCGCGACCGTGGAGGAATTGGGACGTTCAGCGTCCCAATTCCTCCACGGTC
>NZ_NMQT01000098.1 GCF_002234405.1 Amycolatopsis thailandensis | reverse complement strand
CCTTTCATAGCAAAATTTGCTATGAAAGGCCCCTTCATTGCAGACGCGAGGGTGCCGGGATCAGCGCACGAGGCGCGAGAGCACGGGAGCGAGGTCGCCCCGCCCTCCCACCGCGACCCCGTCCAGCCCCTGCCATTCCGCCATCAGCCGCAGTTCTCCCGCCAGCTCACTCGCGACCCGCGCGACATCCACCCCAGGCTCCGCGAAAGCACCCTGGACGCGAAGCACGCCCGCGGCCCGATCGCATTTGAGGTCCACCCTGCCGACGAGTTCGCCGTCGAGCAGGAACGGGAACACGTAGTACCCGTAGATCCGCTTCGGCTCGGGGACGTAGATCTCGATGCGGTAGAAGAAGTCGAAGATGCGCTCGGTCCGGGCGCGTTCCCAGATCAGCGGGTCGAACGGCGACAGCAGCGCACGGCCGGTGACCGTGCGAGGCGCCTTCGCCGCGACGTGCCGATACGCCGGGGCGGGCCAGCCGTCCACGATCACCGGTTCCAGCACACCCGCGTCGACCAGTTCGGCCACCGCCCGCTTGCTGACGTCGGGGCCGAGCCGGTAGTAGTCCCGCAGGTCCGGTTCGGTTCCGATGCCCAGCGCGACGGCCGCGCGGGTGATCAGTTCGCGGGCGCCTTCCTCCGGGCTCACCCGCCGCGACAGGATCTCCGGCGGCACGACACGTTCGGTCAGGTCGTACAGCCGCTCGAACGACCGGCGCGTGCCGGTGGTCAGCTGTCCCATGCCGAACAGCCACTCGCAGGCCTTCTTGACCTCCGACCGCTCCCACCACGAGCCCGGCTTGTACCCGCCCGAATCACTTTCCAGCGCGCGCTCGATGCCTCCCGCGCCGATCGGTCCCCGTTCCTTGACCACGGCGAGGATGTCGTCCACCAGCTGGGGCGTCTGCTCCAGCACGCGCGCGTAGTTCGTCCACCAGCCCATGCGCTTCGCCCCGGACCGCAGCAACGGCCAGTCCGCCACCGGTAGCAAACTCGCCTCGTGCGCCCAGGATTCGACCAGCAGCCGGGGCTTGCGCGCGGAATGGGACCACGCCGCGTCGTCCACCAGCGCGGGTTCGTACGCGCCGAGCCGGGAGAAGATCGGCATGTAGTGCGCGCGGACCGCGACGTTCACCGAATCCAGTTGCAGCAACTGGGTTCGCGACAACACGCGTTGCAGATGCCGTCTCGTCACCGCCCCGCTCGGCCGTGCTTCGGCGAATCCTTGCGCGGCCAGGGCGATCCGGCGCGCGACCGGCCCGCTGATGGTCGAAGTGCTCATCGTCCGAATGGTGCCATCCGCCACCGACAGTTTCCGGCGGTCCGACTAGATTCTCCGCATGGCCGCCGCCGAAGTCCGCCCCGCAGTCGTGTCCGACGCCCCCGAGATCGCGCGTATCCAGCGCGACACGTGGAAAAGCGCCTACACGGAACTGCTCGGCGAAGCGGCTGTCGCCGGGCTCGACGTCGCCGAGCTCGAAAAGACCTGGGCCGAAACGATCGAGTACCCGGGCACACGCGTCTTCCTCGCCACCGAAGGCGAGTTCACCGTCGGCTTCTGCGTCGCGGGTCAGGCTCCGGAGAGCGAAGTGTCCACCGCCGACGGATCGCTGCCCGACGACGCCTCGACGACGGCGCTCATCGCCTCGCTGCTGGTCGAGCCCCGTTGGGGACGGCGCGGGCACGCGGGACGGCTGCTGGCGAACGCGTCGGCCTGGCTGCGCGAGGACGGCGCCACCCGCGGGATCAGCTGGGTCGCCCAGACCGATCACGCGTCACTGGGGTTCTTCCGCCGCGCGGGCTGGTCCCCGGACGGAACCGTCCGCATCCTCGACACCGGAAGCACGAACGTGCGCGAAGTCCGGCTCACCGGCGGCCTCGACCTCGAGCTCACTCCCTGACTTCGCGAACACGACCCAGCGCATCACCGAGTACATGAAGACGCCTTCGCACGCCCCGGCGATGAGCCGGGAAAGGCGATAGTCGACGCCCAGCGCGGCCAGCCCGGCGCCGACACCGAGCAGGAACGCCAGGTAGTTGATGACGATCGCGACGACGTACAGCACCGCCTGCCTGCCGACCGGCGCGTGCGAGCGGAAGTTCATGCTGCGGTTGAGCACGAAGCTCAGCCCGAACGCCACCCCGTAGGCGAGCGTGATCGCCAGCCACACCGGCAGGCCGAGCCAGCCGCGGAGCAGGGTCAGCAGGACCAGGTCGACCCCGAAGGTGAACCCGTTGATGAGCGCGAAACCGAGGAAGCTCGGCGCCACCAGCCGGGAAAGCCCGAAGGGGAGGCGCCGCACCACGGCCGCGCAGAAGTCGGCGAAGCGATCCGCGAAACCCTTGCCGCGGACCGCGTCGTGCACGTCGGCCACGAGCCCAGCATGGCAGCGGCAGGTGGCCGCGAGCCGACGAACAGGTGATCTTCTGGTGCGTGCCCGAGCGCGGTAACGGGGGCTGGCCCCAGTGCGACCCGTATTTCAGCTGATAGCTTGGAGAGGTCGAAGATAACGGGGAGGCAACGATGGTGGGCTGGTTGCTCCTGTCGTTCGGCGTCGCCTTCGGCTCGGCGATCCTTCCCGTGGTCAGCATCGAGATGTTCCTCATCGGCCTGTGCGCGAGCCAGCCGACTTTGCCGTGGCTGCTGCTCGGCGCCATCGTCGCGGCCGGTCAGGTCGGCGGGAAGACGCTTTACTACCTCGCCGCGAAGGGCACGATCAAGCTGCCGAAACCCCTGCACGACAGGCTGCACCGGGAGCGGCCGCCCACCCCGCGCCGGGAGAGGTGGCGGGCTCGCACCAAGAAGCTGCGCGCCCGGCTCGACGCCCTGCGCGAACGCTGTCACCGGCATCCGCACTGGATGGCGGGCACGTACGGGGTGAGTTCGATCCTCGGACTGCCGCCGTACATGGCCACGAGCGTGCTCGCGGGGCTGGTGAAGATGCCGCTGGTGAGCTTCCTGGCCACTGGTTTCCTGGGCCGCTGGCTGCGGTTCAGCCTGTTGGCCGCGTCACCCGCCCTGTTCGCCGGCTGGTTCCACTACTGACCTCACGCATTTAGTCCTCTGAATGCGGGAGGACCGAAGTACATGAAGGCCCCCTTCACTGCGCCTAGCGCAAGGAAGGGGGCCTTCATGTACTTCGGCGGGGTGTGACCTCAGCGGGAAGCGGCTTCGAGTTCGACGGCGCGCCGCATGGTCGCGCGGGCCCGCTTCCGGTCCCCCGCGATCTCGTACGCGTACGCCAGCCGGTACCAGACCCGCCAGTTATCCTGATCCGCCTCGACTTCGGCGCGGCGCTCGTCGAACCAGGCGTCCGCGGCGTCGCGATCCACCCGGCCCGAAGGCCGCCGCGGCAGATCGGACACGTCGGGCAAGCCGCCTTCTTCGTCCAGCCGCCGCGAGAGCCGCTGGATCTGGACGCCGGAACGCCAGGTGGTCGCGATGATCCAGACGCCGAGCAGCGGCAGCAGCAGGACACCGACACCGAAGATCACCGGCACCGTCTCGCCGGTACGCACCAGCGCGATGCCCCGGCCCGCCAGCAGGACGACGTAGACGGCGAGCGCCGCCGTCATCACCAGCGCGAAGTTGCGGGCCCTCACAGGTCGAGGACGTTCTCGAGACCGACCGTCAGGCCGGGCCGCGTGAGCACCGAGCGCACGCCGAGCAGCACACCGGGCATGAACGACGTGCGGTGCAGCGAGTCGTGCCGGATGGTCAGGGTCTCCCCCTCGCCACCGAACAGGATCTCCTCGTGCGCCACCAGACCGGGCAACCGGACCGAGTGCACGCGGACGTCGTCGACGAGCGCGCCGCGGGCACCGTCCACTTCGGACGTCGTCGCGTCTTCGCCGGGCGCGAGACCGGCTTCCGCACGGGCCTCGCCGATCAGGCGCGCGGTGTGCGCGGCGGTACCGGAGGGCGCGTCGGCCTTGCGGTTGTGGTGCAGCTCGATGACCTCGGCCGAGTTGTAGAACCGGGCCGCCTGCTGGGCGAACCGCATCGCCAGCACCGCGCCGAGGGCGAAGTTCGGCGCGATGAGCACGCCGAGCGACGGGTCGGCGGCGAGCCACGTCCGCAGCTGCTCAAGCCGTTCCTCGCTGAATCCGGTGGTGCCGACGACGGCGTGGATCCCGTTGCCGGTCAGGAACTCCAGGTTGCCCATCACCGCTTCGGGATGGGTGAAGTCGACGACGACCTGTGCCTGCTTGAGCGCCGACAAGTCGTCCCCGGCGTCGAGCGCGGCGACGAGTTCCAGGTCGTCGGCGCCGTTGACGGCGTTGACCACTTCCTGGCCCATCCGGCCGCGTGCGCCCAGCACACCGACGCGAATTCCAGCGGTCATGATGCGATCACCTCGTGCAGATCGTCCGGCAGGTCGTCGGCGTGAGCGTACGGCCCGACGACCGCCGCCGCCGACACGCCACCAGGGCGGTGCAGCAGAGTGCGAGCGAGCGCACAGACCTCTTCGGTGGTGACGGCGTCGATCCGCGCCACCGTGTCGTCGACGCCGAGATACCGGCCGTAGTTCAGTTCGTTCTTGCCGATGCGCGACATCCGCGACGAGGTGTCCTCCAGACCGAGCACGAGCCCGCCCCGCAACTGCCCCTTCGCCCGCGCGACCTCGGCTTCGCTCAGCCCGTCCTTGCCGACGAGTTCGAGCACCTCGCGGATCACCCCGGCGACCTCGCCGAGCTTCTCGGGCTGACAGCCCGCGTACACGGCCATGTGACCGGCGTCGGCGTAGCTCGCGACGGACGAGTACACCTGGTACGCCAGCCCGCGCTTCTCGCGGACCTCCTGGAACAGGCGCGAACTCATCCCGCCGCCGAGCGCGGCGTTGAGCACCGACTGCGCGAACCGCCGGTCGTCGTGCCGCGGCAGCGAACGCAGGCCGAGCATCACGTGCGCCTGCTCGGTGTCGTCAGTGTGCAGCGCGAGTTTCGGCGCCATCGCGATCCGCGCCCGCCCGCCGCGCGGCGGCACCGGCGTCGCCGATCCGGTCAGCCTGTTCCGCAAAGCCTTGCGCACCAGGCGAAGCACCTGGCCGTGCTCGATATTCCCGGCGACGGCGAGCACCATCCGGGGCAGCGTGTAGCGGCGCCGGTAGAACCCGCGCAGCGCCGACGCCGACATCTCGATGATGGACTTCTCGCTGCCGAGCACCGGACGCCCGAGCGCGTGATCGCCCAGGATCGCGCCGACGAACGTCTCGTGCAGCAGGTCTTCCGGGTCGTCGTCCCGCATCGAGATCTCTTCGAGCACGACACTGCGCTCGGTCTCGACGTCCTTGTCCGTGCACAGCGCCTCGAACACCACGTCGGTGACGAGGTCCATCGCGAGTGGCAGGTCCTCGTCGAGCACCTGCGCGTAGTAGCAGGTGTGTTCCTTCGCGGTGAACGCGTTGAACTCCCCGCCGACCGCGTCGATCTCCTCGGCGATCTGGGTGGCGTCGCGGTTCTTGGTGCCCTTGAACAGCAGGTGTTCGAGGTAGTGCGCCGCACCTTCGACCGACGACGGCTCGTCCCGCGATCCGACGCCGACCCACAGCCCGACCGTCACGGACCGGGAAGCCGGGACGTGCTCGGTGATGACCCGGAGGCCACCGGCCAGCACACTGCGCTTGACCACCGCACCGTCCGAAGTGGACTCCAGCGTGCGGGTGCTGCCGATGGGCTGTTCGTGCCCGGAGATCTGACGAGCCAACGGATCCCTTACTCACATGTCAGGAAAGGGTCGTTCAGGACGAAAAATGTCCTGAACGACCCTTTCATGACGTTTCACATCGGTCTGGCAGGACTACTACGCGTCGGCCTTCGGGGCCTCGGCCTTGTCGCCCTCGGCGGGCTTCTCGGCGGCGTCGTCTTCCTTGACCACGATCAGGCTGATCTTGCCGCGGTTGTCGATGTCGGCGATCTCGACGCGGAGCTTGTCGCCCACGTTGACCACGTCCTCGACCTTGGCGATCCGCTTGCCGTTGCCCAGCTTCGAGATGTGCACCAGGCCGTCCTTGCCCGGCAGCAGCGAGACGAACGCGCCGAACGCGGCCGTCTTCACCACGGTGCCGAGGAAGCGCTCGCCGACCTTGGGCAGCTGCGGGTTGGCGATGGCGTTGATCTTGTCGATCGCCGCCTCCGCCGACGGGCCGTCGGCCGCGCCCACGTAGATCGTGCCGTCGTCCTCGATGGAGATGTCGGCGCCGGTCTCCTCGGTGATCGAGTTGATCATCTTGCCCTTCGGGCCGATGACCTCGCCGATCTTGTCCACCGGGATCTTCACACTGGTGACGCGCGGGGCGTACGGGCTCATCTCGTCCGGGCCGTCGATCGCCTCGGCGATGACCTCCAGGATGGTGAGGCGAGCGTCCTTCGCCTGCTTCAGCGCGGCCGCGAGGACCTCCGACGGGATGCCGTCGAGCTTCGTGTCGAGCTGGAGCGCGGTGATGATGTCCTTGGTGCCGGCGACCTTGAAGTCCATGTCGCCCATGGCGTCCTCGGCACCGAGGATGTCGGTCAGCGCGACGTAGCGGGTCTCGCCGTCGACCTCGTCGGAGATGAGGCCCATGGCGATGCCAGCGACCGGCGCCTTCAGCGGGACACCCGCGTTCAGCAGACCCATGGTCGAGGCGCAGACCGAGCCCATCGAGGTGGAGCCGTTGGAGCCCAGCGCCTCGGAGACCTGGCGGATCGCGTACGGGAACTCGTCCCGCTTCGGCAGGACCGGGACCAGGGCGCGCTCGGCGAGCATGCCGTGGCCGATCTCGCGCCGCTTCGGCGAACCGACGCGGCCGGTCTCGCCGGTGGAGAACGGCGGGAAGTTGTAGTGGTGCAGGTACCGCTTCGTGGTCTCCGGGGAGAGCGAGTCGATCTGCTGCTCCATGCGGAGCATGTTCAGCGTGGTGACGCCCAGGATCTGGGTCTCACCGCGCTCGAACAGCGCGGAACCGTGCGCCCGCGGGATCACGGCGACCTCGGCGGCGAGCGACCGGATGTCGGTCAGGCCGCGGCCGTCCATGCGGATCTTGTCCGTGAGGACGCGCTTGCGCATGATCTTCTTCGACAGGGCCTTGAACGCCGCGCCGATCTCCTTCTCGCGGCCCTGGAAGGCTTCGCCCTCGCCCAGGCCGATCTTCTCCAGCACCGCGGCCTTGACCTGGTCGGTCGCGTTGTCGCGGTCCTGCTTGCCCGCGATGGTCAGGGCGTTGGCGAGGTCGTCGGTCGCGATGGCGGCGACGGCTTCGAACGCGTCCTGCTCGTAGGCGAGGAAGACCGGGAACTCGCCGGTCGGCTTGGCGGCCAGCTCGGCCAGCTGCTGCTGGGCCTCGCACAAGACCTTGATGAACGGCTTCGCGGCTTCGAGGCCCTCGGCGACGGCGATCTCGTCCGGCGCCTTGCCGCCCGCGGCGATCAGGTCGAGCGTCTGCTCGGTGCCCTCGGCCTCGACCATCATGATCGCGACATCGTCACCAACGATGCGACCGGCGACCACCATGTTGAAGGTGGCCTCTTCGAGCTGCTTCCAGGTCGGGAACGCGACCCACTGGCCGTCGATCAGCGCGACGCGGACGCCGCCGACCGGGCCCGAGAACGGCAGGCCGGCGATCTGCGTCGAGGCCGAGGCCGCGTTGATCGCGAGCACGTCGTACGGGTCGTCCGGGTTGAGGCTCTGGACGGTGATGACGACCTGGATCTCGTTGCGGAGACCGTCGGCGAACGACGGGCGCAGCGGCCGGTCGATCAGGCGGCAGGTCAGGATCGCGTCGGTCGACGGGCGACCCTCGCGGCGGAAGAACGCGCCGGGGATGCGTCCGGCGGCGTACATCCGCTCCTCGACGTCCACGGTCAGCGGGAAGAAGTCGAAGTGGTCCTTCGGGTGCTTCGACGCGGTGGTCGCCGAGAGCAGCATGGTCTCTTCGTCGAGGTACGCGACGACGGCGCCGGCGGCCTGACGGGCCAGGCGGCCGGTCTCGAAGCGAACGGTGCGGGTGCCGAAACGGCCGTTGTCGATCACGGCTTCGGTTTCGTGCACGGTGACTCCGGTGGAGTCGGTCATAGGGTGTATCTCCTCTTTTGATCCTCTGTAACGGCGCGAGTCTCCCACCCTGGGACCTGTTTCGCCTGCGGACGCTCGAGGAGTGAGGCCGGTCTTCGATCGAAGCCCCCGGGCCGTTGCCCGGGAACCACTACCGAGGACCGGCGGACGGTTCCCCGGGCGCGCTCGCGCCGCGTTGTTTCTTAGACCGAGGGGGAGCGACCGATGTGGTCACTCCCCCTCGGGTTCAAGCTATCGGCGAAGGCCGAGACGCTGGATCAGCGCACGGTAACGCTCGATGTCCACCTTCATCACGTAGTTCAGCAGCCGGCGGCGACGGCCGACCAGCAGCAGGAGCCCGCGACGGGAGTGGTGGTCGTGCTTGTGAGCCTTGAGGTGCTCGGTGAGGCCGACGATGCGCTTGGTCAGCAGCGCGACCTGGGCCTCCGGGGATCCGGTGTCCGAGTCGTGCACGCCGTACTCGGCAAGGATCGACTTCTTCTCTTCGGTGGACAAAGCCACAGTGGTGCTCCTAGATATTCTGTGCCGTGCGGCCCGGACGATGCTTCACGCCGGGTGAGACGGTCACGGCCGCCACGGACTGCAGCCGGACCCAATCATCGAGGTTACCAGCCTCGTGATCAGCGGCTTCAGGCGCGGGCGTGGTTCAACGCGTACGACCGGATCACCCGGTAGCGCGGCAAGCCCCGCTCATGGTCACTGCTCATCAGAACGGCCTCGGTCGCCGTCCAAGTCTCACTGGTGAATCCGGCCAGCCGCTCCTCCCACGCGCTCGCGGCTTCCGGCCGGTCGCGGGGGAAGCGGGCCAGTGTCAGGTGGGCCACGTACGGCCTGCCTTCACTCTCCGCGCCGGCCTTGACGGCCAGCTCGTGGAGCCCGGTTCCGGTGACACTCAACCACAGGACCCCGGGGAATGTCGCGGCCTTTTCCAGCCGGAGGTCGATCGGCCCCGTCCCGACGAGGCGTTCAGCCAGCCAGTCGCCCCGCTCGGCCGCGCCGTCCTCGCCGTAGAAACCGAGGGTGATGTGCCAGTTCTCGCGCCCTGACCAGCGGAAATCGCCCTGCTCGGGTGTCCCCAGAGCGGTGGCGACCTCGTCGAGGACGCCGTCCGGCGGGATCAGGGCGCTGAAAAGCGTCATCGTCAGGTGTGCTTGGCCGCCCGGCGCAGCAGATCCGCCAGTGCCGGGAAGTCCTCGTCGAGCAGCTTCGCGGCTTCGGTGAGGTCTTCGTCCTCGCCGATGTCTTTCAGCGCCACGAGCACACCCTGGTCGTCGGCGACGGCTCCGACCGGGATGCTGTCCCGGCCCACCGTCGGCCGCGAGTCGCGGACGTCTTCCAGCGCCTCCTGCATGGCCTTGCGGTCCCCCGCGGCGACCGCCGGGACCAGCACCTTGCGCTCCAGCATGATCATCTTCGCGAGCACGACCGGGTTGCCGATCTTCGCCCGCCGCCCGCTCATCACCTGGCTGAGCATGGGGGCGCTGATACCGAGGACCTCGGCGAGGAAGGCCTGGGAGATGTCGAACGCGACCACCAGTCTCCGCACCCGATCGCCGAGCGGCTCCCCGTACCACTCCTTCTGCAGCGCGATGTTCCGCTGGACGATCTTGTGGTCCTCCACCTGGTCCGCTCCCCTAACCCCGTCGAACACCCTGCGCGGTCCGTGACATCTTGCCACCGGAACGCACCGTGACGGGTGTGTTTGTCGATTCTCGTCCGGCTCCGTCCGGGGCCGGTCAGTCCTGCTCGCCCAGCATTTCCCTCGTCCGCGCGACATCCTCGTCGATCTGCTTCACCAGACCTTCCGACGTCGGGAAACGGACCTGATCCCGCAGCTTGGCGACGAAATCGAGCGCGACGTGCTGCCCGTAGAAATCCTCGTCGATGTCGAGGACGAAGGCCTCGACGGTGCGTTCCCGCCCCGAGAACGTCGGGTTCGTCCCGACCGAGACGGCGGAGCGAAGCCGTCGGCCAGGATCCGACGAACGGGTGAACCAAGCACTGTAGACACCGTCGGCGGGCACGGCGGCGAACCGCGGCGTCGACAGGTTCGCCGTCGGGTAGCCGAGATCGTGCCCCCGGCGGTCACCGCGGACGACGATGCCCTCCAGCCGGTGCGGCCTGCCGAGCGCCTCGGACGCCGCGACGACGTCGCCGGCGTCGATGCACGAGCGGACGTAGGTCGAGGAGAAGGTGATCTCGTTGTCCGCCTGCTCCTGGGCGAGGAGCCCTTGCAGTTCCGCCCCGTGCGCCACGAAACCGAACCGTTTGCCCAACGTGCGCAGCAGGTTGACGTCACCGGCGGCCTTCGCGCCGAAGGTGAAGTTCTCCCCCACGATCACCGCGGCCGCGTGCAGTTTGTCCACCAGGACCTCGTGCACGAACTCGTGCGCGGTCAGCCGCGACAGTTCGAGGGTGAACGGCAGCACGCAGAAGACGTCCACACCGAGGCCCTCGACCAGTTCCGCCTTGCGGCGCAACGTGGTCAGCTGCGCGGGATGACTGCCCGGCCGGATCACCTCCGACGGATGCGGGTCGAAGGTCAGCACCACACTCGGCACGCCGCGTTCGGCGGCGGCGCGGACCGTCCTCGTGATCAGCTCCTGATGCCCGCGGTGCACGCCGTCGAAGACGCCGATCGTCACCACGCACCGTCCCCAGCTCCCGGGGAGGTCACCCAAACCACGCCAACGCTGCACTTGTAGCCCCGTCTCCTCCAGGCCTGCTCCGAACACCACCCTAGGCCGTGTCCTGCAAGGCACGCTCGCGGGCTTCGCGCCCAGGTGGCCCCTGACGGCACGGGCGAATACGCCCGAGTACAACCCGGTACGAGGGCGATCCGCCCGCACCGTCAGGAACCACCTGGATCACGAAGCCCATCGACCGGCCTTACAGGACACGACCCTAGGCGGGCAGCAACACGACCACCGAGCGGGCCAGTTCGCCTTCGTCCGCGGCGAGCGCGAGCACCCGGCCGTCCGGACCGAACATCCCGTACGTGCCTTCGATCCCGGCCGCGGGCACCCTCTGTCCATATCGGACCGCCTGGGCCGCGCGGGCGTCCAGGTCGCGGCGCGGGAACGCGGCGGCGACGGCGGCGTCGAGATCGAGCGACAGCTCCGGCTTGTCTTCGAGCTGATCGAGCGTGCGGGCCTTGGCGAGGGTGAACGGCCCGACCGTGGTGCGCCGCAACGCGAGCAGATGCCCGCCGACACCGAGTCCGGCGCCCAGATCGCGGGCCAGCGCCCGGACGTAGGTCCCCGACGAACACTCGACGACGGCGTCGAGTTCGATCCGGCCCGCCTCGCGGCGGGTGGCGAGCAGGTCGAAGCGGTGCACGGTGACCGGACGCGGCGGGATGACGACCTCTTCGCCGGCGCGAACGCGGGCGTAGGCGCGTTTGCCGTCGATCTTGACCGCGCTGACCGCGCTCGGCACCTGCTGGATGTCGCCGGTCAGCGCGGCGATCCCGGCGGCGATCTCGTCGTCGGTGATCTTCTCGACGGCGTCCGCGGCGGCTTCGGCGATCGGCTCGCCCTCGGCGTCGTCGGTCGTGGTCGACAGTCCCAAGGAGAGGGTCGCGAGGTAGGTCTTGCGGTCCAGGGCGAGGTGGCCGAGGAGTTTGGTCGCGCGTTCGATGCCGAGCACCAGGACACCGGTGGCCATCGGGTCGAGGGTGCCGGCGTGCCCGACCTTGCGGGTGCCCATGAAGCGCCGCGCTTTGGCGACGACGTCGTGGGAGGTCATCCCGGACGGCTTGTCGACGATGACGAGACCGGGCGGCGGGGCGGGACGTTTCTTGGCTTGAGCCTGATTGGGGCGCGACACGGCCCGAACCCTATCTTTCGGGCCTTCGCCTAGGACGAGACGGGCAGCGGCGCTTCGGCGTCCCAGCGGCGCCGCCGGATCTGCACCGGGATCCGCTCGCCGCGGGCCTCGGCCTCGAACAGCGCGGCGCGGGTGCGCCGCCACCACACGAGCATCCGGAAGGTGCCGAACGCCAGCACCGCGACGACCGACAGCAGCGCGAGCCGGAACGCGCCGCCCGTCCACTCCAGCAGGACGCCGACGGCGAGCGCGGAGATGGTCGTGGCCACGAATCCGCCGACGTTCACGACACCGGTCGCGGTGCCGACGCGCGAGAGCGGGTTGTAGTCCCGCGCCAGCGCGAAGCCGATCATCGACGCGGGGCCGCCGAGGGAGAGGAAGGCGAACGCGGGGACGAGGACCGCCATCGGAGTCGTCCCGCTCCAGCCGAGCAGCACCGCCCACATCACCGCGGCACCGCCGATGTACCCGCCGACGAGCGGCATCCGCAGCGACGGGCGCCGTCCGATCAGGCCGCCGATCACCGGGCCGCCGATCATCGAGCCGAACACGAACACGATCAGCAGCGAACTCGCGGTGGACTTCGGATAGCCCTGTCCCTGCACCAGGAACGGGACGCCCCACAGCATGGTCAGCACGTTGGGCGCGAACATCGTGCTGAAGTGGACCCAGAAGCCGAGCCGGGTCCCCGGGGTGCGCCACGCTTCGGCGACCTGGCGGCCGAGCAGTTTCGGATGCACCTTTTCGCGCACGGGCTCCGGCTCGCCGGGCGGGTTGTCCTTGACCCGGAGGGCGACGACGGCGGAGTACAGCGCCGTCACCAGCCCGACGGCGAGGAACGTCGGGGTCCAGCCGGGACCGTCGAGCAGCAGGCCGAGCGGGACGGTCGCGGCGAGGTTGCCGACGTAACCGATGGCCCCGGTCAGCGCGGCGAGCAGGGCGTATTGACGGCCGGGGAAATGCGCGGCGATCAGCCGCATGATGCTCACGAACGTCAGCGCGTCCCCGAAGCCGACGACGGCGCGGGCGAGCAGGCCGAGCGGGTACGAATCGGCGGTCGCGAGCAGGATCTGGCCGAGTCCGAGGAAGAACACGGCGGCGGTGAGCACGCGGCGCGGGCCGTAGCGGTCGACGAGGACACCGGTGGGGATCTGCATCGAGGCGTAGACGCCGACCTGCAGGACGGTGAACGTGCCGAGCGCGGCCGCGCCGACGCCGAAGCGGTCGGCGGCCTGGAGCCCGGCGACGCCGAACGAGGTGCGGTGGAAGACGGCGAGGAGGTAGACGGTGACGGCGGCGAACCAGATGAACCAGGACCGGCGGGTGGCTCGGCCTGTCACAGTGATCCTCCTCGAGAACGGTTTTCGGGCAAAGAAAGACGCCCGCGCTGCCGCCTCATATAGTTGTAGCTCCTAAGCAACGGCGAAACATACCCGTTACCCGGGTGGTTTTCGCCACAGCACGCGATGGCCTCGGTGCTGGTGAGCGCGTGTCATGAGGGGTCCCCTCAGGACATTTTCCGTCCCATGGGGACCCCTCATGACACTCCTCAGGCAGCGCGGACGGCGCCCTCCACGGCCCACCGCCCCGAACGCCACCGCACCAGCAGGGTCGCCAGCCGCAGCAGCATGAACAGCGAGAGCCCGGTCCAGATCCCGGCCAGGCCCCAGCCGAACGCGAGCGACAGCCAGATCAGCGGCAGGAACCCGAGCGCCGCGCTCAGCAGCGTCGCGTTGCGCAGGAACGCGGCGTCGCCCGCGCCGAGCAGGACGCCGTCCAGCGCGAACACCACCCCGGCGATCGGTTGCAACGCGACGAAGAACCACCACGCGTGCGGGATCTCGCCGAGCACGGCCGCGTCCGAGGTGAACACCCTCGGCAGCACCCCGGCCAGCGACGCGAACACGACACCGAGGAAGCAGCCGAAGATCAGCCCGTACACCGTGATCTGGCTCGACACCCCGCGCGCCCGTTTGCTCGCGCCGGCACCGAGGGCGGCCCCCACGAGCGACTGCGCGGCGATCGCGAGCGAATCGAGCACGAGCGCGAGGAACGTCCACAGCTGCAGCACGACCTGGTGCGCGCCGACGGCCTCGGTGGACGTCCGCGCGGCCACCGCGGCGGCGGAGACGAAACACGCTTGGAAGGCGAGGCTGCGCAGCACCAGGTCCCGGCCGAGGCCGAGCTGGGCGCGCATCACCTTCGGCTCCGGGCGCAGCGGGACCCGCTCCCGCACCAGCGCCACGATGAACAGCGACGCCGAGATGACCTGAGCGACGACGTTCGCGATCGCCGAACCTTCCAGCCCCCAGTCCGCGCCGTACACCAGCACCGGGCACAGGACGGCGGAGATCCCGTTGCCCGCCAGGACATAGCGCAACGGTTTCGCGGAATCCTGGACACCGCGCATCCAGCCGTTGCCCGCCATCGTGATCAGGATGAACGGGGTCCCGAACAGCGCGATCCGCAGCCAGGAGACGGCGGCTTCGGTGATCGCGGCGTCCCCGGAGAGGACCCGCGCGATGGGCGCGGCCAGCAGCTGCCCGGCGACGATCACGACCAGCCCGACGATCACCGCCAGCCAGGTCGCCTGGACGCCCTCGCGGACCGCGTCACCCCGTCGTCCGGCGCCGTGCAGCCGTGCCGTCCGCGACGTGGTGCCGTAGGAGAGGAACGTCAGCTGGCTCGAAACCTGCGACAGCACGACACCGCCGACGGCGAGCCCGGCCAGCGGCAACGCGCCGAGGTGCCCGACGACGGCCGTGTCCACCAGGACGTAGAGCGGTTCGGCGGCGAGCACACCGAGCGCGGGCACGGCGAGACCGAGCACGCGTTTCGGGGGGACACGCTCGTCGACTTCGGAAGCTTCAGGCACCGATGCAGACTAGACGTCTGGTACGACAGTCCCAGTCGCCGGGAAGATCAGCGGAGGAACGGTTCGTACCGTTCCCGCTGACGGAGCGACTCGATCTGCCGCACGGTGTCGAGCGCGACGCTGACGAGGAAGACGAGCACCACCAGGAGGGTCACCCCGGCGAAAGGAACCCTCGGGCTCACGTCCAGCAAGGCCAGGCCGACGGCCGGGATCAGCGCGACCACACCCGAGCAGAGCGCTCCGACGCCGATGATCCGGTGCCGCACGTAGCCGATGTAGTCGGCCGTCCACGGGCCCGGCCGGATCCCGGGGACGAAGCCGCCCACGCGCACGAGATCACGGGTCACCTGGTCGATGTCCATCGTTCCCACCGCCCGAAGGAAGGCGAAGAGGCACACGAGCACGAAGTAGATCGCGATCCGCCCGGGGTTTCCCTCGTCGCGCAGCCAGTCCACGCCGGGCCAGAGCACCGGTAAGGACAGCAACACCGCGGCGAGGACGGCCGGGCTGTTCGACTGGGGGAACCGAAGCGGGATGTAGGACGGGCTCCCGCCGTAGGCGCGCACACCGATCATCCGTTTCGCGTACTGCACCGGGATCCGGCGCTGCGCCTGCGCGAAGACGATCGTGAGGACCGTGATCGACAACGTCACGACAGCCACGACCGCGATGGCGGCCCAGCCCTTCGTCTCGTACAGGCGCGGGAACCCCGCCGGCAGCACGGCCAGCACCTGCGTGAGGAGCAGGATCCGGACGCCGTCGCCGAATCCCCGGTCGGTGATCACCTCGGTCAGCCGCAAGACCACGGCGGCGCCCGCCGCCAGGCACGCCACCGCGACGGCTCCACCGAGGAAGTCCAAGCCGCGGAACACGACCACGGCGATGGCACCCAGCAGGCCGAGTACGACGGTGAGCCATCGCTGATACCGCAGCAACGCGCGGGCACCGGCTTCGCCTTCGGCCCGGAGCGCGGCCGGCCGCGGGATCAGGATGGTCAGCGCCCGCAGGACAGGCCGGGCCGCCAGGCAGGGAAGGACGCCGAACGCGAACACCGGCAGGGTGGACAGGCCACCCCCGGTCGCCAGGTCGAGGATCCAGCGCAGCGGGTGATCGGCTTCCGGCGCGCGGACGGTCACGTGGGGAGCGGGCAGGCTCTGACCCAGCCGGAACAGCACGATCACGCCCAGCGTGACCAGGATCCGGCGGCGGAGGGAAGCGTGAGCGTTCATCGCCGCTCACGCTAAGAACGGCCGATGAAATTACGATGACACCGGCCGTCACCGGGTCACAGCAGCGGCGCCCTCGACAGTGCCGTCCGCAGCTTGCCGAGCACCTCCTCCGCCGTGCCTTCCGCGGTGCACCCGGCCGCCTGCCGGTGCCCGCCGCCGCCCAGTTCCCCGGCCGCGGCCGAGACGTCGACACCGCCCGCCGAGCGCAGGGAGACCGTCCACCGCCGCAGCGGCCCGGTCGGTTCGGCTTCCTTGAGCACCACGGCGACCCCGGCCTCACGCGTGGACCGGATGACGTCGATGACCGCCTCGACCTCCTCCGCGCGCACGCTCCGCGCGGCGTCGAGGGTCACGACAGCGTGCGCGAGCCCGAAGCCACGCGCCTCGTCCGGTTCGAGCCGGGCCCCCGCGAGAACGTCCGAAAGCATCGGCAGCCACGCGAACGGGTGATCGTCGACGATCTCGCGGACCACCTTGTCCGGGTCGACCCCGGCTTCAAGCAGCTTCGCGGCCATCAAGTGGGTGGACGGCCGGGCGCGGCGGAACCCGCTCGTGTCGGTGACGAGCCCCGCGTACAGGCAGCGCGCGATCGGTTCGTCGATCTCGGCCCCGAGCTCTTGCAGCAACGCGAAGACAAGGACGGCGGTGGCTTCGGCGGTGTCGTCGACGACATGCGCCGTACCGAAGAAGACGTTCGACGCGTGGTGGTCGATCACCAGGACGTCGCCCCCGGCCGCGCGGACGGCGTCCACCCGCGGCGCGAGCTTCCCGAGCCTGCCCGGGGTGGGCGTGTCGAGCGCGACCAGCAGCTGTTCGCTCTCCGGCAGTTCGCTCGCGGGGACGTAGAGCCCGCCGACGTCCAGGCCGCGCAGGGTTTCCGGCATCTCTTCGGGCTCGCCGACGGAGACGCGGACCTTGGCGCCTCGCAACTGGAGCGCCCGGCCCAGTGCCAGCGCGCTGCCGAGCGCGTCGGCGTCCGGGCGGACATGCCCGAGCAAGGTCACGTCGTTCGCGCGCGCCAGGAGCGCGGCGGCTTCCTTCAGGTTCGGCACTGGAGTCGCTGTCACAATCAGTCAAGCTACGCTCTACCGGATGTCCGAGTACGCGATCCTGGTCTACCCGTCCGCCAACCGGGTCTACACCGACTCCACCCCGGCCCTGCTGCGCGCGGAGCTGGCGGTGTTCGGCCTGTCCGCGCTGGAGACCGAGATCTCGGAGATCGGCGAGACCGAACTCGGCGGCGTCGGCTACCTCACCTTCACCACGCCCGCCCCGTTGAGCGAGCGCGACCTCGCACTCCTTTCGAACCTTTCCGCGCTGTACGCGCTGTTCGAACTCAGCGACGGCGTCCTGAAGCCGGTGACGATCAGCCCGCTCGCGAACTTCGACTCGGATCTGCTGACCATTCAGAAGTACCCGGGCAAGACGAACGAACTGTTCACCAAACTGCTCGTCAACGTCACCTTGCTGTCGACGGCGGATCCGCCCGCGATGCTGGAGAAACCGCTGCACCTGCTGGATCCGCTGTGCGGCCGTGGCACCACGCTGAACCAGGCGATGATGTACGGCTTCGACGCGACCGGTCTCGACGTCGACGGCAAGGATTTCGACTCCTACGAGATGTTCGTCAAAACCTGGCTGAAGCAGAAGCGCATCAAGCACAGCGCGGAATCCGGCCAGGTGCGCCGCAACAAGGTCCGGTTCGGCAGGCGGCTCGACATCGGCTTCGGGATCACCAAGGAGCGGTACAAGGCCGGTGACGTCCGCAAGCTGACCTACCTCAACTGCGACACCCTCACCACGGACGAACTGCTGCGGCCGAACTCGGTGGATCTCATCGTCACCGACGCCCCGTACGGCGTGCAGCACGGCAGCCACCGCACCCAGGACGCGTCGCTCGCGCGCAGCCCGCGGGATCTGCTCGCGGCCGCCGTCCCGGTGTGGACGCGGGTCCTGCGGCCCGGCGGAGCGCTCGGCATCTCCTGGAACACCAACGTCGCGCCGCGTGAGGAACTCGCCGCGATCCTGGACAAGGCGGGGCTGGACGTCCGCGAGGACGGGCCGTACGCCGGGTTCGCCCACCGGGTGGACCAGGCGATCGTGCGGGACCTGATCGTCGCCGCCAAACCCGTCTGAGGCCGCTCATCCGAAGTACATGAAGGCCCCCTTCCTTGCGCCTAGCGCAGCGAAGGGGGCCTTCATGTACTTCGCGGCCACTCACGAGGCTTCCAGCATCTGGAACCGGCACCGGCCTCGTTGACCGGAACGGGCACAGCTTCCTAAAGTCGGCTCGACGAGAAGGAAAGCGGCGATCAATGCCGCGCCGACGACAATTCCTTTTCGGTCTTTCCCGCTTTCGGCGATTCCTGCTGCCCATTTCCATCGAGACAGGTGTCTTATGACGAGTGACCTGGACGCGCCTCCGGCACCTGCCCGGCCGGAGGAGGCGCTGAAGATCGTACCCGCCCGGCGGCCGCTGACCTGGCTGGCGGCGGCGGTGGTCGCCGTACTGGTGGCCATGGCCGGACACGCCCTGGTGACCAACCAGGCGTGGGAATGGTCGGTCGTCGCCGAGTACGTGTTCGCCGACGCCGTTCTCTCCTCGGTCGTCCTGACGGTGGAATTGACCGTGTTCGGCGTGGTCGCGGGATTCCTGCTGGGCACGGTTCTCGCGCTCATGCGCATTTCCCGGAATCCGCTCCTGCGGTCGGTCAGCTGGACTTACACGTGGATCTTCCGATCGGTACCGCTCATTCTCCAGCTGCTTTTCTGGTACAACCTCGCCATTCTCTACAACGAGATTTCCTTCGGCGTCCCGTTCGGCCCGTCGTTCGTCTCTTTCGACACGATGAGCCTGATCCCGCCGTTCCTCGCGGCGGGGCTCGGGCTCGGCCTGCACCAGGCCGCTTACTCCGGGGAAATCGTGCGCGCCGGATTCCTCGCGGTCGATCAGGGACAGCGGGAGGCGGCCGCGGCGCTGGGCATCCCGCCGGGGAGGCAGTTCCGCCGGATCGTGCTGCCGCAGGCGATGCGCTCGATCGTGCCGAACGCGGCCAACGAGATCATCGGCATGGTCAAGAACACTTCGCAGGTGTACGTGATGGCACTGCCGGAACTCTTCTACCAGGTCCAGGTGATCTACAGCCGCAGCGGCCGGGTGATCCCGCTGCTGCTGGTCGCCACCGCCTGGTACCTGCTGCTCACCACACTCCTTTCGGTGGCACAGTTCTACGTCGAACGCCACTACGCCAAGGGCGCGCTGCGCACCGTCCCGCCCACCCCCTTGCAGAAGGCCCGCGCCGGCCTCGCCAAACTGAAGGCGGCAGCCCGATGAGTGACCGCTTCAAGGTCGACGTCCGCGGCGTCCACAAGGCTTTCGGCGCGCTGACCGTGCTCGACGGGGTCGATCTCCAGGTCCGGCCCGGCGAGGTGACCGTGGTGCTGGGCCCGTCCGGCTCCGGCAAGTCCACCCTCCTCCGGCTCATCAACCACCTCGACCGCGCCGACCGCGGCTTCATCAGCGTCGGCGGCGAACTGATGGGCTACCGGCGTTCCGGCGACCGGCTGCACGAACTGCGCGAACGCGAGATCCTCAAGCAGCGCACGCGGATCGGGTTCGTGTTCCAGAACTTCAACCTGTTCGGGCATCTCACGACGCTGGAGAACGTCGTCGAGGCACCGATTTCGGCTCAGCGCCGGGCTCGCGCCGAGGCGACGGACCACGCGCGGGAACTGCTCGCGCTGGTCGGGCTCGCGGACAAGGCGGACGCCTATCCCCGGCAGCTCTCCGGCGGGCAGCAGCAACGGGTCGCGATCGCCCGCGCGCTCGCGGTGCGGCCCGAAGTCCTGCTGTTCGACGAGCCGACGTCCGCGCTCGATCCGGAGCTGGTCGGCGAAGTGCTCGACGTGATCAAGAAACTCGCCCGCGGCGGCACCACCATGATCGTCGTCACCCACGAAATCGGCTTCGCCAGGGAAGTGGCCGACACCGTGGTGTTCCTGGACGCCGGCCGCGTCGTCGAGCAGGGCCCGCCCGCACAGCTTCTCGACACGCCCGAGCATCCCCGCACCAGGGCGTTCCTCGAAAAGGTCCTTTAAGGAGTGTCACCGTGAAAAAGCTCTTGTACCCGATCCTGCTCCTGTCGACGGTCGCGCTGGCCGCGTGCGGGACGACCGAGGCCGCGGCCCCCGCCGCGCCTCAGCCGGGGACCTCGGGGATCAACATCACCGCGCAGCAGAACCGGGTCCGCGCGCAGAAGGTCGACGCCGTCGCGAATCTCGTACCGAAAGCGGTGCGCGACACCGGGAAACTGACCGTCGGTACCACCGGCAACGGCACTCCCCCGCTGTCGTTCCGCGCCGACGACGACAAGACGGTGATCGGCGTCGAGACCGACATCGCGCAACTGGTCGCGGACGTGCTGGGGCTGGAACTCGACCTTCAGGCGACGTCCTGGGAGAACCTCTTCCTCTCGGTGGAGACAGGCCAGTACGCGGCCGGGTTCTCGAACATCACGGTGACCGAGGAGCGCAAGGACAAGTACGACTTCGCCACCTATCGCAAGGACACTATCGCCTTCGAGGTCAAGAAGAACCGCGATGTGACGGTGAAGGAGCCCAAGGACATCGCCGGGCTCAAGGTGGGGGTGGGCTCCGGGACCAACCAGGAACAGATCCTGGTGCGCTGGGACGAGCAGAACAAGGCGGCCGGCCTGAAACCGGTGGAGTTCCAGTACTTCCAGAACACCACCGACTACTACCTGGCCTTGCAGTCCGGCCGGATCGACGCCTACGCGGGCCCCAACCCGACGGCCGCGTACCACGTCGCCGTGGACGGGCAGACGAAGATCGTCGGCACGGTCTCCGGCGGCGGCCAGATCCCGGCCGACATCGCGGCGATGACGAAGAAGGGCAACGGGCTCGCCGAACCGCTGCGCCAGGCCGTTCAGAGCGTGCTCGCGAACGGTCAGTACGCCGAGGTGCTCAAACGCTGGCACCTGGGGAACGAGGCCGTGGAGGCCTCGCGGATCAATCCGCCGGGCCTTCCGCGCAAGTAGTCCTCTGAATGCGGTAGTTCGCTTCGCCGACTACCGCATTTCGTCCTCTGGATGCGGTAGTTCGCGTTACCGACTACCGCATCCAGAGGACGAAACGCGGGGTCAGGCCAGGCGTTCCGCGACGAACTTCATCATCTCGGGCATGATGCCCCGCCAGTAATCGTCGTTGTGCTCGCCTTCGCTCATCTTCCCGACGGCCGGCTGCACCGCCTTGATGAGTTTGCGGTCGGCGCGGGCGAAGGGATCCGAGCTCCCGCACCACACCCCGGTGGACGACGCCGAGAGATCGCCGGTGTGCAGCAACGGCTCGTGGGATTCCCATTGCTCGCGATCCGCGAACACCTTGCGGGACTTGGCATCGGACCAGCTCACGAACAGCGCGGCGCTCGCCACGGCGACGGCCTTGAGGTTCTTGTGCTCGCGGGCGTAGCGCAACGCGCCGAAACCGCCCATCGAGATCCCGAACATCGCCGACGGCGGGCGCAATTGACGCTGGGAGAGCCAGCCGGGCAGTTCGTCGGCCAGCATCCGCTGCGGGTCGTCGGCCTTGCCGACGTCCACCCAGTAGTTGTCCCCGTCGACGGCCGCGACCGCGAAGGCGGGCAGCCCGGCCGAGACGGCTTGGTTCAACGCGTTCTGCACGTCGAGGTTCAGGAAGGTCCGGGCGTCCGCGCCACGTCCGTGCAGGGCGACACAGACCGGCAACCCGACCCGGGACACGCCGTCGGGGGCGATGATGACGAGGTTGACGTCACGGTTCCGGGCCGCGGACCGCATCTTCTGCACAGTGACCGCTTCGGTGAGCGGTGTCGGGGAAGTCGGTGGGGCCACCGGCGGCGGCCCCACCAAGGGTGCTTTCTCGGCGCCGCAAGCGGAAAGCAGCGCCGAGCCGCCGAGAGCCGCGGCTCCCAGCAGCAGGCCACGCCTGTTCAGGGCGTGGCCTGGTTCCTCAGCTGCGGGTCTCCTCATCGGCGAACTCATCGTCTGCGGCCTCTTCCCGTGGCGGCTTGTACGGGTCGGCTTCACCGGCGTGCTGTGCCCCGGTCGCCCGGCGGGCGACCTCCGCATCGGCTTCCCTGGCCTTCGCGAGGAGGTCCTCGATGTGCTTGGCTTCTTCAGGGATGCTGTCGGCCACGAAGGCCAGCGTCGGAGTGTAGCGGACTCCCGTGCCCTGACCGACCTTCGTGCGCAGGACGCCACGGGCGGACTCCAGCGCCGCCGCGGCACCGGCGTGATCGGGCGTGGACTCCAGGTTCTCGCCGAGCACCGTGTAGTAGACCGTGGCGTCGTGCAGATCCGCCGTGATCTTCGTGTCGGTGATGGTCACGTGATTGAGCCGCGGATCCTTGATGTCGTGCTCGATCGCGTGCGCGACGATCTGTGAGATCCGCTTGGCGAGCTTGCGAGCCCGAGCGGGGTCGGCCATGGGATTCTTCTCCTCGAAAGATCTTCCGTCAGTCATCCGGGCCGAGCAGCCGGCGGTGGGCGGAGAGCAGTTCGAACTCCGGCCTGCCGGCCACGAGGCGCTCACACGAGTCGAGCACGTCACGAATGTGCTCGCCACTCGCCGCGACCACGGCCACGCCGATCAGCGCGCGCCGGTGCAGGTCTTGATGACCGGCTTCGGCGACGGAGACGTCGAAACGCCTGCGTACCTCGGCCAGCACCGGCTTGATCACGGATCGCTTCTGCTTGAGCGAGTGAACGTCGCCCAGCAGGATGTCGAGCTCGAGAGCTCCTACGAACATGTGGGGTTCTGGGTTGTCTGGAAGGTGAAGCGGCGCTCCCCCGCCCAGATGCGGGGGAGCGCCGCCGTTTCACTTACGCACGCGGCTTTTCGCGCTGTTCGTACGTCTCGATGACGTCGCCGACCTTGAGGTCGCTGTACGACCCCAGCGTCAGACCACACTCGTACCCGTCGCGAACCTCGACCACGTCGTCCTTGAACCGCCGCAGCGAGCTGATCGGCAGGTTCTCGGCGATGACGGTCGCGTCGCGGAGCAGACGGGCCCGCGCGTTGCGGCGGATCTCGCCCGAGATGACGAGACAACCGGCGATGGTGCCGATCTTCGACGACTTGAAGACGTCGCGGATCTCCGCCTTGCCGAGCTCGACCTCTTCGTACTCCGGCTTGAGCATGCCCTTCAGAGCCTGCTCGATCTCCTCGATCGCCTGGTAGATGACCGTGTAGTACCGGACGTCGACGCCTTCGCGGGTGGCCCGCTCGGTCGCCTTGCCCTGCGCACGGACGTTGAAGCCCAGGACGATCGCGTCGGACGCGGTCGCCAGGTCGATGTCGGACTCGGTGACGCCACCGACACCACGGTGGACGACGTTGAGTTCGACGTCGTCGCCGACCTCGAGCTGCACCAGCGAGGCTTCGAGCGCCTCGACGGTACCGGAGTTGTCACCCTTGATGATCAGGTTGAGGCTGTTCGTCTCCTTCAAGGCGGAGTCGAGGTCCTCGAGGCTGACCCGCTTGCGGCGCGACGCGTTGAGGGCGTTGCGCGTCCGGGCGGAACGCCGCTCGGCGATCTGCCGGGCGACGCGGTCCTCGTCGACCACCAGGAAGGTGTCGCCCGCGCCCGGCACCGAGGTGAACCCGATGACCTGGACGGGACGCGACGGGTACGCCTCGGTGACGTCGACGTTGTGCTCGTCGACCATCCGGCGGACGCGGCCGTAGGCGTCACCCGCCACGACCGAGTCACCGACGCGCAGCGTGCCTCGCTGGACCAGCACCGTGGCCACCGGACCGCGGCCGCGGTCGAGGTGGGCCTCGATCGCGACACCCTGGGCCTCCATGTCCGGGTTGGCCCGGAGGTCCAGCGCGGCGTCGGCGGTCAGCAGGATCGCCTCGAGCAGGCCGTCGATGTTGATGTTCTGCCGCGCGGAGATCTCGACGAACATCGTGTCGCCGCCGTACTCCTCGGCGACCAGGCCGTACTCGGTCAGCTGCTGCCGGATCTTGTCCGGGTTCGCGCCTTCCTTGTCGATCTTGTTGATCGCGACCACGATCGGCGCCTTGGCGGCCTGCGCGTGGTTGATCGCCTCGACCGTCTGCGGCATCACACCGTCGTCGGCCGCCACCACGATCACCGCGATGTCGGTCGAGTTGGCACCACGGGCACGCATGGCGGTGAACGCCTCGTGACCCGGGGTGTCGATGAAGGTGATCAGACGCGGGTTGCCTTCGAGCTCGGTCTCGATCTGGTAGGCGCCGATGTGCTGGGTGATGCCACCGGCTTCACCTTCGCGCACCTTCGTCTTGCGGATCGTGTCGAGCAGGCGGGTCTTACCGTGGTCGACGTGACC
>NZ_NMQT01000097.1 GCF_002234405.1 Amycolatopsis thailandensis | reverse complement strand
GTAACACGCAAGTATTAAGATATTTTATGTGTATTTGCGCACAATTAGACATCAGCAAGCTACTCAAACAGGACGTATTTTAGGTCTGACGAAACACGGAATTATTGTGGCCAGGGGATCTGCGGGGCGAGGGTGCTCGTCCCGATCCTGCTCGCGTAAGCCGTCCGGGTGCGCCGCACGACACCAAGGCTGCCCGCCGCGGCGGGCCCGGTCAGCGGCCTGGTCGCGTGTGACGGCCGCCCGGCGCGGCTCGCGGTGCTGGGCGAGTCCACCGTGGACGGTGTCGGCGCGGCGACACACGCCGAGGCGCTGACCGGACGGCTCGCCGACGAACTCGCGCGGGACGGCGGCGCGGTCGCCTGGCAGGCCGTCGGCAAGACCGGGGCCAACGCCCGTGTCGTGCGCGAGGAGCTGCTCCCGCTGCTCGGACCGGCCGACCTCGTGGTGATCGCGCTGGGCGTCAACGACACGATCGAACTGCATTCGGCCACGCGCTACCGGCGTGACCTGCTCGACCTGGTCGTCTCCGTGCGACGTCGCGCCGGGCGGATCCCGGTGGTGCTGGCCGGCGTGCCGCCGATGGGCCGGTTCCCCGCGCTACCGCGTCCGCTGCGCGACGTCCTCGGCGCGAGATCGGCCGCCCTCGACGCGGCGGCCGCCCGGTTGGCATCGCTGCCCGGGGTCGTCCACGTCCCGATGCCCGCCGCGATGCTGGACCCCGCGACCTTCGCCGAAGACCGTTTCCACCCCGGTCCCGAGGGCTACCGGCGCTGGGCCGAACAACTCGCTGACGTGAGCCGTCAATTACTCAGTGACACGATTTGGTCGCAAAAGCGCTGATCAGGTCACTCGCCTGCCACAGATTAAGAAATTTCCGCGAAAAAGCTGGCTCTGCGTGTATCTGGTGGCAGCCTCGTTGCGTCCTATGGAGCAGTCGAGGAAATGAGGGAACCCGATGACGACCGAGACCAACACCGCACCCGTCGACGACGAGGCCACGGCCACCGAAGACCTCGAAGAGACGACCCCGAAGCCGGGCCCGATCACGGCGCCGGTCCCGCCCCGTCCCGGTGGTGTCCGCCCGGACGGCAACTGGGAGCCGAACGGCACCAAACCGCCGGTGAACTGAAACGACACAGACAGGTGATGTCCGGAGGCCGAGGGGGCCTCCGGACATCACCTCCGGGTGCTCCTTCGGGGGAGGGGGACACCTGGACGCGGGCCCGTTGGGGAGCGGGCCCGGGGGGAGGGAAAAAAGGACCGGCCGGTGCGCAGTCCACACCTACTCGCGCCGGCCGGTGCCTTTGTCCCGCCCCAGACCGTGAGGGACGACCGAAACTCGACAAAAAAGTTAGTGACTTGATGTATCCCAGAGCCTCTTGCACGCTCCTTCTCCCCGAAGGGCCCGCGATACTGCCAGCGCCGACACGAAGACACGTCCGAAGTGGGGCAGATACGGTGACCGACGTGCAAACGACCGAGGTAGACCCGCCATGGGAAGGACTGACCGGTGCCGACCTGCATGCCGCCTGCATGCGCGCGGCGCGGGCCGGTGACCGCCAGGCGATGGACAGACTTGTGCACGAGCTGACCCCGCTCGTGTGGCATGTCGCGCGTGCGAACGGGCTCGATCGCCTGACCGCCGAGGACGTGGTCCAGACGGTATGGCTCGCCCTGTTCAGTCAGCTCGAAAAACTGCGTGATCCCAAGGCGCTCGCCGCCTGGTTGATCACCACCACCAGACGTGAAGCCCAACATCCTTTCGGCCGCCGCGCCCAGCCCGTCCCGCTGACCGACGAGCTGGCCGAAAGCATGGAGAGCACCCATCCGGCCCCCGAAGAGGAAGCCGTCCGCGCCGACCGGGATCGCCGGGTCTGGCGCGCCTTC
Source organism: Amycolatopsis thailandensis (assembly GCF_002234405.1). GTDB lineage: Bacteria > Actinomycetota > Actinomycetes > Mycobacteriales > Pseudonocardiaceae > Amycolatopsis > Amycolatopsis thailandensis. The sequence goes on along the minus strand of NZ_NMQT01000097.1, from coordinate 56,131 downwards.
CTCCGCTTGCCGCACCGCTGTCAGCAGCTCCTTCGGCTGACCGTGCTCGCCGGGCGGGCTGAATACCAGCTGGTCGCCGAAGCACTCCGCATGCCGCGCGGCAGTGTCGGCCCGACCAGGGGCCGTTGCCTCGAATCGATGCGCGACCTACTGGCCCACGAAGGGGGAAGCCGATGAACGACCTCGGGACGCCGGGGGAGATGACCTCCCCGGGCGATGAGGCCTTGCTCGCCGATATCGGGCGCTTCATGGACGAACTGGACCCGCCACCGGGAGACCTGGTGCAGCGGGTTCAGTTCGCGCTCGCGCTCGAAAACCTCGATGTCGAGGTCGCCCGCTGGGAACGGATGGACGCCACCGCCGGCGTCCGCGGCAGCGACACCGGCACGATCACCTTCACCGTCAGCGACCTGACCGTGATGATCAACCTCACCAAGATCGGCAAGAAGCACCGGATCGACGGCTGGCTCGTGCCCGCCGGCGAGTACGGGGTGGAGGTCCGCGTCGCCGAACACGGCACGAGTTCCACCACCGCCGACGAGGGAGGCCGGTTCGTGCTGGACAACGTTCCCCAGGGGACCACCCAGATCGTGATCCACCTCGGTGACGTGACCTGCCGCCGGACGGTCGTGACCCCGACAGTGGTGCTCTGACCGGACGGCTGTTCCGTTATGCGGCGTGGGTGTGCTCCCATAGTGCGTGTGCCCGCGCCGTCTCCTCCTGTCGTCGATCCCGTAGCCGAGGCCGCGGAGCTTCATCGTCAGGCGATGGCCGCCGCCGCCGATCACGGCCCGGGCGCCGCGATCAAGTTGCTGCAGCGCGCTTTGACCCGCCTCGGGCCGGTCTCGGCCGCCGGGCCGGAACGGCTGGAGATCCGGGTCCGGGTGCTGATCAGCCTCGCCGCGGCGGAGGCGGAGGTTCTGTCCCAAGAGGACGGATTCGCCCGGCTGGACGAAGCCGAACAAGTGCGGCTTTCGCTGCCTGAAGGCGGAACCAGGCGCTTGCTCCGATTCACCGTCGTCCTCCAGCGCGCCGTCGTCCTGATGCGGATCTGGCGGCTGGAGGAGGCTCTCGCGCTCTACGACGCGGTGCTCCCCAGCCTGGTCGACGAGGTGGAGGACCACAGCCTGCTCCTGACCCGGAACATGATGAACCGGGCGTGGCTGCATCTGCAGATGACCAATCCCGATGGCGCCTACAAGGATCTGATCGGCGCACTGGACATCGCGGTCAAGTACGGTCACCGCCGTCTCGAAGGAAAGATCCGGCACAACCTCGGCGATCACGCCCAGCTGCTCGGCGACATCCCCGAAGCGCTCCGGCACTACGAGCAGGCGGCCTCGATATTCGTCACCGACGGGCCCGGCTCGCTGCCGCTCGTCCGGCTCGACCAGGCGAAGGCCCTGCTCACCGCCGGTCTCGCCGAAGAGGCGGCACGACACCTCGACGAAGCCATCCCCGAACTCCGCGGCAACGGTGCGCACCATGTCGTCGCGGAAGCGGAGGTCGCGCGAGCCGGGGCGGCCATCCTCGATGGTGACCACGTGCTGGCGAAGAAGCTCGCGACGTCCGCACGGCGGAGTTTCCTGCGGCGCGGTAACGGCCGGTGGGCGGAGATCGCCGAGTTGACCCGGCTCCGCGCGGACGCGGTGAAGGTCTTGGCGGACAGGGAGAAGAAGCCGTCCGGGAAACTGCCCGAACAACTCGCCGATCTCGCCATCCGGCTGGCCGGACTCGGTCTGCGCGACGAAGCGGGCGCGGCGAGGATGTTCGCGGTGCGGTTGCTGCTCCGTCGCGACGAGACGGTCGCCGCGCAGGAACTCCTCGCCCAAGTGCCGAAACCGCGGCAGACCACGCCGATCGACCACCGGATGCTGCTCCGGTTGTGCCGGGCGGAGCTCGCCGTGGCGTCCCACCGGCCGCGTTCGGCGCTCGCGCAGGCGCGGGCAGGGTTGGCGGAACTCGGGCAGATCCGCGATCGCATGGGCGGGCTCGACCTCGTCTGCGGGACGGCGGCGCATGGCGAGGAACTGGGCAAACTCGCGTTGAGGCTGGTGCTCAAGAAGGCGAGGCGCAGCGGCGCCGGGGCGAAGAGCCTGTTCGCGTGGCTGGAACGCACGCGCGCGCAGGTGTACCGCTACGAACCGCTCCCGGTCATCGAAGACCCCGCGCTCGCCCGGCACATCAACGAAATGCGGCACCTGCAAGGGACGATCCAGGCGCGGCGGCTGTCCGGCGAGCCGGTCGGGAAACTCGAGGAGCGCTACGACCGGTTGCAGCGGGAGGCGACCCGGCTCGGGTGGTACACCAGCCAGTGGGGTCGTCCGCGGCCGGTCTCGGCGCCCGAAGAGGTGGTCGAGCGGCTCGGGGATCGCGTGCTGGTCAGCCTGATGGGGTACAACGACACCCTGTACGCGGTGGTCGTCGACCGCGGCCGGTTCCGGCTGGTGAAGCTGGGTCCGCTCGCGGAGATCGTCGAGACCGCGCGCCAGCTGCACGCGGACCTCGACGCGCTGGCCCCGGACAACCTGCCCGCGCCGCTGGTCGAGGTCGTCACCGGCTCCGCGCGACGCCGAGCAGACAAACTCGACAAGCTGATCTCCGCGTCGCTGGCGAAGACGCTGGAGAACCGCGAGCTGATCATCGTGCCGATCGGTTCGCTGTACGCGTTGCCGTGGGGCGCTTTGCCCTCGCTGCACGGACATCCGGTGTCGATCGCGCCGTCGGCGACCGCCTGGGTGACCGCGTCCGGGCGGCGGAACTCCGGTCCGGTGCTGCTCGCCGGCGGTCCCGGCGTGCCGGGTTCGGTCGGTGAGGTGCGGAACCTGCGGACGGTGTACCCGCAGGCCCGGCTCGTCGACGGGAAGGACGCGACCAGCGAGACCGTACTGTCCGCTTTGGACGGTTCCGGGATGGCGCACCTGGTCGCGCACGGCGCGCACGAACCGGCGAACGCGCTGTTCTCGCGGCTGGAACTCGTCGACGGCCCGCTGTACGCGCACGAAACCGCCCGGCTCGCGAAGCCGCCGGAACGGGTGGTGCTGGCCGCGTGCGAACTCGCGATGAGTCACATCCGGCCGGGCGAGGAAGCGCTCGGGTTCGCCGGGACGCTGCTCGCCAGCGGCTCGCGGACGGTCATCGGTGCGATCGCGCGGGTCGGGGACAAGGCGGCCGCCGACGCGATGTCCGACCTGCACCGTCGGCTGGCTTCGGGGACCGCACCCGCTTTGGCGCTCGCGAAGGCGACCGCCGCCGATCCGCTGCGGCGCCCCTTCCTGTGCCTGGGGGCGGGCTGAAGGGGACTTTCGCCACGTGGGACGCGGTGAAGGACGCTTTCGGCACGTGGGACGCGGTGAAGGACGCTTTCGGCACGTGCGACGCGGTGAAGGACGCTTTCGCCACATCCCACGCCGCGAAAGGTCCCTTCGCCGAGTCCTACGCGGCTAAGGCGTCCTTCAACTACCCACAGGACTTGTCCACAACCTTCGCCACCTGTGGACAACTCCGCCGATCCGCCTTCCCCGTCGCCCACCCCCGATAGACTGGACTCGGGGTCGCCCCCCTGGGACGGGTGGGGGGTGGGGTCAGGGGCGTTCGGCGTGTTTCACCAGGCGGGTCGCCAGGAGTGAGACCACGGTGCGCAGGGCCTTGCAGGCGGCGGCGCCGGTGCCGGGGACCGATTCGGTGAACCGGCCGGTCCAGCGCAGATCCGTGCCGCCGGAAGCGTTCGGCGTGAACGAGACCTCGGCCCGATAGTCCTTCAGCGGCGCGAGGCCCGCGAAGCCGTAGACGTGCTTTCGGTCCTTTTCGTACTCCAGCGTCTCTTCGTGGATGTACACCGGCCACAGGCCGACAGCCCGGACGGCGCCCACTTCGTCCGCGTCCGGCTTCCGCGCCCAGCGCGAGTGGAACACGATCGGCTTCGCCCATTCCGACCACCGGGAACCGTCGGCCTCCAGCGCGAACAGGGAAGCGGGCGAGGCGGTGCTCGTCCGGTTGATCTCGAAGGAGTACGTCTTGCCCATGTGGCGACGATAACCGCTCCCACCGCCACGGATAAGTCAAGATAGAGGCGTGAGCACGACGCGCCGCGAGATCGCCGCACCGCATTGGCTGGTGCAGCTGCTGCGCAGCACACCGGTTCCCATCCCGTGGAACATGGTCGCCCGCGCCGTCCTCGCGCTCGCCGTGCCGCTGGCCGTCGGCTACGCGCTTGGCGACATCGGCGTCGGCGCGCTCATCTCCACCGGCGCCCTGCCCACCGTCCTGTCCGAATCCGCCGGCCCGTACCGCTACCGCGCCCGGCGGCTCGGCGGCGCCACCGCGGCCGCCGCCGTCGGCTACTTCGCCGGACTGATCACCGGCGGCATCCCCGCCGCCTCCATCCCGGTCGTCGTCGCGGTCGCGGCGATCTCCGCACTGATCAGCGCGGCGGGCAGCAACGCCTCCGTCGCCGGCCTCCAGATGTTCGTCTTCTGCGTGCTCGGCACCGGCCAGCACGTCACCGGCCTGCGCGTCGAAATCCTCCTCGGCTACTTCTGCGTCGGCGCCGCCTGGAGTCTGCTCATCGCGCTCGCCACCTGGACCTTCCGCGCCACCAGCCCCGAACGCGGCGCCGTCGCCCACGTCTACGTCGAACTCGCCGCGATGCTGTCCGCGACCGACGAAGCCACCTCCCGCGTCGCGCGGCACCAGCTCACGACGGCGATGAACACCGCCTACGACCGGCTGCTCACCGCCCGGTCCTGGCTGTCGGGCCGCGACGCCACCTACCGCCAGCTGCTCAACCTGCTGTCCGCCAGCACCCCCGCCGTCGAGGCGTCCGTCGCGATGGTCAACGCCGGCCGCCAGGCCCCACGCGACGTGATCGACCACTTCATCGCGACCTCGGCCGCCGTCCTCGCGAACCAGGAGCCGCCGAAGCCACCCGAAGCGCCCGAAGACGCCGACCCGGTCTTAGCCGCGCTCTACGCCGGACTCGCCCGCATCACCAAGGGCGACGACCGGAAACGGCGCGAGGTCCAGCCGTGGCACAAACGCCTCCGCGCCTGGGCGGGTTCGCTCATCTCCGGCCCGCTCACCTGGTTCGCCGCGCTCCGTCTCACGCTGTGCGTCGCGATCGCCGAAATCGTCGCGCTGCTCGTCCCGTTCGAGCGCTCCTATTGGATCACGCTCACCGTCGGCATCGTCCTCAAACCGGACTTCGGCTCGGTCTTCGGCCGCGCCGTCCTGCGCGGCATCGGCACGGTGATCGGCGTGGGCATCGGCGCGGCCGTGCTCGCCGCGGGCGGCGAAGGCTGGCTGCTGGTCCTGCTGATCGCCGTGTTCGCGGGCGGCGTCGCGGTCGGCAAGGTCCGCAACTACGGCATCCTCAGCGCCTTCGTGACGCCGCTGATCATCCTGCAGATGGACCTCGCCAGCACCGGAAGCTGGAACGTCGTGCTCGCGCGGCTCGTCGACACCGTGCTCGGCTGCGCGATCGTCCTGCTCTTCGGCTACCTGCTGTGGCCGGGCAGCCGTCGCCCACAGGTCGGCGGACGGCTCGCCGACGGCCTCGACAGCCTGGTGAAATACGTCGACAAGGGTCTCGTGCTCGCGCCGTCCGGCGAAGCCCGGCTGGAACGCTCACGAGCCCGCCGCCGCGCCTATCGCGCACTGGCCGACCTGCGGACCGCGTTCCAGCAGGTCGTCGTCGAACCCTCCGCCGCCGGACGGCAGGCCGTCGCCTGGTGGCCGGTGATCGCCGGACTCGAACGCGTCGCCGACGCCGTCACCGAGGTCGGCGTCACCCTCGGCCGTGGCGCCCCGGCCCCGGCCGACGACGAGATCGCCCTGCTGACGGCCGCGCTCGCCGAACTCGCGGCCGCCATCCGCGAGGAACGCGACCCGGCGGAGATGCCGATGCCCGACAACGAACAGCTCTCCGGCGTCGTCGACCAGATCGGCGCCGCCTTCGACGCCGTCCGAGGTCCCGACCTCGTCGAGCGCGCGCCGCTGCGGCTGGTCCGTCGATTCCTTCCCTATCACCGTCGGGCTTGACCTTGACATCGTGACAAGGTCTTCACTGATGGCAGGAGGTGATCCCCATCAACACGACACAAAGGACGGACACGCGCCTGCTGGACGCGTTGAGTTCCGAAAGCTCGTCGACACGGCTCCAAGCGGCGCTGGCGGCCGGGACACACCCGGACGCCGGGTTCGTCGACACGCTCGTGGCGCGCTGCGCGATCGAGCCGGACTTCTTCGTCCGGGACATGCTGACCTGGGCGTTGACCCGCCTGCCGTCGAAAACCACGGTGCCGGCACTGCTGGCGGAGCTCGGTTCGGAGGTCGCCCAGGCCCGGAGCCAGGCGCTGCACACGCTGTCCAAGATCGGGGACGCCGGCACGTGGCCCGCGATCACCCGGTCGCTGCTGCACGACGCCGACGACGAGGTCGCGCGAAGCGCTTGGCGTGCCGCTGTCGTCCTCGTCCCCGACGGGGAGCGGAAAAGCCTGGCCACGGACCTGGCCGCGCAACTCGGTCGCGGCGACCGGACGATGCGGCTAAGTCTCAGCAGGGCACTCGTCGCGCTCGGAGACGAGATCGAGCCGGCCCTGCGCGAGGGCCTGGCGAGCGCCGACCCCGAGGTGCGTGTGCACGCCCGCGCCACGGAACGGCTCTTGCGCGACCCGGACGCCGATTTCGACCCGGCCGTCGACGAGGCGAAACGGATCGCCGCGCTCGGCCCGGAACGAACGAGGGAACACGATGCTGATCGGTGAGGTGGCGCGCCGCTCGGGGGTGAGCAGCCGGATGCTCCGGCACTACGACTCCCTCGGGCTGGTGCGCCCGACGGGCCGCACCGTCGGCGGCTACCGCGAGTACTCCGACGAGGACATCCGCCGGATCTTCCACGTGGAGAGCCTGCGCTCCCTCGGGTTGTCGCTGCGCCAGATCGGACGCGCCATGGCGGATCCCGCCTTCGAGCCGTCCGATCTGGTCGGCGACCTCATCCGGCGGACCGAGGAACGCCTGAACCGGGAACAGGAACTGCTCGACAGGCTCCGCGCTGTCGACGCCTCGGCGCCCTTCGGCTGGGAGGGCGTCCTGCGCATCGTCGAGCTCCTGCGCGGCCTCAACTCGCCCCACGCCGCGCGGCGGCAACAGGCCATCCTCTCCCCGGAGGACGTGCCGATGCCCACCGAACTGCTGGCCGGGGCGGTCCTCGCCGAAGCCGATCCGAACGTCGCGGGCGCCTTGCGGTGGGCCCTCGCGCGGGCGGGCGGCGAGGGAGTGGCGAGCCTCGCGTCCGGCGCGCGTTCGGAGGACGTCGACGTCCGGCGGCGCGCGGTCCACGCGCTCGCCGGGATACCCGGTGACGAAGCGACCTCGGCACTCACGGAAGCACTCGGCGACCCGGACTCGGCGGTCCGCGCCCGCGCCGCCCTGGCCGTCGGTTCGCGTGGCCGGACCGAAGCCGTGCCCACCCTCGTCCGCATGGTGGTCGAAGGCACCACCGACGTCGAGGCGGCCGAGGTACTCGGAACCCTGGCCAGGGACGCCGGACGCGCGGATCGGATCATGGGCGAGCTGACCGGCGAGCTCGCCACCGCGGAACCAGCGGCGCGGATCCGCCTGACCCAGGCCCTCGCCGAGATGCCGCCTGACCTCGCGAAGGGCGTCCTGCTGGACCTGGCCGAGGACGACGAACGCGCCGTCGCCCTCCTCGCTTCGGCCCTCGCGGGGGCCTTGGTCACCCACCCGGATGGGGGAGGGTGAGCATAGTCTCGAACCCATGTTCGAGTTTTCACGCATAATCGACGCATGCTCGACACTGGTGACACGCTGCCGCCGGGGCCGCGTCACCTGCACATGGTCCGGCCCCATCAGCCCGTTTGGGTCGACCTCAAGCTGGTTTACCCCGTCAGCGCCTCGAAGACCCGCCTCCCCGACGGCCTGGATCTGACCGGCACCGTCCCCGGCTTGCTGGGGATGTGGCGGGCGACGACGACGGCGCACTGGGTCGGCTGGGTGACCTTCCAACTCGGCCCGGTCGGCCGTGGCGGCACGACGCATTCGCAGTGGGTGCTCGCCGAGGCGTTGCGGCCGCGCGAGGAGCGGAACACCTGGTCGGGAAGCTTCCCCTACGAGCGGCGACGCTAGGGTTTGCGGCCGACACCGCCGAGGATCAGTGACTCGTTAGGGCTGGCGAAGGCGATTTCCGGTTCGGTGGGGCTGGCGTCCTCCGGATGCCACTCGGTCGTCCACGCCAGGCCCGGGGAAATGAGTTCGAAGTCGCCGAACAGCGCCTCGATCTCGGCTTGCTTGCGCCAGATCACCGGGCTGCTGTTGCTGTCGTACATCTCCTTGAGCTTGACCAGCTGCTTGTCGTAGTGGCTCGGCACACCCTCGTCGGTGATGTGGGAGATGGCCAGGTACGACCCGCGCGGCGCGAGTTCGCGATACCGCGCGACCGAGGCGGGGCCGACGTCGCCGCTGTCCCCGCTGCGCGCCGACGCGGGCTGCTGGACGTGCAGCACCGCGATCAGCAGGATCGCCACGGGCTTGTCCAGGTCGAGGATGCCGGTGTCCGCCACCTGTTTCCAGAGCCGGTCCGGGGCGCGGAGGTCCCCGTGCACCGCGGCGTGGCGCCGTGGATCGCCGTGCTCTTCCAGCAGGCCTTGCGAATGCGAGACGGCGACCGGTTCGTAGTCGACGTACACCACGCTGGTCTTCCCCGGCGCGAGGTCGTCGGCCACCTGGTGCGCGTGCTGCATGGTGGGCAGCCCGGCACCGATGTCGATGAACTGGGTGACCCCGGCCTTGATGAGGTTACGTACCACCCGGTGCAGGAACACCCGATTGGCCTTGGCGATCGGCCGGAGCATCGGGAACTCGGCGAGGACCTTGTCGCCGAACTTGCGGTCGATCTGCCACGACGCCGTGCCTTCGAGGTAGTAGTCGTAGACCCTCGCGACGCTGGGGCGCCGCATGTCGATGCCCGGCGGCGGATACGCGTCGACATCCTCCTCGGCCACAGCCATCCCCTCCCGCGTCTGGACCATGACATCCCTCACTGAACGTAGTTGCTGGGTGGCAGGCAGCGATAGACGGCACTTGGAGGACATCTCATCCACCATCAGGGTCACCCGGGTCGGCGAGCTTGTACCGTCTGCGAAGGTCCTTGAGGGTGTCCTCGGGACTCGACGAGATCGACAGCATCGCGTCCCACGCCTCGTGATAGGTCGTCAGCTCGCGCGCGTTCGCCCAGCTCACGTTGGTGAGGTACTCGCTGTAGGCGTCGTCACCGTCCGCGTTCCGCAGGATGATGAAATCCGAGTCGACGTAGGCGACGGCGCCGTACGGCACGACGCGGATCGTGATGTTGTCCCTTTCGGCGAGTTCGGCCATGTGCCTGAGCTGCTCCGTGACGACGTGGCGATGGGCGGTCTGGGCGCACAACCGGTCGAGCGCGGACTCGCTGAACAGGAAGACGAAGCTCTTGTCCGCGTCCTCGAACACACGCTGCCGTTTCCGGCGTTGGGACAGTCGCGGGTGGATCTCGGGCCCTCGCCCCTCCCCGTCGAACTGGTCGATCATGTAGGGCTCGCATTGGAGCAGCCCGTGGATGCGTTCCCCCGTCCATGACCAGAGCTCGTCGGCCTGGTACTCCTTGTCCAGCACCTCCCCGAACCACACCGGTGTGCCGATGCGCTTGCCATGGCGGAGCCGTGCCGGAGAACTCGTCTTCTCCCACAGCGCCCACATGGTGGGTACGTCGTCCGCCGCAGGCTCGTACACGGCGATCAGCTTCTGCAGGGACTCGCGCGAGATCGAGGTCGTCCCGGCCTCGATCTTCGCCATTGTGCTCTGCGACTTGCCGATCAGGTTCCGGGCGTCGACCTGTGTCATTCCCGCTCGTTTCCGTGCGGCCCGCAGCAGTTTGCCGAGCCGGACCCGGTCGGTCTCGTCCGTATGGGTCGGTTGTTCCGGCGCCATCAGCCGTCCCGCCCCGCGATGTCCGGGAGGTGGCGGAGACGGCCTAAGTACCGATGGAGTCCTGACGGACGAGGTCGAGGAAGGCCCGCCAGCCCGGCGGGGAAAAGGTCAGAACCGGTGAAAGGGTGAGTTTGCTGTCGCGCACCCCGACCCGTGGACCGGTCGAGTTGACCTCCACACAAGTGCCCCCGTTGGGACCGCTGTAGGTCGAGCGGTGCCAGCCGCTCCCGTCGAATCCGGTCGTGGACGGCGTCGAATCCTGGAACCGCATCGCTCCCCCTCAGAGCCCGCGAGTCGAATATTCGATTCCAGAGTGGGCGTCGAATATTCGATACGCAAGTCGAGGGCGAATCGATCCGGGGCATGTTCACTCCAATGTGGTCGAGCAAGACTACTGAAGGCCGGAACGGGTGTGGCCCGGAGTGGAGCCGGGCCACCACCGCCAGGTCAGGAAAGGTCTTCGTCGCGCTTCGGGTCACCGCCGGCACGAGGACCGCGGGTGACCGCCAGACCGAACGCGCCCGCGAGCACCGTGCCCGCGATTCCCGCGCCCGCCGCCGGGTTGACCACGGCGACGACCGCGATCAGCACGAGCAGACCCGCCTGCAGGGCGACCGGCCGGGAGTCCGCCAGACGCGAGCGTCGATGCCTGCGGCGGCCGGACGGCCGTTCGGGAAACGTCACCTCCGCGACCTCGATACGCCGCAGCGAGGGCCCGGACTCGGCGAACTCGATCACCACCACGCGCGACCCGGTGGGTGTCATCGGAGGCACGGGTGGGTGATCATGGGCATGTTCCGGTGGCACCGCGAAACAGGTGGGGTCTAGGGTGCTCATATTGTCCTCCGGAATGGCTGAGATGGACGATGATGGCGCGGCCCCTTCCTAGCCGGAGGGCCGCGCCGCTTTCGTTACCGCGGAGTCGAATATTCGAATTCGAGTTCCACTACGGCAAGTCTTCCATACCAGTAATTGAGAGCGCGACTCCGGGGTGGGATTCGCCCACTGTTTCCGGGGGGATTCTTTTCGAATATTCGAAGATAGCCACTTTCGAGTGAAATCACTGGTCAGGCGAGAACTTCTGCATCGAATCCTGTACTTGGTGGCAATTCTCGAATATTCGCGGTAAGCATGAATGCGGCCCGGTGTGGGCCATTCCCGTCGAATCGAAAACTCTATTTCTGGAGTGTATTCGACGGAGGCGTCGAGAAAAAGATCAAAAGAGGCGAGGATCATCTCCGTGGATACACGATCCCGCCACTTCGACCCGATCGTGTCACCACCCGGCGTCCCGCCCTGTGGACGAGGTTGCCCCGCTCCCTCCCGGTCCCCACCATGAAGACGTGTCCGTCATCCTGAAGTCCTCGCCGACCCGCTCGGCGAGCGAAGGTGTCGCCGCACTGCTCCTGCGCCGTGGACGTCTGGGCTCGCCGCCCGCGTAGCTCCCACCCCGCCACTTCGTCCGCAGATGAAATCCAGGGAGCATCATGTCCATCGAACTGCCCGACCGTGTCCGCCTCCGCCCCGCGACCGTCCCCGACGGCGGGATCCTCGAAGGACCGCGCGTGCTGCGGCGCCTGCCGGAGGGCGTCCAAGAACGTCCGTACGAGCTTTTCGCGCTGTGCCCGCTGGGCCGGGTGATCGGAGCCGAGATCGACGGCGTCGACCTCGCTCGGCCGCTGACTCCCGCCCTCCACGCGGAGCTGAACCGCGCGTTGCTGGAGTGGAAGGTGCTGTTCTTCCGCGACCAGGACATCACTTCGGCGCACCAGCGCGCGTTCGCCGCCAACTGGGGCGAGCTGGAGACGAACCCCTTCATCCCCCAGGGCGAGACCGAGGACACCACCCGCTTCACCAGGTCGGCGACCATGCCCGGATTCGAGAACATCTGGCACGTGGACGTCACGTTCCGCCCCGCGCCGGCGCTCGGCTCGGTCCTGCGGCTGATCGAGGTCCCGCCGATCGGCGGCGACACGATGTGGGCCGACATGGCCGCCGCCTACGACAACCTGCCGGAAGACGTCCGCGCGCGGATCGACGGACTGACCGCGGTGCACGACTTCATCCCCGGCTTCGCCCGCTTCTCCGACCCGGAACTGCTACTGCGTCACCAGGACGCGTTCCCGCCGGTCGAGCATCCGGTCGTCCGTACGCATCCGGAAACCGGTCGGCGCACCCTCTTCGTGAACCAGGCCTTCACGACCCACATCGCCGGCATCGACCGCGACGAGAGCGACAGGCTCCTGCGGTACCTGTTCAGCCGGGCGCACGTCCCGGAGTTCCAGGTGCGCTTCGCCTGGCGGCCCGGTTCGGTGGCCTTCTGGGACAACCGCGCCACCCAGCACTACGCGGTCAACGACTACCACCCGTACGCGCGAGTGGCCGAGCGTGTCGCCATCGTCGGCGACCGGCCGTTCTGAGGCGTCCCCATGACGGGTGATCGTCGAGGCGGGTCCGCCGGTACCTGTGTGACGATTAGGGCATGGGCATCAACTTCGACGAATTGAAGAACAAGGCCACCGAGGCTCTCCGCGAGCACAACGACAAGATCGAAGGCGGCCTGGACAAGGCGGCGGACTTCGCGAAGTCGAAGTTCTCCGGCCACGACTCCCAGATCGACTCCGGGGTCGGCAAGGCGAAGGACTTCATCAACAAGTTCGACGACACCCCCGACACCCCGCAGAACCAGCAGCAGCCGCCCCAGGGTCAGTAACCCCTCGCATTTCGTCCTCTGGATGCGGTCCTTGCGCGTGCAACTACCGCATTCAGAGGACGAAACGCGCTAGGAGACCTCGCCGATCGCGGTGTCGCCTTCGATCGCCGTGATCCGGCCGCCGCGCTCGCCGAGCGCGATCAACCCGTCCCGCGCGTCCGGGGCCGTCAGGCTGACCCGCACCCCGGCCCGCTCCGCGTCCTTGCTGGTGGCAAACGCTTGCGCGCCCTCGTGACCGGCGTTGACCGTCACCGCCAGGCCACCCGTGGACGCCAGCGAACCCCGCGCGGCACCCAGCCTTCCGAGCGCCTCGTCGACGATCGGCAGCAGCGCGTCCCGGTTGCCCTCGGTCATCGCCCGCACCAGCGCCGGGCTCGACCCCGCCACCCGCGTGCCGTCCGTGTAGGACCCGGCGGCCAGCGACATCGCCAGCGGCCCGCCCTGCGCGCCGATCGTGGCCAGGATGGCCGCGAAGATGTGCGGCAGATGCGAGATCCGCGCGACCGTCTCGTCGTGCGAGTCCGCGGGCAGCGGGACGACGTGCGCACCGACGTCCAACACCAGTCGCGCGACCTCGGCCCACGCCGTCAGATCGGTGTCGTACTCGACGCCGAGCACCCACGCGGCGCCGCCGAACAGCGCCGGGTTGCTCGCCTTCCAGCCCGACTCCGCCGTCCCGGCCATCGGATGCCCGCCGACGAACTTCGCGTACGGCGCGCGCCGCCGGACAGAGTCGAGCACCGGGCCCTTCACGCTGGTGACGTCAGTGAGCACGCAATGCCCGGCGACCCGCGAAACGGTACGAAGGACCTCCTCGACCGCGGGCAGCGGCACCGCGAGGACGATCATCGCGTCCCGCTCCGCCGCCTTGCTCAGCGCCGCTTCGACCTGCGTCGTCACGTCGAAACCCGCTCTGCTGGCCGCGTCCGCGTCGACTTCGGAGGTCGTCGCCCCGAACGCGGTACGGCCGATCGAATGCGCCGCGCGCAGCAGCGAACCGCCGATCAACCCGAGCCCGATCACGCATACGTCCCGCACAAGGGTTCATCCTGCCATCTCGGGCGCCACTCGTCAGAGAACGGCGGCGAGGCGCGTTCCCTGATCGATGGCCCGTTTGGCGTCCAGTTCGGCCGCGACGTCGGCGCCGCCGATCAGGTGCACCGCCACCCCGGCCGCCCGCAGGCCGTCGGCGAGGTCGCGCACCGGCTCCTGGCCCGCGCAGACGACGACGGTGTCCACATCGAGCAGTCTCGGCTTGTCACCGACGGTGATGTGCAGGCCGTCGTCGTCGATCCGGTCGTAGGTGACCCCGGTGAGCTGCTCGACGCGTTTCGCCTTCAGCGCGGCCCGGTGCACCCAGCCGCTGGTCTTGCCCAGCCCCGCGCCGATGCCGGACTTCTTGCGTTGCAGCAGGAAGACCTGTCGCGGTGACGGCTCGACCTTCCGCTCGGTCAGCCCGCCCGCCGCCCGCTCGGGATCGGTGACGCCCCATTCGGCCATCCACGCGTCCAGGTCGAGCGCGGGGGAGGTGGTGTGCGTCAGGAACTCGCTGACGTCCACGCCGATCCCGCCCGCGCCGATCACGGCGACCTTGCCGCCCACCGGTTTCCCGTGCCGCACGACGTCCACATAGGACAGAACCTTGGGGTGGTCGATCCCCGGGAGCGACGGCACCCGCGGTGCCACGCCGGTGGCCAGCACGACCTCGCCGAACCCGGCCTCGGCGAGGCTTTCGACGGTCGCGCGGGCGCCGAGGTGGACCTTGACGCCGGTGACCTCCAGCCGTCGCTGGTAGTACCGGATGGTCTCCGCGAACTCCTCCTTGCCCGGGATCTTCCGCGCGATCCCGAACTGCCCGCCGATCTCGTCGTCGGCCTCGAATAGTTCGACGGTGTGCCCGCGCTCGGCGAGGCCGGTCGCGGCCGCGAGCCCGGCGGGTCCCGCGCCGACGACGGCGACGCGCTTGGTCTTCCGGGTGGGCGACAAGGTCAGCGTCGTCTCGTGACCCGCGCGCGGATTCACCATGCAGGACACCAGTTTCCGCTTGAACGCGTGGTCGAGGCAGGCCTGGTTGCAGGCGATGCAGGTGTTGATCTCGTCCTCGCGCCCGGTCTCGGCCTTGCGGATCCACTCCGGGTCGGCGAGGAACGGCCGCGCCATCGACACCAGATCCGCGTCGCCGCCGGCGAGCGCCTGCTCGGCGACCTCGGGCATGTTGATCCGGTTCGAAGTGACCACCGGGATCCCGACGTGCGGTTTGAGTTTCCCGGTCACCCAGGTGAAGGCCGCGCGCGGCACCGACGTCACGATCGTCGGCACCCGCGCCTCGTGCCAGCCGATGCCGGTGTTGATGATCGTCGCGCCCGCCTCTTCGACCTCCTTGGCCAGCGTGACGACGTCCTCCCAGCTCTGGCCGCCCTCGACGAGGTCCAACATGGACAGCCGGTAGATGATGATGAAGTCCTCGCCGACCGCTTCCCTTGTGCGGCGCACGATCTCGACGGCGATCCGGCGCCGGTTCTCCGCGCTGCCGCCCCATTTATCGGTGCGCTTGTTGGTCCGCTCAGCGAGGAACTGGTTGATGAAGTAGCCCTCGGAGCCCATGATCTCGACGCCGTCGTAGCCCGCTTCCTTGGCCAGGAAGGCGCAATCGGCGAACGCGCGGATCTGCCGCAGCACGCCGTACCCGGAAAGCGCACGCGGTTTGAAGGGGTTGATCGGCGCCTTGATCCCCGACGCCGAAACGCTCAGCGGATGGTAGGAATACCGGCCCGCGTGCAGGATCTGCAGCGCGATCTTGCCACCGGCCTCGTGCACCGGAGCGGTGAGCCGCTTGTGCGCCTCGGCTTCCGCGCGCGTCGAGAGCTTCGACGCCAGCGGAAGGAGCCAGCCGGTCCGGTTGGGCGCGAACCCGCCGGTGACGATCAGCCCGACGCCACCGCGGGCGCGTTCGGCGTAGTACTCGGCCAGTTGCGGGAAATGCGCTTCCTTGTCTTCGAGGCCGGTGTGCATCGAGCCCATGATCACCCGGTTGCGCAGGGTGGTGAAGCCGAGGTCGAGCGGGGACAGCAGGTTCGGGTACTGGCTCATCGCAGGGTCCTTACGCATCGTGGTGGAATGCCTGGAGGACTTCCTCTAGCCACTCGACGTGGCCCTGTTCGGTTCGGATTCCTCCGCGCAGCACGAGGAACTGATGCAGCGACTGTCCACTGAGGACGCTCGGGTCGGGGAAGTCGCGCTTCTCGATCAGCAGGTAGGCGTCGAGGCGGGCCGCGTGCGCGTCGCGATGCCGGGTGATCTCGGCGGCGACGACACCGGGTTCGCCGAGCGTCGCGCCGCGGATCTTCACGGCGAGTTCCCGGGCCGTGGCCGCGGGATCGGGTTCGGCGAGCCAGCGGGCGAGTTCCGCCCGGCCCGCGTCGCCGACGGTGTAGACCTTCTTGTCGGGTTTCCCGGACTGCGCGACGTGGTCGACGGCGACCCAGCCCGCGTCCTCCATCCGCTTGAGGACGCGGTAGATCTGCTGGTGGGTGGCGTTCCACCACAGCCCGATGGACTTCTCGAAGCGGCGCGTCAGCTCGTAGCCCGAGCCGGACCGCTCGGACAGGGAGACCAGGATCGCGTGCTCCAGTGCCATGCACCCAGTTTCATATGCACCTAGTTGCACTACAAGTGCACTGAGAGCCAGGTCACGGCACCGAAAGGTCTCCCAAAGGGCGCTCAGCGCCCGACGGAGACTTCACCCGCGCGCCTTTTTTGGGCCGAAGGCCCCCGAAAACCTTTGTAGGGCGCCTTTCAGATCACGCTCGCGGTTTGTGTTCCAGCGCCCTGCGGAAGGTTTTCGGCAGCGCGCGGCAATGTCACGGCTTGCGGGCGATGCCCCCGATGACGCGCGACTCCGAGGGGGCGGCGGCGAAGACCGTCTTCTCGTCCGGGTGCCACGCCGGCGCGTAGACCAGGCCCGGCTCCAGCAGCGGCCAGCCGCCGAAGAACCGCCGGAACTCGTCCATCGTGCGCAGGAAACCGGGGTTCGTCGTGGTCTCGTAGTACTCCAGGATGTCGAGCAGCGCCTGTCGCTCCTCGTCGTTGGCCGGGTTCTCGTTGGTCATCTGCGAGAGCACCAGCAGCGACCCCGGCGCGAGCCGTTCGCGGTAGAAGTCCAGCAGCGCGTCCGGGTCCTGCTCGTCCTTGATGAAGTGCATGACCGCGTTCACGACCAGCGCGATGGGCTCTTCGACGTCGATGATGCCGGAGTCCATCACCCGCTCCCAGAGCCCCTCGGGGTCGAACAGGTCCGCGGCGACCGCGTGGTGCCTGTCCGGGTCGGCGGTGTCGGCGAGCAGCAGCGTCGAATGCGCGAGCGCGATCGGCTCGTTGTCGATGTAGAGGACGTGCGTGTCTTCCTGCGGCCGCGCCTCGTCGGCGACCTCGTGCACGTTGCCCGCCGTCGGCAGGCCGGAGCCGATGTCGACGAACTGCCGGATGCCCAGCTCCGCGCAATGCCGCACGGCGCGGCCGAGGAACTGCCTGCTGGTCTTGCAGTAGTCGCCCATGAGCGGCAGGCGCTTCCGTACCTTCTCGGCGAAGAGGCGGTCGATGGCGTAGTTGGTCTCGCCGCCGATGAAGTAGTCGTAGACCCGGGCCGCGGACGGCCGGTCCAAGCTGTTCTCGACGGCCTTGAGCGCCGCGTCGTGATCGATCATCGTCATCCCTTTGTCCGCGCCGGAAATCCCATGCTAACCGGCCGGTACGTAGGTCTGGCGGTAGGCGTTCACGGATTCGGTCAAGCGATCGAGCTCCGCGCGGGTGCGGGCGAGCCCGGCCGCGTCGAGGCCCATCGCGTCGCCGATGATCTTCGGGATCCCGCTCGCGCGATCCCTGAGCCGGGCGCCGTCCTCGGTCAGGCTGACGCGCACGGACCGCTCGTCGTCGGCCTGCCGGTCGCGCCGGATCAGTCCGGCCTTCTCCAGGCGCTTGAGCAGGGGCGACAGCGTGCCGGAGTCGAGGTTCAGCACGGTGCCGAGTTCCTTGACCAGCCGCTCGTCCTCCTCCCAGAGCGCGAGCATCACCAGGTACTGCGGATAGGTCAGGCCCAGGTCGTCGAGTACGACGCGGTAAAGCGCGGTCACGGCCCGCGATGCCGCGTAGAGCCCGAAGCACAGTTGATCGTCCAGGCACAGCGACGCGGTGTTGTCTGTCGGCATCGGTCCTCCTCGTCCCATGGTGCGTCGATCATGCCCCAGTCCGCGACCTGAGTGGGCTAAATCTCCTTGAGGGCATTTTAGTTGTGCACAACTGAGTTGCGAGCTACCTTCAGTTCATCGACTTCGGATCCCAGGAGGCAGAAATGACCGCCAACCCGCACAACCTGGCCCTCGAACCGGCCGCGCAGGCCTTCGTCGAGGCCACAGCCACCCCGCCATTCCTCTTCCAGCTGCCGCCGGACGAGGGCCGCAAGGCCGTCGACGAGGTCCAGGGCGGCGACGTCGAACTGCCCGCCGCGGACGTCCAGACCACGCACGTCGACGGCGTCGAGGTCCGCATCGTCCGGCCGCAGGGCGTCACCGGTCCGCTGCCGGTGATCGTCTACATCCACGGCGCCGGCTGGGTCTTCGGGAACTTCCACACCCACGAGCGCCTGGTCCGCGAGCTCGCCGTCGGCGCGGGCGCGGCCGTCGTCTTCCCCGAATACGACCGCTCCCCGGAAGCTCGCTACCCGGTCGCCATCGAGCAGAACTACGCGGTGGCGAAGTGGGTCGCCGAGCACGGCGCCGAGAACGGGCTCGACAGCACGCGGATCGCCATCGCCGGTGACTCCGTCGGCGGAAACATGACCGCGGCGCTCACCCTGCTCGCGAAGCGGCGCGGCGACGTCACCTTCCGTCAGCAGGTGCTCTTCTACCCGGTCACCGACGCGAACTTCGACACCGAGTCCTACCAGCGGTTCGCCGAGGGCTACTTCCTCGCCCTCGAAGGCATGAAGTGGTTCTGGGACCAGTACACGACCGACCCGGCGCAGCGCGCGGAAATCACCGCGTCGCCGCTGCGGGCGAGCCTCGACGAGCTGGCAGGCCTGCCGCCCGCGCTGGTGATCACCGCGGAAGCCGACGTCCTGCGCGACGAGGGCGAGGCGTACGCCGCCAAGCTGCGTCAGGCCGGAGTGCCGGTGACGGCCGTGCGATACCAGGGCGTCGTCCACGACTTCGTCATGCTCAACACCCTGCGCGAAACGCACGCCGCGGACGCGGCGATAAAGCAGGCGATCGGCGTGCTGCGCACCGCCCTCGAGGGCTGAGTATCCCGGAACACGGTTTGTCCAGGGTGACCCGTGTCACCCTGGACAACACTTCCCGGTGGTCGCACGTCTCTTGGTCCAGATGTGGGAAGTGCGGTGCGGGGGCGTGCCGCGGCCGGGGAGGAAAACGATCGCCATGGGACTGGGACTGAGTGCCATCCGGCTCGATTCCACGCTGAACCTCATCGTCGTCGTGGTGCTGGCGCTGCTCGCGATCGTCGCCGTGCCGTTCTTCTGGGAGCGCTGGCGCCGCAAGGTGCTCGGCCGCAGCGGCACGATCCTCGTCGCGGTGGTGCTGATCGTGGTCAGCACCGGGATGGGCGGGAACATGATCGGCGGGTTCTTCCCGACGGTCGGCGCCCTGTTCGGCACCGGGGTCTATTCCGGGGAGAATGTCAACGCTGTCGCCGGGGAGAACGGCTCGGACCTCGACAAGCTGCGCGACGCCGGGGCGATGCGGGCCAAGGAGGGCAAGGGCTCCGTCGTGCACATGACGGTGACGGGCAAGCGCACCGGCCTCACCCGCGACGTCACGGTGTACTTCCCGCCCCAGTACTACGACCAGGCGTACCGGTCGCTCAAGTTCCCGGTCATCGAATGGATCCCGAACTACCCGTCCGGCCCCGAAGTGGTCACCGGCCCCTACGAAATGCCCGCCAAACTCGACGCGGCCATCGCGAAGCACGTGCTCCCGCCGACCCTGGTGATCATCCCGGACCCGACCGGGAAACCGAAGATCGGTCACGACACCGAATGCATCGACGAGGTCAACGGGACCGCCAACGACACCTACCTGACCGCCGACATCCGTGACTGGGCGATCGACAAACTCGGCGCCAACCCGCAGCGGAAGGCGTGGACGATGGCGGGCTGGTCCTCGGGCGGGTACTGCGCGATGAACCTGGTGACCCGGCATCCGCAGTGGTACGGCCAGGCGGCGAGCGTCAGCGGCTACTACAAGGCTTCGGTGGACGCGGAGACCGAGAACCTGTTCAAGGGCAGGCAGGACATCATCGACGCGAACACGGTCTCGCTGAACCTGCAGAAGCACCCGGCGCCGGTCGACATCCTCGCGATCGCCGGCGAGAAGGAAAGCTTCGAAAGCTTCTCGATCGACCAGATCCAGTCGGGCATCCGCGCGCCCGCGACGCTCTCGTCGTGGCGGATCCCGGACGCCGGGCACAACATGAACACCTTCAAGACGCAGATTCCCGACGTGCTGGCGTGGATCGGCGCGCGGACCGTGGCGCCGTGCGCGCCGCAGGACAAGAAGATCGTCTCCAGCGGCGGGGTCACTCCGTGGCCCCTGCCCAACACCGGCGCCAAGGGCGCGCTGGTCGACGTCGTCGAGTAGCTATTGGACGATAAGCCGAATATGGCATGGTCGATCCTGCCGCGCAGGCCCTCTTCGCTGTCTGAGCACATGGTTCCGGACTGGACGGCGACCAGGCGCGCCAGAGTGTCCACATGGGACGGTAGAATGTACGATTTGTGACTATATGGGGTTTTCGGGGAGGGGTCGTGAGTGGTAAGGAGGGTTCTAACCCTCCTTACCACTCACGACCCCTTCGCAAAATCGCGCAAAGTGACCAAAACGGGCGTTTCACTTAACACAAGTGTCCCTTGTGGACGGTCGAGGTCGCGACCGGCTCCGGCGGGCCAGTTCGATCCGTGCCGCGAAGGCCATGCTCGGCAGGAGACTCGATCACGCCATATTTGCCTTGCCTCTCAATAACTTCGCTTGGCGCGGTATGCCTTGGGGTACAAGCGAAGCCGGTCGGGAACCCTGTTCCCGGCCGCCCTCGTGATCGCGCCGAGCCGCTGGAGGCGCCGTTCGTCCGCGTCCGTCCACTTGAGACTCAACCGGTCGCGGAGAGCCGTGGGCAGCAGGCCGATCGCGCACAGGGTCAGCACGTTCCCGCCCGCCGGTCGCACGGGGCGCCACAAAGCTTCCGGCAGGAACCACCACGGTGGCGGCGGGGTGTCCCGCATGGTGATCGAGGCGAGCAGCTCCCGCACGGTGTGGTTGTCTTCGAGCCGGTTCGCGACGACGCCGTCGAAGTACGTCTCGAATCCTTCGTGGTCCGCGGGCATGTGGTGCTCACGGAGACCGAGGAGCAGGCCGAGGCGCCGCCATTCCGCGTAGAAGCGGCTCTTTTCCTCACGTGACAAGGGTTGTACGAAGACGTCCCGCATGCGCAGCGTCGTCCAAAAGGTCGATCCGTGCACCCACCAATAGGCTTCGGGATTCAGCGCGTGATAGCGCTCGCCGTGATGGTCGACGCCTTTGATCGCCTTGTGCATCTCGCGGAGCCGCTCGGCCTCCACGATCGCCTCCCGGCCGCCGAAAACCTGGCACAGCAACGAATCGATGGTCCGGTCGAGGCGGCCCCACGGATCTTCGGGGTAGTTCGAATGGTCGTGGACACCGGCGCCGATCACCGGATGCGCGACCTGCAACAGCAACGCCGTCCCCGCGCCGAGCAGCAGTCTCCGGTCGCCGACCACTTGCCAGGCAACGGAATCCGGGCCGAGCGGGGTCACGGTGGGCAGGCGGGCTTCGGTGCTCATGACGACCTCCCGGAAGAGTGGCGTGAGGCCACTGTCCCACCTTGTTTACAGGTCGTCAATAGCGGCTCAGGCCGGGTCCAGCGCGGGGAGCAGCGCTTTCACCACCTCGGTCACCTGCCGGCCGGCACCGGGATAGGTGGACGACGACGGTTGGGAGGTCAGGACGACGACGATGTAGCGGTCGTCTTTTCCGACCACGCCGGAACTGTGCAGGATCCGGGAGCCGCGGCAGCACGCCCAGCCTTGCTTGATCGACCAGGGCAGTTCGCCGGCGGCGTCCGGGATGCCGAAGTACTGCCGGATCCCGTCGGAGCCGTTCTCCGTCGCGCCGCTCAACGCCCGCATGATCGTCGACCTGGTCCCGGCACTCACCTGGTCCAGCAGGTAGCGGTAGACCTTCGCGATGTCCGCCGCGGTGATCCGGGTGTCGCCCCAGCGTCCGGGATCCTCGGGCGGGCGGGTGCCGGCGAGGCCGATCTTGGTGGCCCACTTCGTGACGATGGCGGGTCCGCCGTGCGTGGTCCACAGCCTGCTGGCGATGTCGTCGTCGCTGACCGAGAGCATCCGCTGCACGGTGCTCGACGGTGTTCCCGCTTGCAGTGCTTCCAGCGCGATGAGGAGCTTCACGAGCGACGCCGAGGTGTAAGAACGTTCTGATTTGACCGAAACCGTGTTCTTCTTGGCGGTGCGGTCGTAGACGACCACGCTGACCTGGCCGCCGGGGACGAGGTCGGCGAGAGCGGACGTGTCGACGGTCGACGGTTTGCCGGGAACGGCCGACTTCGAGGGCGCCGGCGACCCCGGTGCCGCCGAGGGGGACGGCGCCGGGGAATCGACGGGCTCGGCTTCGACGCTCATCGCCGTGGCACCCGACGCCGCGACCGCGACCGACGAGGGCTCGGGTCGCGACGACGGGAACAGCAGCATCGCGAGGATGGCTCCCAGGCACAGCCCCACCAGGAGGAAGACTCCGCTCACCTTGCCCACACGACTTGTTGTCCGAACCACTCTTTCGTGTTCGCGACTGGGCTATTCGTGTGACGCAGGTCTCGTTTGAAGGCGGAATCCGTGACCCCTCGAACGCGCGGCGTTGCTTTCCGGTTTGTCCGGGAGATCCTCGGGGTATGTGACCCCCAGCGTGAATTTAGGTGGCCAACTCTGGAAGGCGGAGCAATGGCACGTGCACAACGCGCTCGTATCCGGACGGCGGGGCTCCAGCCCGCGCAGGTCCTCGCCGGACTCGCGAGCCTGGCGTACCTGGTGTTCGGGATCGTGGGCTTCACCAGGACCGGGTTCGCCGATTTCATCGGCCGCAGCGACGCGACGGTCCTCGGGATCTCGGTGAATCCCCTCTACAACCTCGGGTTCGTCCTGCTGGGCGCGATCGGTCTGCTGCTGACCTTCGGGTCGGGCAGGTCCCGGGTCTTCGGGTTCCTGACGTTCATCGCCTTCGGGGCGTTGTTCGTCTGGGGGCTCATGATCACCGGGACCGTTTCGACGAACCCCGTCTCGCAGGCGGGGAACCCGTTCAACCTCAACGGGCCGGACAACTGGGTGCACCTCGGTCTCGCCGCGCTCGGGCTGGTGATCGCTTTCCTGCCCGCTCGGCACAAGGTCCTGCTGCCGGAGGACGAAGAGGAGACCGTGGTGACGGACCGCGCCGAAAGCGCCACCGTCGTCGAACCCGTCCCGGACACTTCACGACGGCCGAAGCATGAGAAAAGCCCGGCCGTCGCTCGTGAAGAGCGGCCGCCGGGCCTCGCCCACTAGATCGGTCTCAGTACCCGTACTCCGAACCGCCGGACTGGGCGGGAGCGTCGTCCTTCTTCTCGGGGGCGGCGTTCCCGCTCTGAGCCGCCTTGTTCTTCACCGGCGCGGAGCTCTTGCAGCCGGCGGGCTCGATGACGAACCAGGTGCCGCCGACGCCATGGCCGTTCGCTTCACCGGCGTTCGCGTCCTTGGCGTAGCGGTAGACGGGCCAGCCGCCGACGGTGACCTGCATGGCGCCGTCCGCGCGCTTCACCGTGCCGAGCAGCTTCTTCTCGACGCCTTCGAGCTGGACGTCGCCCTCGGCGAGCACGGGCGGCCAGGCCTTCGCGCAGTCACCGTTGCAGGTCGGCTGCTTGTTCTTCTTGTCCTTGGTGAACATGTAGAGGGTGAAGCCGTCCTTGTCCACAATGGCCGGTCCGATGCCGTCGACGTCGCTCGCGACCAGCTTCGTGGCGCCGTCCTTCTGCTCGGCCGGAGCCTCTTTCTTCTCGGCCTGTCCCGCCTTGCCGCCCTTGGTGTTCGCGGCGTACCAGGTGCTGCCGACACCCTGTCCCTTCGACTCGCCGGCCTTGGTGTCCTTGGCGTAGCGGTAGAGCGCCCAGCCACCGACGGTGACCTGCTTGCGGCCGTCGGCGCGGGTCACCTCACCGACCAGGGACTGGTCCACACCTTCGATCCGGACCTCGCCCTCGGCGAGCATCGGCGGCCAGGTCTTCGCGCAGTCACCATCGCAATTGGACTTCGGCGGCTTCGCGCTGTCCTTGTCGAAGCGGTACAAGGTGAACCCGTCCTTGTCGACGAGTATCTGCCCGAGATTCCCGGCTTCGGCCACGGCCACCTTGGTCTCACCCTTGGCCGCGGGGGCGTTCCCGCCCGCTCCGGCCACCGCGGCGGCCGGAGCGACGGCGGGCGCCGCCGTCTCGGTGCCACCGGAGCAGGCCGACAGCGCCACCAGGCCCGCGGCCGCGGACGCCGCTGCGACGACGAAACGCTTGCGAAGCATGGGATTTCTCCTTGTTCGTAGGGGTTCCGCGGCTCGGCGCGGTGAGCTTGTACCCCCTACACGGGCCCGGTTCGGGACCGGTTCAAGAAGTTCCCGGTTTTTCTTCGCGGGCCTGAAGCGCGGCATCCGTGAGCACCCCGGCCGAGCCGGTGTAGTTCGCGGGATCCAGCAGGTCGGCCAGGGATTCCGCAGGCAGGACTCCGGTTATCTCCGGTAGACCGGAAAGGACCTCGCCGAGAGGCTTGCCCTGTTCGAGGGCGAGCTTGGACGCGTGCCCGAGGACCTCCTTGGCCCGCGTCTTGCCGAGCAGCGGGGCGAGCACGGTCGAGAGCCGCTCGGACACGATCTGGCCGTGCGTGAGCCCGAGGTTCTCGCGCATGCGTCCGCCCGCGACGACCAGACCGCGCGCGAGCTCGGCCGCCGTGTGCGCGGCGCCGCCGGTCAGCCGCAGGCATTCGCGCAGCAGTTGCCACTCGGCGTGCCACGCGCCCGCCGACCGCTCGTCCTCGGAGACCAGGGCTTGGGTGACGCCGGTGGCCAGCACCGGGACCTGGAGCGCGGCCGAGCGGATCAGCGTCGCCAGCACCGGATTGCGTTTGTGCGGCATCGCCGAAGAACCGCCACGGCCCTCGCCCGCCGGTTCCGTGACCTCGCCGACCTCGGTGCGGGTCAGGAACTGGACGTCGACAGCGATCTTGCCGAGCGCGGCGGCGGTGAACGACAGCGCCGCCGCGAGGTCGGCCGTCGGGGTGCGGAGCGTGTGCCAAGGGAGTGTGGTCTCGGCGAGGCCGGTCTCTTCGGCGAAGGCCGTCTGCAGGCGCTGCGGATAGCCGTCGGGCAGCCCGGCGAGGCGCGCGTACTCGGCGTACGCGGCCCGAGTACCCGCCGCGCCGCCCAGCGAGACCGGCAGGACGACGCGGTTCAGCCTGTCGAGCGCGTCGAGCGTCAGCTGACGCCACCCCGCCGCCTTGAGCCCGAACGTGGTCGGGACCGCGTGGGCGGTGAGGGTGCGCCCGGCCATGATCGTGTCGCGATGCGCGCGGGCGAGGTCCTCCAGCGCGCTCGCCGTCGCCTCGAGGTCGGCCGCGATGAGCGCCCGTGTCCTCGCGGCGACCAGCATCATCGCGGTGTCGAAGACGTCCTGGCTGGTCGAGCCGCGATGGACGTACTCCGTCCCGGCCGCCTCGGTCAGCTCCTTGATCAACCCCACGACCGGATTCGCCGTCTCCCGCGCGGCCCTCGCCAGCGCGACCACGTCGATCTCGATCCTCGCGGCCGCGTCGGTGATCGCGTCCGCGGCTTCCCGCGGGATCAGCCCCGTGCTGGCCTGCGCCCTGGCGAGCGCCGCCTCCGCGTCGAGCAGGGCTCGCAGCCAGGCGAGATCACCCGTCGCCGCCTCGGCGGGCGTGCCGGCGCGGACCGGGGAGAGGAGGCCGGAATCGGGATCGGCGTTCATCGGCCCAGCATCGCACTCCGGGGTTTCAGTGGCCTGTCCTCCCGTCTATGCGCTCGCGCAGCAGGTCGGCGTGGCCGTCGTGACGCGCGTACTCGGCGATGTGATGGGTCAGCAGCCACCGCAGGGAGAACGGAGACCCGTCGCGACGGCTCGTGCCCGTGTCGTCCAGCGAAGCGGCCGCGACGATCTCCCTCGACCGCTCGCACTCCTCACGCCACAACGCCCACGCGGCCTCGACGTCGCCATCGGTGTCGTCGAAGTCCTGCTCGGGCCGATCGTCGGAGTAGTAGAGCAGCGGGACGTCCTCGCCGAGGAACTGCACGCGGAACCACCAGCGCTCGGTGCCGGTGAGATGCCTGAGCAGCCCGTGCAACGACATGCTCGACGGCTCCGCCGACCGCAGGGCCATCTGCTCCGGCGTCAGTCCCGCGCACTTCAGCTCGAAGGTGCGGCGATGCCAGTCCAGCGTGGACGTCAGGATCTCGCGCTCGCTCGCCACGCGCGGGGGCTCCGGGCGGTCGCCCTTCCACCTGGGTGAGTAGTTCTCGTCGGGGATCGTGTCCATGCCCCCGACCCTGGCAGAGACCCCCGACAATTCCGTGGCGCTCCGGCGGCGGCCCCGCCATCCTGGTGGTCGGCGGCGGTCTACTAGACTCAGCCGCACGGGCCGTTAGCTCAATTGGTAGAGCTGCGGACTTTTAATCCGTAGGTTCTGGGTTCGAGCCCCAGGCGGCCCACTCCAACACCCCGTTTGAACTGCGAAAACGGTGGTTTTGACGATCTTCGCTCAGGTTTGAGAAATCCGTGTGGCCAGCTGTGTGTCCGAGGCCACCAGTTCGCGTGCCAGGTGCGGCCAGGTCCGGATCGGCTGCCACGGACCGAACACGTCCGGCATATCCCGCCAGGCGATCCCGCGCCGACATCGGTAACGACTCCCTCCGGTTAGGCCGGGGCCTGCGCGGTGCACGGCCCGCTTTTGTCGCGACAGAAGGGGAATCCGGTCGCGGCGCTCGCGTTCCGAGGTGCTCACGTCGCCGGGCACGACCCTGCCCACTTCGCTGAATGTGCTCGGACAAGTACGCCGGCGACTGCGCTGCCGTCCTCTGTCTTGTCGCGACTCTCCATCGGCTCACCAGGGTTGGTGGGGATAGCCCCACCCCGATCGTGGGTTCAGACCGGTATTGCGGCAGGGGCGCTTTTCTTAGCGTGGTGGCACGACTTCGACGAGAGGAAACATGATGGCTGAGCAGTTGCGTGGGGCGAGCGTGCGGGAGGAGTTCGAGCTGGCGAGGAAGTGCATCTGGATCTTCCTGGTGTTCAACACGATCGCCTTGGCATCCGTGATCGGCGTCACTCTCCTGGGTGAAGGGGCGAGCACGTTCATGTGGGTGCGGGCACTCATCCTGGTGGCGGTCTCGCCGTTCCTGTTGTGGGTGGCGCGCAGTGCGGGAGCAGGATCCGCGGGGATGGTCGGGCGGCTGCGTGTGGTGTCCACGGTGCTCCCCGTCGCGGTGGTCGTGGTCGACTTCATCCCGGGAATCGCTCCGGTCTGGTACGGAGTGATTCAGGGGCTTGGGGCACTGGCGTTGATCCCGGTCGCGGTCGTCTCCCGGCGCTGGGCCCGACGCCTGTCCGCGGCGTGAGGCGACACGGGACAACGGTGCGAGGAGAACGACGATGAGGCAGCGGGATCCACGGCCGTGGACACCGGTTGGTCGTGCCGCGGCGGTGGTGCTCCACGGTTTCATCCGGTCCACCGTCTTCGCCGGGTTTGCCCTGCTCATCCCGGTGTGCGTCGCGCTCCTGCCGGTGCTTGCCGCCTTCGGCGTGCTCGGAGCGCCATGGTCGTGGACGAACCCGTGGTCCTGGGCCGGCCTCGCCCTGATCGGAGTCCCGGTCACGCTCGCTCTCGCACACCCGGTGGCCGAGATGTTCCGTCGGCTGATCCTGCAGTGGACGTCTGTGCGCGTCGAGTCGGGTTTCCGTCCGCTTGCGGAGCCGGTGAGGCTGGCGACCGGGTTCTGGTGGAACGGTGTCTCCTACGAGCGCAGCCAGAAGGATGCCCGGATGGATCAACGGGTGCGGCGGATCAGCGAACCGGCGTATTGGCGGGAAGTGCGCTGGGTCGTGCTCGCCGCCGTCACGATCGGCATCGTGGGCGCGGTTCCCTGCGCAGCTGTCATCGCCGCGATCGTCGTGTGTGCATCCACCACGTCGGCATCCGCCGGTATCGGGGTGTGCCTACTCGTTGTCGGCCTGTCGATCGCACCTTGGACGTGGCGGCTTGTCGTTCCCCTGGCGCGGCGATGGCTCGCCCCGGCCGCAGACGAAAAGTCGCCCGCTGATTGGAAAACCCAGCGGGCCGACCTCTCCGCCGCCCATGACGCGGAGATCCGCCGAATCGAACGCGATCTGCACGACGGTGCACAGGCCCGGCTAGTGGCGGTCGGGCTCGACCTGGCGGCGGCGGAACGGCTCGTCAAGGCCGATCCGGAGCGTGCCGAGGCGATGCTCAAGGCCGCGCGCGAAGGCACCCGCGCATCCCTGAACGAGTTACGCGACCTCGTTCGGGGTGTGTACCCCCCGGTGTTGGTCGAACGCGGCCTGGTGCCGGCGATTCGGGCCGCCGCGTTGGACGGCCCCCTCGACGTCACCGTCACTGGGGACGACGGACTGCGTCTGCCATCGCCTCTGGCCGCGGCACTCTTCTTCGCCACCGGCGAGCTGCTCACCAACGTCACCAAACATGCCCACACCGACCATGCCGCCGTCACCATCGCCTCGGACACCGAGTTCGTCACCATCACGGTCCGTGACACCGGCGCGGGTGGAGCCTCCCCGCGGCCGGGGAGCGGTCTGGACGGGATCCGCCGACGGCTCGACGTGTTCGACGCGGTGCTCGACATCCACAGCCCGGTCGGTGGACCGACCACGATCACCGTGAGGATGCCGTGCGCGTCGTTTTAGCCGAAGACCAGTTCCTCCTCCGCGAAGGCCTTGCAAGGCTCCTGGATGCCTTCGGGCACGATGTCGTCGCCACGACCGCCACCGGCCCAGAGACCCTGGACGCGCTCCTACGACACCGACCGGACATCGGACTTATCGATGTGCGGATGCCGCCGGACAACACCGACGACGGCCTCAGAGCCGCGCTGGCCGCCCGGAAAAACATCCCGGGCCTGCCGATCCTGGTGCTCTCCCAACACGTCGAGCAGCTCTACGCACGTGAACTCGTCGCCGACGGAGCCGGCGGCATCGGCTACCTCCTCAAAGATCGTGTGTTCGACGGCGACGAATTCTTCGACAACCTCGAGCGCGTCGCGGCCGGGGGAACAGCCCTCGATCCGGCCGTCATAACCAGGCTCCTGGAACGACCCGGGCCGAAGTCCGCGCTGGCGGCGCTGACCGATCGCGAACGCGAGATGCTCGCGCTGATGGCCGAGGGCCTCTCGAACGCCGCGATCGCCCGCATGCTGCATCTGAGTAAGGGAGCCGTCAGCAAATACACGACAACCACCTTCGACAAGCTCGGACTGGCCACCGACCTCTCCGCCAATCGACGCGTCCTCGCCGTCCTCGCCTACCTGGACGACTCCACCCGTCGCCGATAGCCGAGACACACATCGGCACAGCGTGTACTCGCCTGGTCGACCGCTTGCCGGGCCGGGACTGTCCCCTGTCAATGCCGTGACCGACCGCGCGAGCGATATTGACGATCCTCGGCGAAGGGATGGCGACGCTGTGCTCGGTCCTCGTGGCCGCGCGTGCCGCTGTGCACGTCGCCCTTGTCACCACTAATCCAACATCTGACCGTTGACACACACCCTGTGAGAGGTAACGCCGACACGGACCGAGATCGTGAACGAGGCGCCACCGCAGGTAAGAATCCTTGTAAACCGCCACAGCTTCGCGATCACCGCAGTCGAACCCGCTGGCTTTTGATCCGTAGGTTCTGGGTTCGAGCCATGCGTGGATCTTCCCTGTGGAGTCAGCGCCGGTGTCGTTCGGCGAGCTGCTTGAAGTTGAGCAGTTGCCGTCGCGCCATGAGCAGATCGCCGACGGACACCCCGATGGCCACCAAACGGTTGGTACGCATGACGACCTTCAACAGCAGGCGCGAAGTGTCTCGATCCCGGGGCACGAGCACATAGGACATGAAGGCGCCCATGATGGCGGCCGTCAGCTGTTCGCCTGGGGCGACCGAGACGATTCGGCCGAGTTCGCGCCCACCGGCGGCGGTGAACTTGTCCCCGACTCGGGGGTCGGGAAGTGCCACCGGCTCGCGAGGTGAGCGGCGGCCGAGGTTGTCGATCCAGTCGTAGGAATACGGCGCCAGCCGCAGCTGGACGACCCAAGGCCACACCGCGTCGACGGGCGCCTCGACGGTCACGCCTCGCCACGCCTTCAAGGTGGGCGAGGTGACGAAGTCGTCGCACGGGTAGCCGCGTGCGATCTCGTCGTCGCTCACGCCCCATCGGTCACCGATCATGCGCCCATTCTTCCGGACAACCTTCGCCTTGACATAGTCATAATATAGCTAGTAATTCTATGGCTATAGCAGAACCTTCGGAGGGGGAGACGTATGGCGGACGACGAGCAGGTTCCGGTTCTCGTAGTGGGTGGCGGCCTGGTCGGGTTGGCGACCACCTTGTTCCTTGCCGAACAGGGGGTTCGCACCTTGCTGGTCGACCGGCATCCAGGTGCCTCGATCCAGGGCCGGGCGCGGGGGATCAACCAGCGGACCATGGAGATCTACCGCGCGCTGGGTCTGGAAGAGGCCATCCGGGAGGCCGGTAAGCCCTTCAAGGACGACTGGGGCGTCGCCCGCTGCGAGACACTGGCGGGCGAATGGCATTGGCTGTTCGGTGACGCCGCGCCGCGGAGCTGGCCGGATCTCAGCCCCGGCGAGTTCTGCCAGGCCGATCAGGGCGCGGTCGAGCCAATTCTGATCGCCGCCGCTCGTGAACTGGGTGCCAGGCACCGCTTCGACACCGAAGTGGTCTCCGTCGTCACCAAAGACGACGGCGTGACCGCGGTCGTCCGCGACCGGGCGACCGGCGTCGAGCAGACCGTGCGGGCGGACTACGTCGTCGCCGCGGACGGGCACCGCAGCCCGATCCGGGAGCGGCTCGGCATCCACCGCACCGGCCCCGGCGTGATCCAGCATTCGGTGAGCATCGTCTTCCGCGCCGACCTTTCGGAGTTCGTGCGGAAGCCGGCGCTGTTCTGGATCATCGTGAACGAGAAGGTCGGTGGCGGCCTGGTGACCACGGCCCGGCCCGATCGCTGGGGGATGAGCGTCGGTTACGACCCGGCGGCGGGCGAATCGATCGCCGACTTCACCGCCGAGCGCTGTGTCGCGGACGTCCGGGCCGCGATCGGCCGGGACGACCTGGCGGTGGAGATCGAAGACGTGGCCGCCTGGGAGCAGGCCATCGGCATCGCCGACCGGTACCGCGAAGGCCGTGTCTTCCTCGCGGGCGACGCCGCGCACGTGTGGCCGCCCGCGGGCGCGATGGGCGCCAACACCGGAGTGCAGGACGGCTACAACCTGGCCTGGAAGATCGCCGGAGTGGTGCACGGCTGGGCTGGAGAGGGTCTGCTCGACACCTACCACGACGAGCGGCACACCGTCGCCGTCGAACTGTCGGACCTCGTGGTGCACAGGCAGATGAAGCGCAACAGCACCGAGATCGAGGACGACACCACGGACGACCAGTTGTGGACGCTGGGGCAGCGCTACTGGTCCTCCGCGGTCATCGGCGCCGGGCACGACACCGTTTTCGGTGACACGCTGGGCAAGGTGGCGCGGCCGGGGGTGCGCGCGCCGCACTTGTGGGTGGAGCGCGACGGTGCGCGGCTGTCGACGCACGACCTGTTCGGCCGTGGCTTCGTCCTGTTCGCCGGTGCGGACGGTGCCGCGTGGGTCGAGGCCGCGGGCGAGGTCTCGGCTCGGCTTTCCGTCCCGCTCCGGGCGTTCCGGATCGGCGCGGTCGGTGGCCTCACCGACCCGGAGAACCTTTGGGGCGAGCGCTATCCGGTCGGCGCGGGTGGTGCCGCGCTGATCCGCCCCGACGGTTACGTGGCCTGGCTTAGTCCGGCGACCGCCCGGCCGTCGGAGGCGCTGGCCGAGGCGTTTCGCGCGATCCTGCGGAGAGGCTGAAATGATTGATCCGTGACTGGACATCCGAACGACGAGGAGACGGACACGGCGACAGTCCGCCGTTCTCCACTGGCCATGGCCGTCCTGCTGCTGCTCGCCGTGGAACCCAAGCATCCGTACGGGCTGCGTCAGCGGATCGTCGATTGGGACAAGGACCGTGTCATCAACGTCAGTCAGCGAAACGCGATCTATCAGACGATGCGCAGGCTGGAGCGCGACGGGCTGATCGCCGTGCACGAGACGGCCAAGCACGAGAACCGTCCGGAGCGCACCGTTTTCCGTACCACCGAGCGCGGTGTCCAGGTGTCCAAGGAGTGGGTGCGCGAAATGCTGCGGGTTCCCGCCGTGGAGTACCCGGAGTTCCCCGCGGCGCTGGCGTTCGTGGCGTCGATCTCGAAATCCGAGGCGGTGGCCGCGTTGCGCGAGCGGCTCGAGACCTGCGAACGGAGCCTCGCCGGCTTCGAGACCGAGATCGACGCCCGGCTGGCCGATTTCGACGGCTCTGTGGACTCGATCCACCTCGTCGACGCGGACTACCAGCGGGCCATGGCGAGCGCCGAGATCGGCTGGCTGCGACGGACGCTCGAAAAGCTGGAAGCCGATCAGCTGAAGGGTTTCGCCGACGGCGCCTGATCCGGTGAACAACCTTCCCGGCGTCCGGTGCGTCTCTTGATCATGGACTTGAAGCGCGCAACTCGCCGTGTCGTCGCCCTCTCGGCCGCTCTGGGCGCCGCGACGGCGGTGGTCGCCGCGCCTGCGTCCGCGGCCGACGACCAGGTGGTGACCACGGTGAGCGAGGCCGACCGGGCGGCGGCGCTGGCGCATTGGACGCCGGAGCGGATGCGTCAGTGGGTGGGTGACGACGAGTTGCCGCCCGCCGAGAAGATCGGCCGCGAATGGGAGGGGCCGGTGCCGTCGGGGGTCGGGCGGCTGTTCTTCACCGCCCGGCCCGGGGTCGACGGATCCTGCACGGCGACCGTGGTTCCCAGCTCCAGCAAGGATGTCGCCTTCACCGCCGGGCACTGCGTGAACGGCGGGCTGGACCGGTTCGACAACCCGATCAAGATCGTCAACGTCGTGTTCGTCCCGGGTTACGACCACGGCGAAGCGCCGCACGGGGTGTTCGCGGCTCGAGCCTTCGCCTGGTCCAGCACGTATTCGGGGCCGATGAGCGGGTCGGACGACGACGCGGTGATCGCCCTGGATCCGGTCGACGGTCACCACGTCGCCGACGTCGCGGGCACCCAGAACATCTCGTTCGAGAAGCTTCCGTCCACTGTGGACACGACCATGTTCGGCTACCCGGTGTCGAAGGCGGCCGGTGGTGAGGCGTTGTTCTCTTGCGAGCGACCCGCCACGTTCAAGGAGAACTCCGTCAACGCGACGTGGAACACCGATTGCGACCTCGCGGGCGGCTCCAGTGGCGGTCCGTGGCTGCGGAACTTCGATCCCGCCACCGGCAAGGGCACCATCTTCAGTGTCACGAGCCGGGGGACGATGACCGAGGACGGCGTGACGACGGACCTCAGCGGCGCCGCGTTGACCGAGCCGGTGCGGAAGCTGTACGAGCGAGCGGGCGAACTCTAGAGCTCGACCACCGAAAGACCGTCCGCCACGACGACGCCGTCGTGCAGCACCGTGCGGTCCTTGCCGCGGTCCATCACCGCGCTCGTCGGGGTTTCGCCGTCCACCAGCAGCAGGTCGGCGCGGTCGCCGACGGCCACGCCCGGGCGGTCGGCGATGCTCGCCAGCCGCGGGACGTCGTGGCTCAGGATCGAAGCGCCGCCCATGGTCGCGACGGCCAGGGCCATTTCGATCAGGTCGTCGCGACGGAAACCGTGGGTGAAGGCCAGTTGCCAGGTGCGGTCGAGCAGATCGCAGTTGCCGTATGGGCTCCAGTAATCCCGCTGACCGTCCTCGCCGAGGCCGACGCGCACGCCC
Source organism: Amycolatopsis thailandensis (assembly GCF_002234405.1). Taxonomy (GTDB): domain Bacteria; phylum Actinomycetota; class Actinomycetes; order Mycobacteriales; family Pseudonocardiaceae; genus Amycolatopsis; species Amycolatopsis thailandensis. Next base: position 22,238 of record NZ_NMQT01000097.1, on the reverse strand, counting down.
GCGGTCGTGAGGTCCGCCAGCGACAGCTGGCCGTCGACGGACGGTGCGACGGTCGCCATCGCGATGTCCAGCTCCGCGAACGTGTCGATCAGGCGGCGGCTCACCGATTCCGAGACCGACCCCAGTTCGTACGCGTGCGACATGGTCACCTTGCCGCGCATGTCCAGCGCGCGGACCCGCTCGATCACCAGATCGGTCGAGAAAACGCCGAGGTGGCCAGGTTCGTGCAGGTGGATGTCCACCTCGACGCCGTACTTCTCGGCGAGGCCGAACACGACGTCCAGGTGCCCCTTGGGGTCCTTGTCCAACGAGCACGGGTCGATCCCGCCGACGACCGTGGCGCCCGAGCGCAGCGAAGCCTCCAGCACGTCCACGGTGCCGGGTTCGCGCAGGATCCCGGCCTGCGGGAACGCCATGATCTCGACGTCCGCGTGCCCGGCGAAGCGCTCCTTCGCGGCGAGTACGGCGTCGAGCTTCTCCAGCTTGCAGTCGACGTCCACCTGCGCGTAGGTGCGCACCCGCGTGGTGCCGTTGGCGATCATCCGCTCCAGCGTCCCGGCGACGCGCTCGGGCAGTGGAACCTCGGCGTCGCGCCAGTTCTCGCGGTCGTTCAGCATCATCGCCCACACGCCCGGCGCGCCGGTGTGCGGCCGGAACGGCAGGCCGACGCGAGTCGAGTCCAGGTGGACGTGCACGTCGCTGAACGACGGGACCAGCAGCCGCCCGCGTCCTTCGACGGTGCCGGGCGCCGCCGTGGCGGCGGGGTCGTGCGGCCGTACCGCGGTGATCCGGCCATCGGCCACTTCGACGTCACTGCGCTGTCCACCCCAGGGGCGGACGTCCCGGATCAACACTGAGCACACCTCTCTCGACGAACCCTATTTGGTATACCAAAGCCGGTACCCGGTGGCAATCACCTGCTGAAATCGGGTCTTGATTGTTCTGCTATGTGGAAGTTAACCTCCGCAGATTGAAATTGCCCGGCATCGCTCGCTTCTACCGAGAGGCGGATCCATGGTGAAGAGGACGCAGACCGCAGCGGCCGCGAGGGGTGGGCCCGAGGACGAACGGCTCGGGATCGGCAAGAGTTTCACTTACGGCTTCCAGCACGTCCTGACGATGTACGGCGGGATCATCGCGCCACCGCTGATCATCGGCGGCGCCGCGGGCGTCTCGCCCGCCGAGATCGGGCTGCTCGTCGCGTCGTGCCTGTTCATCGGCGGGCTGGCGACGATCCTGCAGTCGTACGGCGTGCCGTTCTTCGGTTCGCGGCTGCCGCTGGTCCAGGGCACTTCCTTCGCCGGAGTGGCGACGATGACCGCGATCGTGGCCGACGGCGGACTCCCGGCGGTGTTCGGCTCCGTGATCGCCTCGTCGGTGCTCGGCCTGCTCATCACGCCGGTGTTCTCCCGGCTGGTGAAGTACTTCCCGCCGGTCGTCACCGGGACGGTGATCACGGTGATCGGGCTCAGCCTGATGCCGGTCGCGGCCAAGTGGGCGATGGGCAACAACGACAAGGCGCCGGACTTCGGCTCGGTCTCCAACATCGGGCTGGCCGCGCTGACCCTCGCGATCGTGCTGGTGCTCAGCAAGGTCGCGGTCCCGGCGATCTCGCGCCTGTCGATCCTGCTGTCGATCGTGGTGGGGACCGTGCTGGCCGCCCTGCTGGGCAAGGCCGATTTCTCCGAGGTCGGGGACGGCCCGATCTTCGCGTTGCCGACACCGTTCGGCTTCGGCGCGCCGACCTTCGACATCGCCGCGATCGTGTCGATGTCCATCGTCGTGCTGGTGACCCTCACCGAGACCACGGCCGACCTCCTCGCGGTGGGCGAGATCGTCGGCACGCGGGTCGGCAGGCGCCGGATCGGCGACGGCCTGCGCGCCGACATGGCGTCCTCGGCGATCGCGCCGGTCTTCAACGGTTTCACCCAGAGCGCGTTCGCCCAGAACGTCGGCCTGGTCGCGATCACCGGGGTCCGGAGCAGGTTCGTGGTGACCGCCGGAGGTGTGGTCCTGCTGGTACTCGGGATGCTCCCGATCCTCGGCCGGGTGGTCGCCGCGATCCCTTACCCGGTCCTGGGCGGCGCCGGTCTCGTGCTGTTCGGCACGGTCGCGGCGTCAGGCATCAAGACTCTGTCCAAGGTGGACTACGACGGTAACCTGAACCTCGTCATCGTCGCCGCCTCGGTCGGTCTAGGCATGGTCCCGATCGCGATTCCGGACTTCTACCACCATTTCCCGGCGTGGGTCGGTACGATCTTCCATTCGGGGATCAGCTCCGCCGCGCTCTTGGCCGTCGTACTGAACCTGGTGTTCAACCATCTGAAGCCGGGCAAGGCGGGCAGCGACCCGTCGGTGTTCGCGACGGCTACGCGAGTGATCGACTACTCCGACCTCAAAGCCCTGTCCCAGCTCAAGAACGGCGACAAGATCGTCGACGGCAAGATCGTGGACGCCGAGGGCAAGCCGGTCCCGGTGCGGGACGCGGACGGCCGCCCCGTGCACTACCGGATCGGCTCGGAGCCGGACGCGCACTGACGCCGCAGGGCGCGGTGGGTGAGTTCGTCGACGACGCGTCGCCACGCCGGTGACGCCTCGGAGATCCGGGAGACGACCAGCTCCCGGTATCCCGGCCGCCCACCGTCCCGCTCGTGCTCGATCTCCCAGGCGTCGAGGTCGTCGATGAGCCCGTCCAGCCGCGGATCACGCGGATCCCAGCCGACAGCCTGATCGCAGGCCAGATAGACCCGCAATGTCTCGGGGTCGTCGAATGCGGCGTTCTTGTCCCGAAGCCGCTCCGGCACGGCGCGCGGATCCAGCGCCCGCATCAGGATCCACGCGTCGCGTTCCAGCAGCACCCGCTGCTCGCTCACACCCAGGCCGCGCATCCGATCCAGGAGGGCGACCACGCCGGGCGGCAGGACGAGCCGTTCGCCGCCGGTCAGTTCGGCGATCCGGAGGCGGTTTTCGGCGAGCCTGTCGATCTTGCGCCGCAGTTCGGCGTCGATCTCGGTGATGGCGGCGGCGAATTCGGCGGGCTGGGCGTGCAGCAGCGCGTCGACGCGGGCCAGCGGCACCCCGGCGTCGGCGAGGGTCCCGATCCGGATGAGGTCCACGGCCGCCTGCGCGCTGTACCGGCGATATCCGGAGGCGTCGCGTTCGGGCTCGGGCAGCAGGCCGACGTGGTGGTAGTGGCGGACGGCGCGCACGGTCACGCCCGCGGTCGCGGCGAGCTGGCCGATCGTGAGCACCTGTCCTCCTGGTTCCGGGAACACCGCCGAGTCTAGGAGCGACCGACGACGTCGCGGATCGCCTGGACCACGGCATCGGGGCGGTCGAAGCAGAGCCGGTGATGGAGCGTGCCGGTGAGGACGCGCTGCTCCCCGCGGGAAAACCCGCTCACCACGGCCGCGTCCAGCTTCGTCTTGGCTTCGTCGAGCTCGGTCCGGCCGGCGCCCGCGACGGTGAGCGCGACGACCGGGACGTCGGGGAGTCCCGGCCCGGCCCGCAGTTCGGCGGCGAGGCCGGTCAGCCCGGTGCGCTCGGCGGCGCCGGCGCGGAGCCATTCGTCGCTCACCTTGGCCTCGACCAGGGCTTCGCGAAGGCCTTCCGGATAGGCCGCGCGCAGCTCGGCGTACATCTCGCGAAGGGCCGCTCGGTCGGGCTCCGGCGACGGCCGCTCGGCCTGGGCCAGGCTCGCGGCGGGCGGCATGAAGTCGTCCCACTCCGGGTGGAGGGCGTCCAGGAAGACCAGCCCGGCGACCTCGTGCGGGTGGAGCTGCGCGAACCGATGCGCGTAGAAGCCGCCGAGGGAATGCGCCGCCAGGACGTACGGGGCGGTGACGTCCAGGGCGAGCAGCAGCTCACGCAGTTCCGTGGCGACCGCGGTGGCGGTGCGCGGCAGCGGCAGGGGATCGCTGTAGCCCGTGCCGCCGCGGTCGTACAGCACGGCGGTGGTGAACCGCGAGACCTCCTGCTGGACGCCGAAGTAGTCCAGGCCGACCGCGCTCGCGCCCGGCAGGAACACGACGGCAGGCCCGCCGCCGCCCGACCGGTGCGCGAAGAGGCGGCGGCCGTCGATCTCCTGGAACCCTCCGAGGGGTGGTGTGTGCGTCATACGGCAAGGCTCGGACCCTGACGCAGGGTCAAGGTCAAGCCTTCGCGCGGGGACCTGACCATCCGGCCGACTCGCCAAGGGTGACTCTGACCTGGGAATTCGCACGAATTCGGCACGGGGAGGTGTGCGAAGCGACAAGACCTGCGAGAATGACGGGCGAGATCGGGGCATCGAATGGGCTCAGACTCGCTATGAAGAGCAGGTAAAAAAGTATGGCTCAGGGCAGCGTTAAGTGGTTCAACGGCGAAAAGGGCTTCGGCTTCATCGCTCAGGACGACGGCGGACCGGACGTTTTCGTGCACTACTCGGAGATTCAGGGCACTGGCTTCAAGTCCCTGGACGAAGGGCAGCGCGTCGAGTTCGAGATCGGCCAAGGTCAGAAGGGCCCGCAGGCCCAGCGCGTCGTCGCCATCTGACTTTTTTCACGCCGAAGGCCTCCATCCGATCCGGGTGGGGGCCTTCGGGCGTTTCAGGGCCTTCGGGCCGCGCGGCGCGGAGACACGACGGCGGATCACAAAAACGCGGAAACGCGTGCTCAGCGAGCTGACAAGGCTCGAAACCGCTGGTTGACGGCCCTCTCGCCCACCTCCACTGTGGGTTTCCTCTCGCTGATCCGGCGAGAGGAAACCGAACTCATCAGTGGGGTTCAGCATGCGCTTTTCTTCCCGGCTCTCCCTTCGGCGTGCCCTGGTGACCAGCGTGGTGACCGCCGCCCTGTTGTCCTTCGTCGCGGCTCCCGCCGGCGCCGACCCCGGTTTCTACGAGCCACCGTCACCGCTTCCTCCGGGTGCCGACGGCGACGTGCTCAAGACGTTGCCGTCGAAGTTCACCGGCGCGAAGTCGACCCGGGTCATGTACCTGAGCCGGGACACCGCGAACCGCGCGATCCCGGTGACGGGCACGGTCCTGGTGCCGGACAAGGCGTGGAGCGGGCCGGGACAACGCCCGATCGTGGCGTACGCGCCGTTCACCGCGGGGATGGGCGATCAATGCGCGCCGTCGAAAGCGCTGGCGGGCGAGGGCGGCGACTTCGTGTCGTCGTTCCAGAGCTCGTTCGTGAGTGCCTTGCTGGACAAGGGCTTCGCGGTGGCCCAGACCGACTACCAGGGACTCGGGACGCCGGGTGAACACACGTACGTGGTGCGGGAGGCCGAAGCGCACGCCGTGCTCGACGTCCTTCGGGCGGCGCAACGCCTGCCCGGCGCCGGGCTTTCTGCCGCGTCACCCGTCGGTGTCGCGGGCTATTCGGAAGGTGGCGGCGCTTCGGCTTCGGCCGTCGAACTGGCGCCCGCGTACGCCCCCGAGCTGGACCTGAAGGGCGCCTACGTCGGAGCGGCTCCCGCGGACAAGGCGGTCCTCGCGAAGAGCCTCGACGGTGGCATGTACGTCGGATTCCTGGGGTACTCGCTGATCGGCCTGAACGCGGCCTATCCGGAAGCCGGGATCCTGGACCTGGCCAACGACGCCGGCAAGCAGCTGTTCGACGAGGCGCGCACCACCTGCACGCTGGACGCCGTCTTCAAGTACATGTACAAGAACTCCGGCCAGCTGACCAAGGACGGGCGCCCGGTCTCGGCGTACCTGGACCAAGAGCCCTTCCGGGGGATCGTCGCGGCCAACCGCGTCGGGACGCTCAAGCCGGCGGCACCGGTGCTGGTCGAACACACGCCGAACGACGACGTCATCCCGTCGAGCGTCGGCAGGCAGCTCGGCAAGGACTGGTGCGCCAAGGGCGCCGACGTGCGCTTCCAGGACATCCCGTCGTTCAGCCCGGTGTTCTCCCACGTCCTGGGCATCACCGGTGCCCAAGGCAACGCGGCGAACTGGCTGAGCGAGCGTTTCGCCGGGAAACCGGCGGTGGGAAACTGCGGTCGGTTCTAGGCGTGGGCGCGGGGCGGGTGGCCGGGCCCACGGCGACGCGCCCCGCCACTACCGATATCGTCGATGCATGCTTGTGATCCTTCGTGAGCACCCGTGCGGCCGGACGCGGTGAGCCACTCCGCCTCCGAGCCCGGGCAGGTCGGGCGGAAGGTGCGGTTGCGCGAGGTCGGCCTCCGGGACCGGCGGGTCTTGATGGGCTTCGACCGCGACATGGCCCGCGAGGCGACGACGCTGATCGGCGGCGGGCACCGGCATTGGGCCTCGCACCGGTCGGGTTCCGCGGGCGACGACATCCACTTCGGCATCGAGACGGTCCGCGGGCGCATGCTGGTCGGTTCGGTCTGCACCATCGGCGCGGACCCGGTGACCGGCCACTTCGGCTACGGCATCGGCATCGCCCCGCGTCACCAGCGCTGCGGCTACGCCACGGACGCGATCACCGTCCTCCTGGCGCACATGTTCGAGCAACGCGGTTTCCGTAAATGCGAGGTCACCGTGTACGGCGGCAACCTGGCGTCGCTTTCCCTGCACGGCGGCCTCGGCTTCCGCGAGGAAGGCAGGCTGCGCGACACCGAAGTGGTGCGCGGCGAGATCAAGTACCTGGTGCGGATGGGCATCACGGCGGAGGAATTCGCCGCCCGCCCGATGGACGGCCTCGCCGACCTCGGACGGCGCGGTCAGCACCGGCGGCCCCGGCGCGGCAAGCACTGGCGCGCGACCGCCGCGGTCACCGGCTGATCAGCCCGGATTCGTAGGCGAACACGACGGCCTGGACGCGGTCCCGGAGGCCGAGTTTCGTGAGGATGCGGCCGACGTGGGTCTTCACCGTCCCCGGGGAGAGAAACAGCTTTTCGGCGATTTCGGCGTTGGACAGGCCACGCGCCAGCTGATGCAGCACCTCGTTCTCGCGCCCGGTGAGCAGGGCGAGCCTGTCGTCCGGAGGCGGGGCGGGCAGGCCGGTGACGACGCGGTCGAGCAGCCGCCGGGTGACGGTGGGCGCGAGGGTCGCCTCGCCGGCGGCGACGACGCGGACACCGGAGAGCAGGTCCGGCGCCAGCGCGTCCTTGAGCAGGAAGCCGCTGGCCCCCGCCTGGAGCGCGGCGTAGACGTATTCGTCCAGGTCGAAGGTGGTCAGCACCAGGACGCGGGCGCGATGGGCCGCGGCGATCGCGGCGGTGGCCTCGACGCCGTCCATCTCGGGCATCCGGATGTCCATGAGGACGACGTCGGGATCGAGGTCCGCCACCAGCCCGATGGCCTCCGCGCCGTCCCCGGCCTCGCCGACGACGTCGATGTCGTCGGCGTTGTCCAGGATCATCCGCAGGCCGGTGCGCACGAGCGCCTGGTCGTCGGCGATGACCACCCGGATCGTCATGACGGCAGGGTCGCGCGGACGGTGAAGCCGCGATCCGCCCGCGGTCCCGCTTCGAAGGTGCCGCCCAGTACGTTCACCCGTTCCCGCATCCCTTCGAGCCCGTGCCCGGTACCGGACGGCGACGCCGCCCGGACGCCGTCGTCGGAGACCTCGATCTCCAGCGACCCGGGGCCGTACCGCATCACGATAGTCACCGACGCGTCCGGACCGGCGTGTTTCAGCACGTTCGTCAGCGCCTCCTGCACGATCCGATAGGCCGCGAGGTCCACTGTGGACGGAAGCGGCCGGGGTTCCCCCTCGACCAGGAACTCGACCGGCGTGCCCGCGGAACGGACGTCGGCGACCAGTCGCGGCAAACGTTCCGCGCCGGGCTGGGGTTCCCAGTCCGGCTCGTCTCCCCCGAGCGCGCCGAGCAGCCGCCGGATCTCGCTCAACGCGGTCCGCCCGGTGCCGACGACGGCGTCCATCGCCTCCCGCGACCGCTCGGGCCGCCGCTCCAGTTCCGCCTGGGCGCCTTGGGCCTGCAACACCATCACGGAAAGCGCGTGCGCGACGACGTCGTGCAGTTCGCGGCTGATCCGGCCGCGTTCGGCGACCACGGCCAGCGCGGCCTGGGTGTCGCGCTCGCGTTCGAGATCGGCGGCCCGCTGCTCCAGCACCGACAGGCGGATCCGGCGCTGCCGTGTGTTCAGCCCGGCCAGCCACGCCACCGTGAGCGACAGCCCGATGCCCGCGAAACCGCCCCAGTCCTGCACCTGCCTGGCGTCGGTCTCGACGTCGAAGGGCGCCAGCGGATCGATGATGATGATCCTCGGTGGCGGCGGCCCCGGTTCCCGCGAGTTCGTCTGGGAGGCGTGGAACGACCACGCTCCGGCGACCAGCAGCCCCGCCGCCAGCAAGGTCAGGGACAGCCGTCGCGATCCCCACGCCGCGACGGAGAAGAGGCCGATCAACGCCACGACGTCGACCGGCCGAAGGTCGTTGCCCATGGCCAGGTGAAGGAGCGAGACCGCCGATCCGGTCGAAAAGGTGATCAGGGGGTTGCGGTGCCGGACCAACAGGGAAGCCAGGGCCACCAAGGAAGTCAGCCACCACTCCAACCCCTCGGGGTCATCGGCGGAGACCACAGTGGACAGTCCGATGAGTACGGTCAGCCCGATGTCGACGGCCTTCGGGTGACTTCTGAGGTTGGCCAGCACCAGCCGAGCGTAATCCCGGAACGGACGCGGCGGATCCGCCTCGCGGCAGACATCGGGATACGACCTGCGGCAGACGCGCGAATACGACGACGGCCCGCAGGCTGGGCGCAGGAAGATCCTCTACAGAAACGGAATCCTCATGAGAAGGCTTCTCGTCGCAGCGGTCGCCCTGATCGGCATGGTGTCGTTGGCGAGCCCGGCTTCGGCGGCCCCGCGGCTGACGTTGCCGCCGCCGACAGGCTCGTATCCCGTCGGCTCCACCGACCTGCACCTGGTCGACAAGGCGCGCAAGGACCCCTGGGTGCCGAGCGGGCCGCGAGAGCTGATGGTGTCGATGTTCTACCCGGCGCTGCTGCCGGTCGGCCCGAAACGGCCGTATCTCACCTTGGCCGAGGCCAAGATGTTCCTGACCGGATCGGGCCTTCCCGACATCGACCCCGGGCTGCTCGCCGGACTCCGCACCAGCGCCCACGTCGACACCCCGCCCCTGCCGGGGAAGCGCGCGCTGGTCGTCCTGTCACCGGGGTTCAACAAACCGCGCACCACGCTCACCGGGCTGGCGGAGGAACTGGCGAGCAAGGGTTTCGTCGTCGCGGTGATCGGCCACAACTACGAATCCTTCGCCACCGGCTTCCCCGACGGGCACGTCACCGGCTGCGTCGCGTGCGGGTCGGACTCGAAGCTGCTCCCGCCGGTGCGCGCCGCGGACGTCTCGTTCCTCCTCGACACGCTGACCAGGGCTTCGTCGCCGTGGTCCCGGCTGATCGACCGGACCCGGATCGGCATGGCCGGGCATTCCATCGGCGGGTACAGCACGCCGACGGCGATGGTCGCCGACCAGCGGATCCGGGCCGGAGCCGACATGGACGGCAGGCTCTGGTCGCCGATCCCCGCGTCCGGGATCGACCGGCCGTTCCTGCTGCTCGGCCGCGAAAGCGAGTACACCCCGGCCGGTCCCGACACGACGTGGAAGGGCAGCTGGCCGAACCTCACCGGCTGGAAGCGGTGGATCAGCGTCGCCGCGGCCGCCCACCCGTCCTTCACCGACGTCGGCGTCCTCGGTGAGCAGCTCGGCCTGAGGGAGCCCGGCGTGCTCGACGGCGAGCGCGGAATGAAGCTGACCAGGGCTTATCTCTCCGCGTTCTTCGACAAGCACCTGCGCGGCGCACGTCAGCCGCTGCTCGACGGTCCGGTCGCGGCCAACCCCGAGATCAAGTTCTGGAACTAGCAGGGGGAGACACCGGTGAGGTCGGCGGACAGCTTCCACAGCCGCGCGGCCTCACCGGCGTCGATCGCGTAGGGGCGCACGCCGACCCACTCGCCTTCTTCCTCGGCGATCTCGGCCACTTCGCAGTCCTCGCAGTAGAGCCCGCCCAGCCCGTCGAGCAGCGGGGACGTCGCCGCCCAGACCTGGGTGGCCGCGCCCTGCTCGGGCGACTTGAAATCCGGGTCGGCCTGATTCCCGTGCTCGTCGATCCAGCCGCGCTCGACCATCTCCTCCGGCCGCAGATGCCGCTGCAGGGGAGTGAGGATGGCGCCCGGGTGCAGGCTGAACGCGCGGACCCCGTGCTCGGCACCGAGCCTGTCGAGGTGCACCGCGAACAGCACGTTCGCCGTTTTGGCCTGGCCGTAGGCGAGCCATCGGTCGTAGCCGCGCTCGAAGTGGACGTCGTCCCAGCGCATCGTCGAGGAATGGTGACCGGAGGAGGCCACCGTGACGACGCGGGCGCCGCCGGACGCCGTCAGCGCGGGCCAGAGACGGCTCACCAAGGCGTAGTGGCCGAGGTGACAGATCGCGAAATGCGACTCCCAGCCGGGGCCGACCCGCCGTTCGGGCGCGGCCATGATCCCAGCGCCGGCGATCAGCAAGTCGATCGAACGTCCCGTGCCGAGGAAGCGGCGGGCGAAGGTCTCGACACTCGTCAGGTCGGCGAGGTCGAGCTCGCCGACCTCGGTGCCGGAGATTCCGGCGAGGGCGGCTTCCGCGTCGGCCGGGCGCCGGGCGGGGACCACGACGTGCGCGCCGGCGTTCGCCAACGCTCGCGTGGTTTCCAGGCCCAGTCCCGAATATCCGCCGGTGACGACGGCGAGCTTGCCCGAAAGGTCGATCCCGTCCAGGACTTCCGCGGCGGTGCTGCGCGCGTCGAAGCCGGAGCCGATCTTGTGCTGTGAGGTGGTCATGCGGCGAACGCTAGGAGTTAGAGGGCTCTCTAGGTCAACAGCTATCGTGGCCCGCGTGACGGAACTCGCGATCGGCCAGGTCACCGACCGGACGGGCCTCAGCGCGCACGCGCTTCGCTTCTACGAGAAGGAAGGGCTGCTCGCGGCGCCGGTGAAACGGGACGGGAACGGCCGTCGCGTGTACACCGAATACGACGTCGAATGGCTGGTGAACTGCACGAAGTTCCGGGCGTCCGGGATGCCCCTCGCCACCATCCGCGAGTTCGCCGAGCTCGTCCGGCAGGGGCCGGGAAACGAGGAAAAGCGGCTGGAGCTGCTGCGCGACCATCAGGGCGCCGTCCGGGACCGGATCGCCGAGCTGGCCGACTGCCTGGAACTGATCAGCAGGAAGGTCGAGGTCTACGAGGAGCACGTCGCACGGGGGACCGCGGACACCCTCTGGCGCTGATTGTCTGTCCACAGTGGATAGACGACACTACCCGATCGGTGCAACGTTTCGCCTGGCGATGGGCAGGGGCGGCCCCTAGAGTTTGCCGCTCGTGACCTGCGAGGTGAGGCGATGAGATCCTTCGGCGCGGTGGATCCGGTCAAGCTGGCGCTCGCCGGACTCACCACGATGGCTCTCGGGATGGCGGCCGCGCTCAACGCCGACGCCCTGCCGGTGATCGGCGGCGGCACCACCTATTCGGCCGAGTTCTCCGACGCGGGCGGATTGCGTGCGGACAACGACGTGCGGATCGCCGGAGTGAAGGTCGGCAAGGTGTCGGAGATCGACCTCGAAGGCGATCGCGTGCTCGTCTCCTTCCGGGTGAAGGACGCCTGGGTCGGCGACGCCACGACAGCGTCCATTCAGATCAAGAACGTGCTGGGGCAGAAGTATCTGGCGCTCGACCCGCGCGGCGAAGCGATCCTCGATCCCGGTGACGCGATCCCGCTACGGCGAACCACCGCGCCATACGACGTCCTTGAAGCGTTTCGGGATCTGTCGAAGACCGTCGACGCCATCGACGTCGACCAGCTCGCGAAGAGCTTCGATACCATCTCTGCCACCTTCGCCGATACGCCCGCCGACGTCCGCGCCGCACTCGACGGGATCTCGAAGCTCTCCGGCACCATCGCTTCCCGCGACCGGCAGCTCCGGACGCTGGTGGCGAACACGCGGCAGGTCTCGCAGACCCTCGTCGACCGCGACGCCGAGGCCCAGCGGCTGATCCAGGACGGCAACGCGCTCCTGCGCGCCATTTCCACGCGGCAGCAGGCGATCAAGGACCTGCTCGACGGCTCGAAACGGCTCGCGACCGCCCTCGACGGCATCATCGCCGACAACGACGGGCAACTCGCGCCGGTGCTCGAACAACTCGACCGGCTGACGTCGATGCTCCAGCGCAACCAGGATTCGCTGGCCAAGGGGATCGCCACGTTCGCCCCGGCGATCCGGGTGCTCACCAACGTCGCGGGCAACGGGCGCTGGATCGACGGCTACCTGTGCGGGCTGATCCTGCCCTCGTTCGGTCCGCTCAACGAAAAGGGCTGCTTCGAGAAGTGAGCGGCAAGGGGCGAGTGGCCGTTCGGTACAGGGGGTCGTGAGTGGTAAGTGACGTTCTAACGTCACTTACCACTCACGACCACCTGCACCGACCCGTTACCGGCGCCCTTGTCGGCTGGACCAGGTGTGGCACCGTCAGGGCTTCGTCCGCCGCAACCAGAACAGCCCGATCACCGGCAGCACCAGCGGGATGAAGAGGTAGCCCTGCCCGTACACCGACCACACGGTCGCGTGCGGGAAGGCCTCGCGGTCGAAGAGGCTGAACGTGCCGACGGTCAGCACGCCGAGCAGTTCGATCCCGCAGGCGACCAGCGCGATCCGCCACCAGCCCGCGCCGCGGCGGGCGAGCGCCACGGTGGCCAGGAGATAGACGACGGCCGCGAAAGCCGACAGGACATAGGCCAGCGGGGCCTCGTGGAACTTGGTGCCGATCTGCACGGCGGCGCGTGAGGTCGCCGCCAGCGCGAAGATCGCGTACACGGCGACCAGGATCCGTCCCGGGCCGGAGGTCTTGTCCGGGTGGGTGTCCACGGTTCGCTCCTCGGTTTCTTCAGGCACTGGCGCCCGCCCAGACCTCGTGCAGCCGGAGCACCATCACCGGGATGGCGAGACAGGCGATCCCGAGGATCGCGGTGCTCGACCGGGTGCGCTCGGCCAGCGCCCAGAACGTCCCGAGCGGGAGCACGACCAGGCTGCCGATCAGGTAGGCGAGATAGGTGGCCATGCTGCCCGGGCGGCCGCCGTCGATCAGCAGCACGACGCCGATCACGAGCTGGGCCACCAGGAGGAGTTCGACGACGGCGAGGCCGGCGAGCAGCGCGTTGTCCGGAAGTTTTTTGCGTACGGACTGCACGAAACTCCACACCGCGACCAGCGTCGCGCAGATCGCGACGGTCACCGCGAAGCCTGTGATCACGCCCGCCTCCTTACCTGCTCCACCGGCGACAACGTACCTCCGGGCCGATCATCGCCGACGGGCGACCGGGGAGGTGCGTGGCGGGCGCCACGAAATGAGCAGTGGTCCAGACCTCAGGTGAATAGATCACGAAGCGCGGCGGGTTGGCGCTCTGTCAATTTCGGCGCGCCTATTTGTGATCGGCGCCGCCACCTGGGATTACGTCGCGGGTTCGTTCCTGTTACACACCGACCGGGTGGTTGAAATCCCTGTTGATCTCACGCTGGGTACCCCTACCATTCGGTAGGTTTCGAATTCACGTCCCTGAACAGCCCATCCGAACCCCCGGTATGGCGGATTGGCCGTTCGGTTTCCGGCGGGTGGAATATTCTCCATCGCGATGGTGCACATGGCCCATCCGATTGGTTCCGAAGGAGGGGGCGCTCGATGGACGTCCGGTACGAAGCGTATTGCTTCGCCGATCCTCTGTTCTTCGACGAACAGCGGGAAACCGGGAATTCGTCCGATGATTTCGCCTCCCTGCTGCCCGCTCCCGAGTCCGGCTGGCGTGCCGGAGTGCGCGGAGTGTGGCGGATGCTGCACCCTGTTGATCGAAACCTTCCCTTGCAGGGCTGGAAAATCCACGTGTCGGCCGGGTTGGAGAACGCCGAGCGGGTGCTCGTGAAGGTGCACGAGCATTGTGTCGAGCACGACGTGTCCTACAAGCATCTGCGTTCGCGGGCCACCTTGCTGGCAAGGAATTCTAAATACGCCCCGCGTGACGGAAGCGGGAAGTTACTGACTCTTTATCCGGCTGACAACAACGAGCTCGAACGCGTTCTCGCCGAGTTGTCCGCGAAGCTCGACGGGGAACCCGGGGCTTACATTCTCAGTGATCTTCGGTATGGTGCCGGGCCGCTCTACGTCCGCTATGGCGGATTCGCGGAGCAATGGGTCGAACTCGACGGAAAACGTGTCCTCGCGGTGCGCAAACCGGACGGAACGTTGGTCCCGGACAAGCGCGAGCCGACCTTCTCCGTACCCGACTGGGTGACGATTCCGGAGTTCCTCGCGCCGCATCTCGCGGCTCGCAAGGGCGGCGGCGCGGATCAGTTCCCCTATCGAGTGAAGAGTTCGCTGCACTTCTCCAACGGCGGCGGCGTGTACCTCGCCGACCGGAACGCCGACGACGAGCAGGTCGTCCTCAAGGAGGCCAGGCCCTTCGCCGGCCTGGACCGCGACGAGATCGACGCCGTCGAGCGTCTCCGCCGCGAGCACGAGGTGCTGGAACGGCTGAAGGGCGTCGACGGCGTCCCCGCCGCCTTCGACCGGTTCACCGTCTGGGAGCACCACTTCCTGGCGATGGAGTACATGCCGGGCATTTCGCTCGGCAACTGGCTCGCCCGCAACTACCCGCTCACCCGGCGGGAGACCACCGAGGCCGACATCGCCGCGTACACCGAACGTGCGCTGGCGCTGGTCCGGCGGGTGGAGAAGACGGTCGGCGCCGTGCACGACCGCGGGATCGTCTTCGGCGACCTGCACTCCCTGAACATCCTGGTCGACGGGGACGAAGACGCGGTCTCGCTGATCGACTTCGAGATGGCGTCCGACAGCGAAAGCGGCAAACGGCCGGCGCTGGGCGCGCCCGGTTTCCGTGCCCCGAGGGACCGGAACGGTTTCGAGGTCGACAAGTACGCGCTCGCCGTCCTGAAGCTGTGGATCTTCCTGCCGCTCACCACGCTCCTGGAACTCGCCCCGGCGAAGCTGCGCGGGCTCGCGGACTTCGTCCAGAAGCGGTTCGACGTCCCGGAGGGGTACGCCGACTCGATCGTCGCCGAGCTCGCGCCCCGGAACATCCCGCCGCTGACCAGCGTCACCGAGCTGGACCAGGACGAGCCGGACTGGGCGCTGGTCCGCAAGCAGATCACCGAGGCGATCCTCGCCAGCGCGACCCCCGAACGCACCGACCGGCTCTTCCCCGGTGACATCGAGCAGTTCCGCGTCGGCGGAGCGTGCTTCGGTTACGGCGCGGCCGGCGTCCTCCACGCCCTGAACGCCGTCGGCGGCGAGCGTCACCCCGAGCACGAACGCTGGCTGCTGGACTCGATCCGCCGCGATCCGCCGAAACGACCGGGGTTCTACGACGGTTCGTACGGGATCGCGTACGTCCTCGAAGAGCTCGGGTACCGGGATGAGGCCACCAGGCTGCTGGCGGCGTCGGCGACGTTGGTCGAGCAGACCACCGACCACGGTCTGGAAGGCGGCCTGTCCGGGATCGGGCTCACTCAGCTGCATTTCGCGGTGACCCGCAAGGACAACGAGTCCGGCAGGCAGGCACTCGCCACCGCCGTCCGGCTCGCCGAGGCGCTCGAGACGGCCGACCCGCCCGGCGACTTCGCCAGGGCCGGGCTGCTCAACGGCTGGTCCGGTCCGGCGCTGCTGTTCATCCGGCTGTTCGAACGCACCCGCGAAGAGGGTTGGCTCTCCTTCGCCGACCAGGCGCTGGAGCGGGACATCGAGGAGTGCGTCGAGTCCAACGACGACTCGCTGCAGGTCCGCGACGGTGAGACCCGGACGCTTCCCTACGCGGGGGTCGGCAGTGCCGGGATCCTCATGGTCGCCGAGGAGCTGGCGAAGCACCGCCCGGACGCGAAGGCGCTGAAGAGCCTCGATGGCTTGCGCGAAGCGTGCCGCGGCGAGTTCGTCATCCACCCCGGCCTGCTGTTCGGCCGGTGCGGCCTGATGACGGCGCTGGCCATGGGCGCCGAACCGGACCGGCGCGTCCGCGACGCCATAGACCTGCATCTTTCCCGGCTGGCCTGGTACGCGGTGCCGTACAAGGGCGGCCTGGCGTTCCCCGGCAATCAGCTGCTGCGGCTGTCGATGGACGTCGTCACCGGCGGAGCGGGCGTCCTGCTCGCGCTCGCCGCGACCCTGGACGGGAAGGCCGCGCTGCCTTTCCTGTCCTCCAGAACTGCCGTCCAATGAGGGCGGCGGACGAAGAGATGACTAGTGAAAGGGAACACCATGGAACTGGTTCTCGACCTGCAGGCCCTGGACACCCCCGACGTTCTCGACGGTGGCCACGGCGGCAGCCACGGCGGCACCAGCAACCTGAGCCTGCTCGCGTCCTGCGCGGACAGCACCATCAGCCTGCTGACCTGCCACTGATCCAGGTCTGATCGATGAGAGCGCGGGAGCGGCACAGGCCAAGTGCGCCGCTCCCGCGCTCTCATTTTGCCCGTTGCTTCGTCTCGTTGGGATCACGTTGTAGGGAGTGGGATGGCGGGTTCAGCCGATCGGCTGTTGGTCACGGTGACCGCGCTCGATCGTCCCCGCCTGGTCGTGCTGATCTTGAGCGCGCTCGCCGGGACGGCGTCCGGACTGCTCCTGCCGGGTGCGCTGGCGTCGGCCGTCGACACCGTCGTGGCCGGGCGGCAGAGTCTCCCCGAGGTCTCCTGGCTGATCGTCCTCGGCGTCACCCAGATCGCCGTCGCCCTGATCGGCGGGATCGTGACCGCGCGGATGACCAGTTCCGCGACGGCCTGGCTGCGGCGACGGCTGGCGGGCCACTACCTTTCGCTCGGAACCCGTTCGAAGTTCGCCGACGGCGACGCGATCAGCAGGCTCACCGGTGACTGCACCGGCGCCGGACTGGTCGCCTCGGTCGTCGTCCAGCTCGGGTCGACCACCCTGATCTCGGGCGGCTCCGTCGTCCTGCTCGCGCTGATGGACTGGCGCCTCGCGCTCGTCTTCCTCGGCAGCATCCCGTTCGGCCTGATGTTCGCGCGCACCCACCTGAAGAACACCGCCGACGACGTCCTGACCTATCAAGAGGTGTCCGGCGAACTGGCGGCGAGGATGGTCGACGCCGTCGCCGGGCTCCGCACGATCGCCGCTTCGGGCACCGCCGATCGCGAGGCCGAACGGGTGCTGCGGCCGCTGCCGAAACTGAGTCTCGCGGGCCGCGGGATGTGGCGCACGCAGGCCAGGATGGTGTGGCGCTCCGGTCTGCTGCTGCCCGCCGTGGAACTCGCGGTGCTCGCCGCCGCCGGCTTCGGCGTGCTGGCGGGAAGACTGACCGTCGGCCAGGTCCTCGCGGCGCTCGGCTACACCGCGCTCGGCATGGGCCTGATCACCCAGATCCCGTTGCTCACCACACTTTCCCGCGCGCGGTCGTGCGCGCGGCGGATCAACGAGGTGCTGGACTCGCCGGTGCCCGAGCCCGGCGACCTCGGCGTCGTCCCCGGGCGGGGCACGCTCGAACTGCGCGGGGTCACCGTCGAAGGCGCGTTGCGGGACGTCGACCTGCTCGTGCGGGGCGGCCGCTTCACCGCGGTCGTCGGGCGGTCCGGCTCGGGGAAGTCCGCGCTGGTCAACGTCCTCGGCGGACTGCTGAGCCCGGACGAGGGGACGGCGACGCTCGACGGCCGCCCGCTGGAGAAACTGCGGCCGTACGAACTCCGCGCCGTCGTCGGGTTCGCCTTCGAACGGCCCGCGCTGCTCGGCGCGACCATCGGCGACGCCGTCGGCTACGGCTCGTGGGCGGGGGAGGCCGCCGTGCGCGGCGCCTGCCGGTCCGCGCAGGTCGACGACCTGATCGTCCGGCTGCCGGACGGCTACCGGACGCCGCTCGCGGAGACACCGCTCTCCGGCGGGGAGGCGCAGCGGATCGGGCTGGCGCGCGCGATCGCGCACGCGCCACGGGTGCTCATCCTCGACGACGCCACCGCCAGTCTCGACACGGTCACCGAAGCCTCCGTCGAGGAGGCGATCGAACGCACTCTGCCCGGCCGGACCCGGGTGGTGGTGACGCATCGCGCGGCCACCGCGGCGCGGGCGGACGTCGTGGTGTGGATGGAAGACGGCCGCGTCAGGGCGGTCGGTCCACACGAGGAGCTGTGGCGTAACTCCGTCTATCAGGCTGTTTTCACCGAGGGGGAGCAGTGAGCGTCTGGGGGCTCTACCGCTCGGCGCTGGCCGGGCAGTGGAGAGGCGGGCTGGTCCTGCTGGCCTGCTCCGTGCTGGAAAGCGCGCCCGCGTTCTTGTCCGGTCGCCTGGTCGAACTCGCGGTTGACGAGGGGTTTGCCGCGGGTCGGCCAGGCACCGGACTGCGTTGGCTCGCGGTCTTCGGGCTGGTCGCCGTGATCGGGGCGTTCGGCTCCCGGCTGGTGTGGCATCAGCTCGGCAAGGTCGTCGAGCCGTTGCGCGACGCGCTGGTGACCGCCGTCGTCCGTGGGGTCCTGCACGATCCGGCGCCGCCGCGAAACCAGCCGGACGCCAGCGGCGTCGCCCGCATCACCCAGCACGTCGAGGTGGTCCGGGACGCCACGGCCGGGCTGCTGGTGCAGGCGCGCGGGATGATCGTGACGACGGTCGCGGCGCTGGCCGGGCTGTTCACCATCGCCGGTTCGCTGGCGCTGATCGTCGCGATCCCGGTGGTGGTCGCGGTGGTCGTGTTCGCCTGCCTGCTCCCGTCGCTGGCCCGCCGTCAGCGCGCGCTCGCGCTGGCCGACGAACGGACCGCCGAGGTCGCGGGCGCGTCGCTGTCCGGGATGCGTGACATCGTCGCCTGCGGGGCGGAACCCCTTGCCGCGCTTGAGCTTTACGACGCCATCGACACGCAGGCCAAGGCGGCCGTTCGGGTCGCGCGGTCCGGGGCGGCGCGGGCGGTGGTGATCGCGATCGGTGCCTTCGTGCCGCTGCTCCTGGCGTTGCTGGTGGCGCCCGGGCTGGTCAGGGACGGCGTGCTCACCACCGGGGCCGCGCTCGGCGCGCTCGTCTACCTGGCGACGACGATGCAGCCGGCGTTGCGCGGGCTGGCCGCGACCGCGAGCACCGTGGTGCTGCGGCTGATCGTCGCGCTGCGGCGGCTGGCGGAGACCGCGGAGGCCGAACCGGAGGCCGACGGCACCGCCGAACCGGACGGGACCGCGATCTACGTCCGCGACCTGACCTTCAGCTGGGGCGCGGCGGCGGAACCGGTGGTGCGCGGTCTCGATCTGCATCTGCGGCCCGGCGAACGGCTCGCGGTGGTGGGTCCGAGCGGGATCGGCAAGTCGACTTTGGCCGGTCTCCTGACCGGGATGCTCGAACCGCAGGCGGGCCGGGTACTGCTCGGCGGCGCCCCGGTCCGGGAGGTCCCGGCGGCGCTGCGGCACCGGATGGTCGCGCTGATCCCGCAGGAGGCCTACGTCTTCGCGGGGTCCGTGCGGGACAACGTCGGGCTGTTCGCGCAGACCGCGATGGACGGCGAGCTGCTGGCCGCGGTGGCGGCCGTCGGCGCGGAACCGCTGGTGACGAGGCTGGGCGGGCTCGACGGCGAGATCGGGCACGGCACGCTGTCCGCCGGTGAAGCGCAGCTGATCGCGCTCGCGCGGGTGTTCGCGAGCGACGCGGGCGTCGTCATCCTCGACGAGGCGACCTCGCATCTCGACCCGCCCGCCGAAGCCCGCGCGGAACGGGCCTTCGCCGAGCGGGGCGGGGTGCTGGTGGTGATCGCGCACCGGCTGTCTTCGGCGCTGCGCGCGGACCGGGTCCTGGTGATGGACGGCAAGGAGACCGCCCTGGGCACCCACCTCGAACTCATGGACCGGTCCACGCGCTACGCCCAGCTCATGCACGCGTGGTCGCCGCGGCTACCCCAGCCCAGCGCCCAGTTCTTCGAGCGCGCTCCTGAGTAGACCCTCGACCGGGACCGGCCTCCTCGAAGAACGATCGACGAAGACGTGCACGAAGCGGCCCTCCGCGATCAAGGTCTCCTTCGAGTACATCCCGACCTCGTAGCGGACGCTGGACCGCCCGAGGTGTCCCACCCGCAGGCCGACCTCGAGTTCGCCCGGGAAAGACACCGAAGCGTGGTACTTGCACTGCGATTCCACGCACAGCCCGATGACACCGCCGGTCTCGATGTCGAGTCCGCCGCGTTCGATCAACCAAGTGTTGATCACCGTGTCCATCACCGAATAGTGGACGACGTTGTTGACGTGCCCGTAGACGTCGTTGTCCTTCCACCGCAACGGAACCGTCTGCCAGTGCGGGTATTCGGTGTTCACCACAGCGTCACCGAGTCCCGCAGGATACCGGCGAGGTCCTCTTCGGACGCTTCACGCGGTGCCGTCGCCAGCAGCCGTTGTTGCTTCACCGTGCCGGAGACCAGTGAGTCCACATCGGACTCGGTGTAGCCGACGGCGCCGATCCCGTTGGGGATCCCGATCTCCCGCATGATCCGCCGCAGCACGGCGGGCAGGTGGTCGGCCAGATCGCCCGGCCATTCGAAGTCCGGCGCGAGCAGCCTGGCCACTCGCTCGTGCCGGTCCGGAGCGGCCTCGAAGGTGAACCGGAACGCCGCGGGCGCCGTCAGCGAGACGGCCATCCCGTGCGGCACCATCGGTTCGTCGCCCGGATACCCGGCGGGGTGGAACTCCCTGACCTGCCCGGCGATCGGGTACGCGTTGGCATGCGGGATGTGCACGCCGGCGTTGCCGAAGCCGAGCCCGGCGAAGGTCGCCGCGAGCGCCATCGCCTCACGCGCCTTCATGTCCGAGCCGTCCCGCACGGCGGCGGGCAGCGCCCACGACAGCAGGCGCAGCGACTGTTCGGCGAACATGTCGGCCAGTGGATTCGAGCCACAGTAAGGAACCCGGTCCTCGGGCCGCTTGCGGTCGAATTCGGTGTACGGCTTGGCCGTGTAGCTTTCCGCGGCGTGGCAAAGGATGTCCATCCCGCTCGCGGCGGTGACCTCCGGCGGCTGCGAGACGGTCAGTCGCGGGTCGACCACGGCGAGGCTCGGCCGCAGCCGGAGATGGCTGATGCCGCTCTTCACCCGCAGTGACAGCACGTCCAGCACGCAGACCGTGGTGCTCTCCGAGCCGGTCCCGGTCGTGGTGGGCACCGCGACCAGCGGTTTCAGCGGCGCGCTCGGCGCGCGGCCGCCGCCGACCGGGGCGTTGACGTAATCCATCAGATCGCCGTCGTTGCCGGTCAGCAGGTTCACCGCCTTGGCGGTGTCGATGGCCGATCCGCCGCCGACGGCGACGAAGGCGTCCCACTCGCCCTGCCCGCGGGCGAAGTCGACGGCTTTCCGCATACTGACGTCGGTCGGTTCGACGTGCACGCCGTCGAACACGACCGCTTCGATGCCGTAGCCCTCGATGCCTTCGGCGATCCGTTGCGGCCAGCCCGTCGCGGCGACGTTCGCGTCGGTCAGGACGAGTACCCGGCGGGCGCCGTACTGCGTGAGGTCGTAGCCGATCTCGTCACTCGATCCGGTGCCGTATTTCAGGGCCGGGGCACCGTAGGTGAAAACAGTTTCACGTCCGGCGGTGGTTGAGGTCACGTTTTCGTGCTCCCTTGCTCGAACACGCTCCGATTTCGGACATTCCACCGCTCCGGGATTGCCGGAATCGGAAGATCGCTTGACGGCACCGATCATCGCCCGCCTAAGCTAATCCCATTAGATACCAACCGGGAGCGTCCGTCGCCCAGACGGCCGTGCGGATCCTGACCGAGGCGCAGATCCACCGCGTGTACGCGGTGGTGGGTGAGTCCTTCCTGGACCTGCTCGACGCGCTGCAGCGGGAGCGGTCGATCACCTTCGTCTCGGCGAGGCACGACTCCGGCGCGGCCTTCATGGCCGAGGCCGAAGGCAAGCTCACCGAGCACCCGGCCGTGTTGCTGGCCGGCCGCGGTCCGAACGCGGCGAACCTCGCGATCGGCGTGTCCACGGCGTACCAGGACGAGAGCCCGATGGTCGTCCTGCTGGAGAACCCGCCGTCCAGCCCCGGCCCGACCAGTGAACCGCCCACCGCGGACCTGACCGCGATGTTCGAGCCCATCGCCAAGTGGACCGGCCGCGCGCAATCCCCGGACGAGGTCCCCGGCCTGCTGGTCGAGGCGCTGACCCGCTGCCGCGAAGGGCGGCCCGGGCCCACCGTCGTCGCCGTCCCCGCCGACTTCTGGGGCGTCCCGTTCGACTCGGCCAAACCGGTCGCCGCCGTGCGCGCGCCCGTCACCGGCGCGCTCGGCCGCACCGCCGAAGC
>NZ_NMQT01000096.1 GCF_002234405.1 Amycolatopsis thailandensis | reverse complement strand
GGGGGCCTTCATGTACTTCTGGGCGCGGCCGCTGTGGCTACTGGTGCGGCCGGTGCGAACGTGGCGCCCCTGGAGGTGGTGAAGGCCTCCTTCACTACCTTCAGGGTAGGCAAGGAGGCCTTCACGGACCGAGCCGGCGAACGTGGCCCCGCTTCAGGGAGCGGGCCGGCGAACGTGGCACCGCCCCGGAAGCTCAGCCCGGGTAGAACGGGTCCGCGTCGGTGACGGTGTGCGCCTGCGGCCGCCAGACCTCGCCCAGTTCGGAGGCGACCCACAGCCCACCCGCGTCCGCGACCAGGTTCTGCCTGCTCGGCGCCGCGGTGACGCCGTGCACCGGCGGGGTCAGGTTCGAGCTGTTGAAGGTGTCCATCCGCTGTCCGTCCAGCGGCACCTTGACCACCGGCAGCGAGCTCGACGAGGTCGCGGCGATCAGGTGGTCCTGGGTCGCCCAGTCGACGTCGACGACGTCCTTGAGGTCGCGTTCCTGCAGCTTGCGCGGCGCCCGCAGCGCCACCGAGTCCGCCGTCCGCACGATCGAGGCGACCACGAGCTGCCCGTTGACCACCGCGGCCAGCCGGGACCCGTCACGCGAAAGGCGCAGTTCGGTGATCTGGCCGAGCCCGGTGAGCAGGGTCGCGTCGACGCCGGCCTTCACCCAGCGGCCGTCCGCGGCGAGCGTGATCCTGGCGACGGTGTTGTGGTCGACGACTGTCCACACCTCGCCCGAAAGCCCGCCGCCGCGGGCGACCGGGCGCCAGGTGGGGCGGCTCAGGCTGCCGCCGAACAGGTCGACCGAAGCGAGATCGCGGCCCAGGTCGCCGACCCGGAGCCACTGCCTGCCGTCGCGTTCCTCGACCACGGCGAGCCGTTTGCCGTCGACGGACTGCCCGGCACTGACGACCTTGTAGCCGCCGTTGCCCGCGGGCCCGCCGACCGGCTGCCCGTCGCCGAGCGACCGGACCCGTCCGTTCACCGTCATCAGGCCCAGCAGCTCCGAGTTGGGCGCGATGTCCACGTTGTAGTTCGGCAGTTCGCTGGAGCGCCAGTACTCGTGTTCCGGCACCAGCGCGGTGCCGTCGGCCAGCAGCCGGATCCGGCTCAGGGTCACCGTCTGCAACGAGAGGACGATCTGCGCCGCGATCAGGTTCCGGTCGACGAGACTGGCCCCGCCGATCCCGGTCAGGGCGACGTCGAGTGTCCCGTCGTCGGTGCTGCGCACGTTGGTCTCGGTGGTGACCTGGTCGTTCAGCAGGTCCTTGACAGCGCCCTTCAGCCCTTCCGACGGCCCCTGGAGCACCAGGTCCATCACCCGGCCGGGCAGCCCGGCCTGCGGTTTCGCCGCGACGTAACGGAGGTCGGGGACGAAGGTGCCGGAGTCGGGCGAGTAGAAGCTGATCGGCACCCGGAAGTAGTTGGTCGCGAAGTCCGCGTCGGTGACGGCGAGATCCTGCGGCGGGTCCACGATCCGCCACTGGCCGTTCTGCTGCTTCCGCAGCTTGAACTGCTGCGAGTACTCGGCCTTCACCGGGATGAACGCGCTGTCGGGGCTCAGGTTGCCGAGTTTGAACCCGCGGACGTTCACCACCTGCTCGTCCGGGTTCCCGGTCGGCGTCCCGGTGTCGTAAACGGTGCCGAAGGTGTTGTCGATGATCGTCAGTCCCGGCGACGGCTTCCAGTTGCGCCGGGCCTCGTCGTCGAGGTAGACCCGCGCGTCGGCGTTCGCCGTGCCCGGAGTCGCGGAGTTGCGGATGAACTGGCGGACGACGGTCAGCGAGTCGAGCCCGTCCGCCGGTTCGGGGACGTCCACCGGCGCCTGCCCGGGTTTGTCCCCGGGGACGACGGCGGGCTGGGTTTCGAGCGGGATGTTCGCGCAGCCGGCGACCAGCAGGAACACCGCAAGCAGGGTCAGCAGCCGCTTCACCGGCCGACCTCCTCGGGCTCGGCGAGGATCGCGTCGGGCGCCGGGCGGACTTCGAGCAGTCCCGACGACGAGCCGTGCGGATCGGTCGCCTTGTGATCGGGCGGGGGCAGGACCAGCGGGCTCTCCCCCATCGGCGTGTCCTGCTGCCGCGGCAGCACGAGCCGGAAGCAGGCGCCGTGACCGGTCTCGCCCCACGCGTCGAGGACGCCGCCGTGCAGCCGGGCGTCCTCCTGGCTGATCGCGAGGCCGAGCCCGGTGCCGCCGGTGCGGCGGTTGCGGGACGGGTCGGCCCGCCAGAACCGGTTGAAGACCAGCTCCGCCTCGCCGGGCCGGAGCCCAACGCCACGGTCTCGCACGGTGATGGCGATCGCGGTCTCGTTGACCGCCAGCGTCAGCACCACCGGGTTTCCTTCGCTGTGGTCCACCGCGTTGGCGAGCAGGTTGCGCAGGATCCGTTCGACCCGGCGCGCGTCGACCTCGGCGGGCGCCTCCTCGTCCGGCAGGATCAGCTCGACGGAGCTGCCCGCGTTGCCCGCGATCACCCGGACCTGTTCGACGGCCCTGGTCGCGATCGGCCGGACGTCGATCAGCTCGGCCGAAAGCTCCTCGACACCCGCGTCGAGCCTGCTGATCTCCAGCAGGTCGCCCAGCAGGGCCTCGAACCGGTCGAGTTCGTCGACCAGCAGCTCGGTGGACCGGGCGAGCCCGGCGGGGAACTGCTCGCGCGACGCGTGCAGCACGTCGGCGGCCATCCGGACGGTGGTCAGCGGAGTGCGCAGTTCGTGCGAGACGTCGGAGGTGAACCGGCGCTGCAACCCGCCGAAGTCCTCCAGCTGGCGGATCTGCCGCTGGATACTCGCGGCCATCCCGTTGTAGGACACGGCGAGTTTGGCGAGATCGTCTTCGCCGAGCACGGCGAGGCGCTGGTCGAGGTCCCCGTCCGCGAATTGTTCGGCCGCCGCGGCGGCCTGCCGGACCGGCCGGACCACCTGCCGGGTGACCAGGTTCGTGATCCCGGCCAGCAGGAGGAGCAGGACGAGCCCGCCGACGAGCAGCGTGTTCTGCACGGTCGAGACGGTGTTCTGCTCGCTGGTGAGCGGGTACAGCAGATAGAGCTGGAGCGGGTTGATCATCGTGCTCACCGGCGCGCCGACGATCAGATACGTCGTCTTGCCGCCGTCGGCTTCGGTGGCCGTGTGGATCAGCCAGCTGAGCTGCTCGGTCTCCACGAACTGGCGCAGCCGGACAGGCACCTTGTCATAAGGGCCCGCGGCCACCGGCTTGCTCGACTGGTCGCGGCCGCCCGCGGCGAGCACCGGTTCGAAGGTGCCCGCGGTCGATCCCGCGCCGTCCGGTGAGCTCGTCGTGCTGGAGATCTTCTTGAGCGCGTTGTTCATCCGCGCCGTCAGCGCTTCCGTGCCTTCGGTGCCGACGCCGACCAGCTCGCTGGCAGCGGTCTCGACGACCGCCCGGGTCTGCGCGATCGCCGCGTTCTGCTTGGTCTCCATCAGCCGGTCGGTGATCTGGTTCTGCAGCACCATGCCCAGCACGAACACCACGGCCGACGACAGTGCCAGCGTGGACACCGTGACCCGGAACTGGAGCGAATACCGCCACAGCTCGTTGAACGAGACCACCTTGCGGCGCACGAAAACCACGATGCGCCGGGCATGGCGCATCGTGGTTTGGGCAAGCTTTCGCAAGCGTCCGCTCATGGGGTGATCACGGCGGGCCGGCCTTGTACCCGACACCGCGGACCGTCAGCACCACCTCGGGGTGCTCCGGATCCTTCTCCACCTTCGAACGCAGACGCTGGACGTGCACGTTCACCAGCCGGGTGTCGGCGGCGTGGCGATAGCCCCACACCTGTTCGAGGAGTACCTCGCGGGTGAACACCTGACGCGGTTTGCGGGCGAGCGCGACCAGGAGGTCGAACTCCAGCGGGGTCAGCGGGATGGCCTTGCCCTCCCGGGTCACCTCGTGCCCGGGGACGTCGATCGCGAGATCGCCGATCGTCAGCGACTCCGCGGGCTCGGCCTCGGTGCGGCGCATCCGGGCGCGGACGCGGGCCACGAGTTCCTTCGGCTTGAAGGGCTTGACCACGTAGTCGTCGGCGCCCGACTCGAGCCCGAGGACGATGTCGACGGTGTCGCTCTTGGCGGTGAGCATCACGATCGGCACGCCGGACTCGGCGCGGATCGCCTTGCAGACGTCGATGCCGTTCATCCCGGGCAGCATGAGGTCGAGGAGGACCAGGTCCGGTTTCAGCTCACGAAGCGCGGGCAGCGCTCGTGAGCCGTCGGCCACGACGGCTGTGTCGAACCCCTCCCCACGCAGCACGATGGTGAGCATCTCCGCGAGAGCAGGGTCGTCGTCGACGACCAGAACACGTGCCTTCATAAACCTATGTTCGCACTAGTTTCCCCGCGCGAGCGCGCGACCCGGCGATGTGACCACCAGAAAGATCATCGAATCGGGCAAATTGCTCCATCCGAGTAGGGTCTTCGGGCCCTAGAGGGCGCGTCGGAGCTTGGTGAACGGCCTCGGGGAGTCGATCGCGAAGACACCGGCCAGGACGTCGCCGCGGTGATAGGTCGCGACGAAGCGCTTCGAAGCGACGTCGCCTTCGACGATCCGCACGTCTTCCGTGGCCACTCCGGCGAATTGGAGCCGCCGTCCGTACTGATCGGACCAAAAGTAACCGTGTCGTGCGAAATGCGTGACGGTCACACCGGCGAGCAGGTTCTCGACAGCGGCGCCCGCCTGCTCGTTCGCCGCCGTCCAGTGTTCCGACCGGACACCCCTTCCGCGCAGACGGCAGCGGTACCGCGCGACGTCACCCACCGCGATCACCCGGGGATTCGCTGTGACACAGCCGGAATCGACGAGCACCCCGTCGTCGACGGCGAGCCCGGAGCCGGTCAGCCATTCGGTGGCGGGCCGCGCCCCGACTCCGGCGACCACGAGATCGGCGCGGATCTCCCGGCCGTCGGCGAGCCGCACACCGGTGACGCGTTCGGTCCCGGCGAACCCGGCGACGGCGACGCCCGCGATCAAGCGGACGTCGTTCTCGGCGTGCAGTTCCCCGCACACCACGCCCATGCGCGCGCCGAGGACCGGGGCGAGCGGGACGGGCATCGCCTCGATCACGGTGACGTCGTGGCCGAGCAGGCGACAGGCGGACGCGACCTCCGCGCCGATGAATCCCGCGCCGACGACGACCACCGAAACGGGGCCGGCGGCGAGATCCTGTTTCAAGCAGACGGCGTCGTCCAGCGTCCGCAGGGTGTGAACGCCTTTCAGATTCCTCGCCGCGCCAAGGGTTCTGGCCACCGCTCCGGTCGCGATGACATAGCCGTCGGCGGTGATCGTGGTGCCGTCGGCGAGTGTCACGCCTTCGCGACCGAACTTTTCGGCACGGACACCGATCCGCCATTCGGCGTCAAGCCCGTCGAGGCAGTCCTGCCCGGCGAGCGCGAGATCCTCGGCGGATACCTTGCCCAGCAAGAAATCCTTCGACAACGGCGGCCGGTCGTACGGCGGTTCGGCGCCGATCATCACCAGCCGTCCGCCGAATCCCCGCGCGCGCAACTCCTGCGCCGAACGGAGTCCCGCCAGCGAGGTGCCGACGACGGCGACCGTTCTCAAGCGACGTCCTGTCTTACCCCGGTGTCCACGTAGATCACCCCGTCGGCGACCACGACCGGGTACGTGCGCACGGCGCTCTTCGCGGGAAGGCAGTCCGGGACGCCGGTCCGCAGATCGAACCGGGCGGCGTGCAGCGGGCATTCGACGAAGCAGTCCTCGATCCAGCCGTCGGCGAGCGACGCGTCCTGGTGGCTGCACGTGTCGTCCAGGGCGTAGAAACCGCCCTCGGAGTGGAAGACCGAAACAGGCACGGGACCTTCGAGGCGGAGAGCTTCGCCCTCGGGAAGTTCGGAGACGGAGCAGGCACGGATCATCGGGGCCTCCGGGGAAAGGACCGACGGTTGTCGATGTTGCGTATTACGAGACGAGACGTGCTCTGCGCAACAATCACCCTCGAGGGGCCGGTGCGTCAAGGGATTCGCCCACTCAGCCGAACGGATCCCGGCGAAACGGCTACTGTTGCGTCATGCGGAACCAGGACGCGGGGAACGCAACGCCCAGCCAGGTGCAATCCGTCGACCGCGCGATCAGCGTGCTGGAACTGCTGGCGCGCAACGGGGAAACGGGGATCACCGAGATCGCGGGCGAACTCGGCGTGCACAAATCGACGGCTTCGCGGCTGCTGAGCGTCCTGGAGAACCGCGGCCTCGTCGAGCAACTCGGGGAACGCGGCAAGTACGCGATCGGCTTCGGCGTCGTCCGGCTGGCGGGTGCCGCCACCGGCCGGATGGACCTGGCGAAACTGGGCAGGCAGACCTGCCAGGGCCTGGCGGAGACGCTCGGCGAGACGGTCAACATCGCGATCGCCGACGACGGGGTCGCGATCAACGTCAGCCAGGCCCGCGGCTCGGCCGCGATCACCACGCAGAACTGGACCGGCCAGCGCACGCCCCTGCACGCGACGTCCAGCGGGAAGGTGCTGCTCGCGTACATGGCCGACCCCGAGCGCAAACGCTTGCTCCGGCGGAAACTCGAACGGTTCACGCCGCGGACCACGGTCGATCCGGACGAGCTGACAGCGGAACTGGAGCGCGTCGCCGAGGACGGGTACGCGGCCTGTTTCGAGGAGCTGGAACTGGGGATGCACGCGGTCGCGGTGCCGGTGCACGGCCCCGGCGGGGACGTCGTCGCGGCGATGAGCGCTTCCGGTCCGTCGTACCGGCTTTCGAAACAGCGGGTGCGGCAGATGGTGCGGCCGCTCGCCGAGGCCGCCACGGACCTCTCGGGACAGCTCGGGTACTTCACGGAGTGAGCCGACCGGCCCGGTCACACCCTCCGCTCGTGCAATGAAAGGCCCCTTCATAGCAAATTTTGCGATGAAGGGGCCTTTCATTGCACGCGCCCCCTTGAAGAGGGCGACCTTTTCGGGCTCTTGACAGCACGCCCGCACGTGCCGCACTTTGTTGCTGAAGACGGAACAACGTGCCTCATCCGCAACAGTGCCTGTCACCCCGATGCCCGTGTCCTTTGTGGACTGAACCGGGCAGGCAGGAGGTTCCCCGCACCATGCCCTCCGGACCCCGCGTCGTCGTGATCGGCGCCGGCATCGTCGGCTGCGCGCTCGCCGACGAACTCACCGAACGTGGCTGGACCGACCTCACCGTGCTGGACCAGGGCGACCTGTTCACCACCGGCGGCTCCAGCTCGCACGCGCCCGGCCTGGTCTTCCAGACCAACGCCTGCCGCACGATGACCGGGTTCGCCCGGTACACCGTCGCCAAGTACGGCGCGCTCGACCTCGACGGCGGCCCCTGTTTCCGGCCGGTCGGCGGCCTGGAGGTGGCCACCACCCCGGAACGGCTCGCCGATCTCAAGCGGCGGCACGGCTGGGCGGCCGCGTCGGGGGTCGAAAGCAGGCTGATCGAGCCGGGCGAATGCGCCGCGCTGCATCCCATGCTCGACCAGGCCAAGGTGCTCGGCGGATTCCACATCCCCTCCGACGGCCTGGCCGAACCCCTGCGGGCGGCCGAAGCGCAGGCCCGCCGGGCGATCGCGCGCGGTGCCAGGTTCCTCGCGCGCCAGAAGGTCGTCGGTGTCGAGCGGGCGGGCGGCCGGGTCACCGGTGTCACCACCGGGACCGGGAGCTTCCGCGCGGACATCGTGGTCTCGTGCGCCGGGATGTGGGGCCCGTTGCTCGGCGAACTGGTGGACCTCACTATCCCGCTGGTCCCGATGGCGCACCAGTACGCGCGCACCAGTCCCCTGCCCCGCTTCACCGAGGGAACCCGGCCGATCCTGCGGCATCAGGACGCCGATCTCTACTTCCGTGAGCACGGCGACAGGATCGGCATCGGCGCGTACGGGCACCGGCCGATGCCGGTACCTCCTCAGGAGATCGGCGCCGGCGAGGGCATGCCCTCGGAACTCGCGTTCACGCCCGCCGACTTCGAGGATTCCTGGGCCGCCGCCGTCGACCTGCTGCCGTCACTCGGCGAGACCAAGGTCGAGGAGGGCATCAACGGCCTGTTCTCCTTCACTCCGGACGGCATGCCGCTCCTGGGCGAACACCCGGATCTCGACGGGTTCTGGGTCGCCGAAGCCGTCTGGATCACGCATTCGGCCGGGGTCGCGCGGGCGATGGCGCGCTGGCTGGTCGACGGGCAGCCCGGCGACGATCTGCACGGCTGCGACCTCGCCCGGTTCGAGCGGGCGCAGCTGGCCCCGGACTACGTCATGGCGCGCAGCTGCCAGAGCTTCGCCGAGGTCTACGACATCGTCCATCCCTTGCAGCCCATGGAAGATCCGAGGCCGCTGCGGACGAGTCCCTTTTACGAACGGCAGAAGGCGCTCGGCGCGTTTTTCCTCGAAGCGGGCGGCTGGGAGCGGCCGCACTGGTACGAGGCGAACGCGAACCTTCCCGAGGTCGACCTCGTGCCGGAGCGCGACGGCTGGGCCGCGCGGTACTGGTCCCCGATCGGCGGTGCCGAAGCGCTGGTCGCGCGGCAGCGGGTCGCTATGTTCGACATGACGTCGCTGAAACGCGTGGAAGTCACCGGCCCTGGCGCGTTGCCGTTCTTGCAGACGATGACCACGAACCAGCTCGACAAGAAACCCGGTTCGGTCACCTACACGCTGCTGCTCGACGAGGACGGTGGCGTGCGTAGCGACCTGACCGTCGCCCGGCTCGGCACCGACCGGTTCCAGGTGGGTGTCAACAGCGCCATCGACATCGACTGGCTGCGGCGGCATCTCCCCGGCGACGGCGCCGCGCAGATCCACGAGACCACGCCCGGCACCTGCTGTATCGGTCTCTGGGGCCCGCTCGCCAGAGCGGTTCTGCAGCCACTGTCCACAACGGACTTCTCGCACCGGGCGATGGGGTACTTCAAGACCAGGCAAGCGCACGTCGGCCTGGTACCGGTCACCGCGATGCGGCTGTCCTATGTCGGCGAACTCGGCTGGGAGCTGTACACGAGCGCCGATCTCGGCCGCGAACTGTGGGACACGCTCGCCGACGCCGGTCAGAAGCACGGGATCATCGCCGCCGGGCGGGAGGCGTTCTCCAGTATGCGGCTGGAGAAGGGATACCGGCTGTGGGGCACGGACGTCACCGCCGAGCACGACCCGTACGAAGCCGGTCTCGGGTTCGCCGTGCGGATGGACAAGGGTTACTTCATCGGCCGGGACGCGCTGACGGGCCGCTCGGCGGAGACGGCCACCAGGAAGCTGACCTGTCTCACGATCGACGATCCGTATTCCGTCGTGCTCGGCAAGGAACCGGTGTACGCCGACGGCCGTCCCGCCGGGTACGTCACCAGTGCCGCGTACGGCTACACCGTCGGCAAGAACATCGCGTACGCCTGGCTTCCGGCCGGGCTCTCGGTGCCGGGAACCCCTTTGGAGATCGAGTACTTCGGTGAGCGGATCCCCGCCGTCGTGGCGAACGAACCGCTGTTCGACCCCGGCATGACCCGGATCAGGAGCGCCGCATGACCCATTACGACGTCATCGTCATCGGCCTCGGCGGGATGGGCAGCGCGGCCGCGTACCGGCTCGCCCGGCGAGGGCGGCGCGTGCTGGGCATCGACCAGTTCGCGCCGGTGCACAACCTCGGGTCCAGCCACGGCGGCTCGCGGATCACCCGGCAGGCGTACTTCGAGGATCCCGCGTACGTCCCGCTTCTGTTGCGGGCGCACGAACTGTGGGAGGGCGTCGAACGGGACTCGGGCCGGAAGATCTTCACCCGCTGCGGCGGGATCATGCTCGGCGACCCCGGCTCGCGGACGGTGTCGGGCAGCCTGGCCAGCGCCCGGAAATGGGAGCTGCCGCACGAACTCCTGGACGCGGCGGAGATCCGGCGCCGGTTCCCGACGATGAACCCGGCGGACCACGAGATCGCGCTGTACGAGGAGAACGCCGGTTTCGTGGTTCCGGAAGGCAGCGTGGCTGCGCACCTGCAGCTCGCCGCGCGGGCCGGGGCGGATCTGCACCACGAGGAGAAGGTCCTTTCGTGGCGGCAGACATCCACCGGGGTCCGGGTCGGGACCGCGCAGAACTTCTACACCGCGGAGCAGCTGGTGATCTGCCCCGGCGCCTGGGCACCGGGGCTGCTCGCCGAACTCGGCGTCGACTTCACGATCGAACGCCAGGTCCAGTACTGGTTCGCGCCGTCGGGCGGGGCGGGACCGTTCCGCGCCGGACGGCATCCGATCTACGTCTGGGAAGGCGAAACCGGACGGCAGTTCTACGGCTTCCCCTCCCACGACGACGCCGGGAGCGTGAAGGTCGCGTTCTTCCGCGGCGGCGAGCCCTGCACGCCGGAGACCATCGACCGGACGGTGCACGCCGAAGAGGTCGGCGAGATCGCGGAGTTCGTCGGCCGGAAGATGCCGTCGCTGCCCGGCGCGTTCCTGCGCGGGGCGACCTGCCTGTACACGAACACCCCGGACGAGCATTTCGTCATCGCCCGCCATCCCGCGCACGACCGCGTGGTGGTCGCCTGCGGGTTCTCCGGGCACGGCTTCAAGTTCGTCCCGGTGGTCGGCGAGGTGCTCGCCGACCTGGTGGTGGACGGCACCACCGAGCATCCGATCGCGCTGTTCGACCCCGCGCGACTGATGGGAGCGTCGAGATGACGAGTCTCATCCCGACGCTGGGCGGCGGGTATTACACCGATCCCGCGATCTTCGCGGCGGAGCAGGAAAAGATCTTCGAGCGCCGGTGGTTCTGCGCCGCACGTTCGGCGGACCTGGCGTCGGCGGGCGACTACCGGACTGTCCAAATCGGACGCGAAAGTGTGCTCGTCGGCCGGGGGCGGGACGGCGGGCTGCGGGCGTTCCTCAACGTCTGCCGCCATCGTGGCGCCCGGCTGTGCACCGAAGCGACGGGCACGGTGAAGCGCGCGTTTCAGTGCCCATACCACGCGTGGACGTACGGGCTCGACGGCAAGCTGATCGCCGCGCCGAACCTCGCGAACCTCCCCGATATCGACCGCGCGGAGTACGGGCTGCACACCGTGCACCTGCGGGAATGGCTGGGCTACGCGTGGGTTTGCCTCGCCGCGGACCCGCCGTCGTTCGAGGCCGACGTCGAGGGCGCGGTGCGGGAACGGCTGGGCGATCTCGAATCGATCGGGCGCTACGGCCTCGACGGGCTCTCGGTCGGGCGCCGGATCACCTACGACGTCAAGGCGAACTGGAAACTGATCGTCGAGAACTTCATGGAGTGCTACCACTGCGCGACGATCCATCCCGAACTGACCGAGGTGCTGCCGGAGTTCGCCGACGGGTACGCGGCGCAGTACTACGTCGGGCACGGCGCCGGATTCGGCGAGGACGTCGAGGGGTTCACCATCGACGGCGGTTCGGGTTTCGAGCGGCTCGACGGTGTCGCGAGCGAGCAGGACAGGCGGTACTACGCGATCACCATCCGGCCGCAGGTGTTCGTGAACCTGGTGCCGGATCACGTGATCTTCCACCGGATGTACCCGCTCGCGCCGGACCGGACGGTCGTCGAATGCGACTGGCTCTATTCGGCCGACGTCGTCGCGTCGGGGCGTGACGTGTCGCGCTCGGTGGAACTGTTCCACCGCGTCAACGAGCAGGACTTCGACGCCTGTGAACGCTGCCAGCCCGCGATGGCGTCCCGTGCCTACCGCGGCGGCGGGGTGCTGATGCCGTCCGAGCATCACATCGGCGAGTTCCACGCCTGGCTACGCACGCATCTAGAGGACTAAACGCGGTAGATGCGCACGCAAGTACCGCATCCAGAGGACTAAACGCGGAGGAGTTCGGCGGCCAACGCGGCGGTGTCGACACCGGCGACGCCGTCGAGAACGTGCCAGGGTGCGAGCCAGCCCGCCGCGGCGAGTTCGTCGTAGACCACCGAGCACCGCTTCTGGAGCGAGTCGTCGGTCTCGAAGGAGTCCCGCGCGCGGTCGGCGTCGCTCGCGGCGCGGCGCTGCGCGCGGTCGGCGGCGACGTCGGCGGTGACCCGGAGCAGCAGATGCGCGGCGGGCACCGGCAGGCCGAACCGGTCGATCTCCTGTTCGCGGAGCCAGCGCACGAACTCACCGTCCGCGCCCTGATGGAGCCGGGCGGCGCCGTACGCCGCGTTCGACGCGACGTACCTGTCGAGCAGCACGACGTCGTGATCGCCGAGCCGGGCGCGGATCTCGTCGGCCGCGCCCCGGCGGTCGAGCGCGTAGAGCAGCGCCATGCCGTACACGGAGTCGATGAGGTCGCCGTGCCCGCGGTGCAGCGCTTCCTTCACCAGGTCGGCGTGCACGCTTTCGCCGTAGCGGGGGAACGCGATGGACGCGACGCTCGCCCCGGCGGCGTTCAGCGCGCCGGTCAGCGCGTCGGCGAGGGTGCGCTTGCCCGCACCGTCCAGACCTTCGATAACCACGAGTCGACCCACGCGGCCAAGGATAGGGCGAGGTGGTCGACCGGCGGGCCGGACGGGTCAGCTCACGTCCAGCCCACCGGTCCGCTAGGGGACGCGCCTCTTCGAGTGCAGGAAGAAGCCGGCGACACAGATCAGCAGCAGGCCGCCGAAGATCAGCAGCGGGACGAAACCGGTGTCCTGCGCGTCCGGCGCGGGGCCGCCGTCGCCGCGCGGCATCACCTGGGCGTTGTAGCCACCGGCCTTGCCTTCTTGGGCGTACGGCGAGTTCGCGAGCATCGCGCCATACCGGCCGGAGACCGTCCGCTGGTACTCAGCGAGGGTGGCCGTGGCACCGGCCGCGTAGCCGCTGGCGCCGGAGTCGAGCAGCGTCACCCGGCCGTCGCGCAGCGCGTACCAGGCGTCGACCTGGGGCTCGTGGAGCAGGGTCGCACCGGCGGGCAGCCGCCGGGCCAGTTCGCTTTCCCGGTCACCCGACGCGATGTTGCCGACGCGCCAGGCGCCGTCGTCGCCGCGGACCGACCAGACGGTCGCGGTCTGCCCGTCGGACGCCGTCACGGGGACGGCGACGTAGGCGAGTTGCCCGGCGATCGCGCCGTCACCGGCGACGAAGTCCCTCGAAAGCTCGTAAACCGGGAAGGATTCGTCGACGACACTCACCGACGGCGCGTGGCCCGAACCACCCGTTTGTGTGAGGAAGCGGCCGATTTCGGCACGCAGAGTGGGATCGTCGGCAGCCGCCTTCGCGGCCGCGAGATCTTCACTCGACAGGCTGTCCGCGCGCGCTCCGGGCGCCGAGATCAGCAGGGCGACCGCGACCAGCCCGGCGAGCCCGAGGTACCGCCGCGCGCTCATCGCCGGATCCCGGTGAGCGTGTGGGTCCAGGTGAAGGACTTGTTCCCGGCGTAGAAGTCGTAGGTCGACCAGTTGTAGCGGTTCCCGGTGGGCAGTGGATCCCCCCACGAGACCCACTTCCGGCCGGCGTCGTGGCCGTAGAGGACGTGCATGTGGCCACCGCCCGCGGCCCAGCCGACCCGCGTCTGCACCGGGCGCCCCGCACCGGTCTGCGCCTGGACGTCGGCGTAGGGGATGCGGCCCTTGAGGTAGTTCCCCGGCGCCGAGAAGCCGAGCTTGCCGAAGGCGCGCCGGACGTCGCCCAGCGTTCCCGGCTCGTCGGCGCACTCCCGCCGTCGCTCACCGTGGGCGATCCGGCAGAATTCGTTCTGGGTGACGGTCACACCGTGGTGTGCCGCGATGGTGTTGCCGGAAGCCACCCAGCACCACTGGGACTTCTCCTGCACCTGCATCGCGATGGTGTTCTGGCGGGCAGGCGGCTGGGGCAGCGCGCTCGCCGGGGTCTGGATCGCCAGCCACGCCGCGAGACTCGCGGCGCCGGCGGCGCAAACCCTGTTCGAGAACACAGGCACGACGGGCCTCCTGGTCACCATGGCGAACCAATGTGGTCACAACGGTGAACAGCAGGCTCACACAGAGCAAGATGGGCACTCGGCGGAACGGACCGTTCCGGGGCGTTTCCACACCCCGGAACGGTCACTCTTCCGGGGTCAACCACCCCGAACGGGGGACGTAGTGTTCACAGTGCGCTGCTACCGTGAACGTTCCGCGGTGTTCACGCTCAGCGCACACACTGGTCTGGTGAAGGGACGAGCGGTGACACGAGACGGTGCCGACACGTTCTCGGCAGGAAAGCCTGCCTCGGACGTTGACACCCCGACGATCATCGACGGCACGCGCCGTCAATCGCTCGAATCCTTGCCCAAAGAGCTCGTCGAGGCCCTTCGCAGCGGCGAATTCCATCACGCGCTCCGGCAGGCGATCGCCTACCGCGGACTCTCCCTGGCCAGGCTCCGCGCCCACCTCGGGCTACGCGGTGTCCAAATCGGACAGTCGACGTTGAGCTACTGGCAGCGCGGCTTGCGCCAGCCGGAGGTGCCCAAGGCGCTCCCCGCGGTGCGCGCGCTGGAATCGGTACTGCAACTGCCCGCGGACGCGCTCGTCGTGCTGATCGGGCCGCGGACGGCGCGGGCGCGCGGGCACCAGATGGCCGCGTCGTTCCACGACATCCGGTCCGGCGACATGGGTTCGATCGTCGACCAGCTGCTGGCGGAACTGGGCGCGTACCCGTCGTCCAACCGCTACAACGCCGACCTCGAAATGCTGTCGGTGCACGACACGATCACCTTCGACGCCGCGCACCGGCAGGTCGCGCTGCACACCCGGCTGGTGTGCCGGGCGCGCCGCCACGGGCCGGACCGGTACGTCACCGTCTACAACGGCGACCCTGGCTGCGACATCGGCGACGTCGAACTGGTCACCGCCGAGGGCTGCCGCGTCGGCCGGATCCGGCGCAACGCCGAGGCCGAGACCATGGCCACCGAGCTGCTCTTCGATCGGAAGCTCGCCGAGGGCGAGATCCACGTGTTCTGTTTCGGGGTCCACGACGATTCCGGCGCCGCGTCGCCCGGGTACTTCCGGATGCTGCGGGACCAGTGCTCGAGCTACCTGGTGCAGCTGAAGTTCGCGCTCGGCGCGCTGCCCGCCCGCTGCACGCGGCAGTTCCGGACGCGCGACGACGCCGTGCCCGTCGAGTCCGAAGAGCTGCCCTGCGACATGGGCGGCGTGACCAGTGGTTTCTTCAGCGACGCCGGACCGGGACTGGCCGGCATCGAGGTCGAGTGGGAGTAGCGCGACGCGCTATGAAAGGTCCTTTCCTTGCGAAATTTGCAAGGAAAGGACCTTTCATAGCAGCGGCTCAGTACCGGTAGTGGTCGGTCTTGAACGGGCCTTCGACGTCCACGTCGATGTACTCGGCCTGCTCCTTGGTCAGCTTCGTGAGCTCACCGCCGAGCGCGTCGAGGTGGATCTTCGCGACCTTCTCGTCGAGCTTCTTCGGGAGGCGGAAGACCTCCTTGTCGTACTCCTCGTGCTTGGTGAACAGCTCGATCTGCGCGATCACCTGGTTGGAGAAGCTGTTCGACATCACGAACGACGGGTGCCCGGTCGCGTTGCCCAGGTTCAGCAGGCGGCCCTCGGACAGCACGATGATGCTCTTGCCATCGGGGAACACCCACTCGTCGACCTGCGGCTTGATGTTGATGCGCCGGATGCCCGGGTAACGCTGGAGGCCGGCCATGTCGAGCTCGTTGTCGAAGTGGCCGATGTTGCCGAGGATCGCCTGGTGCTTCATCCGCGCCATGTGCTCGACGAGCACGACGTCCTTGTTGCCGGTGGTCGTGATGATGATGTCGGCCTCGGGAAGGACGTTCTCCAGCTTCTTGACCTGATAGCCGTCCATCGCCGCCTGGAGCGCGCAGATCGGGTCGATCTCGGTGACGACCACCCGCGCGCCCTGGCCGCGCAGCGATTCCGCGGCACCCTTGCCGACGTCGCCGTAGCCGCAGACGACCGCGACCTTGCCGCCGATGAGGACGTCGGTGCCGCGGTTGATGCCGTCGATCAGCGAATGCCGGATGCCGTAGCGGTTGTCGAACTTCGACTTCGTCACCGCGTCGTTCACGTTGATCGCCGGGAACAGCAGCTCACCGGCCGCGGCGAGCTGGTAGAGCCGCAGCACACCGGTCGTGGTCTCCTCGGTGACACCGCGGACGCCTTCGCCGATCTTGGTCCATTTGCCGGTGTCGGCCGCGACCGAAGCGCTCAGCAGCTGGAGGAAGACACGGAACTCGTCCGAAGTGTCCTCGTCCGGGGAAGGGACGACACCGGCCTTCTCGAACTCGGTTCCCTTGTGCACCAGCATGGTGGCGTCGCCACCGTCGTCCAGGATCATGTTGGGACCTTCACCGTCCCAGGTGAGCATCCGCTCGGTGCACCACCAGTACTCCTCCAGCGACTCGCCCTTCCAGGCGAACACCGGCACGCCCTTGGGCTCCTCCGGCGTGCCGTGCGGGCCGACGACGATCGCCGCGGCGGCGTGGTCTTGCGTGGAGAAGATGTTGCACGAGGCCCAGCGAACCTCCGCGCCCAGCGCGACGAGGGTTTCGATCAGGACAGCGGTCTGTACCGTCATGTGGAGCGAGCCCGAAACCCGGGCTCCCCGCAGGGGATACACCTCGGCGTACTCGCGGCGCAGCGCCATCAGGCCCGGCATCTCGTGCTCGGCGAGGCGGATCTCCTTGCGGCCGAACTCGGCGGCCTCGAGATCGGCGACGGCGAACTCGATGCCGTTGCGGGTGTCGTGCCGCTTGGCAACGCTTTCGGGGGTCATATGCGCGCTTCCTCCAAGGTTGGATGACAACGGAACAGTACCGTTGTCGGCTCAAAGCCCACTGAGACGGATTGGAGGCCTTCACCGTGGTCATGCCGGGTCCCGATACCCGCGTCGTCGAAATACGCGTACCCGGGCTAGTGGGCACGAGCGGTGAAAGCCTGCTGGATTCGACGTCGGTGGTCGACGTCGCCGGCGACGGGATCGGCAGGCTGATCCGGCCGTCGGACCGGCTGCGCCGTCCCGCTCCCGGTCCGGTGCTGCCCGCGCTCGGCCGTTCGATCCCGCGCATCCTCGAAGGCTACCTCTGGAGCGGGATGACGTCGGGGGGCGCGGCGAAGGCGACTTGGGCGCTGCTGTTCCCGTTCTCGCTCGCGAACGTCGCGCATTGGATGCTGCCGCCGGTCCCGGAGGGCAAGCGTTTCGCCGCGGCGCTCGGCGCGGCCTGCCGAGGGCTGCTGCGGGTGGCCTCGCTGCTGCTCACGATGCTGCTGATCAGCCAGCTCGCGGTGGTCTCGCTCGACCTGTTCGCCGCGCAATGCCTCGCGCCCGGTTCGAGCTGTCTGTCCGGCGTCCCGTCGTTCCTGCGGGACTTCCCGCCGCTGCGGACGGCGATCGGGGTGGTCCCGCTCCTGGTGCTGATCTTCGTGCTCGACCGGATCCCGTCGTCGGACTGGCGGTCACGGAACCGGTTGCACCGCGCCCACAGTTCGAGCCCGTTGCAACCACAGGACCTGCCGCGGACGCCGGGCCTGCGCACGCTGCACACCGTCGCCGCCTTGACCTGTGTCGCGCTTCCGTTGCTCGGCGGGCCGTTCCGGCTGCCGTCGACGACGTTCGACCTGATCGTCTGGATCTGCGCGCTGGCGCTCGCCGTCGCCTCGCTGCTGGCCTCGACGGTCGGTTTCTCGGCCGGGCCGGTGGTCCGGGGCGGGCTGATCGGGTTCGCCGTCGCGCTGGTCGGGATCGCCGTCGTGCGCCGGACACCGCTGCCCGCGGGGCTTTCGGGCGGCGGGCTCGGCGGAGCGGACGGGACGGTCGAGGCACTGGGCGCGTCGATGGTCGCGGTGACCGTACTGTTCGCGCTGATCCTCGTACCCGCGGCCTTGTTCGGCCGTTCGACCTGGAAGCACATGCCGCGACGGCTGCGGCCCTGGCTCGGCGGCTGGGCGGCGGCGCCCGTCGTCGCGCTCGCCGGTCTGCTCGGTGGCGGCTTCGGCGCGGGGCTCGCGGTCGCGCTGCGGAAGCTGGTCGGCGCGGACGATCTCCGCCTGCCCGACACCTATGTCCTGGTGACCGTCCTTTGGGGCGCCGGGCTCGCGCTCGCCCTCCTGCTCGGGGTGCTGGGCTTCGCGGTGGCCGTCCCGTTGCGACGGCTGCGTCGCGGTGTCCCGGAGGTCGTCGCGCTGATGGAGATCAGCGAGTCCCAGGAGGAGGAAGCGGCCCGTGTCTGGGCCCGTGCCTCGTGGGAACGCAAGCACCTGCACCATCTCGCGCTCGCGGTCGCCTTGGCGATGGCGGCGGGCGGCGGCGCGCTCCTCGTGCTGCGCTTCGGTTTCGGCCCGCTCGCGAGCTGGTTCACGCCGATCTCGGCGATCGGGGTGTTCGCGCTCGGCGCGCTGGCGGCGGGCTTGCTGCGCGTGGTGTTCGCGGCCGCGACGAAACCCACGCGCAGCCGTCATCTCGGCGCGCTGGCGGACCTCGTGTGCTTCTGGCCGCGTGCCGCCCACCCGACCGTTCCGCCGAGTTACGCGCTCAAGGTCGTCCCGGAACTCGCGGACCGGGTCAAGGAACATCTGGCCGATCCGGGTACGCGGGTCGTGCTGTCCGGCTACAACCTCGGCAGCCTGCTGACCGTGCTCGCCGCCGCGCGCGTGATCGCCGATCTCCCGCCGGAGGACCGTGACCGCGTCGGCCTGCTGACCGCGGGTTCGCCGCTGCAATGGGGTTACCAGCGCGCGTTTCCCGCGATGCTGCCGCAGGCGCAACTGGCCGGGTTGTACGAAGATCTCGACGGCCGCTGGCGCGCGCTGTGCCGCGGCACGGACGTCTTCGGCGGCGGCGTCACGACGTGGCGGCATCGTGTGGTGGCCGGGAAACTGCTGGGCGACGGCTACCTGTCCGGCGGCGGCACCGGGCCGCTGGCGGCGGAACCCGACGACCAGGGTGTCCTGGTGCTCGGCGGCGATCACTGGCTGCCCGATCCGATGCGCGGGCCGACCGGGCGCCACCGCTGGGCCCCCGGCGTCCTCAAGCACACGGACTACGTCGTCGACGCCGAATGGGACAACGCCGTCGCGATGGCCGCCGGTCTCGGCCGTCCCCGCCCGGCGAACCCTTGGGGCGAACAGGGATCGCTGTTCGGGGACTTCCCGCAGATGCGCTGAAGTACATGAAGGCCCCCTTCTTTGCGCCTGGCGCGAGGAAGGGGGCCTTCATGTACTTGGAACTAGCTTCAGTCGGTCTTGCCGCGGCGCACGCGCAGCAGGACCAGGACCCCGGCACCGGCCAGGACCAGCAGGCCACCGGCCCACAGCAGCCAGGCGTTGTCGAAACCGGTGTCCGCGAGGCCGCCACCGTTGCCGCCGTTACCGCCGACGTTCGGGGCGGGGACGGCGGTGCTCGACGGAGCGGAGGTCTCCGACGGCTTGTCCGTGGTGGTCGGAGCGGTCGTCGGCGGCTTGGCCGTCGTGGTCTTCGTCGGCTCGGACGGCTTCGGCTGCTCGGTCGGCTTGGTCTTCTCGCCGCACGCGAACCACTTGTCGATGTTCGCCTTGCTGCCGTCGCGGTTGAACGGCGCGCGCAGCTCGGTCCACGGCGGGGTGTCGGAGAGCTTGCGCTTGCCCGGCTCGTAGACGTTGTAGCCGTCGTCGCCACCGAGGACGACGATCGCGGTCACCTTGACACCCTCGGCGAGGCCGGTGATGTTGAGCCGCTTCTCACCGGGGCCGCCGGTGAACTTGAAGTCCGAGTCGGACAGAGCCGAGCCGCCGGCCTTGACCTGCTCGCACTTGCTGACCTTGCCGGGGATCGGC
This sequence comes from Amycolatopsis thailandensis, assembly GCF_002234405.1. Classification (GTDB taxonomy): domain Bacteria; phylum Actinomycetota; class Actinomycetes; order Mycobacteriales; family Pseudonocardiaceae; genus Amycolatopsis; species Amycolatopsis thailandensis. The sequence continues at coordinate 91,936 of NZ_NMQT01000096.1, read as the reverse complement.
TTGGCGTGTTCGTCGTCGGAGTGGCAGGCCAGCGCCGAGCCGGCGGTACCGAGCAGGGCGGCGGTCGCCAGCGCGACGATGGTGACGGCTGAACGGACGCGCCGTCCGGACATGATCTGCATTCAGAGCTCTCCTGTACCGATCGGGGGACAAACGAGCGAAGCGTGGTTACCTCTTTCGCGGGATGAAGGTCGACTCGCGGTGTTCTCCACGAGTCCCGTTCACCCGTCAGGGTGAGGCAAGAGCCCGGACGCTATCGCACACCGATTTCACACCGGAACCGGGGCCCCCGAACAAAGCGGCCCACCATCCATAGAGGAATGGTGGGCCGCCGAAACGAGAATGATCAGTCCGATACGGACTCCGCGTTCTCTTCCTTGTTCTTCTTGCCGAGCAGCGAATGGCGGCGGCTGTAGACGAAGTAGATGAGCACGCCCAGCACCATCCACGCGATGAACCGCAACCAGGTCAGCACGGTCAGGTTCAGCATCAGCCACAGGCAGGCGAGGATCGCCAGGATCGGGATCAGCGGCACCCACGGCACCCGGAACGCGCGCGGCAGATCCGGTCGCGTCTTGCGCAGCACCATCACGCCCGCGGAAACGAGGATGAAGGCGAACAGCGTGCCGACGTTGACCATTTCCTCCAGTTTGTCCGCCGGGAAGAACGTCGCGGCGACGGCGACCAGTCCACCGACGACGATGGTCGCCCGCTTCGGCGTCCCGTTCGCGCCGGTCTTCGCCAGGCTGCGCGGCATGAGACCGTCACGCGACATCGCGAAGATGATCCGGATCTGGCCGAGCATCAGCACCATGACGACGGTGGTCAGACCGGCGAGCGCGCCGACGGAGATGATGTTGGCCGCCCAGTCGACGCCGTTGACCGCGAACGCGGACGCGAGCGTCTTCTTGCCGCCGTCGCCGGCCGAAGTGGCGAGATCCTTGTAGTTCACCATGCCGACGACCACGAGCGACACGGCGACGTAGAGCACCGTGACGATGGCCAGCGAGCCGAAGATGCCGCGGGGCACGGCCTTCTGCGGGTTGCGGGTCTCTTCCGCGGTGGTCGCGACGATGTCGAAACCGATGAACGCGAAGAACACCAGCGACGCCGCGGCCAGCAGGCCGAAGACGCCGAACGAGCTGCTGCTGCTGCCCGCGAACACCGAGAACAGCGACTGGTCCACCCCGGTGGCCGACGAGTCGCCGCCGGTCTGGGCGTCCGGGATGAACGGGCTGTAGTTGGAGCCCTTGATGTAGAAGATGCCGAGCACGATCACGAACAACACCACCGCGACCTTGATCCCGGTGATCACCATCGAGAACCGCGAGGACAGCTTCGTGCCGAGAGCGAGCAACGTCGCCAGCACCAGCACCACGATCAGGGCACCCCAGTCGACCGGGAGACCGCCGATCTCGAACGTCGTCTTCGTGCCCTTGCCGAAAATGTAGGAGAGCACGGTTTCGAGGTAGGCCGACCAGCCCTTCGACACCGCGGCCGCGCCGACCGCGAGCTCCAGGATCAGGTCCCAGCCGATGATCCACGCCATGAACTCGCCGAACGTGGCGTAGGAAAACGTGTACGCGCTCCCGGCCACCGGGACGGTGGACGCGAATTCCGCGTAACAGAGCGCCGCCAGCGCGCAGGCGATGGCCGCGAAGACGAAGGAAAGCGACACCGACGGCCCCGCGTAATCGCCTGCCGTGCGCGCCGTGAGCGTGAAGATTCCGGCGCCGATGACGACGGCGACGCCGAAGACGGTCAGGTCCCACGCGCTCAGGTTCCGCCTGAGCCTGGTCCCCGGTTCGTCGGTGTCCGCGATGGACTGCTCGATGGATTTCGTACGCCACAGACCGTTTCCGGGCACCCTTGACCTCCTACACCTGACTGCGGTTCATCGGACCTTATCGCCCGGTCGTGACGGCAGCGCGGTGGGAGAGCAACGAAGTACCCGGAGGTCGCGCCGGTAATCGGCGGAGTACGGACAGTTGCGCCGGACGGCGGTCGCGGGGGTATCGGGCGGGCGAGTGGCTCGGCCGCCCCGTCGCTACCCAAGCAGGCGGGCGACGCGGTGCAGCAGCGGCAGGCGGGCCGGTGCCCGAGCCTCGACGCGGAATGCCCCCAATGTGGCATTGGGGACACTCACCGTCCCCAATGCCACATTGGGGACACCTCAACGGCCCGACACGCTTGTCCCGCCCCTCAAGAGAACGTCCCAGCCACTCACGACCCACCCGACCGCCCACCCGCCGATGTCATGAAAGGGTCGTTCAGGACGAAAAACGTCCTGAACGACCCTTTCATGACACTCGAAAGCTCCCGGGACCGGCAGAGCCCGCGGGCTCAGCGCGCCAGCGACCGGTCCAGGTCCGGCTCCAGGTAGATCAGCTTCGCCGTAGGCACCTTCGCCCGCACACGCGCTTCGGCGTCGTCGATGGCCTGCGCGACCTCGCCGGTCTCCAGCCCCGGCACCAGCGCGAGCTTCGCGGCCACCAGCATCTCGTCCGGGCCGATGTACAGCGTCCGGATGTGGATGACCCGCTCGACCTTGCCCGCGGCGAGTTCGTCGACGATCGTGTCGAGGTCGGTCTCGGAGGCGCCTTCGCCGATCAGCAGGCTCTTCATCTCGATGATCAGGATGATCGCGATGATGCCGAGCAGCACGCCGATCATGACGGTGCCGATGCCGTCCCACACCGGCTCGCCGGTGACGACCGAAAGCCCGACGCCCGCGAGCGCGAACACCAGGCCGAGCAGCGCGCCCGCGTCCTCCAGCAGCACCACCGGCAGTTCGGGGGTCTTGGCCTGGCGGATGAACGCCCACCAGCCCGCGTCACCCTTGATCTTCTTCGACTCCTGGATCGCGGTGTAGAAGGAGTACGACTCCAGTCCGATCGCGACCACGAGGATGCCGACAGCCACCAGCGGCGAGGTCAGCGGCTCGGGCTCGCTGATCTTGTGGATGCCCTCGTACAGCGCGAACACCGAGCCAAGGCTGAAGAGCATCAGCGCGACGATGAACGAGTAGAAGTACCGGTCACGCCCGAAGCCGAACGGGTGCGCGCGGGTCGCCTTGCGCTGCGAGGTCTTCTGACCGAGCAGCAGGAGCCCCTGGTTCGAGGTGTCCGCCAGCGAGTGCACCGACTCGGCGAGCATCGAAGACGACCCCGTGATGAGGAAGCCGGTGAATTTCGCGGCCGCGATTCCGGCGTTCGCCACGAGCGCGGCGATGATCGCCTTGGTTCCGCCACCTGCAGACACGTGCAACTCCCCAAATGGTGTCCCGATATGCCGGGTTCGAAGGCTAGCAGTGCAGATGAGCCGGTACGCGCTGGGCGGGACAGGTCACAGAATTGTCGGCTCCCCTCGCTAGGGTCGCCCCTCTCAGGACCTGGGAGGTGCCCGTGCCGCGATTCGGCGTGCTCGGACCGTTGACGATCGAGAGCCCGCCCGGGCGGCGCACGGCGCCGCGCGGCGATCATCAGCGTGCCCTGCTGGCCGTCCTGCTGCTGAACGCGAACTCGTCCGTCCAGGTCGGCGCCCTGGTCGAGACGCTCTGGCCGGGCACTCCACCGAAGTCGTACTCCTCGAATCTGCACACCTACGTCTCCCGGCTGCGGGCGCGGTTCGAGGGACTGGAGATCGAGCGGGATCCGCAGGGCTACCGGCTGGTCGTCGAACCCGGCGACCTCGATCTGCTGTCCTTCCGCGAGGCCGCCGCGGCGGGGAAGGCCGCGGCGAGGGCGGGCGATCCGGCTGCGGCAGCCGCGCACTACCGCCGGGCGCTGGCGGAATGGCGCGGGCCGGTCCTGTCCGGACTGCACCTCCCCCGGCTCGACGCGGACGTCGCCCGGCTCGAATCGGAACGTCTCGCCGCGTTCGAAGACTGCGTCGACGCCGAACTGTCCGACGGCAGGCACGGCGAGCTCACCGGCGAACTCCAGGCGATGATCACCGAACATCCACTGCGCGAGCGGCTGGCCGCGCAGCTGATGATCGCCCTGCACCGCGCCGGGCGGCAGGCCGATTCACTGGCCGTCCACCGCGAGCTGCGCACCACGCTTGTCGAGGAACTCGGCGTGGAGCCCGGCGCCGAAGTCCGCCGTGTGCACGCCGCCGTGCTGCGCGGCGAGGATCCGGTGCCGCCCGTCAAGACGGCGCAGGTGTTCCCGATCTGCCAGCTGCCGCCGGACATCGCGGATCTCGCGGGCCGCGAAGGCGAGATCGCGAAGCTGTCCGGGCTGCTCGGCGCCGGTACGGGTGTCCCGGTCGCGGTGATCACCGGCGAACCCGGCGCGGGCAAGTCCACCCTCGCGGTCAGCACCGCGCACCGGCTCCGCCGGTCCTTCCCGGACGGACAGCTGTTCGTCCCGCTGGCGGGCGCCTCCGACCCCCGCGACCTCGCCGACGTCCTCGGCGACCTGTTGCGCGCGCTGGGCGTCACCGGCCCCGCCATCCCGGACGACGTCGAGGCCAGGGCGGCGGCGTACCGCGGCCGTCTCGCCGATCGGCGGGTTTTGGTGGTGCTCGACGACGCCGCCGGCCCCGAGCAGGTCCGCGCGTTGCTGCCGGGAACGCCGGGCAGCGCCGTCCTGGTCACCAGCAGGCGGCGGCTTTCCGGGCTCGCCGGGGCGGATCGCCTCCACCTCGCGCCGCTGTCCGGCGCCGAGGCGATGACCCTGCTGGAGCGCCTGGCCGGGCAGGGCCGGGTGGGTGCCGAACGCGCGGACGCGGAGCGGATCGCCAAGGCCTGCGGCAATCTCCCGCTGGCGTTGCGGATCGCGGGCAGCAGGCTCGCCATGCGGCCGGGCCTGCCGCTCGGGAAACTCGCCGGGAAGCTGGAGGACGAGGTCTCCCGCCTCGACGAACTCCAGGTCAGCGATCTCCAGGTCCGCGGCAGCATCGCGTTGAGCTACGAGGCGCTGAGCCCGTCCGCGCGGCGCGCGTTCCGGTTGATCGGCCGCTGCCGCACCCTCGACCTTCCCGCGTGGGCGGTGTCGACCCTCGTCAACGACACCGCCGACGGCGCCGAAGAAGAAGCGGACGAGGCCATCGACGAACTCGTCGAGGCCAGCCTGCTCGAAGCCACCGGTCCCGACCCGACGGGTGAGCAGCGGTTCCGGATGCACGATCTCGTGCGCGTGTTCGCCACGGAGCTCGGGCGAGAGCTGGAATCCCGCGCCGAGCGGGTCGCCTCCGTCACGAAGTTGTCGGACGCGGCGCTGTGCCTCGCCGACACGGCGGCCCGCCGCCTGCCGAGGACGGTGCCGATGCCGTTGTCGGATCAGGATCTGCCCGCCCAGCCGCTGTCCGGCGAACTGGTCGAGCGGCTGCTGCGCGATCCCGGCGCCTGGTTCTCCGTCGAGCGGGCGAACCTGGTCTCCGCCATCTCGTCGATGTGCGCGGTCGGCTGGCTGCGGAAAGCGTTGCGGGTACTGGAAAGACTGAGCGCGTATCTGTATCTGCACAGCCATTACACCGACATGCGGACGGCGTACGAGACCTTGCGCGACGCCGCTCTCAAGGCGGGTGACAGGCACATCGCGGTCGTCGCCGAGGCGAACCTGACGGTGTTGCTGCACGTTCGCGGCGAGTACGAACGCGCCGTGGAGGGTTACCGCGAATGCTCGAAGGAGCTGGCGGAACTGGGTGACGTTTCCGCGCGGGCGTGGGTCGAGACGAATCTGGCGCGCTGCCTCGTCGGCCTCGGCAGGGCCGGGGAATCCCTGCACGCCGCGACCCAGGCCCGCGAACTGTCCATTGTGGAGGAAACCGGGCCGGGAGCGTACGCGCTGCACGCGGAGTCCGCGGCGCTGCACCGGCTCGGCAAGGTCGCCGAGGCGCTGGAGATCGACAGCCGGAGCCTGGCGCACGCTCGCGAAAACGGCGACGAACGCCAGCTCGGCGTTGCCCTGCAAGGACTTTCGTGGTCGCTGATGCTCGACGGCCGCGAGGAGGAGGCACTGGAGACGATCGAGGAATCCGTGCGGGTGCTGCGCCGGACGACGGCGAAATCGGCGCTGGCGAAGTCGTTGCGCACCCAGGGCGCGATCCTCGCCGGCGCCGGGCGGCGCGCCGACGCGGTGCAGGCCTACGAGAACGCGCGAGTGCTCGCCGACGCGCTCGAAGAACGGCCGCGAGAGCTTTCCTGCACCCGGGCGATCGCGGCGAGCTGGATCGGCGACGGCCGGGCCGACAGCGCGATTCCCGTGCTGCGCCGCTGTCTCGACGAATTCCGCGCCATGGGCGGGAAACCCGCGACAAGCCTCACCCTGCACGTGCTGCGCAGGGCGTACGAGGCCGTCGGGGAAACAGAAGCGGCCGAGGCGGCGGGTGAAGAGGCGAAGCGATTGGAAGTCCCCCACGACGCCAACGCTTCGACCCTCGTCCGGTTGCTGTTGTCGCTCACCGAACCCGCCCCGGCCTGACCGGGTGGTGCCCGACCCCTCAGACGAGCACCACCCGGAAGTCACAGTCCCGCGAACCGCGGCTCGCGGCGGAGGGCGGAGAACCAGGCCAGCGCGATCACCAGCACCCCGTTGGCGGCGGCGTCCCACACCGGCGGCGCGGCGGGTTCGAGCCGGGCGACCGCGAACACGTTGATCAGCCCGGCGACGGTCAGCATCACGCGGATGGGCTGGGTGCCACTCACGACCAGCGCGGCGGTGAGCAGCACCTGAGCGCCGAGCGTGATAAGCACGACCAGCGGGAGGTTGAGCCTGTTCTCCGCGTCGACGGCGAGGTCTTGCAGGCCGGAACCCGCGGCTTTCACGGACTCGATCGCGTCACCGGCGAGACTCGCCAACGCCGGAGCCGAGCCGGCCAGGTCGTGGCTGTCCGGCAGCGGGAGCACCAGATCGACGACCGGGACGAGCGCGGTCACGACGGCGATTCCGAGCGCGGCGAGCAGAGCGGCGGGGCGCACGGTGACCGGCACCCGGTAGGCGCGCCCGCTCACCGCGTCGGGATGGGAAGTCACTGCTGCTGCTCTCCTCGGCCATCGTCATCCGGGAGAAGCCGACGACAATCGCCGGGTCACCCGTAAGGATGATGGTCGCGGAACCCGCCACACGGAACGCACACACTTCGGCCAAGGCCACGCGTTTAGTCCTCTGGATGCGGTCCTTGCGCGTGCAAGTACCGCATCCAGAGGACTAAACGCGAGAGATCAGCAGGTGCCGGCGGTCGCCCGGAAGACCTGGGTGCGTTCGCCGGAGAGCGGCCGCACGCGGACGGCGGGGTCGGCGGCCGGGAGCCACACCGACTGGCCCCGGCGGAGTTCGACCTGTTCGCCGTCGTCGGCCGTCACCAGCAGGCCACCGGCCGTGCACAGCAGGATCTGCGGGCCGACGTCGTGGACGGCGATCTCGCCGTCGTCCCCGGCCTCCCACTCGATCCGCGACAGCTCGAACTCCGGAGCGTCGGTGCGATACACCGACAGGCGCCGGTCCGAGGCACTCTTTCCCGCCGAGGGCCCGTCAACACTGCCGCGCTCCCCGCTCTGCACCGGCATCTCGCCGCAGGCGAAGTCGACGACGCGCAGCAGCTCCGGCACGTCGACGTGCTTGGGCGTGAGCCCGCAGCGCAGGATGTTGTCCGAGTTCGCCAGGATCTCGACGGCGGTGCCGTGGAGGTACAGGTGCAGGTTGCCGGCGGGCAGGTAGATCGCCTCGCCCGCGCTGAGGGTGAGCCGGTTGAGCAGCAACGCCGCGAGCACACCCGCGTCCCGCGGATGCGACTCGCCGAGTTCCAGGATGGTCCGGCATTCGACGCTGAACTCGCCGCGTTCCCGGACGTGCTTCACGCATGAATCGAGGACCTCGGGCAGCAGTTCGTCGAGCGCGGCCTGCGGCAAGGTGATCCAGGTGGTGAACAGCGCGCGCAGCCCGGCCGGATCCGGCTGGGCCTCCAGCAGCACCGCGTACTTCGCCAGCCCGGGCGTCTCGATCGCCTTCAGCAGCGCGATCGTGCGTTCCGGGTCGCGGAAGCCTGCCAGCGCGTGGAATTCCGTCAGCGCGCAGACGAGTTCCGGCTTCGCGGTCGGATCCGGGTAGTTGCGGTTCGACGCGTCGCGCGGGATCCTCGCCGACTCCTCACGCTTGTACCCCTCCGCCGCCTGCGCGGCCGAAGGGTGCGCCTGCATCGAAAGCGGCTCTTCGGCCGCGAGGATCTTCAGCAGGAACGGCAGCCTGCCGCCCCAGCGTCCGGCGCAGCTCTTGCCGAGCTGGCCGACCGGATCGGCTTCGACGAGCTCCAGCAGGCTCCGCTCGGTGCCGTCGGGGCCGATGACGTGGGACGGGTCGCCGGGGTGGGCGCCCATCCACAGTTCCGCTTCCGGGTGTGGCGCCGGCACCGGACGCCCCAGCAGCTCGGGGATCGTCGTTCTGGACCCCCACGCGTAGGGCCGCACGGCATTGCGCAGCAGCTCCACTGTCACCTCAACTCCTCGCCGGGCACGGGTTGTTTGTGCCGGCCCTCATTTCTTACGTCGCACGCGGGGCTCACGCCGTTGCAGGCGTGTACCTCCCGGCGCCGCCGATGCTGCCGACGGCCAATCCGAGATAGACCGCGGCCAGCTCGAAACGCAACGCGAGAACGGCCGCACGCACGATCTCGTCCGTTTCGATCTCTTCGGCCGGGGCGATCACGTCCGCACCGGGCAGCAGGTCTTCCGCCTGATAGCGGGCCGCCTCCGTGGCCGGCCCGGTCCGAACCGAGAGGAGCAACACCCTCGGCGTCGAGCCGACCCCCTCCTCCGGGTCCGCGAAGATATCGCGTTCCACGCCCCCGGACAACGCCGCCCGCCGCAAGGCGGGCCTGGCCAGCGCCTGGCGATAGTCCTCCACGTCACAGACGACGGCCGCGTGGGCGGCGAACGCGTGGGCCGCGTGCTCGCCGACGGCGACCGCGACCGGGTCGAGCCCCCACAGCAACGGCTGGCGCTCGGCCAGCTTCAGCGCCAGCGCCTTGGCGGGGTTCGCGAACGACTCCCTGGCCAGGTAGTCCTTTTCGGCTTCCGCGTCGAGCTGGTCGGCGAGCTGCTCCAGATCGGCCACGAGCAGGCCGAGCGCGTTCGCGGTGAGCAGGGCCGCGGCGAGGCCGCGCGGGAAGGCCATCTCCGGCGGGACCGGGAGCCTCGGCGCGAGCAGCAGTCCCTTGCCGGCGACGGCTGCGGCGACCGGACCTTCGGCGGGCGCGGACAGCACGACCGTCGCCCCGTACCGGGCGGCGCGCTCCAGAGAGGCGGCCAGCTCGCGGTCACCGGCGTCGTCGGTGTGCGCGAAGACGACGTCGAGCGCGCCGATCCAGCTCGGCACGACCTCGGCGACGACCACCGGCACCGGGCACGACGGGGTCAGGAGCGCGGCGACCAGCCGGGTCAGCGTCCGGCTGACGCCGGGCCGGTCGATCAGTACGAGCGAGCGCGGGCGCCCGACGTCCAGGCGATCGCTCAGCTCGAGTTCGGCCGCGGCTTCGGCGGTCGCCCGGACCTGGGCGCCCGCCATCGCGGCGGCACGGAGCAGCCCCGCGGTGTCGGCCTCGGCCAACCGCGCGGGATCGTCGAGCAGGGAATCGTCAGGGACCGTCGGCATGGGCGCCATCCGGGGTCGTCGGCTCGGTGGCTTCGTCCAGCAACAGTACCGGGATTCCATCACGGACCGGATACACGCGACCGCATTCCGTGCAGGTCAGCGCGTCGGCCTCCGGATCGGCCGCCGTCCCCGTCCGCAGCGGTGCGTGGTCGGGGGACGGGCAGGCCAGGATCTCCAGCAACTGTGCGTCAAGCGTGACGGCCATGGTTACTCCCTACCTGTGGGATGTCTCTATGTGTGTTTTCACGCCACATTCGTTACCCACGGACTATCGCCAGTACGTCTTCGGTCAGAGCCCGGACGGCCTCGGCATCGGCGGCCTCGACGTTCAGGCGGAGCAGCGGCTCGGTGTTGGACGGCCGCAGGTTGAACCAGCCGCCGCCGGGGAGCTGCACGGTGAGCCCGTCGAGTTCGTCGATCTCGACGCCGTCACGCGCGGAGAAGGCGTCCTTGACCGCGAGCATGCGCGCGACCTGGTCGTCCACGGTGGAGTTGATCTCGCCGGAGGCCGCGTAGCGCGAGTACTCGGCCGTCAGCTCCGAAAGCGGGCCCGTCTGCTCGCCGAGGGCGGCGAGGACGTGCAGCGCGGCCAGCATGCCGGTGTCGGCGCGCCAGAAGTCGCGGAAGTAGTAGTGCGCGGAGTGCTCGCCGCCGAAGATCGCGCCGGTCTTGGCCATCTCGGCCTTGATGAACGAGTGCCCGACCCGGGTGCGCACCGGCTTGCCACCGTGCTCGGCGACGATCTCCGGGACGCCCTTCGAGGTGATCAGGTTGTGGATGATGGTGCCGCCCGGCTCCTTCTCCAGCTCCCGGATCGCGACCAGCGCGGTGATGGCGCTCGGCGACACCGGCTCGCCGCGCTCGTCGACGACGAAGCAGCGGTCCGCGTCGCCGTCGAAGGCGAGGCCCGCGTCGGCGCCTTCCTCGCGCACCTTCGCCTGGAGGTCGACGATGTTCTTCGGGTCGAGCGGGTTGGCCTCGTGGTTCGGGAAGTTGCCGTCGAGCTCGAAGTACATCGGCACGACGTCGATGGGCAGGCCCGCGAAGACGGTCGGGACGGTGTAGCCGCCCATGCCGTTGCCGGCGTCGACGACGACCTTCAGCGGACGGCTGCCCGAGAGGTCGACGAGCTTGCGCAGGTACGCCGCGTAGTCCGCGAGGACGTCCTTTTCGGTCACCGAACCGCGCTGGCCGGCGAAGGCGGGCACGCCCTGCTCGACGGTGTCGCGGATCTCCGCGAGACCGGAGTCCTGGCCGACCGGGGCCGCGCCCGAACGGCACAGCTTGATGCCGTTGTACTTCGCCGGGTTGTGGCTGGCGGTGAACATGGCGCCCGGCAGGTTCAGCGACCCGGACGCGAAGTAAAGCTGGTCGGTGCTGGCGAGGCCGATCGTCACGACGTCGAGCCCCTGCGAGGTCACGCCGTCGGCGAACGCGGTGGCCAGCTCGGGTGAGGAGTCGCGCATGTCGTGGCCGATCACGACGGAGTCGGACTCCGGCTTGATCAGCAGGGCGAACGCCGAGCCGAGGTCGCGTACGAGGGCCGCGTCCAGCTGCTCACCGACAACGCCGCGAATGTCGTAGGCCTTCACGATGCCCGAAAGGTCTGGCACGCCTGCTCCCCGCCGATAGTCTCGTTCAACGCCCTCTGGCGCGCTCGAAAGCCTACCGGCGAGCCCTGGTGTCAGGCGCGGCCGGGCAGCACGCGCAGATGGCCGCGCCTGCCTGACGGTCCCTCGGGTTCGGGCTCCGGCGCGGGCTTGTCCGAGCGGCCCGCCTCACGCACGGCCTCGGCCAGCGCGGTCAGCTCGTCGGCGGAGGGGTCGGGCGCGGCGAAGGCGCCCTCGTGGCGGACGACTTCCCAGCCCTTGGGCACGGTGAGCCGCAGGGCGTGGGCTTCGCAGAGGTCATAGGAGTGCGGCTCGCTCGCGGTGGCCAGTGGGCCCACCACGGCCGTCGAATCACTGTAGGCATACGTGAGCGTGGCGACAGCGGGTTCGAGACAACCCGTTCGCGAACACTTTCGTACGCTCCGCACGATCGAGAACGATAGCGCGTCGCGGGCCCGGCGTACCGGCGACACGCGCTTTGAATCGCCGAGCGCGTACCCTTCGGTTCGTGGCGACGGCTCGTGATTCCCGACAGCGACGGCGGATGCGCCGGGACCGGCACGGCCGGGGCCTGCGCGGAGCGCTGTATCCGTCGACCCTTCCCGCCGCCGCTAGCAGGGCGGAAAGGTTCGACGCGCTGGTTTTGGACGCGCTCGAACCGATCGAAGCGCGGTGGCGGCACGAGCTGACGAAGCTCGACGTCGCCGTCGACGACGTTCCCGAAGTTCGCTCGGATGGCGCACCGGCCGGAGTGGACGGCGTGTTGCACGACGGGGCCGTCCCGCTCTCGCGGCTCGTGCCCGCCGGCGTCGACCGCGCCGGCCTGCCGACGCGAGCCCGCATCGTCCTCTACCGCCGTCCCCTCGAAGCGCGCGCGAAGGACCCCGGCGAACTCGCGGAACTCGTCCACGACGTCCTCGTGGAACAGGTGGCGGGCTACCTCGGCGTCGAACCCGACGTCATCGAAGGCGACTGACCCCCTCCACCCACTTCTCCCCCAACCCAGCCCCCGCCCTTCCCGGGGGGCGTCCCCAGCCCAGTTTATCGCGAGGGACCGATGGGACCTGCGGAAACGGTGCTGGAGCCCCAAGTTGTCCACAAGGGGATCAGCCTGTGGACAACTCGCGGCCGGGGGGTGCTCAGGGCGTGAGGCGGGTGCCCCCAATGTGGCATTGGGGACGTTGAGTGTCCCCAATGCCACATTGGGGACACCGGGCATCGGGGCACGCATCGGGGGCATCCGGGGGGGCGAGAGGGGCAGGGCGGCAGGAGTGCGGGCGCTCGCTCAGGTGAGGGCCGGGCAACCACGCGTGAGGTTCCCAATGTCGCATTCGGGTCGCTCAGCGACTCAAATGCGACATTGGGAACACCCCGGCAGAGACCTGAAGTCCCGAGCGCCACGTAAGGGACGCTCAACGTCTCCAGCGTGGCGCTCGGGAAAGCAGCTCGAGTGAGGCAGGCGGCCAAGCGCACGCGTGGCAAACACACCGCAAGCCCGAAGTCACGAAAGAGTGGATCGCCGCCGCGTAGGCACAGCGGTCAGCAGCGTGAAAAGCACCGCGGCCACCTGAGCCAGCAGCAACAGGTTCCGCGTCGTCCCCTGGTGCTCCACCACCACCTCCGAAGGCGCCGGCGGCACCGAGACGGCCACCTGATGCCCCCAGGCCCGCACGATCGGCACGGCCTTCCCGTCGACGCTCGCCTGCCAGCCCGCCTCGAACTCCGCCGCCAGCACGAGCAGCCGCCCGGTCGGCCCCTCCGAGACACGCACCCGCACGTCCGGCAGCCCGGCCTGCACCGGCGCCACCCCGGGCGACGCCCCCGGCGCGCCCTTCCCGGTCACGGCCGCCTGCGAAAGTTCCGGAGAGATCAGCGCCACCTGCCCACCCGCGGGCAGCAAGCGGAGCACCGGCCGCCCGTCGGAGGTCGGCGCCGCCGGGCCGACCAGATCACGCGCGAGTTCGACGAAAGCGCCGCCATCGGCACCGCTGGGCAGCACGACGTACAGCGCCCCCGAAGCCAAAGCCGCCGCGAAGGCCTGCTTGACCGCGTCCGGCGAGCCCTGAAGCAGGTCCCGGCGCCACGAGGCCAGCCGATCGGCGCTGCCGGGCGTCGGCGCGAGTTCGTCGTCGCCGTAGAACGGCAACCGCCCGCCGGTCTGCCGCACCGGCTCGGCCGAGGAGCCCACCACCAGCACCGAGCGTCCGGTCGCGGCCAGTTCCGCCGAGATCTCCGGAGCCAGCGACGGACGCCCACCCGACCGCAGCGGGCCCTCCCGTCCGGCGACGACCGCACCGGTCGCCAGCGCCAGCAGCACGAGCACCCCGGCCACGGCCGTGACCTTCGTCAGCCACGGCGCCGGGTCCACTCCGCTCCCGCCGCGCTGCCAGGTCGCCAGCACCGTCCACAGCAGCCCGGCGCCGATCACCAGCAGCGGCACCCCGGCGTACCCGGTCGCGTGCGCGCCGCCCGACATCGGCGTCACCGCCACGAACCGCACCGCCACGAGCCCGAGCACACCCAGCACGACGACCGCGACCCCGCCGCCCGCGCCCTTCGTCGGCCGCACCACCAGCGCGACGATCGCGGCCGCGACCAGCGCCACCCCGATCGGCCAAGCGCCGGGACCGCCCGGATCCAGCCCGGCGAGATCGGCGCCGGACGCCGCCGTGGCACCACCGCCGAGCCCGTGCAGCAACAGTTCCGGATGCCGCAGCAGCACACTCGGCCACGGCAACAGCAGCGCCAGCGGCAGGAAGACCACGATCCCGACCGACGCGATCCGCCGCGCCAGTCCGGTCGGCGAAGGCAGCACCACGAACCCGATCACCAGGCCGACCACGGCCAGCGCGTGCGCCAGCGGCGAGAAGGCGCCGATCAGCGCCAGCCCGATCGCGCTCAGCGCCGAGACGTGCAGCCATCGCGAGTCCGCGCGGACCAGCAGGCCCACGATGCCCGCGATCACCGGCGGAAGCAGCAGGTGCACGACGACGACGTCGAGCCGACCCTGCGCGACCGAAGCGGTGGCCGCCGGGAGCACGCCGTACCCCGCCGCGACGACGGCGCGAACCCAGCGACGGACGCGAAGCCGTCGAGTGGCCGCGTACGCGCTCAGGGCGGCGAGCGGGATGTCGCCGATCAGCAGGATCGCGACCAGCGCCGCGGGCCCGCCGATCGGGGCGAAGATCGCGCCGAGGGTGCCCAGCACCGGCAGCGTCGCGGGCGCGGGACTCGCCGTCCCGCCCGCGATCGCGTGCCACGGCGCGAGATACGACGCCCAGATCTCGCCGAGCCCGCCGACGGGCAGCAGCTTCCCGCCGAAGAGATCCAGCCCGAGCCGGGAACCGTTGACCGCGAAAGCGAGCGCCGTCAGGACGACGAGCATGATCACCGGCGGGGCGAACACGGTCGCGGCGAGCACCCGCTTCCGGTCGACCTCGACGAACACGAGTTCCGGCTCCGGCGGGCGTCCGCCGTCCCGCGGCACCGGCGAAGGTTTCGGCCCGCTCACGGCGGGCTTCTCGGGGACCGCGACAGCGACGACCGCGCTGGGCCGCCTCAGCCCCGTCCCCCGCGAGCCGACCCCGCGCATCGCCCCGGCGGGCAGCGCGCCGGGACCGACAGGACGATCTTGCCCGGCCTTCAACGCCTCCGGCGGGATCCAGGCTCCTTCCTGATCCGCGCCCTCCGGCACGGTCCCGAGGGCGAAGTCCCGTTCGACACCACGCCGGACGAGACCGACGACGCCGGCGCGGACCGCGTTGCGCACCCGCGTCAGCCGTCCGGTGAACAACCCGCGGACGTCACCCGGCCGGTCGGTCTCCCGGCGTTCGGCGCGAGCCGCGCGCAACCCGGCGTGACCGCGCAGCAGGTACCAGGTCGCCGCGAGTTCCGCGCCCGCCTCACCGGTGCGCCGCAGCAGCAGGAACGCGAGCGCCCGCAGCACCGCGAAGACCGGGATTCGAAAAAGTCCGAACCAAAAGGACAGTGGGGAGCAATTGACGAGGAACACCCGGAGCCCGTGCGCGCGGTTCGCCGTCGCGAGGGAAAGGCCGAGGGCGGCCGGATCCCGCTGCCCGGTGCTGAGCGCGCGGGCGTGCCGGAGCCGGGCCGACGGCACGGAGAGCACTCGCCCGCCCGCGGCGTTGGCGCGCCAGCCGAAGTCGAGATCCTCGCGCAGCAAGGGAAATCCGGGGTCATAGCCGCCGAGATCGTGCCAGACCTCCCGCCGCACCAGCGATCCCGCGCTCGGCACGGCCAGTACCGCGGTGTCGCTCTCCTCCGGCGAGATCTGCTGCCGATGGCCGATGGCGTCGGTCGACAACCCGGCTTCGACGATGAGCCGCGGATCGCTCCAGTCCACCGCGAGCGGACCGAGCACCGTCGCCGCGGACTCGTTTTCCGCCGCTGCCAACAGGTTTTCGAGACAATCGGGTTCCGGCGCGCAGTCGTCGTGCAGCAGCCAGAGCCAGCCGCCGGGATCACCCCAGCGGTCGACGGCGTACTCGACGGCCTCACCGACGGCGGCACCGAAGCCGACGTCACTCGAAAGCGTGAGAATTCCGTCAAGGACCGGGGCTTCGCCGGCGACGCCTTCGGGAGCCGCCGCGTCGGCGAGGATCTTCGCCGTCCGGTCGGTGGATCCGGTGTCGACGGCCAGCACGTGTCGCGGCCGGACACCGCTGCGCCGCAGCGCGGAAAGCGCCAGTGGCAACCAGTTCTCGCCGTCGTGACAGACCACAATGGCCAGAACGGGGGCCGTGCGCGGCACAGGTGACGCGGCAGTGCGAGACAACGGGCACTCCAGAGGTGGCGGCGAAGTCGAGTGCCGCCACCCTACGACGCGACCCTGTCACCCGTTGGTGGCCCCACTGTATGGAACAAGAACGTAGGGAACGAGGACCGTGAGAACGGCTGGAAGCGATCTCCGGCGCACTGGGGGTGCCGGAGATCGCCGTCACACAGCTCGCTTTTTCAGTTTCCTACGCTCACGTTCGGAGAGCCCGCCCCAAATACCGAACCGCTCGTCATGCGCGAGGGCGTACTCGAGGCACTCGTCCTTGACCTCGCAACCGAGGCAGATCCGCTTGGCTTCACGGGTGGAGCCGCCCTTCTCAGGGAAGAACGCCTCCGGGTCCGTCTGCGCGCAGAGGGCCCGTTCCTGCCAGTCCTGCTCTTCCGCGGAGGCATCGTCGAAAAGCTCGGTGAGATCGCCCAGTTGCTGCTCCGGGACCTCACCCCAACCCACGACTTGCCCCCATTCCCTTCCATCTGCTTCCAACCGCACGTCCGCCTCCTCGCTGTCCACGCACTCCCCAGGCTGGCGGTGTTGAAACACCACTCGCCGCCCCCTTCCAGCGACGAATGACATCACTGTGATTACACCCGTGTAGTGCGGTCAGGTCAAGCGGAGTAGCGAGTTCGGGGGATACTCGGGCTCGATCGCGCAAGGGGACACGCCGAAGACTTCACATCGGGCATACGGAAGACTGGTGGGGTGCAGAGATCAGCAGTGCGGCCCAGTCCGATCTTCCTCGGCATCCTCGCGGTCACCGTCCTGGGCGGTGTCCTCGCGGCTTTCGGTGACGCCACCACGATTTACAGCCAGAAGTACGACCCGCTCATCATCACCGGCGTCGTCCTGCTCGTCGCGGGCGGCTGGGTCGCGTCCCTGACGCTGCACGAGTTCGGCCACGCGGTGGTGGCGTTCCGCGGCGGCGACCACAGTGTCGCCCACAAGGGTTACCTGTCCATGGACGTCCGGAAATACACGGATCCGGTGCTGTCCATCGTCCTGCCGTTGGTATTCCTCATCATCGGCGGCATCCCGCTGCCGGGTGGCGCGGTGTGGATCGAACACGGGCGCCTGCGCTCACGCGGTGTCCAGTCGTGGGTGTCGCTCGCCGGGCCGCTGAGCAACCTCGGCGTCGGCGTCGCGCTGACGCTCGTCGTCGCGCTGGTGCCGATGACGAACGGGCTCGTGATCGGGCTCTCGTTCCTGGCCCTGCTTCAGATCGTCACGTTCCTCTTGAACATCCTGCCGATCCCCGGGCTCGACGGCTGGGGCGCGATCGAGCCGTACCTTTCGCCCGGGGCGCGGGAGTTCGGCGCGAAGGCCCGGCCGTGGGCGCCGCTCATCCTGTTCGCCATCCTGTTCGCCGTGCCGGGGGCCAGCCCGTTGCTCTGGGACGTGTCCTACGCGATCTTCGACACCGTCGGAGGATTCAAGCTCGCCGCCATGTACGGACAGGACGCGTTCATGTTCTGGAAGTGAGCTCGCCCTCGGGGTGTGCGGTGAACCACTCGTGCGCCCGTTTCCAGACGCGTTTGAGGCCGGACCGCTCGCCGAGGTAGTCGCCTGCCATGCCGACCACCGGCAGTTTCCCGAGCGCCCGGTGGAAAAGCCTGCCGCGCGGCCGCTTCTCCAATTCCTCGACGATGCCCAGCAGCCCCCTGCCGAGCCGCCACAGCGTGCCCGCGGCGGCCTTCAGGGTGACCTTGCCGTGCTTCTTCTTCGCGTCTTCGAGTTCTTCGGTGAGCTTCGCCGCTTCGTCGTCTTCGGCGGCCTTGTCATGTTCGGCGTGTTTGCCCGCGGCCATCACCGGGTCGATGTCGCGTTCGAAGAGCACCCAAGCGATCAGCCGGACCCGGGCGCCGACATCGGTCACGCCGTACTCCCCCGCGATCGCGCACAGCAGCACCCCTTGCGCGGCCGAGCCGAGCGCGTCCTGCACGGGCAGCCGGTCGGCGAGCGCGCCGCCGATCCCGGGGATCGCGGTGACCAGCGCGGTGACCCGGCCGACCCGGTTCACCCACCAATGGGTCCGCTGGTAGTTCGACATCTCCGCCCAGGCGGCGGTGCCGGGCACCTTGACCGAGGTGATCCCGTCGAGCAGCTTGTCCTTCAGCCCCGGCTCGACGTCGTCCAAGTCCTCGTGACGGCGTCCCCTGGCCTGGAGGCCGAACGGATCCGCGTCCCGCAGCGCGTCGACCATCGGCCCGCAGGCGCGGACGAACGGCCGCAGCACCGCCACGACCTGACGGTCCGAAATCGCTTCACCCACCGCTGTCTCCCTTCACGGCTTTCGCCGCCATGCCGAGACCACCGCCCAGCGCCAGCGCTCCCGGCAAGGCCCCGCCGCCGATCAGCAGCAGCGCCCGCCAGTCCTGTATCAGCACCAGATCATTGCCGGGGCCGGTCACACCCATCCCCAGTACGACGAGTACCCAGACGAGCAGCGGAATCACCGAAAAGGAGGGCCGGACCACTTTCGCGGTCGTCCGCACCAGCAGCGGTGTCGTGATCACCGCGAGCACCACGGTGACCGGCATGGGGAAGTCACCGAGCTTCGGCAGCACGATCCCGTCGAGCCGGAGCGGCAGGAAGAACAGTTCGAGAAGCCCGAGCAAGAGCGCGTCGAAGCACAGCAGGACCAGCAGCAGACGCTGCCGCGAGGTGAGCGGCGGCGCGGTCACCTCGCGAGTCCCCCGAACAGATCGGCCCCGGCGCCCTCGGCCGGCCCGTGGGCGAGCACGAAGTACTCGTCCGTGGTGATCGGCTGCGCGACGTCGTTGCTCAGCGCGAAGTGGTCCGCGAGATGCGGCGGGGCGGGCACACTGACCTGGGTCTCGTGCGCCCGCAGCGCGGCGGCCTTGGCCGGGATGTGCGCGCCGACGTCGAGGACGGTCGTGATGGTCTCGTCCGGCGTCACCGGCAGTTCGCCGTCTTCCGGGACCCGGAACGCCGAGCGTCCGCGCAGCGCGGCGAGGCCGGCCGTGACGGCGTCGCGGGAAGAAACAGTGTGGAAGACACGCTCGACCGACGCGGCCTTCGGCGCCGCGGCCATCGTGATCTCGTGCGCGCGGATGTGGTCGGGATGCCCATAACCCCCGAAAGCGTCATAAGTGACGACGACCTGGGGGCGGACCTCGTCCAGGATCTCCGCGAGCTGGGCCGCCTGCTCGTCGGGGTCGCCGCCGGAGAACGCGCGCGGATGGGCCGCGGACGGCGTTCCGGCCATCCCGGAATCGCGCCAGCGGCCGATGCCGCCGAGATAACGGTGCCGGGTGACGCCCAGCGCGGCGCAGGCCGAAGCCAGCTCGCCCGCGCGGTAGCCGCCGAGCTGGTCCGAGGCCCACGAACCGAGCCCATCCAGGGAGGGCGGGATGATCTCGCCCTCCTCACCGAGAGTGCACGTGACAACGGTCACGTCCGCCCCTTCGGACGTGTAGCGCGCGATGGTGCCACCGGTGGTGATGCTCTCGTCGTCCGGATGGGCGTGCACGAGGAGCAATTTGGGCCGATCGGAGATCACGGCTTGAAGACTAATTCGAACACGGCGCGCTTTCCTTTATAGGGTGTCGGGAACGGAAGGCCGAGCACCGACCTTAGTCGGGCGACTCTCGGTTATCCTCGCGCGAGTCACGAGCATTGCGTCGTGACCATATGTACCCCCACGAAGGGCATCTTGGTGAGCACTGAAGCAGCATCGTCGGACCTCGGCGGCGTGTCGGGTTCGGTTCTGTCCATCTCCGACCTGAGCGTCTCGTTCCCGACCGACGACGGCGTGGTCGACGCGGTCAAGGGCATCGGATTCGACGTCAAGCCGGGTGAGATCGTCGCGGTGGTCGGCGAGTCCGGTTCCGGCAAGTCGGTGACCTCGATGTCGGTGCTCGGGCTGCTCCCGAAGACCAGCCGGATCGCCGGCGAGCTCCGCCTCGGCGACCGCAACCTGGCCGACCTCAAGGAGAAGGACCTCCAGAAGATCCGCGGCAACCAGGTCGCGATGATCTTCCAGGAGCCGATGACCGCGCTGAACCCGGTCTACACCGTCGGCTGGCAGCTGCGCGAGGCGCTTCGTTCGCACCAGGACATCTCGAAGGAAGCCGCCGACAAGCGCGCCATCGAACTGCTGGAGATGGTCGGCATCCCGAACCCGCCGCTGCGCTTCAAGCAGTACCCGCACCAGCTCTCGGGCGGTCTGCGCCAGCGCGTCGTCATCGCGATGGCCATCTCGTGCGACCCGAAGGTGATCATCGCCGACGAGCCGACCACGGCGCTCGACGTCACCGTGCAGGCGGAGATCCTCGGCCTGCTGCGCAAGCTGCGCGACACCCTGAACACCGCGATCGTGCTGATCACGCACGACATGGGCGTCGTCGCCGACCTCGCCGACCGCGTGGTCGTCATGTACCAGGGCAACATCGTCGAAGAGGCGCCGGTGCGCGACCTGTTCGCTTCGCCTTCGCAGGAGTACACCCGCAAGCTGCTCGCCGCGGTGCCCGTGCTCGGCCAGCGCCCCGAAGGACGCCGCCTGCTCGACGACGAGGGCATCTCCGCCGACAGCGACGAAGCCACGAAGATCGCCGAGGAGATCCGGCTCGAAGACTCCGAGCTCGCGGCCGTCATCGAGGAGAGCGCGCCCGCGCTCGAGATCAAGAACCTCGTGCTGGAGTACCCGGGCCGCCGCGGCCAGGCCAAGAACCGCGCGGTGGACGACGTCTCGCTGAGCATCGCCAAGGGCGAGATCGTCGGCCTGGTCGGCGAATCCGGTTCCGGCAAGTCGACCGTCGGCCGCTGCGCGATCCGCCTGCTGACCCCGACCTCGGGCACCGTGTCGATCGCGGGCAAGGACATCACGAACATGTCGAACAAGGACCTGCGCCCGCTGCGCCGGTACTTCTCGATCGTGTTCCAGGACCCGGCGTCCACACTGGACCCGAAGATGACCATCGGCGAGTCGATCGCCGAGCCGATGGTGCTGCACAAGTTCCTGTCGGGCAAGGCCCTGAACGAGCGCGTGGCGTCCCTTTTGGACAAGGTCGAGCTCGGCGGCCACTACCGCAACCGGTACCCGCACGAGCTGTCCGGCGGCCAGCGCCAGCGTGTCGCCATCGCGCGGGCGCTGTCGCTCGACCCGGCGCTGCTGATCGCGGACGAGCCCACCTCGGCGCTGGACGTGTCGGTGCAGGCCCGCGTGCTGGACCTGTTCCTGGACCTGCAGCGCTCGCTGCAGTTCGCCTGCCTGTTCATCAGTCACGACCTCGCCGTCGTCGACCTGCTGGCCGACCGCGTCGCGGTGATGCAGCACGGCAAACTGGTCGAGGTCGGCACGCGTGACCAGGTGCTGCACTCGCCGAGCGAGGACTACACCCGTCGTCTGCTCTCGGCCGCTCCGGTCGCGGACCCGGTGCTGCAGGCCGAGCGGCGTGCGGCCTGGGAGGCGGGCAAGCTGGCCCCGGTGTCCGACTGACCCTCGGAAGTACATGAAGGCCCCCTTCACTGCGCTAGACGCAGCGAAGGGGGCCTTCATGTACTTGGGGCGGCGTGCCGTATGCCGGGCTCGTAGCCGTGACTCACGTGCTTGAAGGCGGATCACGCGTGCTTGAGCGCGGATCTCACGTGTTTGAAGGCGGATCTCGCGTGCCCAGGCGCCGCACACCGTGATCCGCCTTCAAACACGCGAGATCCGTCTCTGATCACGCGAGTTCGGCGTCTGAGCACGCCTACTCAGGCGCCGAAACGCGTGAAGGCCCCCTTCCCTCGGCTGAACCGGGGGAAGGGGGCCTTCACGTACTTGAGCTCTTACGCCTTCATGCGGCGCTGCCGCGGGTCGAAAGCGTCCCGCAGGCCGTCACCGATGAAGTTGATCGTCAGCGAGATCAGCACCAGCACGATGAACGGGCCGAAGAACAGCGCCGGCCGGTTCTGCAGCTGCGCGTAGTTCTCGAGGATGACGCGGCCGAGCGAGGTGTCCGGCAGCTGCACCCCCAGCCCGATGAAGGACAGCGCCGCCTCGATCAGCACGGCCTGCGCGACCGCGAGGGTGGCGTTGACCGTGATCAGGCCGACCATGTTCGGCACCAGGTGCTTGAACACGATGTGGAAGGTCCCGGCGCCGGACGCGCGGGCGGCGTCCACGAACTCCCGCTGGGACAGCGACATCGCCTCGGCTCTGGCGATCCGCGCGATCGGCATCCAGCCGAACGCCGCCAGCACCATCGCGACGATGTACCAGCTGCCGCCACCGAACACCTTCGCCAGGATGGCGGCGGCGGCGATCTGCGGGACGATCAGGAACAGGTCCGTCACGCGCGAGATCGCGGAATCGGTGAAGCCGCGCAGGTAGCCCGCCATGGCACCGAAGACGGTGCCGATGGTGGTGGCGATGATCGACACGACCAGCGCGATCAGCAGCGAGTACTGGGTGCCGCGCAGGATCTGCGACACCATCTCCTTGCCGACCTGCGTCGTCCCGAGCGGATAGTCCGCGCTGGGCCTCGCGAAGGACGGGAAGGAGCTGTCCTCGTAACTGTGCGGCCAGAAGATCGGCATGATCAGCACGGTGAGCACCAGGAGCAGGAGCACTCCGGTGCAGATCATCGCCAGCTTGTGCCGCAGGAACTTGCGCAGGACCAGCTTGCCCTGGCTCCGGGGTTCGGGCAGGGCCTCTTCCGGAAGCGTGCCATCGGCGGACTTGGAGTTTTCCGCCGCGATAAGGGAATTCAAGTCAGCCAACGCGAATCCTCGGGTCCAGGATGCCGTACATCAGGTCGGCGATCAGGTTGGCGACGATGATGCTGCTGGCGATGAGCACCAGCCAGCCCATCATCACCTGCGTATCGCTCTTGGTCACGGCTTCGACGAGCAGCTTGCCCATGCCATTCCAGTTGAACACCGTCTCGGTGATGATCGCGCCCGAGAGCACGGCACCGAAGTTGACGGAGAACAGGGTGGTCACGGGGATGAGCGCGTTCCGGAAGGCGTGGCGGAAGATGACCCGGCCGTTGCCGAGGCCCTTCGCCCGCGCGGTCCGCACGTAGTCCGCGTTCAGCGTCTCCAGCATCGAAGCGCGCTGGAACCGGCTGTACGCGGCGAAGCTGATCGCCATGATGGACAACGTCGGCAGCAGATAGGCGCCGATATAACTCGCCAGGAAACCGCCTGGACCGTCCAAATTCAGCGATTCCGGGCTCGTCGTCCGGATCCAGGGGTTACCGAGCACATCGGACAGTCCCAGGTCCCGCACCCAGCCGTTGAACTCGATCGCGTACCGCTTGAGCACGATGGCGACACAGAAGATCGGCATCGAGAACAGCAGGAAGGCCAGCGTGGTGGCGATGTAGTCGATGATCGAGTACTGCTTGACCGCCGCGACCACACCGACGAGGACGCCGAGGACGAGCGCGAGGATCTCGGCTCCGACGACGAGCTTCAAGGTGACCTCGAACGCGGCCATGACCTTCGGGAACACCGGGGCCTGCGCGTTGCCCTGTGCGATGGAAACGCCCCAGTCGCCGGTGACGAAGTTGCCGAGCCAAGTGAAGTACCGGGGCACGATGCTCTGGTCCAGCCCGAGCTGCGAGGCCATCTGCGCGATGGCTTCCTTGCTCATGGCCGGATTGCTCTTCATCTCGGCGAGCGGGTCACCGGTGCCGGCGACCATGACGAAACACAGGAAAGTCCCGACCAACAGGACGGGAATCGATATCGCCAGACGGCGAAGAATGTAGATCACCAGGTTCAACGAACTGCTCCTCATCCGGGCCTGGTCGCCGAAGTGCTGGACCGCTGCCCGGTTGTCCACCGTAGTGGCGGTAACCCTACGGTCAACAGCTACTTCCGGCGGGTACGGGGGCCCGGCTTTTGGCCGGGCCCCCCTACCACCAGGATCGCGTAAGCGAGTGGTGAAAAAGCGGGGCGGAAGCCCTACTTCTTCTGCTCCCACTCACCGGCGTTCCACAGGACACCGTTGTACGACTGCATGTAAGTGCGGTCGATGCCCTTGAACGCCCACATGGACGGGGTCTGGAACAGCGGCAGGGTCGCGTACTCGTCCGCGATCGCCTGGTCGGCCTTCTGGTAGCTCTCCAGCTGGACCGCCTCGTCGGTGGCCTTCACGGCCGCCTCGAAGGAGGAGTCGATCGTCGGGTTCGAGAGACCCTGGTAGTTCTGGCTGCTGTCGTCGACACGGGTGATGTAGATCGACTTCTGCTCGGCCTTGAACGGAGCGGCGGACCAGCCGAAGAGCGCGGCGTCGTAGTCGCTGGCCGCGAGACGGCCACCCTTCAGGAAGTTGGCGTCCTGGTCGTCCGTGATCTCGATACCGGCGGCCTTGGCCTGCGAGATGATGATCTCGACGGTCTGCTGACGGCGGGTGTTCTGGTTGTGCGAGATCTTGAACGACGCGCGCTGGCCGTCCTTGGCGAAGATGCCGTCGCCACCCTTGACCCAGCCGGCGTCGGTCAGCGTCTTGGCCGCGGCCTCGGCGCCCAGACCGGCCTTGCTGCTGTACAGGTCCTTGAAGCCCTGCTCGCCCGGCATGAACACGATGCTGTTCAGCGGGGTCGCGTCGGCCTGGACCTCCTTCAGCAGCTTGTCGGTGATCTCCTGGCGGTTGACGACCTCGAAGAACGCCTTGCGCAGGTTCTTGTCCTTGAACATGCGCTTGTAGTTCAGGTCGATGTGCTCGAAGGTCAGCTGCGAGGCCGAACCGTAGGTGACACCCTGGGCGGCGAGGCCCTTCATGGTGCCGGCGGCGGTGGCGTCGGGCTGGGTCGAAGCGGCGATGTCGATCTCACCGTTCTGCAGCGCGGTCGCCATGGCCTTGGTGTCCTCCATCGCCTTCACGACGATCTTGGAGGGGCCACCCTTGCCACCGATCCAGTTCGGGTTCTTCTCGAGCGTGACGGCCTTCTGGTTGGCGTCGAACGCGGTGATCTTGTACGGACCCGAAGCCGGCATGTCCTCGGCCTTGAAGGCCTTGAAGCCGTTGGTCCAGAACTCACCGGCCGCCTTGAGCTGGGCCGCGTCGCTGGTCGGGGTCAGCTTGGTGATGTCGGGGACGTTCGACCGCTTCTCGACGATGTGCGCCGGCATGATCGCGGTCGAGTTGAACAGACCCTTGTAGTCCAGGTACGGCTCGGTGTACTTGGTCTCGAAGGTCAGGTCGTCCTTACAGGTCGCCTGGTCGATCAGCTGGTAGCCGGTCGTCGAAGCGGCGAGGAAGGCCTGCTTGCCGTCGGAGGTCTTCGCCTTGCCGGAGTGCGCCAGCCACGACAGGTACATGTCGTCGCAGTCGAACGCCTCGTTGTCCGACCACTTGACGTTCGGCTTGATCTTGTAGACGACGGTCTGCGGCGACTTGGAGGTGACCTCCCAGGAGTCGAAGACGTCGTTGTTCAGCAGCACCTTGTTGTTGCCGTCGAGCACATCGGCGCCGGCGAGCACGGCGGTCAGGATGTAGGTGTTGTACGACGTGTTGGTGTCAGGCGTGTCGTTGTTGTAGCCCGAGTACCCGTCGTCGATACCCACCGTGACGGTGCCTTCGTACCCCTTGGTGTCCGCGAGCTTGAAGTTCTCGCCGTTCTGCGCCTTACCGACCGCCATGCTCTTGATGTCGGTCGACGACCCGTTCTGGTCGGTACTGCCGCTGTCGCCACCGCTGCATGCGCTCAGCACAAGCGCGGAGGCCGCGACCAGCGACCAGGCGGAGACTGCCTTGGACTTCCTCATGAAGTGTGCCCTCCTAGCACTGGGCTCCTGAGATCGGAACAGGACCCCACACCGCTCCGGTGAGATGGCCCGGAGCCTATGACACGCCAAGCAACACTCATTTGGCGCACTGCGGGTGCACGCTAGAAAGGAAATGCACGAACAGTCACCAGTTACGGGGCGATCGTGACCAAAGGGTAACTTGCGGCTGACAACAAGAAATACAGTGGTTACCTTGAGGAATCGGTCCGCCACTCGAACGTGCCGGGAAAGGTCACCCTCCAGGGTCGCACTCGGACTCGAAACGGCTACTTCGGACCCCTCGTCCAGTTCACCGCCGACCCGAAAGGGCCCACCATAGGAGGACCTGCGGTTACTCCGGAAATACCAGAGCCGATGGCGAGGGTATCGGCCAGCTGGAACAACGGAATGGCAACATTCCGACGCCACAATTCCGGTTCCAGGGTCGAAAGCGTGTCGGCGACGGGCGTGGTCCCGGTCAGGGCCGCGTCGATCGACGGCTGCAGCGCCGGATCGCAGAAGCCCAGCGGGTTCCCCGGGACGACGGCCTTGGTCTTGTCGGTGAGCTGATCGGGGCGGCAGCCGAAGGTGGACGCCAGCGCCGACGCGACGTCCGCGCCGCCGGTGACCTGGCCGATCACCGCGATGTCGATGCCGACGTTGCCCGCTCCCTCCGGCGTCGTCTGCTGGACGCCGTTGAGCACCGGCATGGCCAGCAGCGTCGAGAACAGCTCCCTCGGCTGCGGCGCGATCGCGTTGACCTCGATCCCCGCGGCCACCAGTTGCGCCGTCAGCTCCTTGGCGATCGTCGCGTACGGCTCCTGTTTGGCGGGCGAGGCGACGACCAGCGAAAGGTTCTTCCCGTTCTTGCGCCAGGTCCCGGCTTCCTTGGTGTACCCGGCGGATTTGAGCAGTTCCTCGGCCTTGACCGGATCCGCCGCCGACGGCGGGCCCGGAGCGGGGATCGTCGGCTGGAAGCCCGGGGCCGACGGGACGCGGACCTGGGCGTCGGCGCGGAGTTTGTCCGACGGGCCCCCCTCCGCGGCCTCGGTGATCAGCTTGGCGCGGTCGATCAGCGCGGTGACGCCTTCGCGCACCTTGGGATCCGACAGCGTCGCGCTCACCGGCCGCAGGAGGATCTGCGCGACCGTGGGGCGGGCGACCGTGTGCAGCTGGACGGCCGAGCCGAGTTCGCCGAGCCGCTTGAGACCGGTGCCGTCGGTCCTGGTCATCGCGAACTGGTCGTTGCCACTGCGCAGAGCGGCCAGTGTGCCCTCCTGATCGGCCGCACGGAGCACGATCCGGTCGAGGGCGGAGGGTTTCTCCCAATAGCGCTCGTTGCGCTCCAGGACGACCTCTCCGCGCGCCGTGTCGAGTCCCTTGATGGAGTACGGCCCGGCGACGGCCGGGAACGCCGTCGCCAGCGCGCCCTGCCAGCCGTTCGGGGCGTCCTTGAGCAGATGGGCGGGCAGCAGGTTCGAGAAGAGCGTCTGCCAGCCCGGGTACGGCTTCGCGAAGGTGACCTCGACGCGCTTGCCGCCTTCACGCGACTGGATGTCCGAGATCAGCCTGTAGCCCGCGGCGCCGATGACGCCGGGCTGGTCGCGCATGTTCTCGCGGAGGTAGGCGAAGTCCTCGGCCGCGATCGGCGCGCTGTCGGACCAGGAGGCGTCCGGCCGGATCGTGTACGCGACCGTGAACGGCTGCTGCGAGACGACCTCGGCGGACTTCATCAGGCTCTTGTCCAGCTCGAAGCTGCCGTCGTCCTTCGGGCGGAACACCGACGGGAGCAGCAGCTGCGAAAGCGCCGACGTCACCTGGGAAGCGTCGGCCAGGTTGTGCGGGTTGTAGCCGCCGAGGACGTCGTCGACACCCACGACGACCTGCGAAGGCGTCTTCGTGGTCGACGTGCTCACCGGGGAGGCCGAGGAGCTGACCACGGGCGGGGGCGGGGTGTTGCTGCAGGCGGCGAGGAGCACGGCCGCGCACGCCAACATGGGTGCCGCTGTGGTCGCTAACCGCACGCCTGGATCCTCCTGGTTTGTCCCTCGCCCCGTCGCCATACAGCTATCACGCCGGACCTGGTCTCGGCAGCGAGATTCCCATATCGGCCCGGTCGTCGCCCGACCGGATACCGCCCTCCTTCGGTGGACGTCCGGGAGGCGCCCCGGGTTCCTGCCCGGCCGACACTTTTCGAGACCCGCCGAAGCGGGCCTGTTCGGCAATGGGTTCCGCGCCCCGGAACATTCCGGAACGGCGGCCGGAATGTTCGACGGCGGACGATTGATGGCGGAAGCGATCTCGACCGCGAGTCCTATCCGGACGCATTTAGGATTTTTTGTTTCGAGCCGCGTCCGAATCCACGTTCTCGGGACGCTGCGCGCCACCGCACTTCACCCGCGCCGCACCGCCGTTCCGGTGTTGTGAACACCGTCCAAAAAGGAGAACGGCTTTCCGGGCGGAATTGTCGGGAAAGGACTTCTTCTCACCAGGAACACCCGATCGAATACGGTGCGTAACCGGCCTGAGGGCTGAAAATGCCGAAGGGCGCCTGCTCACCGTGAGTGAGCAGGCGCCCTTCGGCGTTCGCTGAGCGGGTCAGCCGCGGTTCTTCATCTTGTTGCGCTCCTTGGCGCGCTGGTTGACGTCCAGCGTGACCTTGCGGATCCGGACGACGTCCGGGGCGACCTCGACGCACTCGTCGACGGAGCAGAACTCCAGCGCCTCTTCCAGGCCCATCTTGCGCGGGCGGGCCAGGGTCTCCATCACGTCGGCGGAGGACTGACGCATGTTGGTCAGCTTCTTCTCCTTGGTGATGTTGATGTCGAGGTCTTCGGCGCGCGGGTTCTCGCCGACGACCATGCCCTCGTACACCTCGGCGCCCGGCTCCACGAAGAAGGTGCCGCGGTCGGCGAGCTGGATCATCGCGTACGCGGTGATGGGGCCCGAGCGGTCGGCGACCAAGGAACCGGAGTGCCGGGTGCGGATCTCGCCCGCCCACGGGAAGTACCCCTCGAACACGTGGTTCGCGATGCCGGTGCCGCGGGTCTCGGTGAGGAAGTCGGTGCGGAAGCCGATCAGGCCGCGCGCCGGGAGGACGTAGTCGAGCTTGATGCGGCCGGAGCCGTGCCCGCCCATGTGCTCCATGCGGCCCTTGCGGGCGGCCAGCAGCTGCGTGATGCCGCCGAGGTGCTCCTCCGGGGCGTCGATCGACAGGCGCTCGAACGGCTCGTGCAGCTTGCCGTCGATCGTCTTGGTGACCACCTGCGGCTTGCCGACGGTCAGCTCGAAGCCCTCGCGGCGCATCTGCTCGACGAGGATCGCCAGCGCCAGCTCGCCACGGCCCTGGACCTCCCAGGTGTCGGGGCGCTCTGTCGGCAGCACCTTGATGCTGACGTTACCGATCAGCTCCTGGTCCAGCCGGGCCTTGACCAGCCGCGCGGTGACCTTGTCTCCGCCGGACCGGCCGGCCAGCGGCGAGGTGTTGACACCGATGGTCATCGAGATGGCGGGCTCGTCGACGGCGATCCGGGGCAGCGCCTCCGGGTTCTCGACGTCGGCCAGCGTGTCGCCGATGGTGATGTCGGGGATGCCCGCGATGGCGACCAGTTCGCCCGCGCTGGCCTCGGTCGCCGGGACGCGGGTGAGCGCCTCGGTGACCAGCAGTTCGGAGATCCGGACGTTCTGGATGCTGCCGTCCTCGCGCATCCAGGCCACGGTCTGGCCCTTGCGCAGGTTGCCGGAGTGGATGCGGATCAGCGCGATCCGGCCGAGGAAGTTCGACGCGTCGAGGTTGGTGACCAGCGCGCGCAGCGGGCCCTCGCGGTCGGCGAAGGGCGGCGGCACGTGGCGCAGCAGGGTCTCGAACAGCGGGTCGAGGTTCTCGCTCTCGGGCACCGCGCCGTCGGCGGGCTGCTCGAGGCTCGCCTTGCCGGACCGGGCGGAGGCGAAGACGACCGGGAGGTCGAGGATCGCGTCGAGGTCGGCGTCCTCGATGTCACCGGCCAGGTCGAGCAGGAGGTCGTGGGTCTCCTCGACGACCTCGGAGATCCGGGCGTCGGGACGGTCGGTCTTGTTGACGACCAGGATGACCGGCAGGCCGGCTTCGAGGGTCTTGCGGAGCACGAAGCGGGTCTGCGGGAGCGGGCCCTCGCTGGCGTCCACCAGCAGGACGACACCGTCCACCATGGCCAGTCCGCGCTCGACCTCGCCGCCGAAGTCGGCGTGGCCGGGGGTGTCGATGACGTTGATGGTCACCGGGCCGTTCTCGGTCTCGCGGTGGATGGAGGTGTTCTTCGCGAGAATGGTGATGCCCTTTTCCCGCTCGAGTTCCCCGGAGTCCATCACGCGGTCGACGAGTTCGGCGCGTTCCTCGAACGCGCCGGACTGCCGGAGCATGGCGTCGACGAGGGTCGTCTTGCCGTGGTCGACGTGTGCGACGATGGCGACGTTGCGCAGGTCGGGCCGGGTCTTGCCGGACGAGCGACCGGCATCGACTGCGGTGGCGCTGGCTGCGGGCACGCGAAGGCTCCAAAGGTTTCAAGTTCGGGTGTGGTGCCCACGCCGCCCCGAACGCTCAACTCACGCGATCGAGTAACGTCGGCCGACTTTGGCCATACGCGGACCACACCAGCGTACCTGTAGCCGAACTGTGAGCACCCCCACGCCCCAAGATCGGTTAGCCTCACCTAACGTGAAGGCGTCGCCGACGCAGTCCGACAAGGAGCGCGAGTGGGCAAGAAACTACCCGACGACCCGCACAAGCTCGTGCGCAAATGGATGAAGTCGGGCAAGGTCAAGAAGAAATGCTGCCGCTCGAAATCACGGTGCGGCAAATGTCCCGTTCTCGCCCTGAAAAAGGCGAAGACGAAGATCGCGAAAGCGGCTTGACCGCGTCGTCGGCAATGATCGTCAGTGCACCACCGCCTCGTTGACCAACCGCAGTTCCGGCGCGGTCCTGGTCGGCGAGAATTCGATCACCTCGTAGGCGGCCATGTGCTTGATCGAGAAGGGGTCGGTCGCGAGGATCGCGTCCAGCTTTCCCCTGGCCATGGGCCTGGTGATGATGACGCCGCCGATGCGCGGGTTGCGCCTGCCGGAGGCGAGGAAATTGCCGTGCTCGTACTGCTTGGTCAGCCAGTCGGCGTGATCCGGGAGCACATAGTCGATTTCTTCGATAGGGGCGGTGTAGGTCAACAGGACGACATACATGAGATGAAGGTAGACCCGGATCATCAATGTGACGGGCGTACTGGATCAGCCGATACGAAGTATTGACGCGACGTGCCCGGAATGAGTGAAATCAGCCTGCATTTCGTCCTCTGGATGCGAAAGTTCGACGCCGAACTACCGCGTCCAGAGGACGAAACGCAGGTCACTCTGTAGAGTGGGCCGCATGCGCGCGCAGAACGCCCAGTGGTGGCCGCCCTCCGGCGGCCCCGAAGTCCTGCGCTGAACCAGACGAGCGCACCACCCAGGCCGCCCCACCGGGCGGCCTTTTTCGTGCCCGGACCCTGGGGCGGCCCGAATCCGGAAGGAAGAAGGCAGATGATCAGGTTGTCCGGGATCACCCCGTCCGGCCACGTCCACGTCGGGAACCACCTGGGGGCCATTCGGCGCTGGGCGGACGAGGGCGGGCCGGACGACCTGTACTTCGTCTCCGACCTGCACGCCATGACGAACTCGCACAATCCGGCGAAACTGCGTTCGATGGCGTCGGAGCAGCTGGCCGTGCTGATCGCGGCCGGGATCGAGCCGGACCGGGTGTTCGTGCAATCCGACATAGCCCGCGAACTGGGCGCCCTCAACTGGGTCCTCGAATGCACCTGCAACTACGGCGAGGCCGCCAGGATGATCCAGTTCAAGGAGAAGTCGAAAGGCCAGGCCGGGGTCCGGCTCTCCCTGCTGACCTATCCGGTGCTGATGGCGGCGGACATCCTGCTCCAGGGCGCGGACGAGGTACCGGTCGGCGAGGACCAGCGGCAGCACGTCGAACTGGCGAGAACGCTGGCCAAGCGGTTCAACTCCACCTACGGCGACGTGTTCACCATGCCGAAGGCGGTGTTGCCGCCCGCCGGCGCGCGGGTCATGGACCTCGCCGAACCGACGCGGAAGATGTCGAAGTCGACGCGGGACGAGGTCGGGGTCGTCTTCATCCTCGACGACGCCGACCAGGTCAGGCGG
Source organism: Amycolatopsis thailandensis (assembly GCF_002234405.1). Classification (GTDB taxonomy): domain Bacteria; phylum Actinomycetota; class Actinomycetes; order Mycobacteriales; family Pseudonocardiaceae; genus Amycolatopsis; species Amycolatopsis thailandensis. Next base: position 60,035 of record NZ_NMQT01000096.1, on the reverse strand, counting down.
AAGATCAAACGCGCGAAGACCGACGGCGGGTCGAAGCCCGCCTACGCGCCGGAAGCCCGGCCGGGGATGGCGAACCTTTTGGACATCCTCGCGGCGTGCACCAGGGAGAAACCCGAGGACCTCGCCGACCGGTTCGATTCCTACGGCCAGGTCAAAGAGGCTGTCGCCGAGGCGCTCATCGAGGAACTTCGGCCGGTCCGGGAGCGCGCCCTGGCGCTGCTGGCCGACCCCGGCGAGCTGGAGCGGGTCCGCAAGGCGGGCGCCATCCGGGCGGCGGAACGCGGTGAGCACCGGCTCCAGTCCGCCCTTCGACTCATCGGCGCGGGCTGAAGAAGTACATGAAGGACCCCTTCCTTGCGCCTAGGTACAGGAAGGGGTCCTTCACGGACTCGCGAGCAGGGTGTGCAGTGCCGGGAGGAGGATCCGGTCGGCGGGGAGCCAGTCGAGGTCGTCGAGGTCAGCCGCGGTGATCCACCGGACGTCCTTGTGCTCCACCGCCCGCGGCTCGTCCCCCGGGCTGACCAGCGAAGCGGCGTAGATCCGCAGCACTTTCCCCTTCGGCAGCGGGACGTCGTCGCCGACCCGGCCACCGACCGTCACGGCGACGTCCAGCTCTTCCAAGCACTCACGCGCCAGCGCGACCTCGTCGCTTTCGCCGTCTTCGACCCGCCCGCCCGGCAGCTCCCACTGCCCGGCGTGGTCGGCGGGCCAAGCCCGCTGCTGCGCCAGCAGCTGTCCGTCCCGCACGATGGCGGCGCCCACGATCACCACAGGCACACCCTACGACCGAACGTGCCCGAACCCGGATCACGCGTGCTTGAAGCCGGATCAGGGTGTTCCGCCTCCAAGCACGCGAGTTCCGCCTTCAAGCACGCGAATCACGCCGAAGCGCCGGGCCGCGCGGCCTGCCAGACGATCTGGAAGCGCGCCCCGCCATCGGGTGACTCACCGACCCGGACCCTGCCCCCGCGCCGCCGGACGGCCTCCGCGACCATCGCCAGTCCCAGCCCGGTGCCGCCGGAGGACCGCGCCCGCGAATCGGAAACGCGGTAGAACCGGTCGAAGACCCGGTCCCGGTGTTCCGGGGCGATGCCCGGTCCGTCGTCGTCGACCACCACCCGCACCGAAGACCGCGACGCCAGCACCGACACCACGATCTCGCCTTGGGCGTACCGGCAGGCGTTGCGCAGCAGGTTGCTCAGCACCAGTTCGACCTCGGCGTGCGTCGCCAGCGCCCACGCCGTCCCGACGGTGCCCGTCACCCGGACGTCCGGCGCGTCGGCGGGCATCCGCGCGACCGCGGCCCGCACCTCGCTCACCAGCTCGACCGGTTCGGCGGGCGGGACCTCCCCCGCGTCCGACCTTGCCAGCGCCAGCAGCCCGTCGAGCAGCGCGGAAAGCCGTTCCGACTCCTCCAGGATGTCGGAGAGGGTCTCCTGGGAGAGCTCGGGATCGGGGTTGGTGACGGCGACCTCGGCCTGCACGCGGATCGACGCGACCGGCGAGCGGAGCTCGTGCGCGGCGTCGCCGGTGAACCGTCGCAGCCGGTCCGCGCCCTCCTCCTGCCGGGCCAGCAGGGCGTTGAACTCCTCGGCCAGCGCGCGGAGTTCGTCGTGAGAATCCGGCAGCGGCAGCCGCGCGCCGGGCGGGAGCGCCCGGACCGACCCGCGCATCCGCGCCACCGGCCGCAGCGCGAACCGCACCAGCAGCCACGTCGCGATCCCGGCGCCCACCGCGCCGACCGACGCGACCACGAACAGCCACAGCCCACCGGAATGCACGGCGGTGGCGAAACCGACCAGCCCGGCGCCGGCGGCGACGAGCCGTTGCTGCCCGTCGGGCGCGGTGATCACGGTGCCCACCCAGCGCCAGCTGTGCTCGCCGCCGGTCGTGATCGGCTCGCCCGCCTTCAGCGCGCGGACGTCTGCAGGGCCGAGGCTCGCGGCGGGCAGGCCGTCCACCGGGCCGCCGCCGGTGTCGAGGACGCGGACGGTGACCGCCGAGGCCGTCGGCGGCAGTCCGGCGGCGACGTCGGCCTTCGCGATCTCCAGCTGAGCGCTCAGTTCCTCGTCGACCGAGCCGATGAGCAGCGGCTGGAGGTTGTCCCCGGCGACCGCCGCGAGCCCGAGCAGGAAGCCGAGCGTGACCGCGGCCGTGAGGAGGGTGATCCGGACCTGGAGCGAGCGGCGGCGCCACCAAGACGGTGAGCCGATCACCCCTGTCCCGCCGGGGCGATCACTTCGTCGAGCTGCGGGTCGGAAGCCAGGTAGCCGTGCCCGCGCACGGTCCGGACCAGCGCGCCCGCGCCGACCGCGTCGAGTTTGCGCCGCACGTAACCGACGTAGACCTCGACGACGTTGCGGGTCGCGGCCTGTTCGTCACCCCAGACGGCGCGCAGCAGCTCGTCCTTGGTGACCACCGTGCCCGCCCGGCCTGCCAGCACCTCCAGCAGCGCGAACTCGCGGGGGCTGAACGCCACGTCGACGCCGTCGTAGCGGACCTGCCGCAGGCTCCGGTCGACTTCGAGCGCGCCGATCCGCAGCGGTCCGCGAATCGCGTCCGGCGACGCCCGCCGCAGCACCGCGCGCACCTGCGCGACCAGGACGACGAACGAGAACGGCTTCACGAGGTAGCCGTCGGCGCCGAGGTCGAGACCGTCGGCCTGGTCGACCTCGCCGTCCTTCGCCGAAATCATCAGCACCGGCGTGGTGACGCCGAACGCGCGCAGTCGTTCGAGCACGCGGTAGCCGGAAAGACCCGGGAGCATGATGTCGAGCAGGACGACGTCGAACGAGCCCGTCTGCGCGAGCCGCAGGCCGCTGGGCCCGTCGGCCGCCGTGACCACGTCCATGTCCTCGGCGCGCAGCCCCCGCTGCAACGCCTTCCGGACGCCGGGCTCGTCGTCGACCACCAGTACTCGAGGTTTCACGTCCTTCATCATTCACGCTTTCACCAGCTCACGCCCGAGCTCTCAGCGCCATCTCAGCTCCGACGGCGGAGTCTGAGTGGTATCTCAGCGTTTCCGGGGAAGCGTTGTCGCCAAGACCCGAGCACACTGGGGTTCGGGGAAACAGGGAGAGACAGCATGGATCCGAAGAGGAAGGCCATCACCGCGGCGGTGGTGGGGACGGCTCTGGGCGTCGGCGGGCTCGCCGTCGTCGCGATGCCGGCCACCGCGGGCGACGCGCCCGTCTTGCCGCAGGTCAGCGCCGAAGAGCTAGTGCAGTCGACGCTCAACGCGAAGCCGTCGGCGTTCGACGGGAAGGTCAAGGTCGACAACGACCTCGGCCTGCCGCAGATCGGCAGCACGCTGCCCGGCGCGTCCGCGCTGAGCATCGACTCGGCGCAGATCTCGACCGACGGCGCGGGCAAGAGCAAGGTGTCGCTCACCGAGGGCTCCAGCCAGCAGACCATCGTCCGGAACGGGCAGACCGTCTGGGAGTACAACTCCAAGGACAACTCCGCGACCAAGGTCACCATCCCGGACGAACTGGCCAAGGAGCACCAGAACAAGGTGGAGGGCCAGGCCGTCGACCCGGCCACGGTCGCCTCGGAACTGCTCGGCAAGGTGCGCGAGAGCAGCACGATCGCCGTCGACGGGACGTCCTCGGTGGCGAACCGTTCGGCGTACGAGCTGGTGCTGACCCCGAAGCCGACCGAGCGGACGCTGCTGCGCGAGATCCGCGTCGCGATCGACGAGCAGACCCGGATGCCGCTGCGGCTGACGGTGCTGGCCAACGGCACCGCCTCCCCGGCGCTCGAGGTCTCCTTCAGCGAGATCAACTTCGCGAACCAGCCCGCGTCGAACTTCGAGTTCACCCCGCCGAAGGGCGCGAAGGTGACCGAGAAGACCGCCGAGGTCGACCCGAAGAACCGTGAACTCGCCGAGCAGGCGAAGTCCGACGTCAAGGTCGTCGGCGACGGCTGGGACACCGCGATCACCGGCAAGATCCCGGCCGACGCGCTGGCCAAGGCCGGTAGCGCGAAGGACGAGGAAGGCCGTCAGGTCGACCCGAAGGCGCTGCTTTCGCGGTTCGCCAAGCCGGTCAGCGGTGCCTGGGGCAGCGGCTGGCTGGTGACCACCAAGGTCGGCAGCGGCGTGCTGACCGACGACGGCCGCTACGCCCTCGGCGCGGTGCCGGAGCAGGTCCTCTTCGAGGCATTGGCCGCGAAGTGACCACCACTTTCGAAGCCGGGACGGACGCCTCTCAGGAGGCGTCCGCTCCGGCGGTACCCATGGCGGCCCGCACCAGGGGCCTGCGCAAGGTCTACGGCCGCACGGTGGCCGTGGACCACGTCGACCTCGACGTTCCCGAAGGCGCCGTGCTGGGGATGCTCGGCCCCAACGGTTCGGGCAAGACCACGACCATCCGGATGCTGCTCGGACTCGTGCGTCCCACCGAGGGCGAGGTCGAACTCTTCGGCAAGCGGATGCCCGACGAGTCGGCGCACGCGCTGCCCGACGTCGGCGCGCTGGTCGAAGGGCCGGGCTTCCACCCTTTTCTTTCCGGGCGGGAGAACCTGCTGCGCGTGGCCGCGGCCGAACCGAGGCTGGCCTCGGCCGGGATCCCGGGAGCGGTCGACGCGGCGCTTGAGCGCGTCGGCCTGACCGACGCCGCGACCCGGCGCTACAAGGGGTATTCGCTGGGCATGAAGCAGCGGATGGGGCTGGCGAGCGCGCTGCTCGTGCCGCGGCGGATGATCGTGCTCGACGAGCCGACCAACGGCCTCGACCCTTCCGGCACCAGGGAGATCCGCCGGATCATCGCCGAACTGCACGCCGACGGCGTCACCGTGCTGGTGTCGTCGCATCTGCTGGCCGAGGTCGAGGCGACCTGCACGCACGTCGCGGTGCTCCAGTCGGGGAACGTGATCGCCCAGGGCGAGCTCACGGAACTGCTGGAGTCGGGGAACGCGGCGCTGCTGGTGCGGACGCCGGACGCCGAACTCGCGGTGGAAACGTTGCGGGAGAACAGGATCGGCAGCAGGCTCACACCGGACGGCGTCCGCGTGGACCTCACCGCCGCCGAAGCACCCGACGTGCTGCGTCATCTGGTGACGGCCGGGGTGGCCGTGCACGAGGCGGCACGGGCCCGGACCGGGCTGGAAGACCTGTTCGCCCGGCTGACCCAGCCGGAGTCCACTGTAGACGGTGAGGGGGAGTCGTGACCCACGCTCTGGCCGCGGCACCCGCGGCACGGACCGGCCGGGACAGCGTCGGCCTGCTCCGCTTGTATCGCGCCGAACTGCGCTGGATCTTCCGGCGGCCCCGCACGCTGGCCGTGCTGGGCCTGCTCGCGCTGATCCCGATCGTGATCGGGGTCGCGCTGACGCTGGTCGACCCGGCCGAGGCGAACGGCGGTGGCGGCGGCGGGGACGGCGCGCTGCTCGCGTCCGCGATGAACAACGGCTTCATCCTGCCGGTCGCTGCCCTGACCATGACGCTGGCGCTGCTCCTGCCGCTCGCTTCGGCGATGGCCGGGGCGGACGCGATCGCCGGCGAGGCGGCACACGGCACCTTGCGGGGCTGGCTGATCGCGCCGGTCGGGCGGGGCAGGCTGCTCGCGATCAAGGCGTTCGGCGTCGCGACGGTTTCGGTGCTCGCGGTACTGGCGATGACGTTCACCGGGTTCGTCACGGGGCTGATCATCAGCGGCACCGACTCCATGTTCACCCTGACCGGTTCGACCCTGAGCGTGTGGGACGCGCTGGGCAGGCTCCTGGTCGTGGCACTGTGGATCACGCTGCAGCTGTGGGCTGTCGGCGCCGTCGCGCTCGCGATCTCGTCGTTCACCGAGCATCCGATGCTGGTGGTCGCCTCGGTGCTGGCCGGGACGATCGTGTTCACCATCCTCGGTTTCCTGGACGCGGTCTCGTGGCTGCATCCCTTCCTGCTCAACAAGGACTGGGCACAGGCGCCGGCCGCGGTACTGATGGATCCGCTCGATACGACACTGCTCGGCGAAGGCGCGCTGCGGGCCGCCTGCTACATCGTCATCGGGCTTTCGATCGCCTACTCGCGCCTGACCACCCGGGACGGCTGACTCCGCGCGTTTCGTCCTCTGAATGCGGTAGTTGCGTGACGCAAGTACCGCATTCAGAGGACTAATCGCGGAGTCGGGCGACGCCGTCCGGATCGAGAGAGAGCCGGACGATGTCCCCCGGGCGCAGATCGGCCGTCACCGGCGCGACCGCGTCCACAGTGGACAGATCGCCGCCGGGCGCGACCACCAGCCGGACGTGTTCCCGCCGGTGCACCACGGCGGTCACCTCGCCCTCGACCCCTTCCGGCGAAACCCGCAGACCGTGCGGCCGCAGCCCCAGCCGCACCGCGCCGTCTTCGACGTCGGGCAGCGTGACCTCGCCGAGCGGTGTCCGCACCACTCCGCCGGACGCCTCGCCGTCGACGAACGTGGTCACGCCGAGGAACCGCGCCACGTCCTCGTCCACCGGCTGCCGCCAGACCCGGCGCACCGCGCCCTCCTGCCGGATCTCGCCATCGTCGAGCACGGCGACCCGGTCGGCGAGCGTGAACGCCTCTTCCTGATCGTGTGTGACCAGCAGCGCGGTGATCTTGCTGCGCCGCAACAACGCCGCGAGGTCGATCGCCAGCTGTTCCCGCAGTCCGGCGTCCAAACCGGACAGTGGTTCGTCCAGCAGCAGCAACCGCGGTTCCGGCGCCAGCGCGCGGGCCAGCGCCACCCGCTGCGCCTGACCGCCGGACAGCTCGGTCACCCGCCGCCTCTCGTAACCGCTCAGCCCGACCAGCTCCAGCAGCGCCCGGACCCGCTCGGCGTGCTCGGCGCGAGGGACGTCGTGCATCCGCAGGCCGAACGCGATGTTCGAGGCGACGTCCTTGTGCGGGAACAGCTGCCCGTCCTGGAAGACCAGGCCGAATCCCCGACGGTGCACCGGGACCCCGGAGAGGTCCTCGCCGTCCCACCGCACGGCACCCGAGGTCAGCGGCTCCAGCCCGGTGATCGCCCGCAGCAGCGTCGACTTCCCCGAACCGGACGGGCCCAGCAGCGCCAGCACCTCGCCGTCGGCGATGTCCAGCCTGGCGTCCTTCACGGCCGCGAAGGATCCATAGTGGACGGTCAGATCCCGTACCGACAGCGACACTAGAACTCCCCTACCGAATTCTGCCCGCGGACCGCGCCGAACCGGTCGATCAGCACGACCGCCACCACGGTCACGATCATGAGCAGCGCGCAGGCCGCGTAGGCCATCTGGTTGTTCAGCTCCCCCGGCCGCGAGATCAGCGTCGCGACGGCGACCGGCAGCGTCGGCGCGTCCGGCCTGGCCAGGAAGCTCGTCGCGCCGAACTCGCCGAGCGCGACCACGTAACCGAAACCGGCGGCCGCGACCAGTGAACGCGCCGTCAGCGGGAGATCGATCTCCCGCCACACCCGGCCGGGGCTCGCGCCGAGGGTCGACGCGGCCTGCCGCAGCCGGACGTCGACCGACCGCAGCACCGGCAGCACCATCCGCACGATCAGCGGGATGATCACCAGTGCCTGCGCGAGCGGCACCAGCAGCGGCGACGTCCGCAGGTCGCCCGGCAGCGCGTCGAGCGTGACGAGGTAACCGAAACCGACGGTCACCGCGGACACGCCCAGCGGGAGCATCAGCGCGGCGTCCATCGTCTCGCCCATGCCCCGCGCCAGCCTGCCCGGCGTGCGGCGCAACGCGACCAGCACGACCGAGGCCAGCACACCGATGATCATCGCGAGCATCGTCGCGTCGAACGCCGTCCGCAGCGACATCGACGCCGCGTCCCAGCCCGAGACCTGGAGCGCGCCACGGGATCCCCGGCCCGCGAGCGCTTCGTACCCGGCGAGGCTCCAACCGTCCGAAGTGGAGACCGACTCGAGAAGCAGTGCCACGATCGGCGTCATCAGGAGCGCGATCACCGCGAGTCCGGCGGAGACGGCCCACCACTCGCCGCCCCTGGGCCGCCGCGCGGTCTCGCTCCCCGAACGCAGCCGCACCGCGTTCTCCCGGCGCCGTCTCGCCAGCGCCCCGGCGACGAGCGCGGCGACGACGGCGGCGAACTGCACCAGGGACAGCGCGGCCGCGCCGGAGAGGTCGAGCAGTTCGACCGTGCGCAGATAGATCTCGGTCTCCAGGGTGCGGTACTGAGCTCCGCCGAGAATGAGCACGACCCCGAAACTGGTCGCGCAGAACAGGAACACCACCGCCGCGGACGACGCGATGGCGGGCGCCAGCGCGGGCAGTGTCACCGAACGGAAGGCACGCCACGGTGACGCGCCGAGCGCCCGCGCCGCGTCCACGGTGCGCGGGTCGAGATGGCTCCACAACCCGGAAACCGTGCGCGCGACGACGGCGACGTTGAAGAAGGCGTTGGCCAGTACCAAGGGCAGCAGTCCGCCGTCGGGCCAGAGCGCGCGGAACGCCAGGCCGACCACGACGGTCGGCAGCACGAACGGCACCAGCACGAGCGTCCGGACCAGCGAGACGCCCGGCAGCTTCACGCGGGCGAGGAGGAACGCGACAGGCAGGCCCGCGACGATCGCGACGATCGTCGAAACCCCGGCACTGGCCACGGTGAAGCCGGCGAGTTCCCAGGTCAGCGGGTCACCGATGGCCGCGCCGACGCCACCGGAACCGAAGCCCCGGCCGATGATCGCCGCGACCGGCCAGGCGAAGAACACCACGAGGAAACCGAGCGGCAGCACGGCGAGTGCGGCCAGCCCGGCCCCCCGAAGAGTCAGCCCGCCGGTGTTCAGCCGCCTTTCAAGGCGCGCTCTCGGATTTCCACAGCCGGGCCGTGGCATCGGCTGTTCACTCACCTGGCCGTGTCAGCGGCCCGTCTCCGCAAATCCGAGGCCTCCGGCCGAAGAACGACGCGCGCGCGTATCGTCGCCCGAACTGCCGCCTTCAGTTCGCGAAGCACGTCCTAACCTTCCACCAGCGTGCGCCACTGGGCGATCCACTGCTCGCGCCCGGCCTGGATCTTGGCCGGTTCGAGCGTCTTCGGCTGCTGCGGCAGCGGCGCGGCCTGCGCCCAGCCCTGCGGGAGCTCGACACCCTGGCGGGCCGGGTACACGTACATGTTGCTCGCCACGGTCACCTGGAACTGCTGGGAAAGCAGGAAGTCCACGACCTTGCGGGCCTTCTCGACCTGCTTTCCGCCCGCGAGCACGCCCGCGTACTCGACCTGGCGGTAACAGGTGTCCAGCAGCGCCTTCGTCCGCGGTTTGCCGTCGTCGCCGAGTTCGGCGGCGGGCGAGGACGCGTAGGACACGACGATCGGACGCGGTCCCTTGCCCGAGGAACCGGAGAATTCCTTGGTGTAGGCCTCTTCCCAGCCGCTGACCGTCTTGAGGCCGTTGGCCTTCAACTGCGTCCAGTACGCCTGCCAGCCCTGTTCGCCGAACTGGGCGACGGTACCGAGCAGGAACGCCAGGCCCGGCGACGACGTCGCGGGGCTTTCGGCGACCATCAGGTCCTTGTACTTGGCGTCGGCCAGGTCCGCGAACGACTTCGGCTCCGGGATCCCCTTGTCCACGAAGTACCGGCTGTCGATGTTGACGCACACGTCGCCGAGGTCGACCGCGGAGAGCCGGTGCCCGGGGTCGATGGAGTAGCGCTGCGGGCCACGATCGGCCTCAGGGCTGGTGTACTGCTCGAAAACGCCTTCGGTGAGCGCGCGGGAGGCGAAGGTCGAGTCGACGCCGTACGCGACGTCCCCGATCGGGTTCGCCTTGGTCAGCACCAGTTTGTTGGTCAGCGCGCCCGCGTCGCCCTGCTTGAGCACGGAGATCTTGATCCCGGACTGCCGCTCGAACGCGTCGAGGACCTCCTGCGGGGCGAGCCACGAGTCGTGGGTCACGAGGGTGACGGTCGCCGGCGCCTGCGGGTCGTTCCCCGTGTTCCCGGAGAGCGAGCAGCCCGCGACGAGGGCGGCCACCGTGCCAGCCGCAACGACCGTGCGGAGGGCGCGTTTCATCTAGCCTCCTGCTGTTTTCAAGGGGGACCCGTGGCAAACGTGCAGCGTAGCCGACGGCGTACCACCATGGAGTCATGGCGGAAATCTTGAACGACAAGCAGGCCGACGAGGCCGTGACCAAACTCTCCGGCTGGACGCGTGACGGCGTCACGATCGAGCGGACGGCGAAGCTGCCGAGTTTCCCGAAAGCCATCGAAGCGGTGGACAAGGTGGCCGAACTGGCGGAGGCGGCCGACCACCATCCCGACATCGACATCCGCTGGCGGACGGTGACATTCCGGCTCAGCACGCACTCCGCCGGAGGGCTGACGGAGAAGGACTTCGCGCTCGCGTCGCAGATCGACGGGGTACTCGGCGCTGTGTGACGTCCGCGACGACCGCGCCACGACACCGCTTCTCGGACGTCTCCCGGATACGACCGAAGAGAAAAGGACGAAGGATGACGCAGGCGATCGTGGTGGGCTTTTCCGCATTCGGCGCGATGGTGGCGGCCGCTGCCGGGGTGCTCTGGTACACGGCACGCGAACGGCATCATCAGCACGATCAGTGACCTTGATCACACTGACGTTTCAGAGGTAACGCGAAGCCTGATCAACGCGCTGTTCCCGGCGGACCTGTCGCTTCTCGCCCCCGGGGAACCGCCGTGAACAACGCCTCCATCACCGCCGCCCAGCGCGCCTGGGTGACCACCTTCGCCGCCGCCATCACGCTGCTGACGATCGTCGTGCTCGGCCTTCTCGGGTAGCGGCTACCCGAGCGGCTTAGCCCACGACTCCAGTTCGCCCGCGGCGTCTCGGTAGGTGCGTGAACCGATGGACATCGCGATCACCAGGTCGTACGCGTCGTCTTCCGGCGCGTCGAGGTCGTGACCGTTCAGCCCGTAGAAGACGAATGTCGCCATCCAGGACAGACGCTTGTTGCCATCGATGAGCGCGTGGTTACGCGCCAGCGACTCGAGCAGGACAGCCGCCTTCTCGTGCAGCGTCGGATACGCGTCCTGGCCCATCAACGAAGCCTGCGGGCGATGCGCGGCGGAATCGAGCAGCCCGAGATCACGGATCTTGGGCACACGGAGATCCTCCACGAGCGCCAGCAGGTCTTCGACGGTGAGGTACTCGATCACTGGGCGAGACGGTCGAGCAGGGCGGCGTAACGCTCCCGGCCGTCCCTGGACAGCACACGGACCCGGTCGTCACGGACACGGCGCGCGGCAGCCTCGGTGATGGCGCGAACGGTGGCTTCGTGCTTGCTCACGCCATCGGCCTCCGCGAGCAGGGCGAGGGCGCGCTCCTGCTCGTCGTTCAACCTCAGAGTCATCGCCATGGGATGAATGATACCACTCTGGTATCACTCAGGCGGCGCGTATTTTCCCCGCGTGAGCATCGAGACCCTGGGCAACGACGAGTACCGGCGCGTTTGGGACCGCTTCCGCACGGAGTTCGCCTTCCGGCCGGGCACGAGCCGATTCGAGTGGCCGGGCATCGACGAGCCCGCGGGATCGATGACCTGGAGCCTGACCGCCCTCGACGACGACCCGGGATACCTGCTGCTGGACCGGATGGCCGCGGTGATCCAGCGAGGCCTGGCCTCCTGCGCCGGCGAGCTGTACGCGCTCGACTGGCAGCACGTGTCGTACCGGTTCCCGACGTCCGCGAAGGACTGGCCGCTCAGCCCGTTCCCGGACGGCGACTACTACGCGTACCTGACGCCGGACTTCCGGCTGGGCACGTTCGGGCATCCGTGGGAGTACACGGTCTGCGCGTTCGGCGACGCGCTGGTGACGGCGATTTCAGCGGAGGTCACCGAGGTCCTCGGCGAACCCGTACGCAGGTCCGCGTAGACCCGATTGCCGCTTCCGGGCCGACGCCCTTCACGGCCGTGAGCGGGACTCTTCAGTGGTCGAATCCCAGTGAGGAGTCCCGTCATGAACCGTTCCGCCGCAGCCGTCGCCAACGCCTTCTTCCTCTTCGTCGGCGTCGCCGGCCTGATCATCCAGATCGCGTCGGGGGTACCCGGGTTCCCGGACATCCCGCCAGGCCCGTTCATTCTCGGCATCACCGGGATCCTCGTGCTGACGTTGTCGGCCCGGTTCCGTTGGGTCCTCTTCCTCGGCATCGTCGCGCCGGTGTTCATCCTGGTCGGCGCGCTGCTCGAAGGCTCGTTCCGGGCACGGCTCGCCGACGTCGGCGACTTCGGGCCGTTCGTGGGGACCGCGCTGCTGATCGGCGGGGTGATCGCGGCGGCGGTCAGCGGCGTCGTCGCCGTCTCGCGGGCCTATCGCCGGGTCGCCGCGCGCTGAACCGGAAAAAGGGGACGATCGGAGGTTGTTCCGGCGGCGCTGTGACTATTGGCTACTCGAACGAGTTTCTTCGAGAAGTGAGGGGTGTTCCATGGCAGGTCTGCGCAGACGTGAGGTGCTCGCGGGCGCGGTGGCACTGGCGGGCGCGGCGACGATCGGGCTGAACCCCGGCACCGCCGCCGCGGCGACGCAGCAACGTCCGGGCGCGCAGTTCCCGCCGTCGCTGGAATTCGGCGACTACCCCGTGATCGCCCGGGTCCGGTCGCGGCGGGCGCTGGAGCACCTGCGGGTGCTCAGCGACAAGATCGGCCCCCGGATCGCCGGCACCGAAGGCGAACTGCGGGCGAGGGACTACATCGCGAAGGTGCTGCGCGACCTGCGCTACCAGGTCACCTTGCAGCCGTTCCCGATCGCCGACAAGTTCCTGGGCGGGCTGTCGATCGGGCGCGACAGCTGGCAGACCGGCTCGTCGCCGCAGGGCGCGCAGGACGTCACGCGTGAGGCCGTCGTCGTCGACGCCGGTGACGGCAGCGCCCTGCCCGACGACCTGACCGGCAAGATCGTGCTGATCGCCGCCGTGACGAACAAGGCGGACGCGTACCTGACGGCCGCTCAGCGCGGAGCGGACGCCGTGCTGCTCGGCCGGATCGGCGCCGACCCGGCGCGGAAACTGTCCGCGTTCTCCCCGACGCTCGCCACCCCGGTCACCGTCCCGGTGCTCGGCCTGGCCCAGGTGCAGGTGGAGCGGCTGCGCGAACGGCTCGCCAAGGGCACGGTCAAGGTGAAGACGACGGCCACCCACCACAAGAACCTGACGTCCTACAACGTCATCGCCGAGCGGCCCGCCACCTTCCCCGGCAAGGACAACGGCGTGGTCATGGTGACCGCGCACTACGACAGCGTCCCCGGATCGCCGGGCGCCAACGACGACGGCAGCGGCACCGTGCTGTGCCTGGAGCTGGCACGCGTCCTTCGGTACCTGCCGACGAACAAGACACTGCGGTTCGCGCTGTGGGGCTCGGAGGAGTACGGGCTCATCGGCTCGCGGCATTACGTGTCGAACCTGTCCGACCCGGAGGCGAAGCGGATCGCGGGCTGCTTCCAGAACGACATGGTCGCCACCAGCTGGGACCCGGCGGTCACCTACTGGCTGCTTTCGGTCGACGGCGCCGACAACGCCACGACCGCGGCCGTCAACGCCGCTGCTAAACGTCTCGGCTACGACCCGCAGGTGAAGGGGCCGGTCGCGCGCGGTTCGAGCGACCACGTGCCGTTCTTCGAGCGCGGTATCGCTTCGGGCAACTTCAGCTGGCGCGGCGAGAGCGGCCCGGCGCTGCTGGAGCCGACGTACCACACGCCGGAAGACACCATCAAGGACAACGTTTCCCTTGAGCGGCTTCAGGTTTCGCTGGAGCTGATCGGATCCGCCGCTTACAGCCTGCTGCGGAAGTAGTGGCTCGCCGGGTGTCCTCGACGAGGACACCCGGCACCCCTCAACGTGTGTAGTCCACCGAACCCAAGGCGATCGGGACCGGGTTCTTCGCGACCCAGGCGACGGCGAGCTCGCTCAAGCGATCGAGGTGGCCGTCCGCGCCGCGGCCCGACCGGATCTGCTTGGTGATCTCCTTGGCCTCTCGAAGTTCCTGCTCGTCGAGAGGTTCGCCCTGCGCGAGGAAACCCGGGAACGCGTCTGCCATCGCCCGATAGTCACGGTCCCAGTTCGCTCCGCCGTTGCGGAACATCTCGTCGAAGATCCGGCCGGTGACGCGGACGGCCTCGCACTGCACCGTCGCGCCCGCGCCGCGCGATGGCACGAGAAGCTCCCACAGTGCTTTGTGCCGCTCCTGCCAGCTTCCATCGGGCACGACGATCGGTGACACCCCATCGTGCTTCGATCTCCGAGCGACCGGCTCGACTTCGAAGATCCGGTACAGCTCACCGAGTGCGGCGTCGGTCTCTTCGAGGAAATCGGGGTTGAAGTTCTCCCGATGGAACTCGAAACCACTACCGATCCGCTCGACCTTCTTGCGCATCTCGGCCGTGATGCCCGCACTGCGTTCGAGCAGCAGCTTCACGATCTCGACGCACTCGCCGATGGTGGCGTTTTGCGTGCTGATCAGGCCGCGCAACATCAACGTGTTGCCCCGCCTGTCGAGCACCTCGGTCGAGGCCCCGTGCTCGATCAGCACCCGCGCGGCCCCGGCCTTGAGTCCGTCCACCGCGGCCTGAAGCGGCGTTTGCCCGGACGTGTCGGTGGCCTCGATGTCCGCACCGAGTGAAAGCAGCAAGGGAATCTGCTTCGGAGCACCGCGGGAAGCCCGCGCATGAAGCGGTGTCCTGCCGTAGCTGTCCGGGGAGTCGACGGCGAGCCCCTGCCCGGTCAGCCAGACGATGAGCTCATCGGGGCAATCCGGGAAACCGATGGTGGTCCCCTTGGCGTAACCGCCCCGCGCGTCGATCTCGCATTTGCCGAAGACGGCTTTGAGTTCGTCCACCGATGCCGAGGTCAGCATCTCCTCGAAGTCCTTGGGAAGCGTCTTCCGCTTTCGCGCCATCGTGCTCACTCCTTCAGCCGAACTTCGGGCGCAGCTGTTCGCGCATCTCCCGGAAGTTCTTCGGCTTCACGGCCCAGCGGTCCTCGTCGGTGTCCTCGAACGTCACCTCGTACTTCCCAGCCGTCCGGTCGAACTGCACGAGAATCTTCACCGGCAGCCTGTCACCGGGCCGGTAGTGGCAACCCAGATAGGCGTTCACCGCCGCTTCGATACTCGACCACTTGCAGGCCACGGGGGTGACGACATCTCCGGGCGAGTACGCGTACCCGTGCGCGCTGCGGAACCCTTCCCCGAACTCCAGGATGATCGCCAGCGATTCCCAGCCGTCGACCGGCCCCATCGCGTCGACCAACGATCTGATGAGCCCTACGGTGGCGTCGTCCGACACGGTTCTCCTCTGCCTCGATGTCCTGCGGCGTCGTGATCGAATGGCCGCGTGAAGAAGACGAAACGGCAGCCCTTACGGTTCCTCGTGATCGCACGCACGGAGCCCGGCCCCCACCCGAACCCCATGGAGATGGCCGTGCACCCGGCGGGCGCCGCTTCCCGCTTCTCGATCTCGATGGGCCCGCATCCGGTGAACGCGGGCGCGCAGGTCGCCCTCTCCGCGGTGCTCGACGAGTCGCGGACCGGCCTCGATCCGCTGTGGGAGAAGGACTTCGACGCGGCGGACCTGCACTGGGTGGTTCCGTACCTCGTCCGTCTTCAGGCCGGCGAGGACGTGACGGACGAGATCGTGGCGGCCTACACGGCGCGGCACGGCGAGGCGCCCGCGAAGATGTTCCAGGACCGCTACGGCGTGTGATCAACCGAGCGCGCTCGATTGAAAGGGGTCCACGAGCACCTGCTCCACTTCGTTCGGTGTTCGGTAAATACCGAACACCGAAAATGCGAGCCTTGGCGGGTCCAGCCTGTCCGCGAGCGCCCTCACGTGCTCACGCGGCGAGCGAGGAGAATGTAGACATGACCAATGAGCAGTCCGACAACGCCGGAGATGCTGTCGCCGCGTCGTCACGACCGGCCCCTGACATGGCGATCGCGCGCGAGGCCGGTGAGATCATCACCCACATGCTCGGTGACGGCCGGTCGGTCATCGACCCGGCGATGGTGATCTGGACGGCTTCCGCGGCTGAGGAGCTTCGGGCCAGGATCGGAGACAACCTGCTCATCGGCACTGGACAGAGCCAGTGGGAGAAGCTCGATGAGCAGCTCCACGGTGCGTCTCGGGAGATCGTGCTCCTGGCGGCGGAACTCGTGTTCTTGCGTGAGCATCCCCTGCGGTCAGCTCTGCCTGAGACTCGCAAAGCTCATGTCGAACGAGTCTTGGCACACCTCGACTCCCCTGTGGTGCTCCCGGAGCCACTGGCAACCTGGCTGGCCAGACCTGCCGGGATCGCAGGGTTCGAGCCGGGGTCCTGGTACAACGGTGCGCTGTGGCGGCACCTCATCTGGGCCTCGACCTTCGTGCGCTACTGGAACGATCTCTCCGACGCCGAGAAGCAGCGCGCGCAGACCGACCCTTGGGAGCTGCAGCGAGCGATGCTCAGGTCCGGCGAGGACCGTTCCGACATCCGTAACGCGTTGCAGTTCCTCGCCCGTCCCGACGTCTTCGAACCGATCTCTTCTGCGGGGATGAAACAGAAGATCCGCGACGGCCTCAGTGATCGGATCAGAGGGGCGACGGGAAACGACGCCGTATCGATCGACCGCGATCTGCTGAAGATCCGAACCGTACTGGCCAGGGAAGTCGAGGAGCCGTTCCACTTCTGGGCCCCAGGCCTGAGAGAACTCTGGGACTCATCCCATGAGGCTACCGAGTCGGCAAGACTGGCCGAGCCTCGTCCACGCCACTTTTGGCTGTACTCCCCTGGCGCGCAAGCCTCGCAGTGGGAAGAGTTCTCGGCCGACGGCATCATGGCGATCGGTTGGGATGAGCTCGAGGACCTCTCGACATATCCAAGCCGGGAGGCGATCCGGCAGGCCCTCGACGTCGAGGGGACCGGTGGATCGATGAGGAACAGTGTTCTGGCGTTGTGGCAGTTCCAGAACGAGATCGCTGTTGGTGACATCATCTACGCAAAACGCGGCCGCCGGGAGATCGTCGGCCGCGGTGAGGTCACATCAGACGCACGATTCGCGCGAGAGCGCGCGTCGTTCCGCCACCTCCGCTCAGTGAAGTGGACCCATACAGGCTCCTGGGAACACCCCGGGGACGCGGCGACCAAGACGCTGACTGACATCACCAAATATCACGACGATGTCGAGAAAATCGAAGCTGCCGTCACCGGAGAAGTCGAGCCAGAGCCGCCCGTCCCACCGACGCCGCTCCTGTCGTACGACAAGACGGCGCTCCTCAGCGAGGTCTACCTGTCCGAAAAGCGGTATGACCGGTTGCGCGCCTTGCTGAAGCGCAAGAAAAACGTCATCCTCGCCGGTCCTCCAGGTGTCGGGAAGACGTTCACGGCCAAGCGCCTCGCCTACTCGATCATGGGCGCGAAAGACCCGAGCCGGATCCAGATGGTCCAGTTCCATCAGAGTTACTCGTACGAGGACTTCATGATGGGTTACCGGCCCACCGAGACCGGCGGGTTCACTCTCACCGAGGGGCCCTTCTACCGGTTTTGCGAAGAAGCGCGCGCTGACGACGACGACCGGCCGTACTTCTTCATCGTCGATGAGATCAACCGCGGCAACATCTCCAAGATCTTCGGGGAGCTACTGATGCTCATCGAGGCCGACAAACGAGGTCAGGACCTGCGACTGCTGTACAAGAACGAGACGTTCTCCGTTCCAGCGAATCTCCACATCATCGGCATGATGAACACCGCCGACCGCAGCCTCGCTGTCCTCGACTACGCGCTGCGCCGGCGTTTCGGGTTCTTCGAGATGCCGCCCGGCTTCGACTCAGCCGGATTCACACGTTGGCAGCAAGACGCCGACAGCCCGACCCTCGACCGCATTGTCGCCATTGTCGTCGACCTCAACCAGGCCATCGCCGAGGATCCGGCGCTCGGCCAAGGCTTCGCCATCGGCCACAGCTTTTTGTCCCGGCCTACGGACAGCGACGCCGACGACGCGTGGCTGCACTCCGTCGTCGAGGACGAGCTGGTCCCGCTTCTTGAGGAGTACTGGTTCGACGAACCGGCCAAGGCCGAGGAGTGGGCCGGCAAGCTCCGGGCAGCCGTCGCATGACCGATCGGTCGATCGCCATCCGCAACGTGTACGTGATGATGGCGTACGCGTTCCGGGCGATCCGCAGCGGCGGGATCGAGGGCGTCGCGAGCGAGCGATTCGACCACCTCCACGACCTGCTCGCCGAGATTCTCGTGCGAGGCGTCGGCTCGCAGGTCAAGCGAGGCCTTCACCGCGATTACCTGCACCGCAGCGATGAGCTCGCCACCGTTCGCGGACGGATCGACGTCGCCCGAACGGTCACGCGGCGCTCGACCAAACGAGGGCGGCTCGTGTGTGAGTTCGACGAGTACGAATCCGATACGCCGCATAACCAGGCGCTGAAATCGGTCATGGTGCTACTGCTCCGCCACGGCGAGGTCACCGCGTCGCGCAAGGACAAGCTGCGCAGACTTCTGCCGTACCTCGAAGGCGTCACCCTCGTCGCGCCGACATCGATCCGCTGGGGTGACCTCACCTATCATCGCGCCAACGCCGCCTACCGGCTGCTACTCGGTGTCTGCGAGCTGATCGTCCGCGGGCTCCTCCCTACCCAGGACTCCGGAAGCGTCAAGCTCACGTCATGGGTCTCCGACGACGCCATGAGCAGCCTGTACGAGCGATTCCTGCGCGAGTACTACGTTGTCCACCATCCCGAGCTGTCACCCGGCGCGCCCACCGTTGCCTGGGACCTCGATGAGCGTGACGGCAGCTTGCAACTGCCCTTGATGCGCACCGACGTCACACTCCGCCGCGGGGAGCGCACACTCATCATCGACGCGAAGTACTACAGCCAGTCGATGCAGACCGGAGCATGGGGCAAGGCGACAGTCCATTCCGCGAACCTGTACCAAGTGCTGGCATACGTGAAGAACGCGGACACCCGGCGCGACGGCTCCGTCAGCGGACTGCTCCTCTACGCGCGGACCGGTGCCGCAGAGCAGCCTGACCTGGACGTCGTGGTCCAAGGCAACCGGATCGGTGCGAAAACACTCGATCTCGGCAGACCGTGGGAGCACCTCAGCGCTCGACTCGAAGACGTACTCCGGCTGCTTGAGAACTGACGCGCCTGCCTCAGACGTTGAAGCGGAACTCCACCACGTCGCCGTCCGACATGATGTAGTCCTTGCCCTCCATCCGCACCTTCCCGGCGGACCGGGCGGCGGCCATGGAGCCGTTCTCGATCAGGTCGTCGTACGAGACGACCTCGGCCTTGATGAAGCCGCGCTCGAAGTCGGTGTGGATGACGCCGGCGGCCTGCGGGGCGGTCGCGCCCTGCGGGATCGTCCAGGCGCGCGACTCCTTGGGGCCCGCGGTCAGGTACGTCTGGAGGCCGAGGGTGTGGAAACCGGCGCGCGCCAGCGAGTACAGGCCCGGCTCCTGCTGGCCGACGGACTCCAGCAGTTCGCGCACGGACTCCTCGTCGTCCAGCTCCAGCAGCTCGAATTCGACCTTCGCGTCGAGGAACACCGCGTCCGCGGGGGCGACCATCTTGGCCAGCTCTTCGCGGCGGGACTCGTCGGTGAGGATGCCCTCGTCGGCGTTGAAGACGTAGAGGAACGGCTTCGTGGTGAGCAGGCTGAGCTCGCGCAGCGCCTCGAAGTCGACCTCCTTCTGCGCCTGGAACAGGGTCCGGCCCCCGTCGAGAATCTCCTTGGCCTTGACCGCGTTGTCGAGGGCGGGCTTGGCCTCCTTCTTGGTCCGCGCCTCCTTCTCGAGCCGGTGCAGCGCCTTGTCGAGCGTCTGCAGGTCGGCGAGGATCAGCTCGGTGTTGATCGTCTCGATGTCGCTCGCCGGGTCGATCCGGTCGTCGACGTGGATCACGTCCGGGTCGTCGAAGACGCGGACGACCTGGCAGATCGCGTTCGCCTCGCGGATGTTCGCGAGGAACTTGTTGCCGAGCCCGGCGCCCTCGGAGGCACCCTTCACGATGCCCGCGATGTCCACAAAGGACACGACGGCGGGCACGGTCCGCTCGGAGCCGAAGACCTTGGCGAGTTCGTCCAGCCGCGGGTCCGGCAGCGGGACGACGCCGACGTTGGGCTCGATCGTCGCGAACGGGTAGTTCGCCGCGAGCACGTCGTTGCGGGTCAGCGCGTTGAACAGGGTGGACTTGCCGACGTTGGGCAGGCCGACGATGCCGAGGGTGAGACTCACGGGCCAGAAGTCTACGTGCCGTCCGCCGCCGCATCCGCCGAGGCCTTGATCGCCGTGTCGGATTTCCGCCAGCCGGGCCCTCCACCTGGTGGCACGATCGATGTCATGACCGAGCAGACCTTGGCCGAACGGGCCGTGTGGCGCGACACCGAACGGTGTTACCGCGCCGTCGCCGCCCGTGATTCCCGGTTCGACGGCCAGTTCATCATGGCCGTCGCCACCACCGGGATCTACTGCCGCCCGTCCTGCCCCGCGTCGACCCCGAAGCAGCAGAACGTCCGCTTCTACCCGACGTCGGCGGCCGCGCAGGCCAACGGCTTCCGTGCCTGCCGTCGCTGCCTCCCCGACGCCGTCCCCGGCTCGCCCGACTGGGACATCCGGGCCGACCTCGCCGCGCGGGCGATGCGGCTCATCTCGGACGGGACCGTCGAACGCGACGGCGTCCCGGGGCTCGCGCGGCGGCTCGGCTATTCCGAACGCCAGCTCGGGCGCGTCCTCACCGCCGAACTCGGCGCCGGTCCGCTGGCGCTGGCCAGGGCGCACCGGGCACACTCCGCGCGGCTGCTGATCGAGATGTCCGGGCTCCCGCTGACCGACGTCGCGTTCGCGGCGGGCTTCTCCAGCGTCCGTCAGTTCAACGAGACGATCCGCGAGGTGTTCGCGACGACGCCGTCGCAGCTTCGCGAGGCGAGCCTGCGTCGCGGGCGTCGGAAGGCCGAGGAGACGCCGACCGGGACCCGGCTGAGCCTGCGGCTGCCGTTCCGCAAACCGTTCGACGCGGCCGGCGTGCTGGACTTCCTGGCCGACCGGGCCATCGCGGGCGTCGAGCACGTGACGCGCGACGATTCCGGGGTGACCGGCTACGGACGCACACTGCGGCTCGCGCACGGCTCGGGTGTGGTGTGGCTGACGGCGAAGGACGACCACGTCCGCTGCGACCTGCGGCTCACCGACCTGCGCGACCTGAGCAGCGCGGTGGCGAGGGTGCGGCGGCTGCTCGACCTCGACGCCGACCCCGAGGCGGTCACGCGGGTGCTCGGGGCCGACCCGGCGCTCGCACCGCTGGTCGAGGCGATCCCGGGCATCCGGGTGCCCGGCGCGGTCGACGGCGACGAACTCGTGCTGCGCGCGTTGCTGTCCCCCGAAGAGGCGGCGTCGCTCGCGGACACCCTCGGCGAGCGAATGCCCAGCTGCGACGAGTCGCTGGAAGGGCTGACGACGCTGTTCCCGACGGCGGACCGGGTCGCCGCACACGGCCCGGAGCGGGTGACCGCGGTGGCCCGCGCGCTGGCGGACGGGGTTTCGGTCCACGTCGGCCGCGACCCCGGGGAATTGCGGGTGGAGCTGCTGGAGCTCCCGGGAATCGAGCCCCGGACCGCGGATTACGTCCTGATGCGCGTCCTGGGCGCGCCGGACGTCCTGCTGACCGGTGATCCCGCGCTGCGCCGGGGAGCGGCCGCGCTGGGCATCGCCGACGACGAAACGACGCTGGCCGAACGCGGACGGGCCTGGCAGCCCTGGTCCTCATACGCCGGCATGTACCTGTGGCGCGCCTGAAAGGAAGAACATGAGCATCGCGTACTGGTCCACAATGGACACGAAGATCGGCCCGTTCACCGCCGTGGTCGCGGGTGATGGGGCCGTGCTCGCCTCGGGTTGGACGGGTGAGGTCGGCGAGCTGACGCCGCTGATCTCACCGTCGCTGGCCCCTGGCGAAGTGAAGGAGCGGCGGGACCTGGGGCCGGTGAGCACCGCGATCCGCCGGTACCACGAAGGCGACCTGGACGCCGTCGCCGACGTCGAGGTGCGGCAGCGGTCCGGCGCTTTCCGGGAGCACGCTTGGGAAATCCTGCGGAAGGTGCCCGCGGGCGAGCCGGTGAGCTACGCGGAGTACGCGGCGCTGGCGGGGAATCCGTCGGCGGTGCGAGCGGCCGCTTCGGCGTGCGCGAAGAACGCGGCGGCCTTGTTCGTGCCGTGCCACCGGGTGGTGCGGACCGGCGGTGGCGTGGGGAACTTCCGGTGGGGCGTTCCGGCGAAGCAGTGGCTGCTGACCCACGAAGCCGCCTGACTCCCTCCCGGATGTCATGAGGGGTCCCCATGGGACGAAAAATGTCCTATGGGGACCCCTCATGACACTTCGGGGCAGGGAGTCAGGCGGCGTGGATTTCGACCGAAGAGCCCGTCCGCGCCTTCCGGATCCGCAGCCGGGTCGGGATCCGCTGCCGCAGCTCCTCCACGTGCGAGACCAGCCCGACCACCCGCCCACCGGCGCGAAGCTCGTCGAGGATGTTCATGACGATGTCGAGCGTCTCGGCGTCCAGTGTGCCGAAGCCTTCGTCGATGAACAGCGTGTCCAGCAGCGCCCCACCGGTCTCGGCGGCGACGACGTCGGCGAGCCCCAGCGCCAGCGAGAGCGACGCGAGGAACGACTCACCGCCCGAAAGCGTCTTCGCGGGCCGGACGGTGCCGGAGTAGTCGTCGAGCACGTCGAGACCGAGCCCGCCGCGAGTCCCCCGGGCCCCTGCCGCGTCCGAATGCACGAAGGAGTAGCGGCCCTGGCTCATCGTCCGCAGGCGGGCGGTGGCCGCGACCGCGACCTCTTCCAGCCTCGCGGCCAGGACGTACGACCGCAGCGACATCTTCCGCGCGTTCTGCCCGCGTCCGTTGACCACCTCGGCCAGCGCCTTCAGTTCGTTGTACCGCTCCTCGACCGGCGCCAGCCCCGCCAGCAACGACGTCATCCGCTCGGCCACCTTCGCCAGGTCGGCGTGCCGCGAAGTGGCCGTCCGCAGCGCGACGAGCGCCTGCTCGGCCTCGCCCCGGGTGTCCCGCGCCGCTTCCTCGGAGGCCGCGACGTCGATCTCGTCCTCCGGCGAGATGCCGAAGAGTTCCGGCTCGGCCAGGGCCTGCCGCTCGGCCTTCTCCATCGCCTTCGCGTCGGCGAGGCCCGCCTCCAGCTTCATGATCTGCTCGTCCGGCCGCGACGCGGCCCGCATCGCGTCGAGATCCGCGAAACCCTTGGCCCGCAACGCTTCTTCGACCAGTTTCGCCTGCTCGTCGCGGCGCTCGCGAGCACCCACGACACCGAGCCGCGCTTCGGCGAGCGCGTCGAGACGGGTCGCGAAACCGAGCAGGTGCTTCCTCCGGGCGGCGACGTCGGCGAACTCGCCGCGCGCGCTTTCCAGCCGCCGTTCCCGTTCCGCCAGCCGTTCCGTGAGGCTTCGGACCTCGGCGGCGGCCTCGGCGGCCCGGTGCTCCGTCACGCGACGGCGTTCGGTCAGCTGCTCGGTCTTCCGTTCCAGTTCGAGGAGCTGCTTCTCCAGGACAGGCTTGCGACGAGCCGTTTCCGACAGCGACGCGCCCAGCTCCCGCGCCTCCCCGAGTTCGGCCCGCAGCGCCTCGGCGGTGCGCTCACGCAAACGCTCGGCCAGCGTCTTCAGCCGTCCTTCGGCTTCCAGCAGCGAGGCCTGTGCCTTCTCACGCCGCTTGTCGGCCTGCTGTTCGGCGGCTTCGGCGCGGCGTTCGTCCTCGGGATCGACGAGACCGCCGGTGTGCGTGGCGCGCGCCGGATGCTCGGTCGACCCGCACACCGGGCAGTCCTCACCCGCGGTCAGTCCGGCGGCGAGTTCGGCCGCCATCCCGTCGAGACGGCGCTCACGCAGGTCCAGGCGATGCTGGCGGGCTTGCTGATGGAGGTCGACGGCGTCGCGGACCAGTCCACGCGCCTGCTCGACGGCCTGCTCCACCCGGGGCACCTCGTCGGCGTCCCGGACCAGCGCCGTCAGCTCTTCGAACCGGGTGCGGACACCTTCGAGTTTCGCCTCGGCTTCGACGGCCGCGAGCGCTTCGGCACGCACCGCCGTGATCTTCTCCGGCGCGGATTCGAGTTCCGCCGCGAAGTCTTCCGCCTGCTTCTTCGCCTGCGAAGCCGTGGCGTTCAACTGCTCGCGGCGCACCTGATCCCGTTGCTGCTGCTCGCTTTCCGCCACGAGCTCGGCGAGCGCGCCCGCCTCTTCACGCAACGCGCCGGCGCGAGCGCGAAGCTCGGCGGCGGAACTTTCCGCGGCGTCAGGCACTTCCTGAGCCCGAAGCGCCTCCGCGGCTTCGGCCTCCGCGAGCTGATCCAACCTGCGTTCGAGAAGGTCGGCCTCCGCGACCACACCAGCGGCCCGGTGCGCCGCCTCGACCTCCTCAGCCCACTCCGCGCGCTGGTCCGCCTGCTCGGCGATCGCCGAAAGCCGCGTGTACGCGGTGCGCACGCGGCGGATCCGCTCCGCGGTGGACCGGTTCTCCTGCCAGACGACCTCGGCCTTCTCGGCCGCCGCGCGCGCCTTCGCGTCCCGTTCCCGCGCCTGGCCGACGCGTTCGGCCGACTCGTCGAGCACCGCCTCGACCCATTCGCTCTGCCCCTCTTCGGGCGCTTCCTGGCGGGCGACCTGCGCGAACCGCGCGACCCACTCGCGCAGCGACTGCTGCCGTTCCTGCAACTCGCGACCGCGTTCGGCACGCAGATTCGCGAACCAGTTCTCGACGTCGGAAAACCGCTCCGTGCCGAACAGCCGCTCCAGCAGTTCCTCACGCTCGGCCGTGTTCGCCCGCAGGAATCGCGCGAATTCACCCTGCGGCAGCAAGACCACCTGGAAGAACTGCTCGTGCGTCATGCCGATGAGCCGCTCGACCGTGCGCGCGACCTCGTCGATCCGGGTGATTCCTTCGGCCACGTGCCCGGCGGGCACCGTGCCGACCCAGTTCAGCACCGCCTTCGCCTGCTGGAGGGTCATTCCCTCGCCCCGGCGCTTGGGCCGCTGGTACTCGGGGTTGCGCGCGATGCGCATCCGCTGGCCCTGCACGGTCAGCTCCAGGACGACCTCGGTGACCTGATCGGGCTCGGCGAGATCGCAGCGCAGCCGTTTGACCTCGCCGCGAGCGCCGGGGACCGTGCCGAACAGCGCGAACGCGATGGCGTCGAGCAGTGTCGTCTTCCCCGCTCCGGTGTCGCCGTGCAGCAGGAACAAACCGTCGGCGCCGAGCACGTCGAAGTCCACCACCTCGCGGCCCGCGTACGGACCGAAAGCGGCGACCTCCAACCGGTGCAGTCTCATACTTCGCGCTCCCTGCCCGCCGCGCCCAGTGCCGCCAGCACCAGCCGCTCCTCGCTTTCGGACGGCTCGGAACCGCGGCAGTCCTCCAGGAAACTGCGAGTGATCTCGACGTCGGATCGCCCTCGGACGGCTTCGGCGTACTTCAACGCGGCACCGTCGTGCCCGCCTTCCGGCTGCCAGTCCATGTGCACGGCGTACGGGAACCGTTCGCGCAGTTTGCGCATGGCGTCGGTCGGGCGGACCCGGTCGGTGACCGTGAAGGAGAGGAAGTGTTCGGTGAGCTCGTCGTGCTCCGGGTCCGCGAGGAGTTCGGCCAGCTCGCCGCGCAGCATCGCGAGGTGCCGGGGAACGGGCAGCTCATGACGCCGGACCTCGCCCAGCCCGTCGGCGCCGAGCTCCACCAGCCATACCGACTTCCGTTGGCGCGTCTCGGAAAACGAGTACGCCAGCGGACTGCCCGAATAGCGCAGGTGCTCGGCCAGGGTCTGCGGTCCGTGCAGGTGGCCGAGCGCGACGTAGTCGACGCCCTCGAACACCGAACCCGGCACCTGTTCGACGCCGCCGACAGCGATGGTCCGCTCGGAGTCGGTCGGCTCGCCGCCGGTGACGAAGGCGTGCGCGAGCACCACCGACCGCGTTCCCGCGGGCCGCTCGGCGAGATCGGCGCGGATCCGCCGCATCGCCTCGGTGAGGACGCCGGTGTGACCGCGGGCCTCGGGTACGCCGAGGGCGTGGCGCGCGGGCTCCGGTTCGAGGTACGGGATGCCGTAGAGGGCGACGTCGCCGTGTTCGTCGGGCAGCAGCACGGGTTCGGCGAGACCGTCGATCGTGGCGCGCAGGTGCAGCCCGCCCGCCGCGGCGAATTCGGCGAACGCGCCCAGCCGCGGCGCGGAGTCGTGGTTGCCCGGCGTCATCACCAGCTTCGCGCCGGCCTGACGGATCCTGCCCAGCGCGGTGGTGGCCACGCGGACGGCCTCCGCCGAAGGCACCGCGCGGTCGTAGATGTCCCCCGCCACGACCACGACGTCGACCGATTCGGCGGCCACGAGGTCGGCGACGTGGCCGAGCACGGCTTCCTGTTCGGCGAGCAGATCGGCGCCGTGGAAGGTGCGGCCGATGTGCCAGTCGGAGGTGTGCAGGAGCTTCACGCAGAACAAGGTAGGGCCGCGCACCGGCCGGGAAGGGGAGGCGCGCCCTTGGAGCCGCCGCGCTTTCCGACACGCCGGAGACCGCGCAGGTCAGATACGGAGCGCGACCACGTCGTCCCGTTTTTGTCGGTGGGTTCCGCCATGATGTTCCCCGACTCGGATCCGGAGGGGAGGTACCGGTGGCGACGGTGATCACCACCGCGGCCGTCGTGCTCGCGCTCCTGCTGCTCGTCGCCGTCGCGCTGCTGTGGCGGCTGTACAACGACGGCATGCGGCGGGCGGACGCGGCGGCGAAACAGGTCGCCGCCGAACGCGCGAAGGCGGATCAGCAGCAACTCGCGCTCCGCCGGTACGAGGTCGCCTTCGCCTCGATCAGCGGCCGAGGCGAACTAGGTGAACAGGTGCTCCTGGAGACGGCGCGCGCGCTCGGGCTCCGCGAAGAGCTGCACTTCACGCTGCAAACGGACCTGGCGGGCGGCGGCGCGGCGAAACCGGACATGGTGCTGCGGGTCGGCGGCGGGCGGACGGTGCCCGTCGACGCGAAGGCGAGCATGGCCTGCTGGGCCGAAGCGGTCGAGACCGACGACCCCGAAGAACGGCTGGACGCGCTGCGCGTCCACGTGCGCCAGATCCGGTCGCGGGCGGCCGAACTGGCGGGCAAGGGCTACCAACGCTGGGCCGACGCGATCTACGGGACGATCATGTTCGTCCCGTCCGACGCGGCCGTGGTGGCCGCGCTGGACACCGACCCGGAACTGCTGCGCTGGATGCTGGACAGGCGGGTCTTCCTCTGCGGGCCGACCGGATTCGCCGTGCTGGCCTCCGCCGCGCTGTTCGCCGCGACCGAGCGGGCACTGGTCGAGGACGTCGAGCAGGTCCGGGCGGGCGCCGCGGCCGCGCACCGGGCCGCGGGCAACGCGGTCGACGCGCTGAACCTGTCGAGCACCCATCTCCAGCGCTTCATCTCGGCCCGGCGGCGGGAGCTGGAAGCGCTGGAGAGTTTCCGGAGCACGGTCTCCCCGCTGACCGACGCTTCGGGCAGTCCGGCACCGGTGCCCTTGATCAGGAAGGCGGACGAACTACCGGCCTCATGAATGGTTGGAACAGTCCCAACCACCCAACGCGGGACGTTCCCTACCTGCGATTTCCGGAATCACGGGCTCCGTTTCGGCCCGTCTGACAACCTTGTCGCACCCCTACGCGTAGTACCTCTGGAAAGCACCCGGACAGTCCGTCCGGGTGGTCCGGAATGACCACTACCAGGCGATAGACATACCGCCTGTTGGCGGTATGTCCGCAGCTTGGATATACGGTGGGGCCTGTGACCGCGATTCGCGATCGCCAGAGCGATCCTGATGCCGACGACGTTCCCGTAGCCTGGGACGAGCGTCCGCTCGTCGGCGCCAGGCGCGGGCTGCCCTGGTGGGCCGCCGTCCTGGTGGGCTTCGGGCTCGCCATCCTTGGCGCCTTCATCGACGTGATGACGCAGAAGGACCTGGGCCTGCTGTTCAAGATCTGTTACGCGCTCGGCGCGGTGGCCGCCGTGGTGGCCGTCCAGCGTCGCGGGCTGTTCGGCCCGATGGTGCAGCCGCCCCTGGTCCTCGCCGTGACCGTGCCGGGAGTCATCCTCCTGACCTCGGACAACAGCAAGGACTCCAGCCTGCTCGAGAGAGCCTTCGACATCGGGAACCCGCTGATCAACG
This sequence comes from Amycolatopsis thailandensis, assembly GCF_002234405.1. Lineage (GTDB taxonomy): Bacteria > Actinomycetota > Actinomycetes > Mycobacteriales > Pseudonocardiaceae > Amycolatopsis > Amycolatopsis thailandensis. Next base: position 31,927 of record NZ_NMQT01000096.1, on the reverse strand, counting down.
GGTTCCCGACGATGGCCATCACCACCGGTGTCACCTTGGCGATCGGCGTCTTCCGGATCTACCGCGAACGCGATCCCGACGCCCCGGTGAAGGTCAAAGCGGGCGCCAAGCCGGAACGCCGCGACGACGCCAAGCCGGCGGCCCGTTCCGCGGCCGCCGCCGCCCCGGGCCGTGGCCGCCCGGCGTCGCGGACCGGCCAGACCCCGCCCCCGCCTTCGCGCCGTGGCGCTCCGAGGGCCGCCGCGCCCCGGGACGGTGCGCCGCCGCGTCGCCGTCCGCCCGTCGCCGACGAGCGACGTCCTCGCCGCGACGCCGAGCCCGGTGCCCGCAAGCCGCCGCCCCCGGGACGTCAGCCGCGCCGCCCGCGGCCGGAAGACGGCGAACCCCGTCGCCGCGACCCGCGTGGCGAAAGCGCTCCCGGTGCCCCGCGCCGCCGTCCGCCGCGTTCGGACGACCCGCGCCGCGGAGGGCAGCCGCCGCGCCGCCGCCCGTGGGACGACGAGCGATAGCAAGGGACCTTTGCTGTCGCCTCTCAAGGGGAGGCAAGGCGGAGCCCCTGTCGAATCCAAGGGCAGGGATCTTCGTGGGCGAGCCGGAGGACTGGGCCCTGGCCCCAGACAGATCGTTCTAACCGTCCTTGCCACTCACGACCAGCTGGACCGAGCCGGCGGTGTCACGTGACCGGGTGGACGACACGCGTGATCAGATGGACGGCACGCGTGACGGGCGGGACGACACACGTGCGGGCAGGCCCTCGCCGCGAGTCGTCCGTCTGGTCACGCGTGTCGTCCGCCGGATCACGCGTGTCGTCCATCCAGACACACGAAACCGTCCGGCGGCAGGCACTTAAGGCGCTGACCAGCAGAAAGGGCCGCCAGAGGAGTTCCTCGGGCGGCCCTTTCTCGTCGGACCGTCAGGCCTTCGCGGCCTTCCGCAGCTCGTGCGGCAGCGCGAAAGCGATCTTCTCGTTCGCCGTGGTGACCTCGTCGACGTCGCCCCAGCCACGCTCGGCCAGCCACGCCAGCAGGTCCATGACCAGTACCTCCGGCACCGAAGCGCCGCTGGTGACACCGACCGTCTCGACGCCTTCGAGCCACGCTTCGTCGACCTCGTGCGCGAAGTCGACCAGGTGCGACGCGCGCGCACCCGCCTTCAGCGCGACCTCGACCAGCCGCTTCGAGTTGGACGAGTTCGTCGAGCCGACCACCAGCACCAGATCGCATTCGGCGGCCATGGCCTTGACCGCGACCTGGCGGTTCGTGGTGGCGTAGCAGATGTCGTCGCTGGGCGGGTCGGCCAAGCCCGGGAACTTGTCCCGCAGCTGATCGACGCGCTCCATGGTCTCGTCCACCGAAAGGGTGGTCTGGGAGAGCCAGATGACCTTCGACGGGTCGCGGATCTCGACCTTGTCGACGTCTTCGGCGGTGTCGACGAGCTGCACCTTGTCGGGAGCCTCGCCAGCCGTGCCTTCGACCTCCTCGTGGCCTTCGTGGCCGATCAGCAGGATGTCGTAATCGTCTTTCGCGAACCGGTTGACTTCCTTGTGCACCTTCGTCACGAGCGGGCAGGTCGCGTCGATGGTCCGCAGATTGCGCTCGGCCGCCTCGGCGTGCACCGCGGGCGAGACGCCGTGCGCGGAGAACACCACCAATTCGCCTTCCGGCACCTCGGAGGTCTCGTCGACGAAGATCACCCCGCGTTCGCGCAGGGTCTCCACGACGTGCCGGTTGTGCACGATCTCCTTGCGCACGTACACCGGTGCGCCGTAGAGCTCGAGTGCCTTTTCGACGGCGATGACCGCGCGGTCGACGCCCGCGCAGTAGCCGCGAGGCTTGGCGAGCAGGACACGTTTGCCACCTGCCGGCACACCGGACTCGGTGATCGTCGGACTGCCGGCGGGCGTGATTCCGGGACTCGCAGAACTCATGCCCCCAGGGTACGGGCTGCCCCGGGGGCTCCTCGCACTCACGTTCAGGTGACCAGCGATCCCCTCTAAAGTATGTGCGTGGAGTCACGTCCTGTGAGCCGACACACCCGTTCGGTTGGGCAGGATGGACCAGATACGGCAGGCTAGACGTATGAAGCCTCTCCCGCTCCCCCTCCGGGTCGCCGCGGGCCTCGCCGTCACCACCGCCGAGCGGGTTCGCGAACTTCCCAAGCAGCTCACCGGGCTCCCCGTCACGGTGGTCAGCCAGGTGCTCCAGTTCTCCATGCGCGTCCAGCAGCACGTCACCGAGCTCGCGATCAAGGGCGACGACGCGCTGTCGGGCCTCCGCCCGGTCGAGGACACCCCCAGCTGGGCCACCTTCGACGAAGACCTCCCGCCGGACCTCGGCGAACGCCGGTACGAACGCGACTCGTGCGTGATCCCGCTGCGGGAGGACGCCGAAGTCCCGGAGCCGCGTGCCGAGGTGAACGGTCACCTCCACGACCTCGAAGCGCTCGCCGAAGACCCGTGGGCCGAGGAGGAGCGCGCGCTCGCCGAGGACCACGCCGACGGCGAGTTCGACAGTTCCGCGGCACCCGTCGACGCGAATCCCGCCGGGCTGGAGGACTACGACACGCTCACCCTGCCGCAACTTCGTGCCCGGCTGCGCCGGTTCGACCTCGCGCAGCTGGAAGAACTGCTGACCTACGAGCGGGCGAACGCCGACAGGCCGTCCTTCGTCGGCATGCTCGCGCGGCGCATCGGGAACGTGAAGAAGGCCGACGGCGACGGCGCGGAAGGCCAGTGAGCGCCGAACCCACCTCCACGGCGGGTCCGTCCACGTCGGCCGAGAACCCGTGGCCGGTCCGCACGGTCGCGCGCAAGGTCGGCGAGTGGATCAACCGGCTCGGCGTGGTCTGGGTCGAAGGTCAGGTCACGCAGATCTCGGCCCGCCCCGGAACCAATACCGCGTTCCTGACCCTGCGTGACCCGTCGGCGGACGTCTCGATGTCGGTGACCTGCCCGATGGGTCTCCTGCGCACGATCGAACCGCCGCTGCGTGAGGGCGCGAGCGTCGTGGTGCACGCCAAACCGACGTTCTTCATGAACCGCGGTTCGTTCAGCCTGCGTGCCAACGAGATCCGCGCGGTCGGCATCGGCGAGCTGCTCGCTCGGATCGAGCGGCTGCGGCGGCTGCTGGCAGCGGAAGGCCTGTTCGCGCCCGAGCGCAAACGCAAGATCCCGTTCCTGCCCAAGGGGATCGGGCTGATCACCGGCCGCGCGTCCGCCGCCGAACGCGACGTACTGGTGAACGCGCAGGCCCGCTGGCCGCATGTCGCGTTCAAGGTGATCAACACCGCCGTGCAGGGTTCGCTCGCGGTCCCGCAGATCCTCCAGGCACTGTCCAAACTGGACCGTGATCCGGACGTCGACGTCATCGTGATCGCGCGCGGCGGCGGCAGTGTGGAAGACCTCCTGCCGTTCTCCGACGAGGCGCTGTGCCGCGCCGTGTCCGCGGCCGGGACCCCGGTGGTCAGCGCGATCGGGCACGAGCCCGACACCCCGCTGCTCGACCACGTCGCCGATCTCCGCTGCTCGACGCCGACCGACGCCAGCAAGCGGATCGTGCCGGACGTGCGCGAGGAGACCCAGCGGGTCCGCCAGATGCGCGACCGCGGCCGCCGTGCCCTGCACGGCTGGGTGGACACCCAGGTCAGACTGCTGAACCAGACGCGCAGCCGTCCCGTGCTCGCCGATCCGCTCGGCCCGATCCAGCGGCGCTCCGACGACGTCGGGATCCACCGCGAACGCGGTCGCCGCGCGATGCTCACCCTGCTCGCCAAGGACCAGGCGGAGATCGCCAGCGCCCGCGCGCGGCTGACCGCGCTCGGCCCGGCGGCGACGCTCGAACGCGGCTACGCGGTGGTGCAGTACACCGACGACGAAGGCAACCTTCAGGTACTCCGGTCCGTCTCCGAGGTCGTGGACGGCGCGAAATTGCGCGTCCGCGTAGTCGATGGCGCGCTCGGCGCCGTCGTCTCGGGCGTACCGGAGGAGGAGCGTTGACGGCGAGTTTCCTGCCTTTGACCGTCGACGCCGCGAGACGTGCCGACGCGCCCGAAGTGCTGCGCAACGCGCTGCTGACCGAGCGTGCCGCCGCGGAATGCTGGACGGTGCTGCTGGCGGGCTGCGAACTCGTCGGCAGACGCGGCCTCGACGCCCAGCTGCGCAAACTCTCCGAAGCGACGGCCGAGCACGTCGGCACCCGATGGTGGTTCACGGACGGCACCCTGCACCGCAAACGGGTGGCGAGGGCCCAGGAGAACCTCGTCGCGGCGATCGCGGAGGGTGACGGACAGGAGTTCGCTCTCGCCTTCGTGGGTTACGACAACGCCATGGCCGGCGCGGTAGTGTGCGCGGGGATCGGCAAGCATCGACGTCCGGTAGAAGGAAGCACAGCGTGAGCAAACCCGGTGGCGAGACCGCCGAACTCGGCTACGAGCAGGCCCGCGACAGGCTGGTGGAAGTCGTCCGCGAACTCGAAGCGGGCGGGCTGTCCCTGGAGCAGTCACTGGCCCTTTGGGAGAAGGGCGAGCAGCTGGCGAGGGTCTGCGAGCACCACCTCGAAGGCGCGCGTGAGCGCATCGAGGCCGCGCTTTCGTCGGTCGAAGACGAGCCCGGCAACGGTCAGTGACGTTCACCATGCTCCTGAGCCACCGAACCACCGTGGGTATCTGAGAGACTGGGACCCCGCCGAGTTCCCTGATCCGGGAGGCAGCATGCCCACCCCCACCTCGTCCGCCAGCTCTTCCCGACGCCCTGAGGCCCCTGATCGCAACCTCGCGATGGAACTGGTCCGCGTGACCGAAGCCGCCGCGATGGCCGCGGGCCGCTGGGTGGGGCGCGGGGACAAGATCGGCGGTGACGGTGCCGCCGTGGACGCGATGCGCCAGCTGGTCTCGACCGTCTCGATGCGCGGCGTCGTCGTCATCGGCGAAGGCGAGAAGGACGAAGCCCCGATGCTGTTCAACGGGGAAGAGGTCGGCAACGGCGACGGGCCGGACTGCGACGTCGCGGTCGACCCGGTCGACGGGACGACCCTGATGGCCAAGGGCATGCCGAACGCCCTCGCGGTGCTCGCGGTCGCCGAACGCGGCGCGATGTTCGACCCGTCCGCCGTCTTCTACATGGAGAAGCTCGCCGTCGGCCCCGACGCCGCGGGCAAGGTCGACCTGGCCGCCCCGGTCGCGGAGAACATCCGCCGGGTCGCGAAGGCCAAGAACTCCAGCGTCTCCGACGTCACCGTCTGCATCCTCGACAGGCCTCGCCACGAACAGCTGATCAAGGAGGTCCGCGAGGCGGGCGCCCGGATCCGGTTCATCTCCGACGGCGACGTCGCCGGAGCGATCGCCGCGGCCCGGCCGAGCACCGGCGTCGACATGCTGCTCGGCATCGGCGGCACCCCCGAAGGCATCATCGCGGCCTGCGCGATGAAGTGCCTCGGCGGCGAACTGCAAGGCCGCCTGTGGCCCAAGGACGACGAGGAGCGCGAGAAGGCGCTGGCCGCGGGCCACGACCTCGACCGCGTCCTCGGCAACGACGACCTCGTCCGCGGCGACAACGTGTTCTTCTGCGCCACCGGCGTCACCGACGGCGACCTGCTGCGCGGCGTGCACTACCGCGCCGGCGGCGCGACCACCCAGTCGATCGTGATGCGGTCGAAGTCCGGCACGGTCCGGATGATCGACGGCTACCACCGGCTGACCAAGCTCCGCTCGTACTCGTCCGTCAACTTCGACGGCCACCTCGACGATTCGCTGGAAGCGGACGTCGTTCCCCCGCTCCCCTAAGGAGAATCCGTGCTCAAGCGCGTGCTCGTGGTCCTGCTCACGGCGATGGTCTTCACGCCGGTCGGGCAGGCCACGGGCGCGGGCGACCTCGTCGGCGGCAGAGAGGCCGACGAGCCGTATACCTTCGTGGTGTCGCTGCATTCGGCCTCCGGCAAGGCTTTCTGCGCCGGGGCGCTGATCGCGGCGGACTGGCTCGTGACGGCGGGGCACTGCGTCGAGGGCAAGAATCCGGCGAACCTGAGCGCGCGCGTCGGCAGTAACGACAACACCCAGGGCGGTGAGATCGCGAAACCCGCCGAGGTCGTCGTGAACCCGTCCTACAACCCCGATCCCGAGCACGCGGGCGGTGATCTCGCCCTGGTGCGGCTGGCCGCGCCGGTGAAGGCGGCGCCGGTCACGCTCGGGGCCGTCGTGGCGCCGGGCACGCCGACGCGGCTGCTCGGCTGGGGTCAGACGTGCCCGACTTCGGGCTGCGGCAAGGGTCCGGCGAAGTTGCAGCAACTGGACACGAAGATCGTCGAAGGCGTGCGCTGCACCGCGAAGTTCGACGGGGCCGTCGAGTTGTGCACCGACAACCCCGGCGGGAAGTCGGGCTCTTGCTACGGCGATTCCGGTGGGCCGGAGATCGCCAAGGTGGACGAGAAGTGGGTGCTGCTGGGCACCATCAGCCGCCCGGGCAACGCCGACCCGGTGTGCGCGACTTCGCCGTCTATCGCGACTTCCGTGGTGGCCTACGCGCAGTGGATCGCGGAAAAGATCGCTCCGCCGACGCCCGCTCCCCCTGCTTCGCCTTCCTGATGTGTCATGAGGGGTCCCCATAGGACGTTTTATGTCCTATGGGGACCCCTCATGACACGCGCGCTCCTACTCCGCGTTACTGGAGTGCCCGGGGAACAAGTGCGCGTCCGGGTTCAAAGCGACCGCGATGTTGTTGACCGCCGTCGCCGCTTCCCCGAACCCGGTCGCGATCAGCTTCACCTTCCCCGGATACGCCGCGACGTCGCCCGCCGCGTAGACCCGCTCCCGCGGTGTCGCCATGGTCGAGTCGACGGAGATCGCGCGATGGTCGATCTGGAGTCCCCAGCTTTCGATCGGCCCGAGATCCGCGGTGAACCCGAGCGCGGCGACCACCGTGTCGGCGCGCAGCACTTCGGGTTCGGAGCCCTTGATCCGGATCTCGACCTCCGCCAGCGCGCCGTCGCGGTCGAAGAAGCGGGTGACCTCGGCGTCGGTGACGATCCGCACGCCGAGTTCCCGCGCCTGCCGCACGATCGACTCGGCCGCGCGGAACTTCGCGCGGCGGTGCACGAGGGTGACGCTCGCGGCGACCGGATGCAGCGCGAGCACCCAGTCGAACGCCGAGTCCCCGCCGCCGACGACGACCACGTGCTGACCGGCGTGCGCCCGCAACGCGGGCACGAAGTGGACCATGCCGCGGCCGAGCCAGCCGTCGCCGGCGGGCAGCGGTCGCGGGGTGAACTCGCCGATCCCGGCGGTGATCAGCACCGCCCCGGCGCGCACGACCTGACCGCCGTCGAGCGTGATGGCGATGCCGTCTTCGACACTTTCGAGTTTCTCGGCCTTGCGCCCGAGCAGATACGCGGGTTTCCACGGGGCGGCCTGGTCGAGCAGGCCCTGCACCAGATCGCGGCCGCGGACCTCGGCGAACCCGCCGACGTCGTAGATCATCTTTTCGGGGTACATCGCGGTGACCTGTCCGCCTGCCTCCGGCAGTGAATCCACGACGGCCATCGAAAGACCGCGGAATCCCGCGTAGTAGGCGGCGAAAAGACCCGTCGGACCGGCCCCGATGATGACGAGGTCGTACGACGTCTCCCCAGCGGACTCGCTCATTCTGCACTCTCCCGGAGGGTGGTGGGGGGCGTGATCGAGAACACATTCGATCCTAGCCCTCGCGTGCCGAAAGACACGGAGCGCGCAGGGAGCCGCTGCGCGAGACTTGGGGTATGGCTGAACAGGAATACCGGATCGAACACGACACCATGGGTGAGGTGCGCGTCCCCGTCGACGCCCTCTACCGCGCGCAGACGCAGCGCGCCGTCGAGAACTTCCCGATCTCCGGCCGTGGCCTGGAGCGCGCCCAGATCCGCGCGCTCGGCCTGCTGAAGGCTGCCGCCGCGCGGGTCAACGCGAAACTCGGCGTGCTGGACGCCGACGTCGCCGAAGCCATCGCGAAGGCCGCCGACGAGGTCGCCGAAGGCAAGCACGACGCGCATTTCCCGATCGACGTGTTCCAGACCGGTTCCGGGACCTCGTCGAACATGAACGCCAACGAGGTCATCGCGACGCTCGCGTCGAGGGCGCTGGGCCGCGACGTGCACCCGAACGACCACGTCAACGCTTCGCAGTCGTCGAACGACACCTTCCCGACGACGATCCACGTCGCCGCGACGGAAGCCGTGCTGTCCGACGTCGTCCCGGCCCTGGAGTACCTGGCCGCCGCCATCGAGACCCGGGCGGCCGAATGGGCGGGCATCGTGAAGTCCGGCCGCACGCACCTGATGGACGCCGTGCCGATCACCTTCGGCCAGGAGGCGGGCGCGTGGGCGTCACAGGTCCGGTTCGGTGTCGAGCGGTTGAAGTCGGGCCTGCCGCGGCTCGGCGAACTGCCGATCGGCGGGACCGCGGTCGGTTCCGGGCTGAACGCGCCCGAGGGCTTCGGCGCGGCAGTTTCGCAGGAGCTGGCTTCGGTGACCGGTCTTCCGCTGACCGAGGCGCGTGACCACTTCGAGGCGCAGGCGACGCAGGACAGCGTCGTCGAGACGTCCGGGCATCTGCGCACGGTCGCGGTGTCGCTGAACAAGATCGCGAACGACCTGCGCTGGCTGGGCTCCGGCCCGCGCACCGGGCTCGCCGAACTGGCGCTGCCGGATCTGCAGCCGGGGTCGTCGATCATGCCGGGCAAGGTGAACCCGGTGATCCCGGAGGCGACGCTGCAGGTGGTCGCCCAGGTGATCGGGAACGACGCGGCGGTGGCCTTCGCGGGTGCGGCGGGCAACTTCCAGCTCAACGTGAACCTGCCGGTGATCGCGCGCAACGTGCTCGAATCGGCGCGGCTGCTCGCGGCGGTGTCGCGGCTGCTGGCGGACAAGGTGTTCGCGGGCGTGACCGTGAACACCGACCGCGCGCGCGAGTACGCCGAGGGTTCGCCTTCGATCGTGACGCCGCTCAACTCCTACATCGGCTACGAAGAGGCCGCGGCCATCGCGAAGCAGGCTCTCAAGGAGCTGAAGACGATCCGCGAGGTCGTGATCGAACGCGGTCACGTCGCGAACGGCAAGCTCACCGAAGCCCAGCTGGACGAAGCCCTCGACGTACTCCGCATGGCGCGCGGAGGCCGCTAAGCGCCGAGAGCGACCACGGCCGCGTGGAGCGGTGAGGCGAGCGAAGCCGCCAGCCCTCCCGAAGGCGGCTTCTCGGTGAACAGGTGCAGCCACGTCAGCACCGGGCCGAGCAGGATCGAGTGCACGAGAGCCGGATCGGGCCGTCGCGAGAGTTCCCCTCTCACGACGGCCCTTTCCAGCATCAGGACCAGATATCCACGTTCACGCCCGAGGAAGGCCTCGCCGAAGCGCGCTTCCAGCGCCGGATCCGCGCGGACGTCGGCGAGCAGCGACGGCAGCGCGCTCTTGACCTCCGGACCGTCCAAAGAGGACTGTATCACGCCGAGAACCGCAGCCACGTCACCCCGCAGCGAGCCGGTGTCCTCCGGCGGTTCGAGTTCGACGGGGTGGATCACCGCGGCGAACACGAGTTCCGCCTTCGAACGCCAGCGCCGGTACACCGCGGCCTTGCCGACGCCCGCCCGCGCCGCGACCGCGTCGATCGTGCAGCGCTGGTAACCGCTTTCGGTCAGCAACGCCCGCACAGCCTCGCGGACCGCGTCGTCGATTCCTTCTTCCCTCGGCCTGCCTCTCGCCATGCACCCAGTTTACGAGACTGATAGTTCCGTATATCGTCCGGGTATGACCTGGACCAGGATCTCCCGTCGAATCCTTCCCTGCCCGCCTTCGGCGCTCTGGCCGTCGCTGGCCGACTTCACCCGCTGGCCGGACTGGGATCCCGACCTCACCGGCGCCGAACTGCACGGCCCGGCCGAGGTGGGGACGACCGGCTTCCTCGTACCGAGCGGATTCCGTGGCCGCGTGCACTCACGGGTCGCCGAGCCGTTCACGATCACGTCTTGGGTCCAGGACCGCGAGATCGCCATTCGCCAGCCGATTCCGTTCGGCGCCATGGATCTCGCGCTGCGGCTGAGCGCGGTCGACGGCGGGACGGAGTTCGTCCAGGAGATCACCCTCGCCGGGCCGATGCGCGCGGTCATGGTCGCTGTCATCGGCGGCGACGTCGTCAAGCACTTCGACGTCAAGTGCGCCAAGCTCGTCTCGCTCGCGGCGCAGGCCGAGCACGACGCCTGAAGACACCAGCGCGACCCCGATCAGCTGGGAGAAGCGGAAGTCCTGCATGTCCAGCAGGAGTGAGACGGCCAGTCCGGAGACCGGCATCAGCCCGACCAGCACCCCGGCCCGATCAGCGCCCAGCATCGAAACCGCCGAGTACCAAAGGAGAAACGCGATCGCGGTGACGACGACCGTCAGGTAGCCGAGAGCGATCAGCTCACGTCCGTCCGGCCACACCCAGGCGGCGGACGGGTCCGCGACCGTGCCGACCACCGCGCCGCCGACGCCCGCGGCGCAACAACTCCAGGTCGCGGTCGCCAACGCGCCGAGGCGTTCGAGCACGCCGACGGCGAGCAGGGTGAACAGCGCTTCGCACACCATCGCCAGCGCCGCGAGCACCAGTCCCTGCCAGCGCGCGGCGCCGCCGCCGGACAGCACCGCGATCCCGAGTCCGGCGAGCACGGCCCCGGCAACCGGCGCCCATGACGGCCGTTTTCCCTTGGCCAGCGGGGCGGCGAGGGCGAGCACGAGCGGCGTACCGCCGAGGAAGGCCGCGACCAGTCCGGGTTCGGCGTAGCGCTGCGCGAACAGCAGGCACGCCTGGAACCCGATCATCCCGGTCGCCGCGAGCGCGATCAGCGCGGGCCAGTCGCGCCGGCCCGGCAGCGGCATCGGCTGTCCGCGCAGCCGCGCCCACGCCAGCAGGAGGGCTCCCGCCAGCGCGTAGCGCAGCGCCTGTCCGGTGATCACCGGGTAGCCGTCGAGCATCCCCGTGACCGGCACGGACGCGCCGACGATCAGCACCCCCAGTACGCCGAGCGTCACGCCTCTTCGTTCGCTGTCCATACGTCCACGATGTCGGCGATTTGGCCCTGAGCACAGAGCCAGAACACGGTCACCGGACTGGACCATAAGTCCACCGGAGGTCCGTGAAGGCCTCCTTCCCTACCCTGAAAGTAGGGAAGGAGGCCTTCACGGACCTCGATATCACCACTTGCGCACCAGGTGCACCAAAAGTCACAGCGGCGGCGCGTGAAGGCCCCCTTCCCTCGGCTCAGCCGAGGAAACTCGACCTTCACACCCTGCCCAAGTACATGAAGGCCCCCTTCCTTGCGCCTGGCGCAAGGAAGGGGACCTTCATGTACCGCAGGTGGGCAAGTACCGGCCCGGCCCGCCTGGGTCGTGAGTGGCGATTCGGGTTAGGGCCAACCGTGTCTCAGGTACCTACGGTCGGGCGATTTCGCGTGACCGGTGGGACGGCACGCGTGATTGAGCGGACGGCACGTGTGTCCAGACGGACGGCACGCGAGGGACTCGGCCGTCGCCGAGTGTCGTCCGCCTGGACACACGTGTCGTCCGTCTGATCACGCGTGCCGTCCACTCGGTCACGCGAAAGTACCGGCTCGGCCCGCCTGGGTCTGTCAGGGCCAGGCACGGCCAAGCGGCCTCCGGGATACTTGTCGACATGACCGAGACGGCCGAACTGGGCGACTTCCTCAAGGCACGCAGGGCCGCGCTGGACCCGGCCGACCTCGGCCTCCCGACGGGGTTCAACCAGCGCCGGGTCGCCGGGCTGCGGCGTGAGGAGCTCGCGCAGCTGGCCGGGATCAGCGTCGACTACTACACGCGGCTGGAGCAGGGCCGAGCGCGCAACGTGTCCGACTCCGTCCTCGAATCGCTGAGCCGGGCGCTGCGCCTGCACCGCGACGAGGAGACCTACCTGCGCAATCTGGCCGCGCCGAAACGCAAACGCGTCGCGCGGCCGCGGGTGCAGCGGATCCGCCCGGAACTCCAGCTGATGCTGAACGCGATCCAGTCCCCGGCGTTCGTCTTCGGCCGCTACCTGGACGTGCTGGCCTGGAACCCGCTCGGCGGCGCGCTGTCCTTCGACTTCGGCGCCACGCCGCCCGGCGAGCGCAACATCCCGAAGCTGTTCTTCCTCGACGAGTACGCCCGCGAGATGCACCCGGAGTGGGCGACAGTGGCGAAGGAGGTCGTGGCGAACCTCCGCTCCGAGAGCGGGAAGTATCCGGACGACCCGTATCTCGCCCAGCTCGTCGGCGAGCTCTCCCTCGGCAGCGAGGAGTTCCGGAAGCTGTGGGCGAAGCACACCGTGCGCGAGAAGGCGCACTCGTGGAAGGTGATGATCAACCCGATCGTGGGCGAGCTCCGGCTGCGCTACGAGACGTTGCGGCTGCCCGACGATCCGGACCTGGCCCTGGTGATCTACACCGCCGAACCCGGCTCCGACAGCGAGCGGGCGCTCGGCCTGCTCGCCAGCTGGGTCGCCGATCCCGCGCACGCCTGAACCCGCTCGGCGGGAAACTGTCGGTCCCCGGGTTCATGATGGACCCATGTTGTTCACCGCGGTGGTGACCGCGTCGGCCGAACTGGCCGCCACGAGGTCCAGGAAGGCGAAGATCGCCACCCTGGCCGCACTGCTGCGCGCCGCGGGCGAACCGGAGCTCCCCGCGGTCATCGCGTTCCTCACCGGGCAGCCGACACAGGGCCGCATCGGCACCGGCTGGCGGACGCTGGCCGAACTGGACGCGGCTCCGGCCGCCGAGCCGTCGTCGACAGTGGCCGAGGTCGACACGGCGCTCGGCACGGTGGGGGCGGCGTCCGGTTCGGGGTCGGTGAAGCTGCGCGCGGACACGTTGCGGGCGCTGTTCAGCAGGTTGACGAAGGACGAGCAGGAGTTCCTGTTCCGGCTGCTCACCGGCGAGCTGCGGCAGGGCGCGCTCGAAGGGATCATGGTGGACGCCATCGCGGCGGCGTCCGAGATCCCGGGCGAGGAGGTCCGGCGGGCGTTCATGTTGTCCGGGCAGCTGCCGGTGACGGGTCTCGCGGCGATGACCGGCGGCCGGGAGCGGCTGGCCGAGTTCAGGCTGGCACTGGGCAGGCCGATCCGGCCGATGCTGGCGTCCCCGGCGGAGTCGCTGGAAGAGGCGGTCACCGAGCACGCCGAGGCGCTGGTCGAGTACAAAATGGACGGTGCGCGGATCCAGGTCCACCGCGACGGTGACGAGGTGCACGTCTACACGCGGACACTGCGGGAGATCACCGGCAGCGTCGGCGAGCTGGTGGAGCTCGTGCGCGCGCTGCCGTGCACGTCGGTGGTGCTCGACGGCGAGACGCTGGCGCTGACCGACGACGGCAGGCCGAGGCCGTTCCAGGAAACGATGAGCCGGTTCGGCAGCACGCGCGAGGAGCAGGTCAAGGCGTTGCTGCTGCGGCCGTACTTCTTCGATTGCCTGCATCTCGACGGCGCGGATCTGCTGGACGCGCCGTTGTCCGAGCGGAACGCCGCGCTGCGGAAGGTCGCCGGAGAGCACGTCATCCCCGGCGAGGTCGCGCCGGCGTCCGCCGCCGAAGTGCTGGAAGCGGCGATGTCCGCCGGGCACGAGGGCGTGATGGTCAAAGACCTCGCGTCACCGTACGCGGCGGGCCGTCGCGGGCGCGCGTGGCTCAAGGTGAAACCGGTGCACACGATCGATCTGATCGTGCTCGCCGCGGAATGGGGGCACGGCAGGCGCACCGGCACGCTGTCGAACCTGCATCTCGGCGCGCGGGACCCCGAAGGCGGGCCACCGATCATGGTCGGCAAGACGTTCAAGGGCATGACGGACGAGTTGCTGTCCTGGCAGACGAAGACGTTCCAGGAGATCGAGACGCACCGCACGGACTGGGCGGTGCACGTACGCCCGGAGATCGTCGTCGAGATCGAACTCGACGGGGCCCAGGTGAGCACCCGGTATCCGGGCGGGCTGGCGCTGCGCTTCGCGCGGGTCGTGCGGTACCGGCCGGACAAGGAAGCCGCGGACGCCGACACCATCGACACCGTCCGCGGCCTCCTCAAGCCCTGACGCAATTCGTCCTCTGGATGCGGTCCTTGCGCGTGCAACGACCGCATCCAGAGGACGAAACGCGTCAGTAGCAGCGGTCCGAAGAGATCTTGTACGTGTAGTTGTTCGAGAGGTTGGAGGTCACCTCGAAGCGGATCTTGTGACCCACCGGCGGCTCCCCGAGCACGCCGTGTTTCACCGTGTGCTCCTTGCCGGGCGCGATGCCCCCGCTCCAGAGACCTTTGTCGAAGGTGTCGTCGATGATCTGGACGAGCATTCCCCGGTAGTCGTGGTTGTGCACGGTGATGTCGATGCTCTGCCCCGCGCTCACCTCGACGACCTTGGTCGACGCGCCCATCAGCGGTCCGCCCTCGCAGACCTTCGACGCCGCCGAAGCGGACGGTGCCATCAGCAGGGTGCCGGCCAGCGCGACCGGGACGACGGCGAGCAGCTTCTTGTTCATCGGTTCCCCACAACGGTCTTGACGACATTGGACTGGACGGCCAGGTCGAGGCCGATCTTCATGTTTCCCCCGCAATAGGCCTTCTCGCCGTTCTTGAAATGCACCGTCAGATCCCCGGCGCATTCGAAGACCTTGACGTCCCAGGTGCGGGTGCCCGGCTTCAGGCAGATCGCGTCCTTCCCGGCCCGGCGCATCCAGCCGTGATAGCCGGATTCGCAGGTGATGATCGGATCACTGCCCGAAGCGGGCGCCGGAGCCGCCTGCGCGGCGGTGACCGGCAGGAGTGCCACGGTGAGCGTGGCCCCGGCCAGTGCGGCGACCTTGACGTACGGACGCATGGATTCCCTTTCCGAGATCAATGTGAGAGTGTTTCGGAAAATCCCCATCCGGAATTCCCGGACGCCGATGACGCTAAAGGCGACGGCGACCACTCGGAAAGCGATTCACGGCCACGCAATGGCCATGGCCGGGGAAACAATGTCCACGCAGGTCAGCGCTTTGGCCACCGGCCCCGAAGGTCAAATTACGCGGACCGAGAAGAACACCGCGCGGGTGTTCGGCAGCAGGATATGGCCCTGTTCGTCGGCCATCTTCCAGTACACCTGGCAATGCCCGGGGCGGTCCGGCGCGTGGACCTCGACCGAGACGCGCACATGTTCACCGGGCGCGGTCTGCGGAACGGGAACGCGTTCCGGAGTGCCGCATTCGCCCGGATTCCCGAACGAGCCGGCGCGCACCAGATAGCGGCCGACCCATCCGACCGATCCCGCGTTCCGGAACTCCCACGTCTTCACGAAGGTCGATCCGGCCGCGACCTCGCTGCCGTCGGGCACGGTCACGTCGGAGACGAATTCCGACGCGTCGCCCGCCGGAGCGGCGGGCTCGGAGCCGAACGGAGCGGTGAACACGAACACCAGCGCCGCGACGAGCACGAGGGCGACGGCCCCGGCAAGGACGAACGCCGTCCGCCGCGAGCGTTCCGGAACCGGTTCGGGCGGCGCGTCGGCGGTCAACGCGTCCCGCGCGCGCTCCCATTCACCACGCCATTCGTGGCGGACCTCGTCCTCGTCACCGCCGAGCACCCCGGTGGCCAGCACACGGACGAACTCCCAGGCCGTATCCCAGCTGGGCAGGCGCTCTCCGCGGGCGGCGGCCGAAAGCGCCGATTTGGAGGCGAGCGCGCCGTATTCGTCGCGCATCCGGTCGTAGGACGGGTCACCGGCGGCGCGTTTCAGCTCCCACAGCCGTCGCGCGAACCCGGCGACGGGCCCGCTGTCCTCCACCGGCCCCCGCGCGACCCGCCCGCGGCGTCCGGGCCTCCGCTCGACGTCCATCGCTTCCCACGATATGACCCGCCTGCCGGGAAGGCCCGGCGGCGTCCCGCCCCCGATCGAGTGGCGGCGCACGGTGGTGACGGGACGTCGCGGCGTGATCACCCATAAAGTAGGCGGAATGCAGGCTTCCAAGATCGCGCGCGCCTGGTTCGGCGCGACCGCGCTGGTGGTGATCGCCGGTCTGGCCGCCCAGATCCCGGTTTCGGCGGGCACCGAAGGCGGCACCTTCCACACCCCGGCCGGGCGGGTGGCCAACCTGCTGGCCTTCTTCACCATCGACTCGAACATCCTGGTCGGCATCGGCGGCCTGCTGCTCGCGCTCGGGGTCGCCGGCCGGTCGACCGTCTTCGGCGTGCTGCGGCTCACCGGCCTCGTCGGCATCATCGTGACCGGCGTCGTCTTCCAGGTCGCCCTCGCCGACCTCTACGAGCTGCACGGCTGGGCCCTGTTCGCCGACACGATGCTGCACAAGGTCTCACCGCTGATGTGCGTCGCGGGCTGGCTGCTGTTCGGGCCGCGCGGGCAGCTGTCGTGGCGGGTCCTGTGGTGGTCGCTGCTGTACCCGCTGGCCTGGCTCGCGGTCACGCTGGTGCGCGGCGCGATCATCGGGTTCTACCCGTACCCGTTCGTCGACCCTGGCGTCAACGGCTACGGCGGCGTCGCGTTCAACTGCGTGCTGATCGGCTTGCTGTTCATCGGCCTCGCCGCGGCCGCGGTCGGCTTCGACCGCACCTTCGGCCGCCGCGATGACACCGACGACTACTTAGCCCCGGACCCGGCGGAAAGCGTTGAGCGGATCCGCGACACCGGCGCGTACTAACGTCCGCACCGCGCCGAGCCTCGGGTCCACCGGTTTCCCGGCGGCCACGCGGTGCATCTGCTGGGTGTGCCACTGGATTTCGAGCAGGCTGTCGGCCAGCCGGATCCCCGTCTTCGGGGCCGTGCGCCGCGCGCGGACGTCCTCGCCGTCCAGCAGACGGCCGGGCAAGCCCGGGTCGACGACCAGCGGCCTGCCGAGCCCGATGACGTCCAGCGCGCCGGAGCGCAGCGCGTCCGCCATTCCTTCCGGGCTGGTGAAGCCACCCGTGACCATCAGCGCGACGTCGGTGACCTGTCGCGCCTTCGCGGCGTAGTCGAGAAAGTAGGCCTCGCGGCTGGCAGTGCTGGTCTTGCTCGCCTTGCCGGAGCCCATCATCGCGGCCTTCTCGTAGGTGCCGCCGGAGACTTCCAGCAGGTCGATGCCCGCTTCGCCCAGCTCGCGGACGACTTCGAGCGATTCCTCCTCACTGAACCCGCCGCGCTGGAAGTCCGCGCTGTTGAGCTTGACCGCGATCGGCACGCTGTCGCCGACCTCCGCACGCACCCGGGCGACGACTTCGAGCAAGAAGCGGCGCCGCCGGAGAGCGTCGCCGCCCCAGCCGTCGGTGCGCTGGTTGGTCAGCGGCGAAAGGAACTGCGAGACGAGGTAGCCGTGCGCGCCGTGGATCTGGACACCGGCGAACCCGGCGTCGACGACGGTCCGCGCGGCCACGCCGAAGCGGTCGACGATCGTTTCGATCTCGTCGACGGTCAGCGCCCGGGGCGTCGCGAACACCGAGCGGATGCCGCGGTCGCCGAACGGCACCGCCGACGGCGCGACCGGCTGACGGGACAGGAAGCGCGGGCTCTGGCGGCCGGGGTGATTGAGCTGGACCCACAGCCGGGTCTCGGTCCCGTCCGCCGAACGGGCCCACGGCTTGAACTCGGTCGCGTCCGGTTCGCGGGGTACCGCCACGTTGCGCGGTTCGCCGAGCGCCGTCGGGTCGACCATGACGTTTCCGGTGATCAGCGTCCCGGCACCGCCCCGGGACCACGTCCGGTACAGCTCGGTCAGTTCGGCGGTCGGCCGGTTGCGCCGGTCCCCGAGCTGCTCGCTCAGCGCGGCCTTGGCCAGCCGGTTCGGCAGGGTCGCGCCGCACCGCAGTTTCAGCGGTTCAGCCAGCAGTTCCTTGGGCTCGCTCATCCGCGCTTCCTCCGCCGTTACCTACTGATCAGTATCCCTACTCGAAGTAACATACTCGCGGTATGTCGAGTACTCAAGGTGTGGCGATGCCGAAGGGGTTGTCGATCACGTAGCGCCAGAGCCCGTCCTCGCCGCGTCGCGCGACGTCGGTGGCCGTCGCCGCGAGATGGCCCTCGATGACCCAATCGACGACCAGCAACACCAGGTCACCGGCCACCCGCACCTGGCGCGGCGTGACCTGGATGGGTTTCCCGAGCCCGAGGATCCTGCCGTTCGCGGACCGGCGTTCCGCACCGCTCACCTGCACGCCGTCCCGGCGGACGAACACGGCGTCCGGTTCGTAGACGGTGTCGAGGATTTCGGCGGATCCGGTGTTGAAGGCGGCTTGGAAGACGAAGGGATGCTCGGCGGGGTCCGCCGTCAAAGGCACACTGGAGTGATGCGTCATGCGGACAGCGAAACCGACCGCGAAGCAGGTCACCAAACGGAAACCTTCGACGGCGAACTCGTCCCGGACGCCCGCGGCCGCACCCGGCGGCCGGAGCCGGGCTGCCCCGTCGAGGTCGCGCTCGCCGCGATCTCGGGCCGCTGGACGACGCTGGTGCTCCGCGAACTGATGGGCGGGGCCCGCTCCTTCAGCGACCTTCGCACGGCGTTGCCCGACGTGTCGGCGAAGGTGCTGACAGAACGCCTCGGCGACCTGACCTCGCGACGTCTCGCCGTCCGCGAGGAACTACCGGGCTTCCCGAGCCGGACCAGCTACCGGCTCACCGCGGCGGGCCACGAACTGCGGCCGCTGCTGATCGAGCTGTACCGCTCGGGCTCGGCCCTATTGGCCCTTTAGGCGGGGCGCGACCGGCTCGACCCGCACCCGCACCTTCACCTCGTCGGCCATCTCCCGCGCCCAGGCCTGCAATCCCGGGATGTCGATCCCGTGCGGCCGGGCCTCGCGGAACGGCTCGATGTTGCCCGCGCCGCGCTCCAGCAGGGACACCGCGCCGTTCCCGTTCCCCCTGGCCGCGTGGGTCAGGCCCACGGCGAGCTGCGCGAGACCGCGCCACAGCTCGCGCTCGGCCCCGTCGGCCGCCTTCCACGCGTCCTCGAACACCTCGTGCGCGTGGAACGGGCGCCCCGCGTCGAGCAGGCGCTGCGCCTCGGCGATGGTGGCCTCGGGGCTGCGTTCGATGCCCTCGGGCTGCCGCTCGACCCCGTCGGCGCCGTACGGGAGCGGCCTGCCGAGACCGTCCCGTGGGCGGGCGTTGCGGGCTCGTCCGGCTTCGTCACGGTCCCGGTCGGTCATGCCGACATTGTCCCACGCGGGTATCCTGGGGACTCGTGCGCTTTCTCGACGGGCACCGGCCCGCTCACGACCTGACCTACGACGACGTGTTCCTGTT
Organism: Amycolatopsis thailandensis; assembly: GCF_002234405.1. Taxonomy (GTDB): domain Bacteria; phylum Actinomycetota; class Actinomycetes; order Mycobacteriales; family Pseudonocardiaceae; genus Amycolatopsis; species Amycolatopsis thailandensis. The sequence continues at coordinate 12,687 of NZ_NMQT01000096.1, read as the reverse complement.
GCCGAACCGTTCGGACGTGGAGTCCCGCTTCGACGTCGACCTGTCCACTGTGGACGGCACCGGCGCGACCATCCCGATCGTGGTGGCCAACATGACGGCCGTCGCGGGTCGCCGGATGGCCGAGACGGTCGCCCGGCGCGGCGGCCTCGTCGTCCTGCCGCAGGACGTCGACACGGCCGCGGTCGCCGAAATCGTCACCTGGGTCAAGAGCCGTCACACCGTGTGGGACACCCCGCTCGTGCTGACCGGCGGGGACGCGGTCGCCGACGCGCTGAACCTGGTCGGCAAACGCGCCCACGGCGCCGTCGTCGTGGTGGACGAGGACGGCAAGCCGGTCGGCGTCGTCGACGAAGCGGCCTGCGCCGGCGTAGACCGCTTCGCGAGGCTCGGCGACGTCGCGGAGCCCGCCGTCGTCACGGTTCCCCTGAACACCCCGCCGCGTGAGGTTTTCGAGCGTCTGCACGACCACGGTGGCCGTCTCGCGCTCGGCATCGACGAGAACGGCAGGCTCGCGGGCGTCCTGACCGAGATCTCGGCGCTGCGCGCGGAGATCTACACCCCGGCCGTCGACGACGGCGGGAAGCTGCGTGTCGCCGCCGCGATCGGCGTGAACGGCGACGTCGCGGCGAAGGCCGAGGCCGTGCTCGCGGCGGGCGTCGACGTGCTGGTCGTCGACACCGCACACGGTCACCAGGAGAAGATGATCTCCGCGCTCAAGGCCGTCCGGTCGGTCAGCCCGCGCGTTCCGGTGGTCGCCGGGAACGTGGTGACCGCGGAGGGCACGCGCGACCTGATCCACGCGGGCGCGGACGTCGTCAAGGTCGGCGTCGGCCCCGGCGCCATGTGCACGACGCGGATGATGACCGGCGTCGGCCGCCCGCAGTTCTCCGCCGTCGCCGAATGCGCCGCCGCGGCCCGTGAGCTGGGCAAGCACGTCTGGGCGGACGGCGGCGTGCGGCATCCGCGCGACGTCGCGCTCGCGCTGGCCGCCGGCGCGTCCGCGGCGATGGTCGGCTCGTGGTTCGCCGGCACCCACGAATCCCCCGGCGACCTGCGATACGACGAGCAGGGCAGGCCGTACAAGGAGTCGTTCGGCATGGCGTCGAAGCGCGCCGTCGGCGCCCGCACGCGCACGGACAACGTGTTCGAAAGGGCCAAGAAGGGCCTGTTCGAAGAGGGCATCTCGGCGTCGCGGATGGCGCTGGACCCGGCTCGCCCCGGCGTCGAAGACCTGCTCGACTCCATCGGTTCCGGCGTCCGGTCCGCCTGCACGTACGCGGGCGCGCGGACACTGGAGGAGTTCCACGAGCGCGCGCTGCTCGGCATCCAGTCCGCCGCGGGCTTCGCGGAAGGGCGCCCGCTGCCGTCGGGCTGGTGAGCCGAAGCACCTGAAGCACTAAGGTGCACCGGGTGAGACGCCTCAGACGGATCGTGGCGGCGGCGACGGACCGCCGCCACGCGGAAAACGGGGAAATCGCCGAGCTGCGCTCCGCGCTCGCGGACCAGGCCGCGGAAATCGAGCGCCTGCGCGCGGTGTTGGAGCACCACACCGCCTGGCTCGAAGATCACGGCGGGGCACTGCGGGACGGCGACGCGCGCACCACCACCGTCGAGGCCAAGCAGGAAGCCCTCGGCTCGCGGCAGGAAGCGCTCGACGGCTGGCTGGAAAGCCATGACACCGCCTTCGAAGGCCTTCACCTCCGGACGGGTCAGCTCGAAGCCGCCCGCGCCGTCCAGACCTTCACCCAGTGGCTCGAACCGCTGGAACTCGCCGCCGCACCGAAGATCTCGGTGGTACTGCCGACCCACGACCGCGCCGCGCTGCTGCCCCGCGCGATCGCGTCGGTCCGGGCGCAGCGATACGGGAACTGGGAACTGATCGTCGTCGACGACGCCAGCTCGGACTCCACGCCCAAGATTCTCGCGGCCCCCGACGATCCGCGGATCCGCACGATCCGCGTGGCGCACAACAGGGTCAGCGCCGCGCGCAACGCGGCCCTCGCCGAAGCGACCGGCGACGTCGTCGCCTACCTCGACGACGACAACACCATGCATCCCTTGTGGCTCAAGGCTTTGGCATGGGCGTTCGGCGAGCACCCGGAGATCACCGCCGCGTACGGCGGATACGTCATCGACGACGTCGAAGGACTGCCGCGCCTGTTGCTCAAGCCGTACAGCCGCGAAGCCCTGCTCAAGGAGAACCTCGCCGACACCGGCGCCGTCGCGCACCGCGCCGGACTCGAAGAAGCCCGCTTCGACGAGTCACTGGTCGAAATGGACGACTGGGATCTCCTGCTGAGCCTCACCGCCGAACGCGACCCGCTCGTCGTCCCGGCGATCTCCTGTTTCTACTCCACGGCGGCGCCGAACCGCCTTTCCCACGGTCCTACCTACGACGCCGATTTCGCCGCGGTGCGAAGGAAGCACGGGGAGTCCTCTTAGGACTGTCCCAAGAGGACTCCCCGACCGGCTATCCGTGGTCCTCCAGCATCTCGGTGACGAGCGCCGCGATCGGCGAGCGCTCGGACCGGGTCAGCGTGACATGCGCGAACAGCGGGTGACCCTTGAGCTTCTCGATCACCGCCGAAACACCGTCGTGCCGCCCGACCCGCAGGTTGTCGCGCTGCGCGACGTCATGCGTGAGCACGACCCGCGAGGCCGTGCCGAGCCGCGAGAGCACGGTCAGGAGCACGTTGCGCTCCAAGGACTGCGCCTCGTCGACGATGACGAACGTGTCGTGCAGCGACCGGCCGCGGATGTGGGTCAGCGGCAGCACCTCGAGCATGCCGCGGTCGAAGACCTCGTCGAGGACGTCCTGGCTGACCAGACCGCCGAGGGTGTCGAACACCGCCTGGGCCCACGGCTGCATCTTCTCGCTCTCGGAACCGGGCAGGTAACCCAGTTCCTGGCCGCCGACCGCGTACACCGGCCGGAAGACCACGACCTTGCGGTGCTGGCGGCGTTCCATCACCGATTCCAGCCCCGCGCAGAGCGCGAGCGCCGATTTGCCGGTTCCGGCGCGGCCGCCCAGCGAGACGATGCCGACGTCGGAGTCCAGCAGGAGATCCAGCGCCACCCGCTGCTCGGCCGACCGGCCGTGCAGGCCGAACGCCTCCTTGTCACCCCGCACGAGGCGGATCCGCTTGTCCGCGGTGACCCGGCCCAACGCGCTGGAGCTGCCCGCGAGCAGCCTCAGCCCGGTGTGACAGGGCAGTTCACCCACCTCGGGCATCCCGAACTCGGCGGGATCCACCGAAGACCCGCTGAACAGCGCGTCGATCAGCGTCTGCGGGACGTCCACGTCCGCCATCCCCGTCCAGCCCGAAGGCGTCACCTCCTGCGCGCGGTACTCGTCGGCTTCCAAGCCGACGGCACCCGCTTTGACCCGCAGGGGGATGTCCTTCGTCACCAGCGTGACCGACGCGCGTTCCGCCGCCAGGTTGAGCGCACAGGCGAGGATGCGGTGGTCGTTGGAGTCGGTGCGGAAGCCGACCGGGAGCACCGTGGGATCGGAGTGGTTCAACTCCACCTGCAGGGTGCCGCCGTGCTCACCGATCGGGATCGGCGCGTCGAGCCTGCCGTGCTGACGACGCAGGTCGTCGAGCATGCGAAGCGCTTCGCGCGCGAACCACCCCAGCTCGGGGTGGTGACGTTTCGCCTCCAGTTCACTGATGACGACCAGCGGGAGCACGACCGCGTGTTCGGCGAAACGAGTCACCGACCAGGGGTCAGAGAGCAGGACCGACGTGTCGAGCACGTAAGTGGACCGCTGGGATTCGGGCGAGATCGAGGCTTTCTCCGGGCCAGGGGCACCGGTCGAAGAACGGCCAGAGGCCTTGCGGGGTGAACGCTGCGCAGTCACGACGGCATCTCCCTCGTGGGCGTGGCACCACGCCCGCACTCGCTGGGCCGGGCACCTCCCTGGCTAACCGCTCCTTCTGACGCTCACCACGTCAGTCGGCACGGCCGCGAGGGCCGGGTGCCGGCCCCCTCGTGCATCCACTGGGCGGCTGTGCCGCCCTGTCGACAACCGCCACGACCAGGGCCTCCCGCGAGAGTCCGCATGGGACGCGACCTCTCACTTTCGGAAGGTACCTGCGTCCGGCCGATCGCGCAGGCAGCCACCACGGTGATTCGCCAAACCGTCATCTCACTGTCGGTCGCGTGACATCGACACCTGGTCACCGTCACCCCATGTAGTGGTGATCACCATTCAGGGACGCTCGTCGACGTGACCCGGATGGATTAACGCGACAGAGGGCGTTCACCTGATGGAAGCGAAGGTTCTACCACGCTTGGTAGCGGGTCGCATTTTGTGCCCGAGACAGAGAACCGGACCGAGTGAAATGAACCTTTTTCGGCTCACACAATGGGCTTACCAGACGGTCACAGAGCTTGAATAGCGAGTAATTTTCTCACTGCGGGACACCCCCACCGGAATCGGTGCCCCCGACCCCCTGAATATCTCTACCTAGGAGTGCGAAGTGCTGAAGAAGGCTGGTTTCGTTTCCGCCGTCGCCGCGGGCATCATGATGGTCGGCGGGACCGCGTTCGCCGCCACCGGCGACACCACCGGCACCCCGGACCCGACGTTCGGCGACGCCTACAACACGTTCATCGAGGGCGGTGGCGCGCTGGGTTACGGCGCTGCCTCGCTGGTCGCCGGTGCCTACACGGGTGTCGTCCTGACCCCGTCGCTGCTGGCCCACTCGCTGGAGCACCACCACCACTGATCTTCGGTGTGGACGTCGAAGGCCCCGGAGTGCACGCCGGGGCCTTCGTCATGTCACCGGTCAGGAACCGAAGCGCCGGTGCCGCCAAGCGTAATCGCGCATCGCCCGGAGAAAATCGACCCGGCGGAATGCGGGCCAATAAGCTTCGGTGAACCAGAATTCCGAATGCGCCGATTGCCAGAGCAGAAATCCGGAAAGCCGCTGCTCACCCGAGGTGCGGATAATCAGATCCGGATCCGGCTGACCCGAGGTGTACATGTGTTCGGAGATGTGGTCGACGTCCAGGATCTTCGCGAGCTCGCGGATCGAGGTGCCCTCGTCGGCGTGCTGGAGCAGGAGCTTGCGGACCGCGTCGGCGATCTCCTGACGCCCTCCGTAACCGACCGCGACGTTGACCTCCATCCCGGAGCGCCCCTCAGTGCGCTCCGCGGCCGCGCTGAGGGCCTTCGCGACCTCCGGCGGCAGCAGGTCAAGGGCTCCCACGATGCGGAGCCGCCAGGGCGTGTGCGGCGCGGCGAGCTCGTCCGTCACGTCGGTGATGATCTTCAGCAGCGGGCTCAGCTCCTCGGCCGCGCGGCCGAGGTTGTCGGTCGAGAGCAGCCACATGGTGACGACCTCGACGTCTGCCTCGTTGCACCAGCTCAGGAAGTCCGCGATCTTCTTGGCGCCGGCGCGATGGCCGTCGGCGACGTCGGTGAAGCCCGCTTCGCGCGCCCAGCGGCGGTTCCCGTCCAGCATGATGGCGATATGGCGCGGATGGCGCCCTTTGGCCTGCTGGATCAGGCGCCTGCCGTAGGCGCTGTACACGACGTCTGACAAGAAGGACCGAAGACTCACGCCAGTGGAGACTAGTCACCCCGCGAGCCCCAGTGGGACGCGCCACGGACACTGGTAAAAAACCTACGGTGCCGTAACCTGGCTGAGTGAGCGTAGAGACCGAACCCCAGCCGTCCGGCCCCACGCCCTTGGTGGACACGCGTCCTCGCCTTCGGGGCCACCTCCACTTCTGGTCCTTCTTCGGCGCCGTCGCCGGAGCCGCGGCCCTCATCAGTCTCGCGGCGTCCACTGTGTCGCCTATAGCCGCTTTGTCCACTTCGGTCTACGGCCTGACCGTGCTCGGCGTCTTCGGCGTCAGCGCGCTCTATCACCGTCGCTTGTGGAGCCCACGAGCATACGAATGGATGAAGCGCGCCGACCATTCGATGATCTTCCTGTTCATCGCCGGCACTTACACGCCGTTCACCCTTCTGGCGATGTCCCAGCCGACCGGGTACATCGTGCTGGCCATCGTCTGGGGCGGCGCGATCGGCGGCGTCACCCTGAAGATGCTGTGGCCGAACGCGCCACGCTGGCTGGGCGTGCCGATCTACATCGCACTGGGCTGGGTCGCCGTGTTCGTCCTGCCCGAACTGGGCGCGCACGCCGGCATCGCGGCGCTCGTCCTGCTCTGCGTCGGCGGGCTGTTCTACACGCTGGGCGCGGTGTTCTACGCCGTCAAATGGCCGAACCACTTCCCGGAGACCTTCGGGTACCACGAGTACTTCCACGCCTGCACGGTGCTGGCCGCGGTCTCGCACTACATCGCGATCTGGCTGGCTATGTACGCCTAGCTGGGCTTTTACCCTTCTGGATCTCTTCCAGGCCGTCGCCAGGCCGTCACGCTGCCTGGTCACGGCCTGGTCCTTTTCTCAGGCTCCCGAAGAAGCCGTCGACCGCCTTGACCAGATCCACACCGCCGGAGCGGCAGCCCGTCAGGCGACCATGAACGAGTCATCCGCGACCAGGCCGCCCGGGCACACTCACATCAGTGAGAAGGAGATGGCGGCGCCGCCTCCTTGTAGTCGTCGAGACAACAAGGTGGGGCGAGCCAGATAGGCACTTCCCTCGCTTCGTCGACGCGAAGTCAACCGGCAGTCGACGATCCGGACCCATCGCTCGACTCGGACGGAATTGTATCGAACAACAGAACCTTCCTCCGTCGCCTCAAGCGCGATTCCTTGTTTCGATCAATCCTGTACAAGGCCACATTGTAGGCCCAAGCATGGGTTGAGACCTTCTTATCGACACCGAAGTGCCTTCCGGTCGCAGCATCCAACACTCGATGATACTCCTCGTGCAACTCCCACGAAAAATTCGAGAAGTCGACATCCTCCCACCCATAAAGGTGCCTCAGTTCAAACTTGATGGCGCTGACAAAGTCCAGCTCGGATCTATCGATCTTCCCTATCCTTGAACCGAGCGCCAAGGCGTGCTCCCTGACCTTGTCGGAAGCACCTTCCCACTTGCTTCCGGAGTCTCGCATCTCCGCGTAGTCAACCCAGGCCCAAAACCCTTCGGCATCTGCGATATCGGGAGCCTCTCGATGATGACCACTGCACAGAAGGGCGAAGTTTCGAACATTCATGGAGCCACCCAGTGACACCGGAACAACATGTGCACGTTCGACCGGCCTACTCCAACAGATAAGACAGCATGGATCATCCCTGATGCCCAGATAGTCGGCGATCATCTCCTTAGAGGGGGGCGACTTTCGTTCAACGCCGACAACCTCTCTCGGCTTGACCGGCAAAAGGTCGACGTCGCACCAAAAGCTGTCATCGTCTTCCGGGTAAACGATGTCAAGTTGATCCGGAATATCGTTGCACTGCTTTTTGCCGTTTTTCATTTCAGCGATAGGCGTGGTGATCCCGGTCAAGTAGGATCCGAGGTGACCGAGGACAAAATTGTTGATTATCTCCCATGCATCATGGTCAAACGCGCCCTTGCTGTTCTTATGCCCCTGCACCCTGAGATAGAGATATCTCGGCGCATCCGGATTTACGCGCTGCGCCGACTTCACAATACTGAAGAGCCGAAGGGCGCACCGTTCAAAGTTTTCATAAACGGCCATGTCATGATAGAGAATGACACCCTTTTGCTCCTTTCTCTTGCCCTTTGAATTGTCGCGATTTCGCCGCTTCTTCGCCATAGCGTTCCATGCCTTCAACCGGGTAGACCACTTGCGTCGACTGCATGATCGGGCGATGACTTCAGTTTGTTACCGAAATTTTCTATTTTCGGCACGCCAAGAGAAAAATCCGACCCGGCCAACGGCAAACGGACACTGGTTCATCGCGCTCGGGGCAACCTCGTACACCTAGTCGCGGATCAGGAGTTCTCGGTCCAGAATTGCTGAAGCCTCGCGATGGCTTCGGTCTTGGTCATCGCGGCGACCTCGGATTCACTGAGGCCGACCCTCGAGAGCAGCATGTGCACCAGGTCAGCCGGAAGAGCTTCGGTCTGCGGAACAGGTACTCCGCGATCTGGTTTGACACCGTCCTGCACGCACGACCAGAAGCACGGCTCATCGACGTCGAGCTGGTCGCGAAGGATATGCTTCCAGATGCTCTTCCCGTACCCGGTCCGATCCACCGGATGCGAGATCCGGGTCCGCAGAACGCGGCCGTCCACGAGACCGAGTTCGTAGGTGACGTGGTGCGTGCCCGCCCGGCCGCGGGCATCGCGAACCCTGCGCCACTCCTCGATCTGACAGAACGATTCGTGGTCCTTGCGGGTGGGTTGTGGCCAGTTCACCGCGCGGAACCCGCCAGCCAATCACGCAATTGATCGTCATCGCTCAGGCTGATCAGTTGCACCAGACCCCAGTTGTCACGGTGATTCGGCGCGTCCAGCAACCGCAGCTGCCAGTCTTCCGCGTACTCCCGCAGCGCATCGACCATCTCGGTCAGCGCCTCGTCGAAAGTGGCTCCGTCCGCCGCCACCGGCAAGCCTGGGATGAACACAGACCAGCCCCCGCCTTCCGCGACGACCTGGGCGGACGCAGGCAGGAGCGACGCGAGGAAGTACCGCAGCCGCTCGACATCCACGACGGCGGCCTGAACCGAATCACGCCGGACCGTGGCGACGCGGCCCTTTTCCGCCGCATCCAGCAGATCCTTCAGATGCGCGCGAGCCTCGGTGTAGCTGTCGTAGTGGAGAGCGGACACAGAGACCTCCCGGTCGAGTCATGACCAGTCTGCCCCAGTACGTCGCGTACGTCAAGTACGTCGCGTACGTATTCCGCTCACGACCACGGTGAGCTGGACGGACACACGCGTGTTCCCTCTGGCACAAGAAAGTGCCTTCTTCCGCGCCCCCACCGCGAGAGCCATGATCACCACCATGGCCAAGAACGTTCCGCCCCGCCCCCTCGACGACGCAGCACTCAGCGCCTTCATCGCCGAGCACACCTTCGGCGCCCTCGCGACCCTCAAGCGCGACGGCCGCCCGCATCTCTCCACGGTCGTCTACACCTGGGACCCCGAAGCCCGTGAGATCCGGATCAGCACGACCGAAGAGCGCCTCAAAGTCAAGCAGCTCCGCAACAACCCCACCGCTTCGCTCTACGTCTCCAGCGCCGACCACTGGAAGTTCGCGGTCGTGGAAGGAAAAACGGAACTCTCCGAAGTCACGCGAACACCCGAAGGCGAGCGAAGGCTCTTCATGACCCTCAAAGCCGAGAAACTCTATGGCACAGCGCTCGACATCGCTTAACGTACGCACCTGGAAAAGGCCAGGTGAGGAGACGTCCGATGTGGGAAAAGCGGATGGAGTGGCCGCTCAACGCGGCCGCCGTACTGTTCCTGGTCGCCTACGCCTGGCCGATCCTCCAGCCCTCGCTCGGGCACACCGGCCGGGTCTGGTGCGAGGTCGTCACCTGGCTCTCCTGGGCGGTCTTCGCCCTCGACTACGGTGTCCGCCTCAGGCACGCCGAGGACAAACGGGCGTTCCTGAAGAGCAACATCTTCGACCTGGCGATCATCGTGCTTCCGCTGATCCGGCAGTTGCGGCTGCTCCGGCTGGTCACGGTGCTCAACGTCCTCAACCGCAACGCCGGCCTGTCGCTGCGCGGCCGCGTCGTGGTCTACACGGTGGGCGCGACGGCGCTGATCGTGTTCTGTTCGGCGCTCGCCGTGCTCGACGCCGAACGCGCTCAGCCGGACGCGCCGATCACCGACTTCCCGGACGCGGTGTGGTGGTCCATCACGACGATCACCACGGTCGGCTACGGCGATCGCTACCCCGTCAGCGGCACCGGCCGCGTGGTCGCGGTCGGGCTGATGGTGGCCGGGATCGCGCTGCTCGGTGTGGTCACCGCGACTCTGGCGTCGTGGCTTATCCGGCGAGTGACCGAGGCCGACGAGAACGCGCAGGCCGTCACCCGCGAGCATCTCGACGAGCTGACCCGCGAGGTCAAGGCGTTGCGGGCCGAGCTCGCCGAGCAGCGCGCCGGGGTCAGTCCTGAAGCATCGGAGCCGCTAGGTACTGCTCGGGGATAGCGAAGGCGTCGACGAGGGTCCGCGCGTGCGGGCGCAGCTCGGCGCACAACGCGTTCACCGCGGCGGTGACGGCCTTCGAGCGACCTGAGGTCAGGCGTCCGTGTTCGAGGAACCAGCCCCGGTCCGCCTCGATGTTCGCGAGCGCGTAGAGGTCGCAGACCCGCTCCAGCAGCTCTCGTGCCTCTGCGTCGGCGCAGCGCTCGATGGCACCGACGAACGCTTCGAGCACCACCCGGTCGACGTGTGCTCGCCCGGCGCGCAGCACATGGTCCTGCGCGTCGTTGAAGACGCCGAAGGGGTCCGAAGCGGCCTTACGCAGACGCTGCGCGACGCCGCCGAGTACGTGCTCTTCGCGGTCTTCGAACAGCTTCAGGTGCCACTCGCGCGAGTACAGCACGTCGCTGTCGTCCGCGTCGGTGAGCCGCTCGACGACCTTGCGCGCGGACGTCCGTTCGATCACGGCCTCGACGAACTGCTCCGCCACGAACCGCGCGGTCGCGAGCGGGCTCAAGTCCTCGAAATGGTCCTTGTAGCTGGTCAGCAGGCCCTTCGCGACCAGCTGCAGCAGCACGGTGTTGTCACCCTCGAAGGTGGTGAAGACGTCCGTGTCGGCCTTCAGCCCGGCGAGCAGGTTCTCCGACAGGTACCCGGAACCGCCGCACGCCTCGCGGGCGGCCTGGATGGTCGCCGTCGCGTGCCAGGTCGACACGGCCTTGATCCCGGCCGCCCGCGATTCCAGCTCTCGCTGCTCTTCTTCCGGCGCGTCCTCGGCGATGTCGTTCAGCGTCGAGACGAGGGCTTCCTGCGCGAAGTGCAGCGCGTAGGACGTGGCCAGCGCGGGCAGCAGTTTCCGCTGGTGCGCGCGGTAGTCGAGGATCACGACCTCGTCGCCGTCGGGCCGCGCGAACTGACGGCGACGCTCGCCGTACCGGACGGCCAGCGCCAGCGCGCGTTTCGTCGCGCTGCCGGCACTGCCCGCGACGCTGACCCGGCCGCGGATGAGCGTGCCGAGCATCGTGAAGAACCGGCGGCCGTCGCTCTCGATCGGGCTCGTGTACGTCCCGTCTTCGGCGACGTCGCCGAAGCGGTTGAGCAGCGCCTCGCGCGGAACCCTCACCTGGGTGAACGTGAGCCGCCCGTTGTCGACGCCGTTGAGACCCGCCTTGCGGCCGCAATCCTCGATCTCGACGCCGCTCACGTCCTCGCCGCGGATCGGCACCACGAACGCGTGCACGCCGCGCGATTCGCCGCCGGTGATCAGCTGCGCGAACACCACCGCGAGTTCACCGTCGCGGGCGGCGTTGCCGATGTACTCCTTCGTCGCGCCCCGGTCCGGCGTGTGCACGACGAACTCGCGCGTGGCCGGATCATAGGTCGCGGTGGTGCGCAGATGCTGGACGTCCGAGCCGTGACCGTGCTCGGTCATCGCGAAACAGCCGAGCAGCTCCAGATCCTTGATCTTGCGCAGGTAGCGCTCGTGATGGCGTTCGGTGCCGAGCAACTGCACCGCACCGCCGAACAGGCCCCATTGGACCCCGGCCTTGACCATCAGCGAGAGGTCGCCGAAGCCCAGCATCTCGAACGACATCACCGAGCCGCCGACGTCGCCGCCACCGCCGTGCGCCGGGTCGAACCCCAGCCCCGGACGGTCGGTTTCGGCGAGTTTGCGAAGCCATTCGAGTACTTGGGCCCGGTGCGCTTCGATGTCGAGGGCAGGGTCGCTGGCAGGGTCCTTGAAGTCCTCCGCCGCCATCTGCTCCCGCACCGCGCGGCGGAGTCCGGCCCACCGTCCATCGAGGACGGTGGTCAGCGCGTCCGGGTCGATCTTCGCGGGAAGTCCTGGTGCGTCCACGATTCCTCCGATGCGGTGCGGTCTGGATTCAGACTGCCGCACCGCATCGGAAGCCGCAGGACGGACCCTTGTGAGCTCGCCGACGTTTCAGGAAAGGTCCGGTCCCTGCGAGCGCAGATCGTCGACCTTGGTCATCGCCTCCCGGAGTTCGGCGAGCCAGCTGTCCGCGTGCTCGCCGACCAGCCGGACCGCCCAGGCCAGCGCCTCCGACCGCGACCGCGCGACACCGGCGTCGACGAGGGTGTCGAGGACCAGGCGTTCGGGCTGCCGCAGCCGGGTCATGACCGGCGCCGAATGGGTGGTGAACAGATGCCGCGTGCCGCCGAGGCTCGCGCCCCACGCGACCTTGCGCTGATAGCGGTGCTCGGCCTGGCGCGCGATCTCGATCCGCTCGTCGCGGGTCTCCTCGCGGAACCGGCTGATCCGGCCGTCCTCGGCCGCCGCGCGGGCGGCGTCGTCGGCGTATTCGCCGCTGAGCGGCTGGAGCTCGCCGACGATGACGATCTCTTCGCGGTCCACCGTGACCTCGGGGTCCCCGGTGAACCAGCCTTCCGGCAGCCGCCCGCCGAACCACGCCGCCGCATCGTCCGCCGACGGGATGTCCGCCTGCTGCCAGCCGCCCCGGCCCTTCCAGCCACCGCGTCCCATATGTCTCGCCGTCCTGAAGTAGGTGTGCATGCTCGCCTCCGCGATTACATGATTACAACGCTACTGACGCTACGCGCGCTACTGCCGGCTTTCACTCGTGTTCTCCCCCGGCGAAACCGCAATGAAGGGGCCTTTC
>NZ_NMQT01000095.1 GCF_002234405.1 Amycolatopsis thailandensis | reverse complement strand
AGGGGGCCTTCATGTACTTACCGCTTACTTGGCGTAGGTCAGGCAATTCGCGGCGTGGTCGCCTTCACCCGGCCCGACGCGGACACTCGAAGCGGTGCATTCCAAAGCGGAATTGTGCTTGCAATCGGACCGGGAGCAGGCACCCACCTGCGCGGTCACCCGATCGAGTCCGCCTTTGGTGTTCAGCGGGACGAACGTTCCGCAATCGGCCGAGCCGTTGCCGCCGCCCACCGTGATGGCGAAAGCGTGGCAGCCGTCGTGGTTGTAGGAACATCCGCTGACCGTGCATTCGTGGACAGCGGGCATTTCCGTGGTGGTCATAACGACTCCTGTACTTCGTGGTGGTGGTGTCGTTCGGTATGACCAGGGTTACACCGCTTTCCCCTCGCGGCAATTCGGGGAAATTCATTCACCTCTGGCGAGCAGCCGGTCCAGCCACGATTCCCGCGCGGCGAGGCACGATCGGGCGACGGCCGATTCCGGCGCGAGGTCGTGAAAACCGTGGAAGGCGCCGCCCCAGACGTGCAGTTCCGCCTCTCCTCCGGCGGCCCAGATCGCGCTCGCGTAGGCCACGGCCTCGTCCCGGAACACCTCGACGGCGCCGACGTCGATGAACGTCGGAGGCAATCCGCTGAGATCCGTCGCGCGCGCCGGAGCCGCGTAGGGCGAGACGTCCGGCGCGCCCCGCCGCTCCCCCAGGACCATCGTCCACGCCGTCAGGTTGCTGGTCCGGTCCCAGACGCCGACGCCGTCGTATTCCCGCGCCGACACGGTCTCGTTGCGATCGTCGATCATCGGGCATTGGAGCAACTGACCGGACAACACCGGCCCGCCTCGGTCGCGCGCCATCAGCGTGACACCAGCGGCCAGGCCACCGCCGCCGCTCCCGCCGAAGATGACCAGCCGTCCGGGGTCGAAGCCCAGCTCGTCCGCGTGCGCGGCCATCCACTCCAGACCGGCGTAGCAGTCCTCCACCGGCACCGGATGCGGATGTTCCGGCGCGCGGCGGAATTCGACGGTGACCGCGACAGCGTCGTACTTCATCGCCCACTCGACGAGCGGGTGCACCGACGCGAACCGGTCGGCCATCACCATTCCGCCGCCGTGGACGTGATAGATCCCCGGCCCGCCACCGCGATGATCCTCGCGCGCGATGACCGAGACCACGATCTCCGCGCCGCCATGCCCGGGGATCGTGTGATCGGTCCAGGTGACCGGGCGATCGCCGATCTGCTCTTCGATGGACGGGAACTTCAACGACCGATAGCGCTCCAGCTGTTCCGCCGTCATGCCGACCGGGACATGCCCCGCCAGCGCGGGCAACACGGCGGCGAGTTCGGGATCGTATGCGGGCTCGACCATCGCGCGAGCCTAGCCACCGGCCGCCGACAAGCCGTATACGACGGGGTCAGAGGTCGAGGTCGAGCCGCGAGGACGCACGCGAGACACAGCAGTACATGCGCCCCGGCGGTGCGCCGATGTCGTCGCGGTGCTCCGGTTCACCACCGACGACGCCGATCTCGCAGCTGCCGCAAACCCCTTCGCGGCATCCGGACTGGATCGGGTACCCCGCGTGGCGTAAAGCGTCCAACAAGGACTCCTCCGCCGCGACGGCCACCGTCCGTCCTGATCGGACACAGTTCACTTCGAACGGGGCATTCGGCGCGAATTCCTTGACCACCGGCTGGAAACGCTCAAGATGCAACCCCGGCGCGGGAAACGCCGCCTCGGCCGCGTCGAGCATCGAAGCGGGGCCACAGCAGTAAACCAGTGCCCGCGGACCGAGTCCGGCCGCCAAGGCTGCGAAGTCAGGCCTGCCGTGTTCGTCGGTGGCGTGGACCTGCACCCGGTCACCGTAGGCGGCCTGGAGTTCGGCGACGAATGGCATGGTGGCCACCGACCTGCCCACGTACACCAACCTGGCCGAAGTGCCCGCCGCCGCCATCATCGACAGGACGGGAGTGATCCCGATCCCGCCCGCGATGAACAAGTACTCCGGCGCCGGCAGCAAGGGGAAGTTGTTGCGCGGCAACGAGACATCGAGGGTGCGGCCCGCGCGGAGGAACAGGTGGATGTACTCCGAACCGCCCCGGCTGAGCCGGTCGTGCCGGACGGCGACCCGGTAGCTGCCGCGATCGGCCGGATCCCCGCACAGCGAATACTGCCTGGTCAGCCAGTTCGGCAGCGCCAGGTCGATATGCGCGCCCGGCTCCCAAGGGGCCAGCGGGCCGTCGGCCCCGCGCAGGACGAGGGAGACGGTGCCTTCGGCGACCGGCTCGACGCGGTCGAGAATGGTCTGTTGCATCAAGGGAATCACCTCAGTACAGCTGCCGGTAGCTGGTTTCGAGCATCTCCTCCAGCACCGACGGATCGACGTCGAGGCCCATCTGCTCGGTGGCGATCTCGCCCGCGGACGGCAATTCGTCGGCCAGTGCCTGGCTCGCGGGATCCCAGAGCCGGGACCGGACCAGCGCGCGCCCGCAGTGGAAGAACGTCTCGGCGACCTCCACGATGATCGCCAGTTCCGCCGCCTTGCCTTCGGTGCGCATCCGGGCGAGCACGTCCGGTTCGTCGGTGGGATACGCGTGACCGTTGACCCGGAACACTTCCCGCATCCCCGGGACCACGAACATCAACCCGATCCCGTCGTTCTCGGCGAGGTTGCGGAACGAGTCGGCGAGTTTGTTGCCCGGCCGGTCGGGGATGGCGAGGGTGCGTTCGTCGAGCACCTTGACGAAACCCGGGTAGTCGCCGCGCGGTGAGCAGTCGGGCAGGCCGGTCGCGTCCGCGGTCGCCATCGCCACGAACGGCGAATGGGCGATGAACCGGTGGCCGTGCCTGTCGACGCGGTCGTGGACCTTGGCCTTGATCATCGCCTCCGGCTCGCCGAGCCGGGCACGCACCTCCTCGTACGAGATCCGGCGCGGACGCGTCTCATTGACGAGATAACTGCTGGTCATGGCACAATTATGAGCAATTGTTCAGTCTGCCCGCTACTCGCTTTCAGGCCGCTTCACCGGGAGTGCCATGACGTCGGACCAGCGCCGCATCCAGCCACGTAAACAGCCTCGTCAGGTCCGGGCCGAGCTGACCCGGCAGCGCATCCTCGCCGCCGCTGCTCACATTTTCGCCGAGTACGGCTACTCCGCGGGGACCACGAACCGGATCGCCGAACAGGCCCGCGTCTCGATCGGTTCGCTGTATCAGTACTACCCGAACAAGGACGCGATCCTGGCCGAGCTGCTGACCCGCCACCTCGACGGCGACCGCGGCACCGCGACGCTGCGCCGTTACAAGGAATCGTCCGAATCACTGGAGACCATCATCAGGGCGTTCGTGCGCACGGTGATCGACAATCATCTCGACGACCCGCAGCTCCTGCGGATCATGATCGAGCAGGCGCCCCGTTCCGGCGAAATACTGGAGCGGGTCACCCGGGTGAAGTGGGAGATGATCGACGATCTGCTCGATCTGCTCAACGTCCATCCCGAAGTCCGTGTCCGGGACAAGGACACCGCGGCCCGGCTCGTCACGTCGACCGTGGAGCTGACCGTGCATCAGCTCATCGCCGCCCCCGACTCCATCGACCTCACCCGGCTCGAGAACGAACTCGTGGCGATGATCACCGGTTACCTGCGCGCCTGATTTCTTGGGGTTGACCAGGCACCGAGCGGGTACCCACCGGTGTGATCCGAGCAGAGAACAGGATGCGCGGCCTCGCCGCCCGCTGGCGGCGAAGAGGCGGCACTCTCGCGTTGGCGTGGACGTTGATCACCCTCGGCCTGGTCGCCATGCTGTGGATGTCGGACTTCCGCGCGTGGCCGGTGTACCTGACGGCGGCGCCGGGTGCCCTCGTGTCGATCCTGCTGTGGGTCGGCGTCGCGCGCGCACGCCGCCGGACGGGCTAGTGCGTCGCGCGCGTGGCGAGCTTGTCGAATTCGCGGTCCGGCAGGGTCCTGTTGAGTTCCAGGAGTTTCACGGCGAGGTGCCCGACGGCGTAGCGCGTTTCCGGATGGTCCGACTCGATGGCGGCACGGATGGCTTCCACGACGACAGCGGGGTCGGAGCCGTCGCTGAGTCCCGTTTCGCCGTGCCTCGCCATGGCTTCCGCCATCGCCCCGTACGCCCCGCCGCCGGAGATCTCCCGCAGCTGCGCGGACGTCCGATCTTCGAACTCGGTCTTGATGATGCCCGGCTGGATGATCACGACGTCGACGCCGAAGGGCTCGACCTCCATGCGCAGCGTGTCGGAGAAGGCTTCGAGCGCGTGCTTCGACGCGTAGTACCAAGCGCCGAACGGCAAGGCGATCTCGCCGCCGATCGACGAGACGTTGACGATCGTGCCGGACCGCCGCTCCCGCATGGCGGGCAGCACGAGCTGCACCAGCCGCGCCGGCGCGAGGAGATTGACTTCGAGCTGGTCACGCGCGCTGTCCAGCGGCACGTCCTCGATGGCGCCGTGCAGGACGGTCCCGGCGTTGTTGACCAGGACGTCGATCCTTCCCTGCTCTTCGAGAACGGTGTCGACGGCGCGGCGGAGATCGCCCTCGTCCCTGGCGTCCATCTTCAGCGCACGGCCGCCCGCCGCACGGAGATCGTCCATCTTCTCCACGCGCCTCGCGGCGCCGTAGACCGTGTGCCCGGCGCGCGAGAGTTCCAGCGCGGTGGCGTGGCCGATCCCCGACGAAGTGCCGGTGACCAGGCAGACCTTGGTCGTCATCCCGGGTGCACCTCCTTGTCTCTTCACCGCTCACGAAACACCCGATTTCCATTCTCGACAACGCAAGATCGCTGTATTCGCAGGTTAACCGCTTACAATCGATGCAATGACCATGGAGCTGAATGCACCGGAGCGGGAGAACGCGTGCCGGGAAAACGCCTGACCCAGGACGAGCGCGGGCAGATCGCCTCGGGCTTGACCGCGGGCCTCACCTACGCCGAGATCGCCCGCGGGATGGGCCGCCCGAAGTCGACGATCATCCGCGAGGTGGCGCGCAACGGCGGCGCGCACGGCTACCGGGCAGGCCGGGCGCAACAAGCGACGCGATGGCGGGCACGCCGCCGCAAACCGGGCCCGCCGCCGGTCGCCGAACCCGCCGAACGCACCCCGGAGGCGCTACGGGACTTCGAGACCGAGTTCGCCGGGATGATGGCCGCGACCGGGGTCCCGGCGATGATGGCCAGGGTGCTGGCCTGCCTGTTCACCGGGGACACCGCCGGCAGTACCGCCGCCGAACTCGCCGCCGGGCTGGAGGTCAGTCCCGCGTCGGTGTCCAAGGCCGTCGGCTGGCTGGAACAACGCGGGCTGATCGGCCGCGTACGCGAAGGCAGGCGTTATCGCTACGTCGTCGACGATCAGTTCGGCTACCGGGCCTGGCAGGCCAGTCTCGACGCGATGACCGCGTGGGCGGACGTCACCCGGCGGGGCGCCGGGTTGTTCGACGGTCCGGCCGGGGCGCGTTTGGAGGCCACCAGCCGGTTCTTCCGGCATCTGCACAAGGACATGAGCGAGGCGGCCGAACACTGGCGGCGAACGAGCCTGCGATGACGTCATTTCGACGGTCTCCCGGCGATTCCGGCCGTGCCAGGATCCGATCATGGGAGTGGTGGTCGCGGCGCTCGCCGCGGGCTGCGCGGTACTGGCGGTGTTCCTCTCCGGCGGGGCGGTCCGCCCGGACCGGCCGGATCTCGAAGTGGCGCTGGTCGCCGCGGCGTCGGTACTCGCGGCCCTGCTGACATTCGGAAAATCCACCGGGGCGAGGGTTTCCGCGCTGGTCTTCGCGGCAGGCGCCACCGGCTGGGCGATCTACTGCCTGAGCACGGACCTCGGCAGCGGCACCCCGGGGAGTTCGACGGCGGTGCTCGCGATCGCCGCCGTCGTCACGCTGGTGGTGGCGGGCCTTCCACGACCGGTCCGCTGGTGGTTCGCGGTCCCGCTCGTGGCGGTGCTCGCCGCGGGAACGGTGACCGCTGTGACGACCGTGCCCGGGCTGGCCGTGCGATCGACGACGGCCGGCCCGGGCACTGTCGTCACCGCGCCGGCGCTCGCCGATCGGGTGACGACCGCGCCGTGGAGCTGGACCCCGTCCTCACCGGTCCTCGACGTGGTCGCGGCGGGCGCCGGGGTGGCGGTCGCCGGGACCGGCGGCGGGGTCACCGCGCTCGACGGGCCCACGGGCGCGGTGCGCTGGACCTACGCCCGGCCCGGTGCCCACGTCCGCGCGCTCGTCCCCACTCCGGACGGGCTTCTGCTGCTGGCCGTCTTCGCTCCTCGCGACGGCGGGAAGGGCCGCCACCATCTCACGATTCTCGACGCGTTCACCGGCGTTCCGGTCCAGGAGACGGTGATCGACGACGTGCACGGGCCCGATCTGCTCGCGCCGACCTCCACCGTGCTGCCTTCGCTCACCTACCTGGGGAACAACGACTTCCGCGTTGACGCGTTGGACCTGCGCACCGGAAGCCCGCTGTGGTCGTGGAAGGCGCCCGAGGGTTGCGTTTCCCCGTTCGCGCTGCCCGCGAGCGGCCGTGACGTGGTGCTGGCGCCGCTGCTGTGCCAGGACCGGATCGGCGTGCTCGGCCTGGACGAACGCACCGGCACGCCGCGCTGGGAGCACCGGCTGCCGGTGGCCCGGCCGTCGGACGAGAAGGCCGACTACTACCTGCACTCGTCCCCCGGCGGTGGCAAGGTTTCCCTGTCGCTGCGGTACTCGGGGCTGGCGAGCGGCAAGGACACCGACGTCGTGCTCGACGCCGCCACCGGCACCCTGCTGTCCACAATGGACCCCAAGGCGCCTGCCCGGATCACGCTCGGCCCGGTGGCCGTCTCCGAACACGACGAAAACGGGAAGACGACCGCGGCCACACTGGACGGCGGGACGGCCGTCGACCTCGCCGCCTGCCCGGACCGGCGGGCACAGGCCACCACGCCGACGGCGTACCTGCGCCTGTGCGGCTCGCCCGGCGGCGGGATGGTGGTGCACCGGCAGGAGCTCGACGGCTCCCCGGCGTCCACTCTCCCGGTTTCGTGGCCGCCGTCCGGGGAACTGATCGGCGGCCTGCTTTCCGGCTCCGGCCGCCACACCCTCGTCCCGGCGCCCGGCGCGCTGGTGGCCGCCCGGGCGGGCGACACCCCGGTCGTCGGGTTTCCCGCGGCCCGTCCGTGAAGGCCTCCTTGCCTACCTTCAGGGTAGGAAAGGAGGCCTTCACGGACCTGGAGACCCAGCCTCACGCAGGGCGACCGTCCAAGCGTCGAGGTAGGCCGACGCGGGCACTCGTGACCGCCGTTCGAAGACCGGACCGTGCGGATCGTCCGTCTCGGCGATCAGCACGTCCTCCCCCTCGCGCCAGATCAGCAAGAGCCAGCATTGATCGGATTCGAAGAACGGCTCCCGCGGGGTGCCCAGCGGGACGTCGTCGAGCGTCCACCCCCGCAAGGTCACTTCCACGTTGTCCCACCAGGAGAACTCGGCGAGCACCGTGTCGTCACCGCCGACGAACCTCATCCCGTGTCCCAGCCCGCTTCCCCGCGGGAACAAGCGCACGGCGAACCCCTCGACCGGCCTGAACGTACTGGTGTCCAGGCCCGCGATGATGTCGTCCACGAGGACGACCTTACGGAGAAAGGGCGGGCGGCCGAAGCCACCCGCCCAGGATTCCGTGAGTCAGCCGCGCTTGAATTCCTCCCAGGTCACCTTCTTCACCTGGGGACCGTCGTCCTTGGCGTGGCTCGCCAGGCCGTTGAGCCCCTTGAAGTAGTCACCGGCCTGGGCCTGCGCCTGCGGCGACATGTCGGTGTCGCTGATCGCGATGCCGTGGATGTGCTCGGCCCAGTCACCCTGGCTCGGGGTGCGGTGCCACGCGGCGAACCCGACCTCGCGCAGGGCCTTCACCGCGGCGGTCTTGTTCGAGATGTTGTTCACCGAGATGTCGACGGCGCCGCCGCCGTCGTGCGTGCCACCCGAAGCGCCGACCCCGCCGGCGTTGTACGAGCCCTGCGTGACGGTGAACTTGACCCCGGCCTTCTTCCCGGCGGCCGCGATCATGTCGGCGGTGCGCTTGTTCACCGTCTTGCCGTTCAGGCTGGTCTTCGAACCGACGCTGATCGGCGCCGTCACGGTGTAGCGGCCCTTGCCCAGCTCGGTCAGCGAGCCTTTGCCCGGCAGCCCGGTGGCGGCCAGGCCGCTGTGCCCCAGCGACTTCTGGTATTTCTCGTACGCCTTGACCGTGGAGGTGCCGAAGTGGCCGTCGACCTGCTTCTTGTCGAGCAGGTTCTTCGCCGCCAGCGCCTCTTCGACGACCTTGACGCTCGGGCCGGAGCCCGGCGTGATCGCCTGGTCGGCTTTGTACGGATCCCACATGGCCGCCTTGATCACGGCCTCCATGTTGACCGACGGCGCGGCCACCGCGGGCTGCCCCGCCGTGGCCCCCATGAGCGCGGCTCCGGTCAGAGCGGTGAACGTCGCGGCGGTTGCCACCTTGCGCATGACTGCTCCTTCACTCGGTGCTGCTCCCTGTGAACAGCTCGTGACCGACCTTGCCCTGGGCGAGGGGCCGTCCGGAACCACCTGTACGGAACGTCTGACGTCAAAAACCGCAGGTTGACAGCGTTTGACAGGGCCAGGGCCAGGACGATCCCGCTGGTCGGCACGGCGATCGGGACGAAGTTCGCGATATAGTCACCTGGCCGCGCAGAGTGACGAAAATCGTTGTCACGTTGGACACGAACGCGAGGGGAAGCGTGCCGGGAGCGCAAGCGGGAGAACGGACGCCGGAGCTCGAAGCGTTCATGGACGAGCTGCGGAAGCTGCGGACGCGGGCCGGGGAGCCCTCTTTCCGGAAGATGGCCGCGAAGTCCGGCGCGGTGTCCCACGCGACCCTGCACCTCACCGTCACCGGCAGACGGCTCCAGCCTTGGGAGACCGTCCGGGAGTTCGTCCGGGCCTGCGACGGTGACGAAGAGGAGTGGCACGCCCGATGGCAGGGCGTCCAGCTCGTGCTGTCCGCCGAGCGTGAGCCCGAGCCCGCGCCCGCCCGTTCACGATGGCGGTCCAAGCGGGTCCTGGTGCCGCTGGCCCTCGTCCTGGTCGCCGCGATCGCCGCCGTCGTGGTCGTCCTCCTGCCGGGTGACGAGGGCACGCCCGAACCTCCGCACCCCGGCGACTCGAGCAGGTTCGTCGCCGACGTGACCATTCCCGACGACACCGTGGTCAAGCCGGGCACGCAGTTCGTGAAGGTGTGGGAACTCAAGAACACCGGCACCGTCGAGTGGAAGAAGCGGTATCTGCGCCGCACCGACCTCCCGGTCGCGCCCGGCGCCTGCCGCACCCCGGACCGGATCCCGGTCAACGACACCGCGCCGCAGGGAAACGTGCAGGTGACGGTCACCGTGGGCACCCCGCCGACCGCCCCTGCCGACTGCAAGGTGTTCTGGAAGATGGTCGACGAACAGGACCGGGAGCTGTTCCCCGGCAACAGGCCGATCTACTTCTCCGTGCTCGTGCGCTCCTGAATCACGCGTGTCGTCCGCCTGATCACCAGTGTCGTCCGCCTGATCACGGCAGCGCCACCGGACGACACACGTGATCAGACGGACGACACTTGTGCGTGGACGGACGTCACGACCGGAAAACACCTCGTTCGACCGGAAAAGTGCGCTAGCCGACGCATTCCGGGCTGCCTACGCTGAATTCCGCGCAAGAAAATCACCAAATTCCTCGGGAGTCTCCAGTGAGAACAACGAGAATCGTGTTCTGCGCCTTGTTCGCCCTCGGCGCCGCTTGCCTTTCCCCGGCGGCCTCGGCGGCCCCGAACGCGTTCACCCTGTCCAGTACCGCTTTCGCCAACGGCGGCCTCATACCGAAGGTCCACGAGTGCACCAGTGGCGGCGGCAACGATCCGGCCAAGAGGAACGAGTCGCCACCGCTGGCCTGGTCGGGCGCTCCCGCCGCGGCCAAGAGCTACGCCATCGTGATGCGCGACCTCGACAACAACAACCTCATCCACTGGGTCATCTACGACATCCCCGCGACGACGGCCTCACTGCCCCAGAACGTCCAGCACGCCTACAAGCCGCCCGTTCCCGCCGGCTCCAGGCAGATCTACTACCGCGGGAGCGCGAGCCTCTACGGCTACCAGGGACCGTGCTCACCCTCGACCGTGAACACCTACGAGTTCGTCGTGCACGCCCTCAACCAGACGTCGCTCACCACGCTGAACAACACTTCGTCGACGCAGACCGCCGCCAGGGCGATCGCGGCGGCCTCGATCGGCACGGCGAGGATCAGCGGCGAGTCGTAGCTCGGTGACACCGCCGGGATACGCAGAGCCAACCGGTGTCCGCGCCGGTGGGCCCGCTGATCACCCGTGGCAAAATCGGCCCAATGCAGATCGGGATGCTGGGCTCGTTCGAGGTTCGCACGGCTGACGGCGTCCTCGCCGACGTCCCGGGCGCCCGGCTGCGCGGACTGCTGATCGCTCTCGCGCTCGAACCGGGCCGCGTGGTCCCGAAGGCGACGCTGGTCGACTGGATCTGGGGCGAACAGCCGCCCGCCGACGCGACGAACGCTTTGCAGCGCTTGGTTTCCCGGCTGCGGAAGGTACTGCCGGAAGGGGTCGTCGAGGGACAGCCGGACGGCTACCGGCTGAAGGTCGCACCCGAAGACGTCGACGCCGTGCGATTCGAGCGTCTCGTCGGCCAGGCCCGCGGTGAGGAGGAGCCGAGGCGGCTGCGCGAGGCCCTCGCCCTGTGGCGTGGCGCGGCCATGCAGGACGTCGGCCTCCAGGACAGCGACGCGTTCGACGCGGCGGTCACCCGGCTCGAAGGGCTTCGCCTGACGGCGTTGGAGGACCGGTTCGACGCGGAGCTCGACCTCGGCCACGGCGCGAAACTGGTCACCGAGCTGACCGACCTGGCGGCCGCGCACCCCTTGCGCGAGCGGCTCGTCGCCGCGCTGATGAGGGCCCTCGCGGCGACGGGACGCGACACCGAAGCTCTGCTCGTGTACCAGCGCACGCGGGAAGCCCTCGCCGACGCGCTCGGTGTCGACCCTTCGCCCGAGCTGTCGGCGGTGCACGTCTCGCTGCTGCGCGGCGAGCTGGGACGGCGGGAGGAGAACCGCAAGACCAACGTGCGCGCCGAGCTGACCAGCTTCGTCGGCAAGGACGCCGACGTCGCCAAGGTCCGTGACCTCGTCGCCGAACACCGGCTCACCACGCTGATCGGCCCCGGCGGTTCGGGAAAGACCAGGCTGGCCACGGAAACCGCACGGACCTTGCTCGGCGACCTGCCGGACGGCGCGTGGCTGGTGGAGCTCGCGGCCATCGGCCCGGACGGCGATGTCGCGCAGGCGAC
The DNA here is from genome assembly GCF_002234405.1 of Amycolatopsis thailandensis. Classification (GTDB taxonomy): domain Bacteria; phylum Actinomycetota; class Actinomycetes; order Mycobacteriales; family Pseudonocardiaceae; genus Amycolatopsis; species Amycolatopsis thailandensis. The sequence continues at coordinate 34,486 of NZ_NMQT01000095.1, read as the reverse complement.
GCTCGCGGCGCTCGGACTGCGGGACGCGCTGCTCGGCGACTCGCCGAACGCCGAACCCGCCGACCGGATCATCGCCGCGATCCGCGACCGCGAAGTCCTGCTGATCCTCGACAACTGCGAGCACGTCATCGAAGCGGCCGCGGCCTTCGCGCATCGCGTCCTCGGGGAATGCCGACGGCTGCGGATCCTGGCGACGAGCCGGGAACCGCTCGGCATCACCGGCGAGGCGTTGTGGCAGGTCGTACCGCTGGCCTTGCCGGAGCCGCACGCCGCTGCCGCCGAAATCGAATCCTCCCCCGCCGTCCGGCTGCTGCGAGACCGGGCGAGCGCGGTGCGCAAGGATTTCGTGGCCGACGAGGCGACGTTGGCCACGATGGCGCGCGTTTGCCGGGTGCTGGACGGGATGCCACTGGCGATCGAACTCGCCGCCGCCCGGTTGCGCACCATGTCCATCGACCAGCTCGCCAACCGGCTCGACGACCGGTTCCGCCTGCTGACCGGCGGCAGCCGGACCGCGTTGCCGCGGCACCGGACGTTGCGCGCCATGGTCGACTGGAGCTGGGAGCTGCTGAGCGACGCCGAACGGACGGTCCTGTGCCGGCTCTCGGTGTTCTCGGGCGGGGCGAGCCTGGAGGCGGCCGAGCACGTCTGCGTGAGCGAAGCCGTCGAGCAGTACGAGGTGCTCGAACTGCTCACCGCGCTGACCGAGAAGTCGCTGCTGGTCGCCGCGGGCGACGAGGCGCCGCGCTACCGGATGCTCGGCACCATCAAGGAATACGCCGAACTCCGGCTCGCCGAAGCGGGCGAATCGGCACTGGCGCGCGACGCGCATCTCGCCTATTTCACCGAGCTCGCCGAGGCAGCCGAGCCGATGCTCCGCCGTGCCGAGCAACTGGAATGGCTCGCCAAGCTCAACGCCGACCACGACAACATCACCGCCGCGATGCGCGGCGCGCTCGCGGCGGCCGAAGCGCCGGCGGCGATGCGGCTCGCGGCGGCCTGCGGCTGGTACTGGTGGCTCAGCGGGCACCGCGCGGAAGGCATGGAGCTGGTCAAGGCGGCCGTCGAGACGCCGGGTGACGTGCCCGACGACGTCGCCGCCATCGTGTACGGCCTCGTCTCGCTGTTCGTGAGCTCCGGTTTCGCCGACGAGAACACCGCGTCGACGTGGATCCACGAGTCGTACCGGCTCAGCCAGAACAGCGAACACAACCATCCGCTGCTCGGACTCGTCGTCCCGCTGGTGCGCATGCTGGCCGGTGAGGAAACGCTGTCCGCCTGGGAACCCGTGCTGGAGGACGAAAACGCGTGGGTCCGCGCGCTGGGCAGGCTGCACCTCGGCAAGATGCGGATCACGCTCGGCCATTCCGGACCGGAGGCGGAGGTGTACCTCGAACGGGCACTCGGCGAATTCCGGGCCCTCGGCGAACGGTTCGGGATCTCGTTCGCCCTGACCGAACTCGCGGACCGGCTCGCCACGAGGGGCGAGTTCGCGACCGCGTGCGAGTACTACGAACAGGCGATCACGGTGGTGACCGAGGTCGGTTCCGTCGAGGACCTCATCCGGCTGCGGTCACGGCAGGCGGAGCTGTTCTGGCTGATGGGCGACGAGGAGGCCAGCGCCGCCGCCACGGCCGAAGCACGGCGCCGCGCCGAGCAGGTCACCTGGCCGGGAGCGCTGGGCATGCTCGCCCTTTCGCAGGCGGGACTGGCACGCTGGCGCGGCGAGGCCGAGGAAGCGAAGAAGCAGCTGGCCATCGCGTCGGCCGTCATGGGCGACGAAGGGGAGCTGGGGCATGTCCGTGCCGTCACCCACGACCTGCTGGGCTACCTCACCGAGGATCTCGGCGAAGCCCGGAAACACCGGGAAGCAGCCTGGCAGGCGGCGGCCGAAGTGCGGCACGTGCCGCTGATCTCTCACATCATCGTGGGAATCGCGGACCTCGCCCTGCGCCGCGACGAACCGGAGCAGGCCGTGCGACTGCTCGCGGCGGCCGACGAGCTGCGCGGGCTGCCGGACCGGTCGAATCCGGAGATCCCCCGCATCGAGGAGACAGTGCTGCGCCGCCTCGGCGAAGCGAAGTTCGCGGAGGCGGCGCGGGAAGGCACCACTGCGGATTGGCACAAGTTGGTCGAGGTCACGCTCGCTTCTTGAACGTCGAGGACGCCCACAGGTAACCGACCAGCGCGATCCCGGCGCACCAGCCGAGGGCCGGGAACACGTCGCTCGCGGCCGGGGCCCCGTTGAGCAGCCCGCGCAGGGTCTCGATGATCGGGGTGAAGGGCTGGTACTCCGCGAATTCCCGGAGCCCGGGTCCCATCTTCTCGGCCGGGACGATCGCGCTGCTGAAGAACGGCAGCATGACCAGCGGCACGGAGGCGATGCCCGCGGTTTCCGGGGATTTCGCCGCCAGGCCCAGCGCGATCGTGAGCCAGCCCGCCGCGAAACCGAGCAGTACCACGATGCCGACGACACCGAGCCAGTCGAGGAAACCCGCCGACGGCGAGAAACCCAGCAGGAAGGCCACCCCGGTGAGCGCCGCGATGGCGATCAGGTTGGTCAGCAGACTGGCGACCACGTGCCCGGTCAGCACCGCGCCGCGGGAGACGTCCATGACCTTGAAGCGGTTGATGATGCCCTTCGTCATGTCGGAGTTCACCGCGGTCGCGGTGGCCCCGAGGCCGTAGCAGACGGCGAGCAGCATCAGGCCCGGCGTCGCGTAGTCGATGTAGTCGACGCCGACGCTGAACGCGTCTCCGAACACGTACACGAACATCAGCATCATCACGACCGGCATCAGGATCGCGTTGAACACCGAGGTCGGATTGCGGGTCAGGTGCTTGAAGTTGCGGCGCAGCATCACCAGTGAAGGAGACTTGGCGCGCGCGGTCGAGGTGGTGGTCTGCGTGGTCATGGTCCGGGTGTTCGTGGTTCGAGTGGTCGTGGTTCGAGTGGTCACAGTGCTGCCTCCGTGTCGTGGCCCGTGAGGGCGAGGAAAACGTCATCGAGATCAGGGGTCTGGACGGAGAACTCTCCGGCGGCGATCGAGTGCTCGTCGAGCCGGTCGAGCAGCGCCCGCAGGGATTTCGTTCCGCCGTCGCTGGGGACTCGCAGGGCCAGCGTCTCGTCGTCCCGGGTGGCGCCGGGGAAGATCCTCGCCGCCGCGTCGAGTTCGGCGACCGTGGTGAACCGGAGCCGGACGTGCGTGCCCGGCATGCGGCGCTTGAGTTCGTCGGGGGTGCCGGTGGCGACCAGGTGTCCCTGGTCGAGGACCGCGATCCGGTCGGCGAGCTGGTCGGCCTCTTCGAGGTACTGGGTGGTGAGGAAGATGGTCACGCCGCCGGTCACCAGATCACGGATGATCGACCACATGGTGCGACGGCTGCGCGGGTCCAGCCCCGTGGTCGGCTCGTCGAGGAAGATGATCCGCGGATCGCCGACCAGCGTCATCGCCAGGTCCAGCTTCCGGCGCATACCGCCGGAGTAGGTCGAAGCCGGCTTCTTCGCCGATTCCACCAGGTCGAAGCGCTCCAGCAGGTCGGTCACGACCCGCTTGCCGCCGCCGGCGCGCCGGTTCAGGTCCACCATCAGCTGGAGGTTCTCCTGCCCGGTGAGCAGTTCGTCCACCGCCGCGAACTGGCCGGTGACGCCGATCGCCGCCCGCACCGCCTTGGCGTCGGTCGTGAGGTCGTGGCCCGCGACCCTGGCCGTACCGCCGTCGGCCTTCATCAGGGTGGTCAGCAGGTTCACCGTCGTGGTCTTGCCCGCCCCGTTCGGGCCGAGCAGGGAGAAGATGGTGCCCGCGGGGACCTCCAGGTCGATCCCGTCGAGCACGACCTTGTCACCGAAGGTCTTTCGCAGTCCGGAGACCGCAATCGCTGTGTCGTTCATGGGAGCCACTCTGGGCGGCCCCGCTGACACGGCCCCGCCACGGCGCTGACACGGGTGGTGTCAGCGCCGTGTCAGCCGCGTGTCAGGCCCCGCGAGGAACGTGGTCGGCACAACCACCACGAAAGGCGACCCGATGACTGAGACGGTTCCCGTACCGCAGGGCCTCCCGATGCAACGCGACGCGGGTCCCTTCGCCCCGCCCAGCGAGATCACCCGGCTGCGCGGGTCGCGTCCGGTGAGTCCCATGGTGTTCCCCGACGGTCACGAGGGCTGGCTGGTCACCGGTTACGACGAGGTCCGGCAGATGATGGCCGACACCCGGTTCAGCTCGCGGCAGGACATCGGCATCCTGCACATGCCCTACGAGACGCCCGGCATGCCCGCCCCGACCGAACCTTCCCCGCCGATGCCGGGCATGTTCGTCGCGATGGACCCGCCGGACCACGGCAGGCTGCGGAAGCGGCTCACCGGCGCTTTCACGGTGAAGCGGATGAAGCAGCTCGAAGAGCACATCGTCGAGATCACCGAACAGCACCTGGACGCGATGGCGAAGCTCGTCCCGCCGGTGGACCTGGTCAAGGAGTTCGCGCTCCCGGTGCCGTCGCTGGTGATCTGCGAACTGCTCGGCGTCCCCTACGAGGATCGCGAGAACTTCCAGGCCAGTTCCGCGCAGCTCATGGTCAGGGACCAGACGCTGGAAGAGAAGATGGCCGCGTTCATCGGGATGAACACGTTCCTCACCGAGCTGGTCACCCGCAAACGCGAGACACCCGGCGACGACATCCTGTCCGACCTGGGCCGCTACGACGACCTCACCATCGAGGAGCTGGCGGGCGCCGCGTTCCTGCTGCTGCTCGCCGGGCACGAGACCACCGCGAACATGCTGGCGCTGGGCACTTTCGCGCTCCTGGAGCACCCCGAGCAGCTGGCCGAACTCCGTGCCGACGCGGAGCTGCTGCCCGCCGCTGTCGAGGAACTGCTTCGCTACTTGTCCGTCGCCGACATCTTTTTCCGCTATGCCACGGAAGACCTGGAGCTCGGCGGCGAGACGATCCGCGAGGGCTCGACGGTCATCGTGTCGCTGCTGGCCGCCAACCGCGACCCGCGGCGCTTCGAGAACCCCGAAACCCTGGACATCCACCGCAACGCCCGCGGGCTGCTTTCCTTCGGGCACGGTGTCCACCAGTGTCTCGGGCAGCAGTTGTCGCGGATCGAAATGCGCGCGGGTTTCGAGGGGTTGCTGCGCCGTTTCCCCACTCTCGCGCTCGCCGTCCCCGCCGACGAGGTCAAACTGAAGACCGACATGAACATCTACGGTGTCCACGAATTGCCCGTCACCTGGTAGCGGGCCGAGGGGGTCGTGACCGGAGGGACGACACGCGTGACCAAGTGGACGGCACGTGTGCTTGGACGGACGGCACGCCGTGGTACCGACTCGGTCGTCACCGTCGAGCGGTGGTCCGTGAAGGCCTCCTTGAGGGACCCAGGGTCCCTCAAGGAGGCCTTCACGGACTTGGCACCCGAGCGGGACACCTTTGGGTTACCGCTCGATAGAACACGAGTCGCCACTCACGACGCTTTCGATAAGTACCCTTATCCTCACTCTCTCTCGCTTTGTCACCGTTCACAACGCCCCCGTCGCACTTTCTGGAAAACGTCCAGAGCCGTTTCCGCTCTCCGCGAGGAATGATCACGAGATCATTCCTCGACACCTTCCGGAGACACCATGCGTTCCTTGAGCCGCAGGGCACTGCTGGCAGTGGCGGCCCTGACCGTGACGGCGGCGGCGGTCCCGCAGACCGCCATCGCCGCTTCCCCCGCCGCCTCGACCAGCCCGCGCGTCTACGAAAAAGCAGGACCGCACAAGGCGGTCAAAGCGACGGGCGGCCCGGCGCACACCCTCTACTACCCCGCGGACATCGCCTCCGACGCCACCGAACATCCGGTCCTGATCTGGGGGAACGGCACCGGCGCCACCGTCGACCAATACGAGCTGCTGTTCACCCACCTCGCGAGCTGGGGTTACGTCGTCGCGGCCGCGAACACCGGCCAGTCGGGTTCCGGCGAGGAGATGCTGGCGGGCGCCCGGCATCTGATCGCGGAGAACTCCCGTGAAGGCAGCGTGTTCCGGGGTCGGATCGCCACCGGGAAGATCGCGGCCGCCGGACATTCGCAAGGCGGTGGTGGCGCGATCGCGGCCGGCGCGGATCCGCTCGTCAAGACCACGCTGCCGATCATGCCCGGACCGCAGGGCAACGTGAACAAGCTGCACGGCCCCGCCTTCTTCGTGTCCGGGCAGGCGGACATGGTCGTGCCCGCCTTCTACGTGCGCGGCCGTTTCCTTGCCTGCGACCAGGTTCCCGCCGTGTACGGCCAGCTCAAGGGTGCCACCCACTTCCTCCAGGGCGAGACCCGTTACCGCCTCATCGGCGCGATCACGGCCTGGCTGCGATACCACCTCAGCGGCGACCAGAACGCCAAGAGTGTCTTCTACGGCAGCGGTTCCGGCCTCGACCAGGACGACGACGGCTGGTCCGCGAGCGAGCGGAACAAAAAGGCCGTCTGACCGGTCCAGAAATGCGCGATCCGTCGGCGGACGGTGCACGATCGGGCAATAAAATACTTCGCCGTGTTCGTTGTACCAACGTGGAGCGGCGCGGCTATACCTTCGTGTGATGACCGACATTCGCGACGGGCTGCTCCGGCCGTTGGTGACTTTGTTGCGGGAACTGCCGGGCGACCGGCCGGCGTTCACCGACGAGCGCCGGACCCTGACCTTCGGGGAATTGCTGGATTCGAGTGGCTGCTTGGCCACCGGGCTCGGAATCACGCGAGGCGACCGGGTCCTGATCCATCTCGGCGCACGCGTCGAATTCGCCGAGTACTGCTTGGCGGTCCTTCGGGCGGGTGGGGTCGGGGTCCCGGCGAGCGCGCGGTCGACGGCGGCCGAGCTCACGCGGATCGTGGACGACTCCGGCGCCGGACTGCTGATCACGGAGGCCCGGCACGCGGAAGTGGTACGCGAGCTCCGAGCGGAGCGGCCGCGGTTGCGGGTGGTGTTCGTCGAGGACGAGCCGACGCCGTCGCAGGGTGAACCTCGCGACGATCTCGGCCTCGACGAGCCCGCCTGGCTGCTGTACACCTCCGGCACGACCGGCCGCCCCAAAGGTGTCCTGACGACGCAGCGGGCGCTTCTCTGGTCCTCGGCCGCCTGCTACGGCCCGATGTACGGGATCTCCGAGGCCGACACCGTGTTGTGGCCGCTTCCGCTGCACCACGCGTACGCGTTGTCGCTGGCCTTCGCCGGGACGATCGCCTTGGGCACGCACACGAGGATCGTCGGCCACGACCTGAAAAGCGCACTGGCGGCGTATCCGGGCGGCGTCCTGGCCGGTGTCCCGGCGACCTTCCTGAACCTGCGTCAGGAGGTCCGCGGTGAGCTCCCCGCGCCGCGGCTGTGCCTGTCCGGGGGCGCGCCCTGCACCCCGTCGGCACGCGCCGCGGTCCGGGAACTGTTCGGCATCCCCGTCCTCGACGGCTACGGCAGTACGGAGACCGGCGGCAAGATCGCCGTCCAGCTCACCGGTGACGAGGGGCTGATCCCGGTGCCGGGTATGGAGATCCGGATCTCCGGCGGGCAGATCGAGGTGCGCGGTCCCGGGGTGGCGCCGAACGTGGCGGGCGTGGACGGCTGGTACCGGACCGGCGACATGGGCGGCCTCGCCGACGGACGGCTCACGCTCGACGGCCGCGCCGACGACGTCATCGTGTGCGGCGGCCAGAACGTGCACCCGACCGAGATCGAGTCGGTCATCGCCGAACTCCCGGCGGTGCGCGACGTCCTCGTGACCGGAAGGCCGGACGAGGTCCTCGGCGCGGTACCGGTGGCGTTCCTCGTGTCCGACGAGCCGGACCTCGACGAGGTACGCCGCCTGTGCCGCCGACGGCTCTCCGCCTTCAAGGTCCCGGTGGCCTTTCACCTGGTCGAGCGGCTCCCCCGGACGCCGTCGGGAAAGGCGCTGCGGAAGCAGTTGCGGGTTCCCCGCCCCGACGACGTCGAAGCGCTGGTGCGCGACGCGATCGCCGAACTGGGCGAGGAGGACGCCGGGGAACGGTGGCGCGACCGGCCGTTCGCCGAGCTGGGCCTGACGTCGCTGGGCGGTGTGCAGCTGCGGCACCGGCTCGCCGAGGCGACCGGCTGCGAACTCCCCCAGTCGCTCGTCTACGACTTCCCGACCCCGGCGGCGGTCATCGGCGAACTGGAGCGGCTACTGTCCGGGCGGCGCGGGCCCGTCACGGCGAAACCCGTGCCCGCACGCGGCGACGACCCGATCGCCATCGTCGCGACGGCGTGCCGGTTCCCCGGCGGGGTGACCTCGCCCGAGGACCTGTGGAACCTGGTGGCCGCCGGTGTCGACGCCACCGGGGACTTCCCGTCCGACCGTGGCTGGGAGCAGACCGTGCGCTACGACCCGGACCCCGGCCGGATCGGCGGTTCCACCACCCGTCGCGGCGGTTTCGTGTACGACGCCCTGGATTTCGACCCGGCCTTGTTCGGCATGTCGCCGCGCGAGGCGCTCTCGACCGACCCTCAGCAGCGGTTACTGCTGGAGACGTCGTGGGAGCTGTTCGAACGCGCCGGTCTGGACACCGCGACGCTGCGGGGCGGCGACACCGGCGTGTTCGTCGGCGTGATGAACGAGGACTACGCCAGTCGCCTGCAAGGGCATCAGCTCGAAGGACGGCTGGGCATCGGGTCTTCGCACGCGCTCGCGTCCGGCAGGATCTCCTACACCTTCGGCCTGAACGGCCCGGCGGTCACCATCGACACCGCGTGCTCGTCCTCGCTGGTGGCCCTGCACTGGGCCGTGCGCGCGCTGCGGACCGGTGAATGCTCGCTCGCCGTGGCCGGTGGCGCCACGGTGATGTCGTCGCCGCGCACCTTCCTCGAATTCAGCCGTCAGCGCGGCCTTTCCCCGGACGGGCGGTGCCGCTCCTACGCGGCGGGCGCGAACGGCACGGCCTGGGCCGAAGGCGCCGGTGTCGTCCTGCTGGAACGGCTGTCGGACGCCCGCCGGAACGGGCATCCGGTGCTGGCGCTGGTCAGCGGTTCGGCCGTCAACTCCGACGGGGCGTCGAACGGGATCACGGCGCCGAGCGGACGCGCCCAGCGCGCGGTGATCAAGTCCGCGCTGGCCGACGCCGGACTGTCGGCGCCGGACGTCGACGTCGTGGAAGGGCACGGCACCGCCACCCCGATCGGCGATCCGATCGAAGCGGAGGCACTGATCGCCGCGTACGGCAAGGGGCGGGACAGGCCGTTGTGGCTCGGATCCGTGAAGTCCAACATCGGGCACACCCAGGCCGCGGCGGGGGTGGCCGGGGTGATCAAGATGGTGGAAGCGTTGCGGCACGGGCAGTTGCCGCCGTCGCTGCACGCCGACGAGCCGAGCCCTCGGGTCGACTGGTCGGCGGGCGACGTGGCCCTGCTCGCCGAGGCCAGGGGCTGGCGTGCCGGGGAGAAACCGCGCCACGCCGGGATTTCCGCGTTCGGGATCGGCGGCACCAACGCGCACGTGCTCGTCTCGGAAGCGCCGTTTCCGGCGGCTGCCGGACGCCGGACATCGCTGAAGGCACCGTGGCTGCTGAGCGCCGCGAGCGACAGCGCGCTGCGAGCGGTCGCTTCCCGGCTGCTGGCGACAGCGGCCGGGCGCGACGAGGACGACGTCGCGTTCACCCTCAGCACCCGCGCTCCGCTGGAGCATCGCGCGATGGTCTCCTCCGGTGATCTCGCCGCGCTGCGCGCTCTCGCCACGGGTGAACGCCGCGGCCGGATCGGGCGCGGAACGGCGACCGCGGCGTTCCTGTTCAGCGGGCAGGGCGCGCAACGCGCGGGCATGGGCAAGGAACTGTCGGACGCGTTCCCCGTGTTCCGCACGGCGTTCGACGCCGCCTGCGAGGCCATCGGCGGGCAGGTTCGTGACGTCGCTTTCGGCGGCGGCGAACTGCTGGACCGGACCGATCACGCGCAAGCCGCCTTGTTCGCCTTCGAGGTCGCCCTTTACCGGCTCTTCGAATCCTGGGGTGTCCGGCCCGGCGCCGTCGCCGGGCACTCGATCGGGGAAATCGCCGCCTCACACGTCGCCGGGGTCCTCTCCCTCGAAGACGCCGGTGTCCTGGTGTCCGCGCGGGGGCGTCTCATGGCCGCTTTGCCGCCGGGCGGCGTGATGATCGCGGTCCGCGCGGCCGAAAGCGAGGTCGCGCCGCTGGTGGGCGAATTCGCCGACCAGGTGGCGATCGCCGCGGTCAACGGCCCTCGATCCCTTGTCCTGTCCGGATCCGAGAGCGTGACCGAAGCCGTCGCGGCCCAATGGCCGGGTTCCACGCGGCTGCGCGTCAGTCACGCGTTCCATTCGCCGTTGATCGATCCGATACTCGCCGAGTTCCGTGAGGTCGTCGCGGGGCTGACGCACCGCACCCCGGAAATCACGCTGGTCTCCGGGCTGGCCGGCCGGGTGATCAACGGCCTCGGCCCCGCCTACTGGGTCCGGCAAGCCAGGGACACGGTCCGGTTCGCCGACGCGCTGGACGCCGTGGCCGCCGAAGGAACCGATCTCTGCCTGGAGATCGGACCTTCGGCCGTGCTGAGCAGGGCCGCGGGAGCGGTACTCCCCACGGTGTCCACTATGGACACCAGTCGAGGGGTGCTGGAAGCGGCGGGAGAGCTGCACACCGCCGGTGTCCCGGTGTCGTGGTCGGCGGTGTTCGCGGGCAGCGGTGCCAGACGGGTCTCACTGCCGACGTATCCCTTCCAGCGCGAGCGTTTCTGGCTCGACCCGCAACCTCGCCGGAGCCCGGTGAGCGACGGGCACGCGATACTCGGCCCGGCGCTGGTCGCGCCCGACTCGCCCCGGATCGTGCACGGCGGCTCGGCCGGGGTGCGCACGCACGGCTGGCTCGGCGACCACGTCGTCGGCGGCACGACCCTGTTCCCCGCGACCGCTTTCGTCGAACTGGCCCTGCACGCGGGCCGAAGCGGCCTGGCCGAGCTGACGATCGAGGCGCCGCTACGGCTGAGCCGGACCGAGGACGTCGCACTCCAGGTGGTCGTGGACGGGCCCCGGATCGACATCTACGCCCAGGATTCCGGCGTATGGACCCGGCACGCCACCGGTCGGCAAGCGCCGTCCGACGTCTTCGCGCAGCCGTGGAAAGGCGAGTGGCCGCCTCCCGCCACCGAACCGATCGGCCTGGAGCAGGCCTACGCCACCCTCGACTACGGTCCCGCGTTCCGCGCGGTGACGGGCTTGTGGCAGGACGGCGACGAACTGTTCGCCGACGTCGCGCTCCCCGAAGGCGTCGACGGCGACTTCGGGCTGCACCCCGTGCTGCTGGACGCGGCCGTGCACACCTTGGCGCTGGCCGGGCCGCCGGACGCCGAGATCCGGGTGCCGTTCCTCTGGACCGGTGTCCACGTGTTCGCCGCGGCCCCGCGCCGGGCGCGAGTCCACTGTGTACGGACAGGTCCCGGCGAGGTCCGCGTCGAACTCTTCGACTCCGACGGAATGCCCGTCGCGGTGGTGGAATCCCTGCTCACCAGGCCGCTGCCCGCCGGGAGCACGATGCTCTACCGCCCGCGATGGATCCGCGTACCGGCCGCGAGCGCCGACGACGTCCGGATCGTCGACGCACGCGGCGAAGACGTCCGCACCGTGCTCACTTCGTTGCAGGACACGCTCCCGCGCGGAGAACGCACCGTCGTAGTCACCGGTGACGTCACCGATCCGGCCTCGGCCGCCGTCTTCGGGCTCGGCACCGCGGCTTCGGCCGAATACCGTGGCCTGGTCACCGTGGTCTCCACGGAGCTGCCGGTGGAGCGGGTGCGTGAGCTCGTCGGCGGCAACCCCGAACCCCAGCTGTCGATCCGGGAGGGCGTGCCCCACGCGCTCCGGATCGCCCGGACCGCCCCCGCGGCCGGCCTGCCGATCGATCCGGCGGGGACCGTGCTGATCACCGGCGGCACCGGCGGGCTGGGCGCGGCGCTGGCCCGGCATCTCGTGTCCGCGCACGGTGTCCGGCATCTGCTGCTGGTCAGCCGTCGCGGCCCGGACGCGCCCGGTGCGGAAGAGCTCCGGCGGCTCCCCGCCGACGTCCGGATCGTCGGCGGCGACGTCGCCGACCCCGTCTTCGTCCGGCGACTGGTCGGCTCCTGCGACCCGCCGCTCACCGCCGTGGTGCATTCCGCCGCCGTCGTCGCCGACGCCGCGTTCACCGCGCAGACACCCGCCGGGTTCGACACCGTCTTCCGCCCGAAGGCCGACGCGGCTCACGTCCTGCACGAGGCCACGCGGCGTCTTCCGCTGTCGGCGTTCGTGCTCTTTTCTTCCCTGGCGGGCATTTTCGGCAACGCCGGCCAGGCGAACTACGCGGCCGCCAACCGCGTCCTCGACGCGCTGGCCGTCCGGCGACGGGCCGAAGGCCTGCCCGCGACGTCGATCGCCTGGGGACTCTGGGATCTGGCGGTCGGGCTCGGCGCGCAGATCCCTGACGCGGCAAGGCATCGCATCCAGACCTCCGGGGTGGCAGAGCTGACGCTGGAGCAGGGAATGGCCCTGTTCGACGCCGCGCTCGGGCATGCCGAACCGGTCCTGATCGCCGCGCGGCTCGACCCCACCGCCGCCGACCTGCCTCCGATCGCCGAAGACCTCGGCCGTCCCGCGGCGAGACCGGCACCGCCGTCACCGGATCGGCGCTGGCCGGAACATCCCTCCGAGCGGGAGCTGCGCGACCTGCTCCGCGTCGAACTCGCCGAGGTCCTCGGCCACCAGGACCCCGGCACGATCCCCGAGGACAAACCGTTCACCGACCTCGGGCTCGACTCGCTGGCCGTGATCGACCTCCGCACCCGGCTCCGGGAGCTGACCGGGGTGGAGGTCCCCGCGCGCGTCCTGTTCGACCATCCGACGGTCACCGAACTCGCCGGCCACCTGCGAGCGTCTGACTGAGTGTCAAGGCGGTGAGGGCGACGGCGAATCCGGTGAGCTGCCAGCCGGTGAGGGTCTGGCCGAGCACCAGGAACCCCGCGGCCGTGGCGACGAGAGGGTTGGTCAGTGTCAGCAGCGAGACCGACGTCGGGGCGAGGCGATCGATGCCGCGGAACCACAGCGGGTACGCCAGCGCGGTGGTGACGACGCCGATGTAGCCGTAGCCGATCAGGTTCGCGGTCGTCAGCGAGCCGGGGAGACCTTCGAAGAGCAGTGTCGCCGGGGCGAGGACGAGCCCGCCCAGGGTCAGCTGCCAGCCGGTCATCGCCAGCGGATGTTCGGGGCGGCCCCATTTCTTGGTGAGGAGCAGGGAGACGGCCATGAGCGCGACGGCGGTGAGCATGGCGGCCAGGCCGAGCGGGTCGAGCCGGGCCTCCGCCGAGAGGGTCAGCAGGGCGACACCGCCGGCGCCGGCGATCGCGGCGAGCAGGATCGGCGCCGGTGTCCGGACGCGCAACATCGGCAGCGCCAGGAGTGCCACCAACAGGGGTTGCAGGGCGCCGAGCGTCGCGGCGACACCGCCGGGAAGGTGGTACGCGGCGTAGAAGATCAGCGGCAGGAAGGCGCCGAAGTTGAGCATTCCGAGCGCCGTCGTCTTCCACCACCAGGAGCCGCGCGGGAGCCGCCGGGTCAGGACCAGCAGGAGCAGTCCGGCCGGCAGTGCCCGCAGCGCGGCGGCCAGAAGCGGCCGGTCCGGGGGCAGCAAGGTCGCGGTGACGACGTAGACGGTGCCCCAGCTGGCCGGTGCCAGCGCGGCGAGCCCGGCGTCACGCAGCGTCGGTTTCGCGGCGGTGGGCTCGGTCGTGACAGGCCGTTCGGCGATGATCGCCATGATGTCTCCTCACTGATAATCTCAACGTTGAGATAACACCAGCGAGTTATGTCAATGTCAAGTCTCTTAATGTTGAGACGATTGGAGGCGCATCGTGGCCGACGCGGTGGACGCGGTGATCGGGCTTTGGCGGCACGAGCGGCCGGATCTCGAAGACAAGCTCTGGCCGGCCGAGGTGATCGGGCGCGTCCAGCGACTTTCCCGGATCCTCGACCGGAAGCTCAAGGAGTTCAACGCCGAGCACGACCTGGAATCGTGGGAGTTCGACGTGCTCACCACGCTCCGCCGCTCCGGGGAAGCCGGCGGGCTGACGCCGGGCGCGCTGCTCAAGGCCGCGATGGTCACCTCGGGGGCGATCACGAACCGCATCGACCGCATGGAAGCCAAGGGGCTGGTCGAGCGGGTGCGTGACAGCGACGACCGTCGTTCGGTCAAGATCCGGCTGACCGGCAAGGGAAAGGAGGTCGTGGACGAGGTTTTCGTGCTCCACCTGGAGAACGAAGCCCGCCTTCTGCCCGACCTCAAGCCCGAGCAGTGGATCGAACTGATCGGCGGCCTGCGGCTGCTGCTCGAACACTTCGGCGACACGTCACTGGAGTGACCCCAGCGCGGCGGCAGCGGCTGTCAGCGCGTCACCCGGATCGACCCCGAGTTCCCGAGCGGCGCGGGCGTACTCGTCCGCCGCGGCCCGCAGCAGAGCGGCTTTCCCCGGACGATCGGCCGCTTTGGCGACGACCGTTCCCCTGGCGCGGGCGGTGAGCACCCAGCCGTTCTCCTCCAGCTCACGGTAAGCGCGCGCCACCGTGCCCGAAGCCAGCGCCAGATCCCTGGCGAGCTGCCGGATGGACGGCAGCCGGGTGCCCGGCGCCAGCGCACCGGTGGTGATCAAACGGACGATCTGGTCCCGGACCTGTCGCCACGGCGCGATCCCGAGATCCGTGTCGACGACGACCTTCAGCGGCATCAGGCCGCTTCGGGACGCGAGGGGCCCTCGGCGCGCGACCGGTGCGCGAGGTGGTACCAGCCGGCGAATCCGGCGAGCACCAGCAGCAGGGACACCAGGTTCATCTTCTCCGGGATCGCGAGCGTCACGGTGGCGGCCAACCCCAGCCCGGCGGCGACCCGAGCGCTCCGGACCCGCAACGCCGTGTCGGCCACACTGTCCCCTGTGGACGGTCGGCGGACGGCGAGCAGGACGACCAGCCACGTCACCGCCGAGATCCCCGCGGCGACGCCGAGCTGCGCCCACCAGTTGTTGACAGCGAGCCAGCCTGCCGCGGCCACGGCGATCACCGCGTAGGTGACCAGGCCCCAGACGGGAATGAGCCCGCTCACGCCGCGCCGCTCCAGCGCCGCCTCACGGCGGGCGCCTTTCCGGGGCCGCTGCGCCAGCACTTCGGCGATCAGCGCGCCGACGAGCAAGGTGGCCAGGACGGACGACATGTTGTCACCGCGCACCCCGGCGGAATCGGCCAGCAGCGGCAACCCGAGGTAAAGCCACGGATACCAGAACCGGCGGCGGCGCAGATAGCGCACGGCCTCGTCGACGTCGGACGGCGAGGGATCGGCGACCCCCCACCGTCGCAATACCTTGGCGCCTTGCCTTTCGCCCGGCCACAGCACGATCAGGATCACGAGACCGAACAGGCCCATGAACAGGGCGACGGCCACGATGTTGTCGAACGGCACGATCAGCCTCCCGTCTTGTATCAAGTACACGATACAAGACCGGTGACCATTCGGCTGGCTGGATCGTGAGTGGCGATTCGGGTTCTAGCGGACTCGTAGTGAAGCCGAGGCTGGGGCCGGTGCCCGTTGTTGGGGAGGGTTCCGGACGTTGAAAATCCGGAATCTTCCCCTGTCACCTCGTCTGCCACCGGGCGTCCGGGCGACGATGTAGGAATTGGGACGTTGAACGTCCCAATTCCTCCATCGTCGCGCCCTGGCGGCCGCGGAACCGCCACTCACGACCACCTGGGCCGATCTGCGCGTGGGTGGGGTGTCGGGATCGTGCCGGTCCGGCGGCCGTGGGCATTCAGGGACTCAGGGCGCCGCGTCGCGAAAGCCACTTTCGCAACCTTCAACGTTGCGAAAGTGGCTTTCACAACCTCCTTGACCAGCCCAGAGGCGGACCCTGGCGCCAGGCGCCAGGAAGGGGCCTTCATGTACTTCACATCGTCAGGAAACGGCGCTCGACGGCGCCGAGAAGGTGTTGCAGTCGGCGATCCGGTTGTTGCTCGCGCCGGCCCGCCACCAGGACGCGTAGTGCGCGTTCGTCCCGTGGTCCTGGCTGCGTGAGGTGTTGTCGCCCCGGGTCTCCTGGTCGTTCCAGGCCTTGTTGTACATGTCCCGGCTGACCGTGCCGCCCTGGTCGACGTGCGCGCCGAGGAACATCCCGGAGAAGCACTGCGCCTGGAGTTCCTTGCGCCGGGACATCTCCAGCCCGGAGGGGCTGTTCTGGCCCGATTCGTAGATCTTCTGCCAGGCCGCGTCCATCAGCCCGGCGACCTCCTGCACGTGGTGCCCGTACTCGTGCGCGAAAAGGGCGAGGTAGACGCCGGGGTTGTTGCCGTACTGGTCGGTCTGAAGACCCCGGAACGGCACGTAGAGGTTGTTCTCGCAGTAGTACGCCGCCGTCGCGATGCCCACCTGGATCGTGCCGCATTCGGTTTCGAAGCTGGCCCCGGTCGGGAAGTGCAGGGCGGGCGGGATGAACGGCAGCTTGTAGGCCTCGAGGAACGGGCCCCACGCGTTGTCGAGGCATTTGCCCGCCGCGGTGAAGAACGCCTCGGCGGCCTGCTGGCTGCTCTGCCACTGCGGCAGCGTGCAGACGCGGTTCTGCAGGCCGGCGCTCGGGTCCTGGAGGATCGGGTGGTCGCCGAGCTTGAGGATCTTCTGCGGTCCGCTCGAAGAGGACGGTGCCCTGGTCGGCGACGTCGGGAACGGGTTCGTCGAGGACGAGGGCGACGCGGACCCGCTCGGCGTCAGTTCCGCCGACGGGGGCGGGCTCGGCAGCGTGCTGTAACCCGCGTTCGCTACGTGATCGTTGCCGTCACGATTGAGTGAAACGATCGCGACCAGGCCGAGGACCAGGACGGCGACCGCGCCGAGGCAGATGCCGACGATCGCGCCCACGGACCGGCGTGGCGGCGGCGGGTACTGATGCGGTGCGCCGTGCCACTGGGGAGGGGGCTGACCGTGCACCGGCGGTGGCTGGACGGCGCCGCGTGGCGGCCACTGGCCGTGGGGCGGTTGCGTCATCAAGTCGGTCCCGGTGTTTCTAGGGGCGAACCGGGGGCGCCCGGTCCGATGTTCAGCATAACGAGCTAACGGCCTCCCCTCCCAGCACTTGGCAGCAGAGGGTATCCAGCGTGAGGCGAGCGGTCACCCATCAGTGTCGTCCCCCCAGCTCTGGCTGGGTGTCGGACCCTCTGGAAGAGTGTGCGCAAGCAACATGAACGGGTAGGGGGCTGTCGCATGACGGAGACCGGCGGACCGTCCGGGCCGGAAGGTACCGAGACGCCGAAGCCGCAGGCGGGCGAACCGGCACAGCCGCAGGCGGACGCGCCGACGCCGCCGCGGGGTGAGGTGCCGCCGTCACCGGCGCCGGAGCAGCAGTGGCAGTCCCCGTCCGGGGCGACGCCGCCGCCTCCGCTGCCGTCGTATCAGCCGCCGCAGCAGCAGTACGCGAACTGGAAGGTCGGTCTGGGCAGGCCGGGGGTCATCCCGCTGCGCCCGCTGAACCTCACCGACATCCTCGACGGCGCGGTCACGGCCATGCGCAAGTACTGGCGGATGGTCTTCGGCGCGGCCGCGATCACCGCGGTGCTCACCGCGGCCCTCAACCTGGTCGGGCTGCTGCTGGTCGACACCACCGGCGACCTCGAGAAAATCCGCGATCTCGGCCCGGCGGCCACCGATCAGGAACTGATGAACCAGATGTTCAGCGTCCTGGGCGGATCGCTGGCGACGTCGTTCATCACCCTCGTCGCCACCCTGCTCGGGACGACCATCCTCACCGGATTCCTGACCGTCCTGATGGGCAAGGCCGTGCTGGGCAAGCCGGTCACCTTCAAAGAGGCGCTGAAAGAGGCGACGCCGCGGCTGCTGCCGCTGCTCGGGCTGACCGTGCTCTACACGCTGGCGATCATGGTCGCCGCCATCTTCTGCCTGCTGCCCGCGATCATCCCCTACACCTTCTGGGCGCTGGCCAGCCCCGCGTTCATCCTCGAACGCGGCACCGTGATGGAGGCGTTCCGCCGGTCGGTGAAGCTGGTCTCCGGGATGTTCTGGCGGGTCTTCGGGATCCTGCTGCTGGCGTACGTGATCTCGTCGTTCCTGGCGTCGATCATCACGATCCCGTTCAGCTTCAGCGCCTTCCTGTCCATTTTCGGCAATCTGGACCAGATGTACGTTCCCTCGACCGGTGACCTGATCCTCCAGTCGGTGGGCACGGTGATCGCGCAGACGATCGTCGGGCCGTTCACCGCGCTGGTGACCGTGATCCTCTACATCGACCAGCGGATGCGCCGCGAGGGCATGGACATCGAACTGGCCCGCGCGGCCGGGATCACGCCGCCGCCCCCGCCGCAGGCATGGTGACGCGCTTCCTCACCGAAGTCCCGGTCGACATCGACCGGGACACCGCCCGGCTGCGCGCGGCCGAAGAACTCGCGAACCCGGCCTATCAGAACGCGAAACCGAGCTGGCTGTCCGAGGCGTTCAGCTGGGTGCTCGAAAAGCTGCTGAGCTTCCTCGACACCGTCGACAGCGCGGTGCCCGGCGGGATCTTCGCCGTGGTGCTGCTGGCCGTCGTGCTGATCGTGCTGGTGGTGGTGATCCGCGTGCGATCCGGTCCCTTGGCGACGTCGGCCAAGAGCGGGCGGGCCGTGTTCGCCGGGCAGCGCAAGACTTCCGGCGAACACCGCAAGGCCGCCGAGGAAGCAGCGACGCGGGGTGACTTCGACGACGCCGTCCGTGAGATCTTCCGCGCCGTGGTGCGGTCCTTGGAGGAGCGGGCGCTGCTGGACGAGAAGTCGGGCCGGACGGCCGACGAAGCCGCCCTCGAAGCAGGACGCCTGCTTCCCGACGTCGCCGTCCCGCTGCGCGCCGGCGCGCGGTTGTTCGACGACGTCCACTACGGAGGCATCCCGGCCACCGAGGACGGCTACCGCTCACTGTCCGAATTGGACGAACGCTGCCGTCGCGCCCGGCCCGTCGCCCTGGCGGCCGGATGACCTCGGTTTCGCCCGACGCCCGCCGGATCTGGCGCGGGGTGCGGCTCCCGCTCGCGGTCGTCCTCCTGCTCGTGCTGACCGGGACGCTGCTCGTCCTCGTCCAGGGCGAGCAGACCACCGGCGCGCTCGAACCGGGCTCCTACGAGCCCGGCGGCGGCCGCGCGCTGGCGACCCTGCTGGAACGGGAAGGCGTCAAGATCCCGATCGTGCGCACCGCCGCCGCGGCCAAGGGCGTCGCGAGGGACGCGACCGTCCTGATCACCAAGCCCGAGTACGTGCCCAAGAGTGCCTTCGCGGAGATCAGGCAGAACGCCGAGCACGTCGTGCTGGTGCAGCCGAGCCCGGGCACGGTCGACGAAGTCCTCCCCGGGGTGCGGGTGAACGGTCAGGCCGAGACCGAGACCCGCGCGCCCGACTGCGAGGCGAAGGACCCCGTCGCGGCGGGGAACGCGACGATGGGCGGCCTGAAGTACGCGGCCACGCAGCCGAGGGCGCTGGAGTGTTACGGCGGTTCGTATCTCGAAGTCCCCGGTCCACAAGGGACGGTGACCGTACTCGGCACCCCCGCGCCGCTGACCAACGAGTGGCTGGCAGGCGAAGGCAACGCGGCGCTCGCGATGCGCCTGCTCGGGAAGCACGAACGCCTGGTCTGGTACCTGCCGACGGCCGCCGATCCGTCGCTGGAGACGGAGAAGAAGCCGCTGTCGGAACTGATCCCGGCGGGCTGGTCGTACGCGGCCTTGCAGGCCGGGTTCGCGGTGGTGCTGCTGGCGCTGTGGCGTTCCCGGCGGCTGGGGCCGGTGGTGACCGAGCCGATCCCGGTCGTGGTGCGCGCGGCCGAAGCCACGGAGGGGCGGGCGCGGTTGTATCGCCGGGCGAAGGCCGCCGCGCACGCCGGGGAAACGTTGCGTGAGGCCGCTCGCGCGCGGCTCCGGCCGTTGCTGGGCCTCACCCGGGACGCCGAACCCGCGGCGTTGGTGGAGTCCGTCGCCGGGCGGACCGGCCGGGCGCCCGCCGAGATCGGCGCGCTGTTGTACGGGGACCCGCCCGCCGATGACGCCGCGCTGGTGCGGCTGGCGGACGGACTCGATGTCGTGGAACGAGAGGTGGAGCGGTCTTGAGTAGCGATCAGTCCAGTGTGGATGGTGCGGCCGAAGCGCGGGCGGCGCTGATCGCGCTGCGCGCCGAGGTCGGGAAGGCCGTGGTGGGCAACGACGCGGCGGTCACCGGGCTCATCATCGCGTTGCTGTGCCGGGGACACGTGCTGCTCGAAGGCGTTCCGGGGGTGGCGAAGACGTTGCTGGTGCGGGCGCTGGCCGCCGCGCTGGACCTGGAGACGACCCGGGTGCAGTTCACGCCGGACCTCATGCCGGGCGATATCACCGGCTCGATCGTCTACGACGCGCACAGCGGCGAGTTCTCCTTCCGCGAGGGCCCGGTGTTCACGAACCTCCTGCTGGCGGACGAGATCAACCGCACCCCGCCGAAAACGCAGTCTTCGCTGCTGGAGGCGATGGAGGAGCGGCAGGTATCCAGCGACGGCAAGACGCGGCCGCTGCCCGATCCGTTCATCGTCATCGCGACGCAGAACCCGGTCGAATACGAGGGCACGTACCCGCTTCCCGAGGCGCAGCTGGACCGATTCCTGCTGAAGCTGACCATGCCGATGCCGTCCCGCGAGGACGAATTCGGCATCCTTTCCCGGCACGCGCAGGGTTTCGACCCGCGCGACCTCACCGCGGCCGGGATCCAGCCGGTCGCCGGCGCCGCGCAGCTCGACGCCGCGCGGCGTGCGGTCGCCGGGGTCACCGTGCGTCCCGAGGTGCTCGCCTACATCGTCGACGTCTGCCGCGCGACCCGGGCGCTGCCGTCGGTGCGCCTCGGTGTTTCCCCGCGTGGCGCGACGGCGCTGCTGGCCGCGACACGGGCGTGGGCGTGGCTCGCGGGCCGCGACTACGCCACGCCGGACGACGTCAAAGCCTTGGCACGGCCGTCTTTGCGGCACCGGCTCGACCTGCGGCCCGAAGCCGAACTCGAAGGCGCGACCGCCGACGGTGTACTGGACCGCGTCCTCGCGTCCGTGCCCGTTCCACGCTGATGGCCGTCACCGGGCGGCTCGGGCTGCTGGCGCTCCTCGCGGCGCCGGTGGTCGGCTTCCTGCTGCCCTCGTGGGCCGGGATCGGGCTGGCCGCGGCGGTGCTGTTCCTGCTGGTGGTGCTGGATCTCGTGCTCGCCGGGAGCGTGCGGAAGCTGGCGTTCGCGCGATCCGGCGCGACGTCCGTGCGGCTGGGGGAGGACTGCGAGGTCACGCTGACCGTCGCCAATCCCGGTGGCCGTCCGGTGCGCGCGTGGCTCCGGGACGCGTGGCCGCCCAGCGCCGGCGCGGACGACAGGCACCGCTTGACCTTGCCCGCGGGCGAAAGGCGCGTCGTGACCACCCGGCTCCTGCCGACCCGGCGCGGCGACCGGACCGCGGCCAGGGTCACCGTCCGGTCGACCGGACCGCTGGGGCTCGCGGCACGGCAGGGCTCGCACGAGGTGCCGTGGACCGTGCGGGTGCTGCCGCCGTTCCACAGCCGCAAGCATCTGCCGTCGCGGCTGGCGCGGCTGCAACAGCTCGACGGCCGCAACGCGGTGCTGATCCGCGGCCAGGGCACGGAATTCGACTCCCTGCGCGAGTACGTGATCGGCGACGACGTCCGGTCGATCGACTGGCGGGCCTCGGCGCGCGCGTCCGACGTCATGGTGCGGACGTGGCGCCCGGAACGCGACCGGCACGTGGTGCTGGTCCTCGACACCGGCCGGGTTTCGGCAGGCCGGGTCGGCGACGCGCCGCGGCTCGACGCGGCGATGGACGCGGCCCTGCTGCTGGCGGTGCTCGCCGCGCGGGCGGGTGACCGCGTGGACCTGCTGGCCTACGACCGCCAGGTCCACGCCGCGGTCCAGGGATCCTCGGAACTGTTGCCCGCCTTGGTGAACGCGATGGCGCCGCTGGAACCATCGCTGGTCGAGACCGACGCGCGGGGGATGATCGCCGAGGTGCTGCGGCGGACCCGGCGGCGCGCATTGGTCGTCCTGCTGACCGGGCTGGACGCGGCGCCACTGGAGGAAGGCCTGTTCCCGATACTGTCCAAGCTGACTTCGCGGCACCAGCTGATGATCGCTTCGGTGGCCGACCCGCGGGTCGCCGAGATGGCGGCGGGGCGCGGTGACGCGGAAGCCGTCTACGACGCGGCCGCGGCCGAGCGGGTGCTGGCCGAACGGCGCCAGGTCACCGCGCGGCTGGCGCGGCACGGCGTCGAGGTCGTCGACGCCGTGCCCGAGGATCTGCCGCCGCGCCTGGCCGACCGGTATCTCGCGCTGAAGGCGGCCGGACGGCTGTGATCGGCTAGGCCACCAGCGCGAAACTGGAGTAGTACTCGCCCGACGGATCCCGCGAGCCGCTTCGGTCCGGGCTGACCTCGGCGCCGACCCAGCCCTGGAACGCCCCCGCGTCGTCGATCACCTGCAGCAGCGGGCGGACGTGGCTGTTGCCGAGGTAGCAACCGTTGTAGGACAGGCATTCGCACCAGAACTCGTAACTGTTGCGCCGTCCGCCGAAGGCGTCGCTCAGGTAGTAGAACCGCCTGTCGCCGGTGTCGATGATCTTCTGCGCGCACGCCGCGTGGCCGGGGCCGGCGGGGCAGCAGGAGGACGGATCGCAGCCGGAGTCGTACTGCACGAACCCGAGACACGAGCCGTCGTCGCACTTGTTCCACCCCGGGCCGACGCCGAGGGCGCCGCTGCTTCCCCTGGTCCAGTTGGTGATCGCGCGGCGGTTCACGCCTTGGCCTTCGAGCAGGTACGACCGCTGGGTCGCGCGGACGGAGCTCATCGGGGCCTTGCTGGTCTGCGCGAGGGAGGCGTTGCTGCCGTAGGCTATGCCGCTGCTGATCGAATAGTTGTCGCCGACCAGCTGCATCCGGCCGAGCCCCGGCCGTGTCTCCGAAACCGACCAGGTCTCGGTGAGGTTCACGGGAGTGGTCGTACCGTCGACGGTGCTGCTGGTCCAGGTGATGGCCACCTGCCCCGAATTCTGGGCGTAGGTGCCGGTGAAGTGGCCGTTCGGTTCACCGGTGAAGCCCGGCGCGGTCTTGATCGGGCAGTTGTTGCGGGGGTTGGATCCGGGTGCCCAGTCGCCGCAGTAGTAGACGTCGCCGCTGTTGACCGGGGCGGGGAAATCCGCCTGGCTCCAGGTCCAGAAATTGTGCGCGACGGTGTTGTCGGCCGGGTTGAAGACGAGATAACCGAGCCGGACGTAGTTGCGGTCGGCGTCGGTGCGGAACCCGCCGACGCTCACCACCCAGTTCTGCTTGCCCGAAGGCGCGGAGACGGTCTTGGCCTGGGACGCGCCGACGAGCAGCGTCGAGGCGAGTACGGACAGGACGGCTATCGCGAAGACGCGTAAACGTTTTCTCCCCATGGGGGGAGCTAACCAGGTCAGCCCGCTTCCGGTCGAGAATCACCAGCGTATCGCCAGTCGACGTCACCCTTTTCCCCCGCTTTCGCGGCCCGGCGCCCGACGACGAACACATAGAGTAGAAAAGCGACCTCGGCGATTACTCCGATTCCGATGCGCGCCCAGGTCGGCAGGCCCGATGGCGTCACGAAACCCTCGATCACGCCGGAGATCAGCAGCACCACGGTCAGTCCCAGCGCCATCACCACCACCGAACGGCCCTGCTCGCCGAGTGCCGCCGTCCGGGAACGGCGTCCCGGGTCGACGACCGTCCAGCCGAGCTTCAGCCCCGTCCCGGCCGCGACGAACACCGCGGTCAGCTCCAGCAGCCCGTGCGGCAGGATCAGGCCGAAGAACACGTCGAGCCGTCCGGCCGAGGACATCAGCGCCGCGCCGATCGCGAGGTTCAGCGAGTTCGCCCAGAGCGCGTAGATCACCGGGACCCCCAGCACCACGCCGAGGAACAGGCAGGTCGCGGCCACCCACGCGTTGTTGGTCCAGACGCGCGCGGCGAAGGAACCCGCGGGATCGGACGAGTAGTACGTCTCGTACTTCCCGCCGGGCGCGGTCAGGTCCTTGAACTCCTCGGGCGAGGCCAGTGACGCGAGCACCTGCGGATCGCCGGCGATCCACACCGCCGCGATCGCCATCACCGCGATCGACGCGGCCGCCGACGCCAGCCACCAGCGCCGGCTCAGGTACAGCGCCGCGGGGAACCGGTGGGTGAAGAACAGCCGGACCTCGCGCCAGGCGGGACTGTGCGAGCCGGTGACGGCCGAGCGGGCCTTCGCGACCAGCGCGGACAGGTGCGCGACGAGCACGGGATCGGGCGCGACCGAGCGGATGATCGAAAGGTGCGTCGCGACCCGCTGGTACAGCGTCACCAGCTCGTCCGCGTCCGGCCCGCTGAGTTTCCCGGCGCGGCCGACGAGGTCACGCAGCCGATTCCATTCGGCCTGGTGCGCGGCGACGAACACGTCCACGTCCAACTCGGAGCCCTCCCGGCGATCGTCCTTGGTCGCCCAGCCTATTCGTCACTACGCTTGCCGGGTGGAACAAGAGTCCGATCTCGTCACCGGCGAGGCCGTCGTCCTGGACGTGCGCGCGGCGAAGCTGGCCAGCCGCGGGCTCGCCATGATGATCGACGTCGCCCTCCAGCTCGTCACGCTGGTCGTCGCGATGCTGGTCCTGAGCCAGATCGCCGCGTTCGGCGACGAAGCCCTGGCGCTGACCCTGTTCCTGGTGACCCTCGTGCTGGTCATGGTCGGCTACCCGGTGATCTTCGAGACACTGAGCCGCGGGCGCACCCTCGGGAAGATGGCGCTCGGCCTGCGCGTGGTCCGCACCGACGGCGGCCCGATCCGGTTCCGGCACGCGCTGGTCCGCGGGCTCGCCGGGTTCTTCGTGGACTTCTGGGCGCTGGGTCTGCTCGGTGTCGTGGCGGTGATCACGTCGCTGCTGTCGCCCAACGGCCGCCGCGTCGGCGACTACCTCGCCGGCACCCTGGTGATCCGGGAACGCATGCCCGCCGCACGGACGCCGTACGTCGGCATGCCGCCGCAGCTGGCGTACTGGGCCTCGCAGCTGGACCTGACCCGGTTGCCGAACGACCTCGCGCTGGCCGTGCGTCAGTACTTGAGCCGTACGAGCGAGCTTCGGCCGGAAGCGGCCGAGGCGCTCGGGTACGGGCTCGCGCAGCAGGTCGCCGGGGAGATCGGGGCGCCGGTGCCGCCGGGGGTGCCGTCGTGGGCGTACCTGTCGGCGGTGCTGGCCGAGCGTCGGCGGCGGGATCAGGAGAAGCTGCGGCCTCAGTACGCGCAGCCTGTCGCGCCTGCTGTTTCGCCTGCTGTTGCGCAGTACGCGCCTCCTGGGCAGTACGCGCCGCAGGGGGAGCCTGTTCAGTCTTATGGGCAGTCTTATCCGCAGTCGTATCCGCAGGCGGCCGCTCCCGCGCCGGTCACACCGCCGCAGCCGGAGACCGCTCCGGAACCGGAAAACCCCTTCGCCCCGCCGGGCTGACGAACCGCCGTTCCGTGAAGGCCTCCTTCCCTACCTTGAGAGTAGGGAAGGAGGCCTTCACGGACTTGCGGCAGCGGCAGAGCGGCAGCGAAGTAGCGCCAGCGGCAGCGAAGCAGCGGTAGCGGGGTAGCGCCAGCGGGCAGCATCAGGACACGTCGGAGGACTTAGCCGCCCACGTGTTGCACTCGAACATCCGGTTCTTCTGCGCGCCGTGCTGCCACCACGAGACCGCGTGCGCGTCGGAGCCGTGGTCGCGCGGGCCGCCGTTGTGGTCGCCGCGGTCCTGGGTCTGCCAGGCGTCGCGGTACATCGCCTGGTCGACCGAGCCGCCGCGGCCCACCGTCGAACCGAGGAACGTCCCGGACAGGCACTGCGCCGAGAGTTCGTTGCGCCGCGACATCTCCAGACCCGCGGCCGAGTCGATGCCCGCTTCGTACCGGGCGTCCCAGTAGGCCTCCGAGATACCGGAAAGCGCCTGGATGTGGTGCGCGTACTCGTGGGCGAAGACGGCCAGATAGACCCCGGGCCGGTTGCCGTACTGGTTGGGCTGAAGGCCTTCGTACGGCATGTAGAGCGTCTCGTTCTGCGAGCAGTAGAACGCCGCCACCGTGCCGCCGCTGGCGTCGCCGCACGGACTCGACCAGTTCTTGCCGGACGGGTACTTCACGGTCGGGACCCGGAACGGCAGCTGCGTGTAGTTCATGACCTGCTGCCAGACACTGTCCAAACAGGGCCGCGCGCTTTCGAAGAACGCGGCCGACGCGTCCGGGTTGGTCGCCCAGCGCGAGAGGTTGCACGCCTGGTTCGGCAGGCCGACCTTGTTGTCCAGCCACAGCGGATTGTCCGCGAGCTTGTGCTGCGGCCGCGGGCCGGAGGGTGCCCGGCTCGCCGACGTCTCGCGGGTCGAGCCCGCCGACGTCTCCCGCGAGGCTGTCGAATCGCGCGAACGGCCGGTGGTCGTCGTCGACGTGTCGCTGGACGAGGTCGTCGTGTAGTCCGAAGAGGACGACGTCGTCGGGTACGACGAATAGCTCGAGTATCCGGCGTCCGCCACGTGTTTCGAGCCGCCGTTGGCGATGGTGATCACCATGAGCAGCCCGCCGAGCACCGCCATCACGGCCACGATCGCGACCGCGGCGATGACGCCGCCGTTCGACTTCTTCGCGCCATAGCCCCCATATGAAGCGAAAGCGGGCTGCGCGAAACGCGGACCGTAAGGAAGCTGCGGCGGACCGACGGCACCGGGCTGGAACGGGACCGGTGCGCCGAACTGCGGCGGCGGCAACGGGGCCGCGCCCGGCGGGGGCAGCGGCATCCCACCGGTCGGCGGACCCGGCCGGAACGGCGGCGGGATCGGCGTCGGCTGTGAGACAGGCGGCTGTGAGACAGGCGGCCCTGGGACAGGCGGCGGCGAGATCGGCGGACGTCCCGCGCCCGGCGGCTGGTGACCCGGCTGTCCGGGACGGCCGGGCGGCGGCTGGCCACCGGGGCCCGGCCGGTTCGGCGGCGGCACCGGCGGACCGCCACGCGGCGGCAGCGGACGCGCCCCCGGAGGCGGGAGTGGACGGCCGCCCTGCGGCGGTCGCGGTGGCCCCGGTGGTCGCGGTTGCCCCGGAGGTGGCGGAGTCGGCCGGCGCCGCGGATCAGGCGGGCCGGGCGGCTGCTGGTTCATCGAGTGGATCCCCCATGCGGTTCGGCAACGCCGTTCGCCCAGGTAGCGGATTCGGCGTTTCGGCGGTCAGCATAGATCGGCTGGCCTAGAGTGTGTGGCTGTGTTGACGAAATGGGGGACGGCGGTCGTGGCCGTCGCGGCGAGCTCGGCCTTGATGGCCCCGCCGTCGGAGACGAATGTGCCTGAGGCGCCCGAAGCGGGCCCTTCGCTGACGAACGCGCCGCAGTTGCCGAAGCCGCCGCCACTCGGCGCGCGCGAGCAGCTCGGGCTGCTCCAGCCACCGAGCGGCGCGTCCGCGAACATCGCGGTGAAGGTGGAACGCGACGGTTCGGTGTCGATCGCCGAGCAGGTGACCGTCCCGGGTGGACAGCACCTGGTGCGCCGGATCCCGTTGAAGGTTCCCGCCGGTGAAGAGCAGGATCGCGTCTACGGGGTCCGTGACGTCTCGGTCGAGGGCGCGGGCAAGACCGAGTCGAACGGCGAACAGCTGGTCGCCACTTTCGACGGCGGCGCGTCCACCCTCAAGTACAAAGTGGATGGGGCGGTCGCGGACGTCAACGGCGCGCAGCAGGTGCGCTGGCAGGTCGCGAGCGGCTGGGACGGCGAACTGTCCCGGGTGTCCGCTTCGTTCAGCGCGCCGACGCGCGAAATGCCCACAGTGGACTGTTTCGCCGGGCCGCTCGGTTCGGACAGGCAGTGCTCGCTCGCGGAGACCGACCACAGTGGCGTCGTCCGCATCGAGCAGGACAAGCTCGCGGCGGGCGAGCGGGTCGACCTCGCCGTCGGACTCCCGGCGGGCACCGTGCCCGCGAACGCGAGGTTCGAGCAGATCGCCTCGGTCGGCGGCGCGTTCGCCCTCACGACCCTCGCCGGCATCGGTTTCGGGGCGCTGGCGCTGTTCCTGATCCTCGGCGCGCTGGCCGTCGTGCTCCTGCGCCGTCGCGACAAGGGCGCGCTCACCGCCGGTGCCGGACCGGTCGACGTCCTCATGCGCGAGGGTGGCAGGGTCTCCTTCGCCTCGCCCGACGGCGTCCTGCCCGGCCAGGTCGGCACGGTCGTCGACGGCACGGTCGACGTCGTGGACGTCAGCGGCACGGTGGTCGACCTCGCGGTCCGCAACTACCTGTGGATCTCCGAGGTCCGGGGCGCCGGGACCGTCGACTGGCAGATCGCCCGCCGCAACGCGCCGGACGAGCATCTCGTCGCCTTCGAACGCGAGATCTACACCGCGATCCTCCCCGAGGGCACCGATTCCGTGCTGCTGTCGGAACTCCGCGGCCGCGGCACCGTCGATCTCCGTGTCGCCGGTGAGGCGATGTACGCCGACGTGGTGCGCAAGGGCTGGTTCTCCCGCCGCCCGGACAAGGGCAAGAGCAAGCTGACCCTGGTGGGCATCGGCCTGGTCGCGCTCGGCCTCGTGGGCACCGCGGTCCTGACGTTCACCGCCGGGCACGCGCTGCTCGGCGTCGCGGTCGCGCTCGCCGGGGTCGCCACGCTGCTGGGTGCCTCGTGGGTGCCGCCGCGCACCTCGCGCGGCAGGCGGCTGGTCGGCCAGGTGCGCGGGCTGCTCGAATACCTGCACACCGTCAAGGTCGACGCCATTCCGCCGGCGGACCGGGAAATGGTGTTCTCCCGGTCGCTGCCGTACGCCATCGTCCTCGGCGACACCGAACACTGGCTCCGGACCTTCGAGGGGCTCGACCCGTCGGCGGACGGTTCGGCCGGGCTGTACTGGTTCGGCGGCCTCGAAGGCGACCGGGATCTGCGCCGGTTCGCCGCGCACCTGCCGTCGTTCCTGTCCGCTTTGGACGGCCTGCTCGCCGAATCCGGGCACCTGCGCTCGATCCGCCCGGAACCGGTCCCCGCCTGACGTGAACACTCGCAATTCGTCCTCTGGATGCGGTAGTTGCCCGCGCAAGTACCGCATTCAGAGGACTAAATGCGTTTTCCCGCTGGTGGTCCTCCTGCTGGTGCTGGGCGCGGCACCGGCGGGAGCGCAGGGAGAGCCACAACTGCCGTCGCTGCCGAACAGCGCGGAGATCTCGCTCAAGGTGGAACGCGACGGCGCGCTGTCGGTCGTCGAGGCGGTGTCCGTGCCGAGCGAGGGGTCGATGACGCGCCGGATCCCGCTCCGCACGGCGGCCCCGCGCGATCGCGACCGGATCATCGGCATCCGTGATGTCGTCATCGAGGGCGCGGGCGGTTCCGAGCTGACCGACGACGAGTTCACCGTCAAACTCAAGGGCGGCACCTCGATCGTCCGGTACACAGTGGACGGTGCGGTTTCCGAAGCCGATGGCCTGACTCGGGTCGCCTGGCAGCTCGCGGGCGGCTGGGACAGCAGGCTCGAACTCGTGCGCGCGAGCTTCGCCGCGCCGTCCATCCCGAACGCGGTCACCTGCTACGCCGGTCCCGAAGGATCGCGCGCGCACTGCGGGACAGCCCAGATCGCGCACTCCGGGCTGACCCGGTTCAGCCAGCAGAACCTCGCGGCCGGGCAGCGGATGGAGATCTCGGTCGAGCTGCCCGGCGGGACCGTCCCGGCGAACGCGCGACTGGAGCCGTCGAAGACGTTCGCCGGCGCCTTCGTGCTCACCGCTCCGGTCGGCTGGGCCTGGGGCGGCTTCGCGCTCGCGCTGGTCGCCGCCGCCGTCGCACTCGCGCTGCTGCGAAGGCGGGACAAGCACCCCGGCGGCGCGCTCCCGGTCCGGCTGCTCACCGGGAAGGACGACAAGGCCGCGTTCGCGTCACCCGACGGCGTGCTGCCGGGACAGGTCGGCACCGTCCTGTCGGGGCGTGCCGACGCCGTCGACCTCGCCGCGACCGTGGTCGACCTCGCGGTCCGGAACTACCTGTGGGTGAGCGAGGAGCCCGGCGAGCTGACCGGCTGGCGGCTCGTCCGCCGCAACCCGCCGGACGAACAGCTGACCGTCTTCGAACGTGCGGTGTTCGACGCCCTGCTGCCGGACGAGCGGGAGTCGGTGCTGCTGTCGGAGATCCAGGCCGAGCGGATCGGGATCGAATCGGTGCGGGCCGCGCTGGACGACAGCGTGGTCGAACGCGGCTGGTACTCGCGGCTGCCCGGCAAGCTCACTCGCGTCGGCCTGCGGATCTGCTTCTACGGTTTGTTCCTCACCATCCTGCTGGCGTTGACGGTCGGGTATGCCCAGCTCGGACTGATCGTCATCGCCGCCGGCGCCGTACTCGCCGGCGCCGCCCGGTGGCTGCCGGTGCGCACCGGCGCCGGCGTCACGCTGCACCGGCGGCTGCTCGGCGTCCGCGACGCGCTGCTGGCGACCAAGGCCTCGGCCGTCCCGAAGCTCGAACGCGAGGTCCTCCTGTCGCGGGCCCTGCCCTACGCGCTCGCTCTCGGCGAACAAGAACCGTGGGTCGCCGGATTCGCCGCGCTCAAGGGGCCGCCCAAGATCTACTGGTACGGCAAGGAAACCGCCGAAGAGGTGGAGTTCGCGCGGGTGAGCGAGTTCACCGCCGCACTAGTGGGAACCTTCGCCGCGACCCGCCAGGGCCGTCGCCTGGAGGCCTGACTAGCCCGTAGGGTGGTGCGCATGGCCGATCCCGAGCTTGTCCGATTCACCCTCGACAACGGTCTGCGCGTGGTGCTCGCGCCCGACGCGACCGCTCCGGTGGTGGGTGTCAGCGTCCACTACGACGTGGGCTTCCGTTCCGAGCCCGAAGGGCGCACCGGTTTCGCGCACCTCTTCGAGCATTTGATGTTCCAGGGGAGCGAGAGCCTGGAGAAGCTCGCGCACTTCCGGTACGTCCAGTCGAGTGGTGGCAGCTTCAACGGCTCCACCCATCCGGACTACACGGACTACTTCGAGGTACTCCCCGCCGCGGCTCTCGAGCGCGCCCTGTTCCTCGAAGCGGACAGGATGCGGGCGCCGAAGCTGACGCAGGAGAACCTGGCCAACCAGATCGACGTGGTCAAGGAGGAGATCCGCCTCAACGTGCTGAACCGGCCGTACGGCGGGTTCCCGTGGATCACCCTCCCGCCGGTGCTGTACTCCACGTTCCCCAACGCGCACAACGGATACGGCGGTTTCGAGGACCTCGAACAGGCCACCCTCGACGACTGCGCGGCCTTCTTCGACACCTACTACTCGCCCGCGAACGCGGTGCTGACCGTCGCCGGTGACTTCACCGTCGAGCAGGCCCGCGAGCTGATCGAGAAGCACTTCGGCGACGTGCCGCACCGGCCCGCGCCCGAGCGCCCCTCGTTCGCCGAGCCCGCCCCCGAGGGCGAGCTGCGCGGCGAGCAGATCGACCCGCACGCCCCGCTGCCCGCGGTCGGCGTCGGCTACCGCATGCCGGACCCGATCAACGATCTCGACGCCTACCTGGCCAACCTCGTGCTCGCCGGAGTGCTGACCGACGGAGACGGCTCCCGGCTCCAGCAGCGCCTGGTGCACCGCGAGCCGCTGGTCGTCGACATCGGCGCGGGCGCCGGGCTGTTCGGCCCGTTCGAGGCCCGCGACCCGGACACGTTCACCATCACCGCGATCCACCCGCACGAGGTGAGCACCGAACAGGTCCTCGCCGCGCTGGACGAGGAACTGGAGAAGCTGGCGGCCACGCCGCCGGAGGACCAGGAACTGAAGAAGGTCACCGCGCGCTGGGCCGCGAGCCTGCACTCCGAGCACGACAAGCTGGTGTCCCGCACGCTGGCCCTCGGCTCGTTCGAGCTGCTGTACGGCGACGCGTCGCTGGTGTACCGGCTCGCCGAGAAGATGTCGGGCGTCACCGCGGAAGCCGTTTCGGCGGCGGCGAAGGCGCTGCGGCCGGACTCGCGGGCCGTGCTCGTCGTCCGCCCCGGCAATGGAGCTAGTGGATCTTCAGACCAGGAAGGCACCGAGCAGTGAGCGCACCGCACCGCACCGCCGAAGAGATCGGCCGCACCGCCGCCGGGCCGCGTCCGGTCCCGTCGCTGGGGACGCAGCGCGCCGCCGCCGACCTGTCCCATGTGGACACCACGCTGAGCAACGGGCTGCGGGTGCTCGCCGTCCGCAAGCCCACCGTGCCGCTGGTCGAGATGCGGGTGTGGATCCCGTTCGCCGGCGACGACAAGCTGCACCCGGCGACGGCCGAGGTGCTGGCCGAGACCCTGCTGACCGGCACCGCCCGCCGCGACCGCATCGAGATCGACGCGGATCTGGCGCTGATCGGCGGTGACCTCGCGTCCGGCGTCGACCCGGAGCGCCTGGCCATCACCGGTACCTCCCTGGCCGACGGCCTGCCGACGATGCTCGACGTCCTGGCCGACGCGCTGACCGGCGCGTCGTACGCGGACGCCGAGGTCGAGCGGGAACGCGAGCGCCTCATCGAGCGGATCGCCGTCTCCCGCACGCAGCCGCGGACGATCGCCCGCGAGGCGCTGCAGAAGCACCGCTACGGGAACCACCCCGCCGTGCGCGAGGTGCCGCAGGCCGAAGACGTCGCGATCGTGACGCCGGAGCAGGTGCGCGCGCTGCACCAGGCCTCGGTGCTGCCGCGGGGATCCGTGCTGGTGCTCGTCGGCGACATCGACCCACAGACCGTCATCGGCGACCTGGAGAAGGCGCTCGGCGGCTGGGCCTCGGACCGGTCCGCCGTCCGGCTGCCCGCGCTGCCCGACCTCGCCGGCGGCAACGTCCTGCTGGTGCCTCGGGCCGGCGCCGTGCAGTCGCAGATCCGGCTGTCCGCGCAGACCGTGTCCCGCACCGACCCGAGGTACGCCGCGCTGCAACTGGCGAACCTCGCCTACGGCGGGTACTTCTCGTCGCGGCTGGTCGAGAACATCCGTGAGGACAAGGGTTACACCTACAGCGCGCACTCCGGATTCGAGTTCACCGACCAGACCGCCGTGGTGAACGTCGACGCGGACACCGCGACCGACGCGACCGCGGCCGCGCTGATGGAGACGCGGTACGAACTGGCCAGGCTCGGTCTCGTGCCGCCGACCGCCGAAGAGGTCGAGTCGGTGCGGCAGTACGCGATCGGTTCGCTGGTCACGGCCGCGTCCTCGCAGGCGGGTCTCGCCGCGCAGCTGGCCGCGCTCGCCGCGACCGGACTGGGCGCCGAATGGCTCGCCGGGCATCCGGAGCGGCTGGCCGCGGTCACCGCCGAAGACGTGGCGAACGCGGCGCTGGAGTTCTTCGCGCCCAAGCGGTTCACCGGTGTCGTCGTCGGCGACGCCGAAGTCCTCGCGCCGAAGCTGAAGGCGCTGGGCGATGTGACCGTCGGGGAGCCTGCTTGATGGAGACGCCGTTCGGGTTGGGGGCGCTCCCGACGCTTTCGCGCTCCATGGCGGACCGTCAGGAATCCTTGCGCACCAACCCGGACAGGCTCGCCACGCGCTGGGCCGACGCCCGGGTGGTGCTGCTCGACGAGGACGCGCGCACCCCGGTCGTGGAGGGTTCCGGCGCGCTCGCGACCCGCAAGACGCAGGACTTCGGCACCGAGCCGCCCGCCGACGCGGTCTTCCTGGGGGAGTGGCAGGGCACCGACTTCTGGTCGTTGCCCGGCCGCCCCGAGGGGGAGACCGAGACCGTCGAAATGGCGGGCAGCTGGGGCGTCGTCGAAGCGGTCCCGCGGCACGAAGGCGAGATCTGGGTCGACCTGCGCGGCTACGGCGACCTGCTCGACGACGTGTCGGCGGGGCTGTTCACCACCGCGCAGGCGCTGCGGAACTGGCGTCGGCAGGCGAAGTTCTGCACGCGTTGCGGGAGCGAGACCGAGCTGGTCCAGCTGGGCTGGGCGAGCAAGTGCACCGGCTGCGGCCGGGAGGAGTACCCGCGCACCGACCCCGCGGTGATCTGCCTCGTGCACGACGACGCGGGTGTCAACGGCGAGCACGTCCTGCTGGCGCGGCAGCCGATCTGGCCGCCGGACCGGTACTCGATCCTCGCCGGTTTCGTCGAGGCGGGAGAGTCACTCGAAGGCTGTGTCGAGCGGGAGATCCGCGAAGAGGTCGGCGTCGACGTGCGCGATGTGCGCTATCTCGGCAGCCAGCCGTGGCCGTTCCCGCGGTCGATCATGCTCGGTTTCACCGCGCGAGCCGACATCTCCGCTCCGCTGATTCCCGCGGAAGGCGAGATCGAAGAGGCCTTCTGGGTTTCGCGGGCGGAGGTGCGGGCCGCGTTCGCGAACAGCCAGCTGCGGAACGAGGGCGCCGTGCCGACCCCGATCGCCGGCGGCACGCGGCAGCTGGTGCTGCCGGGAAACTCGTCCATCGCGCGCGTGATGCTGGCGGCCTGGGCCGGCGTTTAGTCCCAGCTCAAGTACATGAAGGCCCC
>NZ_NMQT01000094.1 GCF_002234405.1 Amycolatopsis thailandensis | reverse complement strand
CT
The DNA here is from genome assembly GCF_002234405.1 of Amycolatopsis thailandensis. Classification (GTDB taxonomy): domain Bacteria; phylum Actinomycetota; class Actinomycetes; order Mycobacteriales; family Pseudonocardiaceae; genus Amycolatopsis; species Amycolatopsis thailandensis. The sequence continues at coordinate 88,646 of NZ_NMQT01000094.1, read as the reverse complement.
CGTGGGCGACGGAGGCTCGACGGCGTTGCGAAAGCCACGTTCGCAACGTTGAGCGTTGCGAACGTGGCTTTCGCAACACCCGAAACCGGCAGGTGGGCAGGCCAGGCACACGCCACCTTTGCCCTACCCCTCAATGACCCTCTTTATCGCTCACGACCCCCTCGCGAATACACGCGAAGTGCCCAAAGTGGGCGCTCCATATGGAATTAGTGTCCCTTGTGGACACGCCTCGTGCCCCGTCATGCCGCTGCCGCGTCAGGCACTTCCCGTGCCGGGCGGATCCGCATCAGTTGCACCAGGCTGAAGCCGAACAGCAGCACGCCGAGCGGAACGTGCACCGCCGTCACATGTGCGATCCCGAGGAACACCTGCGCCAGAGTCAGCCCGAGGAATACGGCCGCCGGCAGGATCGGCTTGGGTGAGCCCCCGCCCGGCCGCCAGACGAGGACCGCGGTGAGCACGTGCAGCACCGCCACGATGAACAGCGTGTAGGCCGTGGCGCTGTGCAGCGTGTGGCCGCTCGGCGTGGTCAGCAGGAGACCGGCGCTGATCGGGGTGAGGAAGACGGCGACGGTCTGCACGGCGATCGCGACGCGCAAGGGGATCGGCATGGGAACTCCTTCGATGAGCCTGTCACCACTTCGACGAAGTAGCCGCCGGAAAGGTGACAGCCGAACTTGACATGCAGCCAGAAGGCTGCCTAACCTGAAAAGGCAGCCAGCAGGCTGCATATCAGGGAGAGCGACATGGACGAAGTGTTCAAGGCGCTGGCCGACGCCAGCCGCCGCCGGTTGCTCGACGACCTGAACGCCCGCAACGGGCAGACCCTGCGCGAGCTGTGCGCGGGGCTGGACATGGCGCGGCAGTCGGTCAGCAAGCATCTGGCCGTGCTGGAGGCCGCCAATCTGGTGACCACGGTGTGGCGTGGCCGCGAGAAGTTGCACTACGTGAACGCGGAGCCGATCAACGCGATCGCCGAGCGCTGGATCGACCGGTATCACCAGGGCCGGGTCGACGCGCTCGCCGATCTCAAGCACGCATTGGAGCAGGAACCCATGGGTACCAACGAATTCGTCTACACCAGCTACATCAGGACGACGCCGGAGCGACTCTGGAAGGCGTTGACCGATCCGGCTTTCACCAAGCGGTACTGGGGTTGCGAGTTCACTTCGGACTGGAAGCCCGGGTCCACGATGGCCTGGGAGCAGCTCGGTGTGAAGCTGGAGGACGCCGAGCAGGTCGTGCTCGAGTCCGACCCGTACCGGCGGCTGTCCTACACGTGGCACACCTTCACCCCGGAGTTCGGCAAGTCGGTCGGGCTCGACGACGACGTGTCGGCGAAACTCCAGGCCGAGTCGCGGTCGAAGGTGACGTTCGACCTCGAACCCGTCGGCGACACGGTGAAGCTCACCGTGGTCCACGACGGATTCGACGAGGGCAGCACGGCGCTGGAGATGGTCAAGGGCGGGTGGCCATCGATCCTGTCGAGCCTCAAGACGCTGCTCGAGACCGGCGAGCCGCTGCCCGAACCCGCGTAACCCGGTCGACCGCGCCGGTGTGATCGGGCACGATCTGCATCGTGGCCCTGGAGATCGCATGTGACGAGTCCGGGTCCGAGGGCGAAAAACTGATCGGCGGGCAGACCGACGTGTTCGCGCACGCGGGGGTCCGGCTGAGCGTCGAAGAGGCCGAGGGCTGCCTGGCGGAACTACGGCGCAGGATCCGCTCGCCGGCGGTCGAGTACAAGGCCAACCACCTGCTCCGCACGAAGCACCGGCGGGTCCTCGAATGGTTCCTCGGCCCGCGCGGACCGGTCCACGGGCGGGCACACGTGTACCTCGTGGACAAGAAACTGCTGCTGGCGAACGAACTCCGCGCGCTCGTCGGCCCGGAGGTCCCGCCGGACGACGCCATCCTGGCCGCGTTCAACGACGTGCTGCGGACCCGCAATCGCCGGGATCCGGCGGCGGGATCGTTCTTCGCGATGGCCGGGGACACCGCGCAACTGCGGGCGAAGGTCGCCGAAGTGCGCGAGGCCAAGGTCCTCGATCCGCTGGTGCCCGCGATCCTCCGCGCCGTCGGGTACTGGAGCGCGGGCGGCGAGAAGGTCTTCCTCGTCCACGACGAACAGCCGTCGCTCAAAGGGGAACGGCTCGCCCGGATCGAATCGAGTCCGGGGCTGGCCGGGCTGAAGTTCGTGGATTCCCGGACGGATCCGCGGGTGCAGGCCGCCGATTTCCTGGTCGGGGTCGCGCGGCGGATCGCCGAGGACGAACTGAACGGAAACGGCGACGCGGTATTGACCGAATTGCTCGGGCCGTATATCGACCCGGAGTCACGCTGGGGCTGATTCACTCTTTGGCACACCGAATCGCTCGGGTGGCCGTAGCCCCGAACGGCGGCGGGCTGGAAACGTCGAGACGTATTCGACACCGGCCCGGGAGGCAGTCGCAGATGCAGGCTTTCACCTTGCCCGAGTTCTACGTGCCGCATCCGGCCAGGATGAATCCGCACCTCGAAGCGGCGCGGGCGCACAGTATGGCTTGGGCGAGGCGGATGGGCATGCTCGATTCACCCGCGCCGTCCGGTGACGTCGTCTGGACCGAGCAAGCGCTGGCGAAAATGGATTACGCGCTGCTCTGCGCGCACACGCATCCGGACTGTGACGGGCCGTCCCTCGATCTGGTCACGGACTGGTACGTGTGGGTGTTCTTCTTCGACGACGATTTTCTCGCGCAATTCAAATACACCCGGGACATCGAGGGCGCGAAGGCTTATCTGGACCGGCTGGAACTGTTCATGACCGGGCCGGGACAAACGTCTCCCGAACCGGCCAATCCCGCCGAAGCCGGGCTCGAGGATCTCTGGGCACGCACCATTCCGTCGATGTCGGAAGCCTGGCGACGGCGTTTCGTCACCAGCACGCACAACCTGATGGTCGAATCGCTCTGGGAACTGGACAACATCGACCGCGGCCGGATCGCGAACCCCATCGAGTACATCCAGATGCGCCGCCGCGTCGGCGGGGCGCCGTGGTCGGCGAACCTGATCGAATACGCCGTCGGCGCCGAGGTGCCGGACAGGATCGCGGCGACCAGACCGATGGAGGTGCTGCGCGACACCTTCGCCGACGCCGTCCACCTTCGTAACGATCTCTTTTCCTACCAACGTGAAGTGTGTGAGGAAGGCGAGAACTCCAACGCCGTCCTCGTCTTCGAGAAGTTCCTCGATCGTTCGACGCAGGAGGCCGCCGAGCTCACCAACGACCTGCTGACCTCGCGGTTGCAGCAGTTCGAGAACACCGCGCTCGTCGAGGTGCCCGCGTTGCTGGCCGAATACGACGTCTCGCTGGCCGAGCAGGTCGCGGTCGGGCTGTACGCCAAAGGCCTCCAGGACTGGCAGTCCGGCGGCCACGAATGGCACCGGCGGTCGAGCCGGTACATGAAGGAGAGCACGGACGGCGAACGTTCGCCGAACCGGCTGGGCCTTGGCAGGCGGATCCGGCAGCAGGCGCCCCCGCCGTTCGCGAAGGCGGGACCGCTGCCGCTGCCGGAATTCCGGATGCCGTACCCCGTCCGCACCAGCCCCCACCTCGCCGCCGCGCGCGAGTACGCGCCGGGCTGGGCGCGGGGGATGGGGATGTTCGAGGAGGGGATCTGGGACGAACGCCGGTTCCACGGCATCGACCTGGCGCACTGCGCCGCGATGATCGACGCGGACACCGACCTCGAAGGCCTGAAACTGTCGACCGACTGGCTCACCTGGGGCACTTATGGCGACGACTACTTCCCGCTGACGTTCGGGCTGAAACGGGATCCGGTGGCCGCGAAGCTGTGCAGCGACAGGCTTTCCCTCTTCATGCCGCTGAACGGCGAGCCGGTGCCGGAGGCGGCGAACGCGTTCGAACGAGGTCTCGCCGATCTCTGGAATCGCACCACGGGACCGCTGACACCGTCCGTGCGGGCGGGGTTCCGGAAGGCGGTCGAGAGCATGACCGCGAGCTGGGTCTGGGAGGTGGCGAACCGGGCGCAGAACCGCGTCCCCGACCCGGTCGACTACGTGGAGATGCGACGGCGGACGTTCGGCACGGACCTGACGAAGAGCCTGGCGCTCCTCGAAATCGGCGACGTCGTGCCGCCGGAACTCCACCAGAACCGCGTGCTGTCCGAGCTCGACACCGCGGCGCAGGACTACGCGGCCTTCGGCAACGACCTGTTCTCGTACCAGAAGGAGATCGAGTACGAGGGCGAGACGCACAACCTCGTCCACGTCGTCGAGCGGTTCCTCGACGTCGGCCGGGACGAGGCCCGCGACATCACCGCCCGGCTGATGAACGCGCGGATGGACCAGTTCGAGCAGCTCGCCGACGAGGACCTGCCGCGGATGTGCGACGACCTCGGGCTCGACGACGAGGTCCGCGCGGCGGTGACGCGGTACGCGGGGCATCTGAAGGACTGGATGGCCGGAATCCTGGAATGGCACCGGAAGTGCGCGCGGTACACGCCGGAGGAACTGGAACGCGCCCGCACTCCCGAGCCGCCGTCGTTCTCCCTGGAGCCGAGGGGGCTCGGGATGTCGGCCTGGCGGATCGGGAGCGGGGCGCGCTAGAGCACGACGGATCAGAAAGCCGTCAGGGTGATCTTCGCGGTCCGCGGGTCCCCGTCGTGCACCAGCGACTCGAAGTGCCCGACGTCGTCGAACGCGAATCCGTACGCCTTCCCGTCGACCATCTGCTCGTGCACGATCCGCGAGTAGTGGTCGGTCACGGACTGCTTGTAGAACGGGCCCGCGTCATAGGTCGGCTGCGTGTGCAGGGTGCCGAGGGTCGACCGGTGCAGCGCCGCGCACAGCGTCCGCGCGATCGGGCCGACGACCTGGTCGTTCGGCGCCTGCAGCCGCCCGTCGCAGTTGAAGACGTCGCGGGTGCTCGGCTTGCTGAACGACGCCACCTGGGCGCCCGAGGTGTTCGTGAACCGCATGACGTCGTCCCCGCCGGTCTTGCCGGTGAACTTCTTGCCGGGTTCGGCCTCGAACGGGACCACGGTCAACGGCGTCGACTTGTAGGTGTTCCAGGCGCTCGTGACATAACCGTCGAGGTAGTTCCCGCTGAACTTGCCGGTGTCGAGCCCCTTGCCCGGCGCCAGCACCCGAAGGTTGTTGTACACCAGGTTCGAGAAGCCCGACTGTCCCTTGACGCCGTTGAAGATGTTCGCGCGGCCACCCGGCTTGAGGCGTCCGGCCTCCTTGTTCGCGCCGGCGCCGTTGGTCAGCCCGACGGCGTGCGGCACGCTGAACATGTCCACCTGCGAACTGTTGATGAACAGCCCGCCGTTGTCGTAGGTGAATTCGCTCCAGTCGAACAGGATGTCCCGGTTCGGGTCACCGTCGGCCCACGGCGCGGGCTGCACGAGCCCGTCCGGGGTCAGGAAGAACTTGATCTTCTGCCCGAACGACATGTAGACGCGGCCCGAGAGCATCCGCGGGATGCGCAGCGTGGTCGAACCGCCGTCGCCGGGGCCCGCGATCGCGACGTCCGGCGCGGGGCTCGGCGGGTTCGCGCCCGGCGGCCACGGGGTGAACGCGCCGCCGGCGTTGACGTAGCCGAGCTTGCCGGTGTTGAGGTTCGTGCCGAGCACGTAGAGATGGACCGCGTCGGAGCGGTTCGAATTGTTGGTGACGGTCAGCGGCAGCGGATCGGGACCGGCGGCGACCGCGGCGGGCGCCGAAAGCGCCGAAACCCCGGTGATCAAAGGGAGCGTGACCGCCAATGCGGTCAAGACGCGCCGGATCTTCCTGCGAATGCGCACAGTTTCACTCCTCGGCGGAATCCCGCCGCGGAACGCGAACGCGCCGCGACGGTGCTTGCGGATGTCGGCCGGGGGCGCGTTCCCGGCCTGGGCGAGACCTTGGCGAGGGGTCTCAGCACGGGAAGTTACGTCCAGGGTGACAACGTGTCCAGACCACTGGTGGGAATCTGTCCGGTTTCTTGCCCGTAAGGACACTTTGTCGCGGACCTTCGTGATTGAGGTGGCCGGATATCTCGACTACCGTTGGGCGCGTTCCGTCCTGGACCCCGGCGGCCGGGTTTTTCATCCGTGGGGAGCGGGGCATGGACGGCGATGAGTTTCCGGTGCGAAGAACCGGCGGCGGTGAAACGTGGATTTCCCCTGCCTGCTGGGACGATCTGGCCAAGACGGCGGCGGACGGCGCGCCGCACGGCATGGACGACCTCATGGCGGTACTCGTGCCGTGGGCACGGCAGTACACCGAAGCCCGCCTCGGCGGCCATGACCTGACCTACCTGGAACCGGCGGACGTCGCGCAGGAGATCTGCCTCGCGGTCTTCGTCGCGGTTCCCGGCTACGGCCTGCGCGGCGGGTCCTTCCTGTTCCTCATGCGCGCCATCGCGGCGAACAAGGTCGCCGACGTCTTCCGGAAGGCGGCGCGGAGCAGGCAGGTGCTGACCGGTGAGCTCCCCGAGCGCCCGGCGGTGGCCGCGGAAGAGCCGGAGCAGCGCGCGCTGCGGACCGACCTCGGGGTCCGGCTCGGCAGGCTGATGCGGATGTTGCCGGTGGCCCACCGGGAAGTGCTGGGAATGCGGGTGGTCGGCGAGCTGACGTCGAACGAGACCGCGGCGGCGCTCGGGACGACGTCGTCACGCGTGCGGGTGACCAAACACCGGGCGATCAGCAGGCTGCGGGCTTGCGCTCAGCGCCAGGACGCCTTCAGCTGAATACGGACCAGCAGCCGGAGAAACGGATTCTCCCGCTTGGCCCGGGTTTCGAGAATGCGAACGCACATGGCCCCTCCAGAGTTCGCCGACGAGCGCGCCGTCGTCGAGGGCCAGGACGAGTGGTCGCGGGTCCCACCCTAAGCGCGGAACCGGGAGCCGGAACCGGCTGAACGGACCATCGGCGCGCGCCTGGGCCATTTCGGCGATCATCGTTGCGCTCTTCGGGCTACCGCATTGGTGCCGGGGAAGTCATTGTCGTCACGGCAAAGAGACGAAAACGTGCGACAATGGCCGTGGCGTGGACGCCATGCCCACGCTGTTCGCCCTTGGCCCTGGCGATCTCGTCCGATGCCGGACAATGCCGAGAGGCAAACTATGAGGCCCCAAAGGCCCGATCGCGCCACCCGAGTCTGGGAAAAACTGCGCTTCCTCGCTTCACAAACCGATTCTGTTGTGACAGTGGAACATGCCTGCGTCATCTGCGGTGACGTCCTCGAAGCCGCCGGTGTCGGGCTCACTCTCGTCACCGGAGGCGGGTCGGCCGAGCCGGTCTTCGCCACCGACGACCGCAGCCGCGAATTGGAAGACTTGCAGTTCACCTTGGGCGAAGGACCCGCGCTGGACGTGACGCACGATGGCGTGCTCGTCGTCATCACCGATGTGACCGGGGCGGAGGCGGCACGTCGATGGCCCATTTTCACGCCCGAAGCGATCGACAGGGGCGTGAAATCGATCATCGCGGTGCCGATCCAGACCGGCGCCATCAAGATAGGCGTCGTCGACTGCTATCGCGAACTCGCCGGGCTCCCCTCGATGGAGGGCCAGGCGGAGGCTCTTGTCTGTGCCGAAGCGGCGATCGGTCTCGCTGTCGCGGACGTCGACGTCGGCAGGCCCGGACTGGCCGAACTGATCGATCTCGAATTCACCGAACATCGTGCCCAAGTGCATCAGGCCACGGGCATGGTGTCGGTTCAGCTCGACATCGGGCTCGCGGACGCGCTCGTCCGCTTGCGTGCCCACGCCTACGCCTACGGCCGGAAGCTCGGCGAGGTCGCCGACGACGTGGTGCGGCGTCGCGTCACGTTCCGGCCCGAGCCGTGATGGGACGTATGCCAAAGGAGACAGAAGAACGATGACCGACTCGGCGGCCGGCTTGCGGGAAACCTTCGTGCAGCTGGCGGACACCCTCGTCGACGATTTCGACCTCATCGAGTTCCTCGACACGCTCACGTTCAGATGTGTCGAACTGCTCGGAGTCTGTACCGCCGGCCTCCTGCTCGCCGACCCGCGCGGCACCCTCACCATGGTCGCCGCGTCCGACGAGCAGACCCGGCTGCTCGAGTTGTTCCAGTTGCAGAACTCCGAGGGTCCCTGCCTGGACTGCTACCGCCACGCCGAACCGGTGGTCTGCCCGGATCTGGTGCGTGCGCGCGGAAGATGGCCGAAGTTCGCGCGGGAAGCGCAGGACTCGGGATTCCGCTCCGTGTACGCCTTGCCGATGCGGCTGCGGGAAGAAGTGATCGGCGCGCTGAACCTGTTCGGCACTCGCCCCGCGCTGCTCGACGACGACGGATTGCGGCTGGGGCAGGCCCTCGCCGACGTCGCCACGATCGGCATCCTGCATCATCGTTTGTTGCAGCGTCAGGAAATCGTCACAGCACAACTGCAAACGGCGTTGAACAGCCGGGTGATCATCGAGCAGGCTAAAGGCGTGCTGGCCGAACGTCTGCTGGTGTCGGTGGACGACGCGTTCGGCGTATTGCGTGCCCACGCGCGGAGCAACAATCTCAAGATTCTCGTCGTGGCGAACGGAATCCTTGACCGCACAATGGATATCCCGGGCTGAACGATACCGCTTCGGCGCTTGTCCGCCCTCCGGCGATACCTAAAACTGAGTGGGTGTTCTCCCTGGAACAGCTGGTGAGTTTCGTCGCGGTGGCTGAGGAACTGCACTACGGCCGGGCGGCCGAGCGGCTCTCGATGACGCAACCTCCGTTGAGCAGGCGGATCCAGTTGCTGGAGCGCGAACTGGGCGTCGAGCTGTTCGACCGTACGCACCGCACGGTCCGGCTGACCCCCGCCGGACGGGTCTTCCTCGCCGAGGCAAGGAAGATACTGCGTTCGTCGCAAGAGGCGACGCTGTACGTCCGCCGGGCGAAGAAGGGCGAGGTCGGTGCCGTCACGCTCGGTTTCACCGCCACGGCGGCGTATTCGCACCTCGAACGCGTCCTCGCCGCGGCGAACACCGAAGTGCCGGGAATCGATCTGGTACTTCGGGAAATGGCGACCGCGGCACAGGTGGAGCAGTTGCTGGCGGGCGGGATCGACCTCGGCATGGTTCGGCCGCCGGTGGCCGGTGGCGACATCGTGACTCTGCCGCTGTGGCGGGAGCCGCTGCTCGCGGCGTTGCCGTCGGCGCATCCTTTGGCGCGGCGCAAGAAGAATCCCGACGTCCGCGACTTCGACCGCGAGCCGTTCATCATGTACTCGCCGTCGGAATGCCGGTACTTCCACGACGTGCTGGTGGCGGCCTTCCGCACGGCCCGGGTGCTGCCGGACTATACGCAGTACGCCAGTCAGGCGCATACCGTGCTCGCGCTGGTCAAGGCGGACGTCGGTGTCGCGCTGGTGCCCGCCGCGGCCGCCGCGCTGCGGTTCGAGGGGGTCGTGCTCCGTCCGGTGGACGGGATCGAGAGCCGTCCGGTGGAACTCGAACTGATGTGGCGGCGGGACAACGACAATCCGGCGCTCGGCGCGTTGCTCACCGTCATCGGCAATCTCGCGCGGCGGGCCCGTCAGTCCACTGTGGACTAGGAAGGCCAGGCGTCGCCCCATTCGGCGTCGCGGGCCGCGCGGTAGGCCGTGCCGTGCCGTTTGGTGACGATCGATTCGGTGAGCCCGGATCCGGCGCACAGGGACAGGCTGACCATGCCCTTGCGTTTGGCCGGATGCCGGAGGATCCGGCTCTCGGCCCGCTCCGGCGCCGTGCTCGAGGCGACGACGTAGGAGAACTTCTCGTCCTCGAAGCCGAGCGTCCCCGCCTTCAGCTGGCGATGCAGGCCGGTGCGCGGGAGGCGCGCGGAGAAATGGCACCAGTCCTTGCCGCGGGGGATCGGGCAGGCGCCTTCGTGCGGGCAGGGCGCGACCAAGGAGAGCCCGAGCTCGACGAGCCGATCCCGGGCGTCGACGATCCGTTCGTAGCCCGCCGGGGTGCCGGGTTCGATCAGCACCAGCATCCCGGCCTTCGCCGACAGCCAGTGGACGACGTCGGCCCGGCGGGCTTCGGGCAGCTCGCCGAGGACATAGGAGAGGGTCACCAGATCGGCGTCCGGGGCGGGGCCCGCCGGGTCGATCAGGCCGCGACGCCAGGTCGAGCCGCGGACGGCGCCCTCACCGGCGTGGCCCGCGAGCCGCCGTCCCAGCTCGATCGCGCCCGGGACCTGCTCGACGACGGTGCTCTCCTCCAGCGACGGCCACACGTCGGCCGCCGCCCAGATCGCGGCGCCGGTCCCGCCGCCGATGTCGATCTGCGTGCGCGGTGCGAACCCGGGCGCGCGGAGAGCGGCTTCGGCGAGAACGGCGTGTACGGCCGCGTAGGTGGCAGGCATCCGATAGCCCGCGTACGCCGCGATGTCGGCTTCGGAAGAGAGGATGGGCGCGCTCGCGGGGGCGTTCTCGCGGTAGCGCGTGCTGAGCCGCTCGACGGACTGGGTCAGCCTGTGCTGCGGGTACTTGCCCAGCTCCTCGTCGAGGGCTGCGCGGAGGGTTTCGGGGAGGGCGGACACGGTTGAAGATTGTTCCATGGGTGGTTGACCTGGGGTTTTCCGGCTGCTCGAATATCCCCGGAAAAAGTTCTGGGACCGTGTCGAATCCGGGGGAGCCCGTTCGACGCGTAGATGTGGCAGGGACGAGCCCCGCCGGGAACGGAGACTCGAGATGCGGTTCATGGTCATCGTGAAGAGCGACGAGAAGACCGACGTGGCCGGCGCGCAGCCGAGCGCCGAAGAGCTTCAGGAGATGGGCAAGTTCAACGAGGAACTGGTGAAGGCCGGCGTCATGCTCGCGGGTGAAGGACTGCACCCCAGCTCCGAGGGTTTCCGCGTCCAGTACTCCGGCGACACCGAGGCCAGGATCGTCGACGGCCCGTTCGCCGAGAGCAAGGAACTCATCGCGGGCTTCTGGATCCTGCAGGTCAAGGACCGGGCCGAGGTCGTCGAGTGGATGAAGCGGGCTCCGTTCCGCGAGGGTGAGGTCGAGATCCGCCGCGTGTTCGAGATGGAGGACTTCTCCAACGCCACCCCCGAGATCGTCGAGCACGAGCAGAAGCTGCGCGAGCAGGCCGAGGCGAACCAGTAGTTGCCAACGTCGCGCCGACGATGTTGATTGGTCGGCGTGACGGCAACAGCAGACCCCCGTTCGGCGATCGACGCGGTGTGGCGGATCGAATCGGCCCGCCTCATCGCCGGCCTCGCGCGGATGACGCGCGATGTCGGACTCGCGGAGGAGCTGGCGCAGGACGCGCTGGTCGCCGCGCTCGAACAGTGGCCTGAGTCGGGCGTCCCGAGGAATCCGGGCGCCTGGCTCATGACCACGGCCAAACGCCGGGCGGTCGACACCTTCCGGCGCAACGAGCGCTACGAGAAGAAGCTCGGCGAGATCGGCCGCGAGCAGGAGACCGAGGAGGAACCCGACTTCACCGCGGGCCTCGACGACCACATCGAGGACGATCTGCTGAGGCTGGTGTTCACCGCCTGCCACCCGGTGCTTTCGACCGAGGCCAGGGTGGCGCTGACGCTGAAGATGATCGGCGGGTTGCAGACGCACGAGATCGCGCGGGCGTTCCTCGCCAAGGAAACCGCCATCGCGCAGCGGATCGTCCGGGCGAAGAAGACGCTCGGCGACGCCAAGGTGCCGTTCGAGGTCCCGGAGGGCACGGACAGGGTCGCGCGCCTGTCTTCGGTGCTCGAAGTCATCTACCTGATCTTCAACGAGGGGTACTCGGCGACGGCGGGCGAGGACTGGATGCGCCCGGGGCTGTGCGAAGAGGCGCTGCGGCTCGGCCGGATCCTGGCCGGGCTCATGCCGAAGGAACCCGAGGTGCACGGGCTCGTCGCGCTGATGGAGATCCAGGCGTCGAGGTCCGCCGCGCGCGTCGGGCCCAACGGCGAACCCGTGCTGCTGATGGACCAGGACCGGGCAAAGTGGAACCGGCTCCTCATCGGCCGCGGTCTCGCCGCCCTGGAACTCGCCGAGTCGCTGACCGGCGGCGCTTTCGGCGTCTACGCGGCGCAGGCCGCCATCGCCGCCTGCCACGCGCGGGCGCGGACGGGCGAGGAGACCGACTGGGGGCGCATCGCGGCCCTGTACGAGGGGCTCGGGAAGCTGAACCCGTCGCCGGTGATCGAACTGAACCGCGCGGTGGCACTGTCGATGGCCGTCGGACCGGAGGCGGGGCTCGAAGTCGTCGACAAGCTGACGTCCGAGCCCGCGCTGAAGTCGTATCACCTGCTGCCGAGCGTGCGCGGCGACTTCCTGGCGAAGCTCGGCCGTCTCGACGAGGCCCGCGCCGAGTTCGAGCGCGCGGCGGAGATGACCGGGAACGACCGCGAGCGCACCCTGCTCCTGAACCGCGCGGCGGAGTGCACCCCCTGACTTCCCGCGTTTCGTCCTCTGGATGCGGTAGTTGCGTGTACGAACTACCGCATCCAGAGGACGAAACGCCTCAGGCGGGGGTGGGGCGCAGGGTGGTCAGGGCCCGGTGCTGCGCCAGCCGGACGGCCTGCACGGAGCAGCCGAGCGCCAGCGCGGTGTCGTCGGCGGAAAGCCCGACGAGCGACCGCAGCACCATGATCTCGCGCTGCTGCCCCGGCAGCCCCGAAAGCGGGTTCGGCAGTTCCGCGGCGGTCCGGTGGAAGTCGTCGACCAGCCCCCGCGTGACGTCGTAGGCGAACGTGAGCAGCGCGGGCACCCCGGCCGCCCCGGCGACGATCTCGCGGCAGCTGTGCTTCGCGACCTCGTCGGCGGCGTCGTAGCTTCCCGAACGCCGTCCGATCCGTGCCCGGCAGTAGCGCACGACCAAGACGCGGACGGCGTCGACGATCTTCGATCCAGTCTCCATCCGCCCGCCGGCCTCCTCCGACCGCCGCGAACCGTGTCCTTGCATCGGCTCCCTCTCCCACCTTTCAGATGAGCACGGCCGAAGGGGAGGGAGGTACGGTCTTTTTGCCCACACGGGGCACGGTTCAGGCCTCGATGAAGACGATCCGCTCGGGTTCGATCGTCAGGCCGACGGTCTGCCGCTTCACGCTCACCAGGGTTTCGAATTCCGTGGCGTGCCCGTCCGGGACGGTGAACAGGCGGTCGTCGCGGGAATCGAGGAAGTCCGAGAACCCGGTCAGCGACACCCCGCCGGTTTCGTCGAGCGCGAGGTAGTCGACGAGCCTGCGGAACAGTTTCGGCAGGATCACCAGTTCGTCGGCGAGCTGCCGCCGGGACGAAAGCTTGAACCCGGAGTTCGTGACGTCGTGCGGCCACAGCCCGAGCCCGTCCTGGCGCGCTTGGACGGCGGCTTCGGCCAAAGCGTCACGGAGATCCGGGTAAAGCAGTGAATAGAACGTCGGATAGACGAGTCCGTCCGCGATCTGCCGGTAGTTCGCCGAGTTCTTCAGCGTTTTGACGTCGAGATTGACCTTGGAAAGATCCGCCGACCTTCCGGGCCGTTGCCCGGGAAAGGCGAACGCGACCGCTCGTCCGTATTTGTCGGCGAATCGCGTCAGTATGTGACCCGGTACCTTGATCGGGGTCGACGAAGTGACCGTTCCCCGATCGTTCCGCTGGACTGTTTTGAAGCCGAGGACCTTCAGCAGGTTCGCCGCCGCGGCGTCGGCGAATTCCGCGGGCTGGTGCCACATCCCGCCGGTTCCCCTGGCCTGGTAGTGCGTTTCGAGCGCGTCGATCGCGTCGAGCCGCAACTGCATCCCGCCCCGCGAATTGAGCCGGACCTTCAGCCCCGCCTTCTTGGTCGCCTGGGGATCTTCGGGATAGAACCGAACCGAATCGCCGTCCGGTGAGGCTCCGACAAGCTGGAAAGTACCTTTGATCAGCGTCATGGGCATGAGGACAACGGTAGTTCTCATTCCGGTGAACGAACCAGGTGTTCATCCATCCAGAGCAGTCGCCGGTAAAGATCAGATGACCACTGTGGACATTCTCGGAGATCTTCTCATGATTGGCGTGGAATGATCACTTCGGGGATGCTGGCCGGATGACCGATTTCTCCTATCGTTGGCGTGACCCGGTCACCGACGACGAGATGTCCGACCTCGTCCGTTCGCACGGCGGGCAGCCCGTGCCCGGCTGGTGGAACGGCATCCGGCGGCACAGCCTCGGCTGGGTCACCGCCCGCGACACCGCCGGGACACTGATCGGCTTCGTGAACGTCGCTTGGGACGGTGGGGACCACGCGTTCCTGCTCGACACGAAGACCCGCGGGTCCTATCAGCGACGCGGTATCGCCACGGCCGTCGTCTCCCTGGCCGTGACCCACGCGCGGGCGGCGGGCTGCGAATGGCTGCATGTCGACTTCGTGCCGGAACTGCGTTCCTTCTACTTCGGCGCCTGCGGTTTCCGGCCGACCGAAGCGGGCTTGATCCGGCTCACGGGCCCGGGATCATGAAGCTCAGCACGGTCGCCTGAAGCAGCGAGATCACCCCGACCACGGCGGTCAGCACGACCGACCACAGGAACGTCTGCCGCAGTAGCGCGCCTTCCTGTCCGGACTGTCCGATCGCGGTGGCGCCGATGGACAGGTTCTGCGGCGAGATCATCTTGCCCATCACGCCACCGGAGGTGTTCGTCGCGCCGGCGAGGATCGGGTCGACGTGCAGTTGCTGCGCCGAGATCACCTGCATCGGCCCGAAGAGACTGTTCGTCGACGCGTCCGAACCGGTGAGGAAGACGCCCAGCCAGCCGATGTAGGCGGAGAACAACGGGAACAGCACGCCGGTGGTCGCCAGCGCGAGACCGAGGGTCTGCGTCGCACCCGAATAGTTCATGACGAACGCGATCGCGAGGATCATGAAGATCGTCGCCAGCGCCCACCGCATCTGGTGCAGGGTCCGGCGATAGGTGGCCAGCAGCAGCCGGGGTTTCGCGCCCATCGCGAAACCAGCCACGACAGCCGCGAGCAGGGCCACGGTTCCCGGCGAATAGAGGAAATCGACGGTCAGCGTCGCCGCGTACGGCGTGTCCTTCGGCGTGATCGGCGCGTGCTGGACGACCTCCTTGTGCAGTCCCGGCCACGCGAACACCCAGTCGGCCTTGTGCAGCAGCTTCGTCAGGTCCAGCCAGTCCGGCAGGTTCTTGAAGATCGTGCCGATCCGGGAAAGGAAGATCGCCGCGATCAGGACGATGTACGGCGCCCACGCGTACAGCGCGCCGCGTCCGGCCTTCGCCGCGCCGAGGCTCGCTCCGGTCCTCACCGGCTCTTCGCCGTCGAAACGCCAAACCGCCGACGGCTGCCAGAACCGCGTCAGGATCCACAGCGAGGCCATCGCGGCGAGCGCGGCGACGACGTCGACGAGGCTCGGGCTGATGAAGTTCGAGGTGACGAACTGCATGACCGCGAACGACAGACCGGCCGTCAGCACCGCGGGCCAGACCTCGATCATCCGTTTCCAGCCCGCGAGGACGACGATCAGGAAGCCTGGGACGATCAGCGCCAGCAGCGGGAGCTGGCGCCCGACCATCGACGAGAACAGATCCGTCGCCTGTTCGGGGTTCCTGCCGAGGATCGGCGCGGTCAGCCTGCCCAGCACGATCAGCGGGTTGCCGAGACCGCCGAACGCGACCGGCGCGGTGTTCGCCAGCAGCGCGAGCACGACCGCCTTCACCGGCGGGAAGCCGAGCGCGGCCATCATCGCCGCGGTGATCGCGATCGGCGAGCCGCCGCCCGCGATCCCTTCCAGCAGCGCGCCGAACCCGAACGCGATCAGCAGCGCCTGGAGGCGGCGGTCCTCGCTGAACCCGGCGAGGACCGCCTTGATGTCGTCGAACCGTCCGGTCGCGACGGTGACGTTGTGGAAGTACACGGCGTGGAACGCGATCCAGGCCACCGACCACACCCCGAACACCAGCCCCATGGCGGCGGAGTCGAAGGCGAGCCCGGCGGGCATGCGGTACAGCAGTACCGCGACCAGCAGCGCGGTGATCAGCGCCAGAGCGGCCGAGAGACGTGCCGACCGGCGCAGGACGCCCAGGGCCACCAGCAGCACGATGATCGGCAACGCCGCCAGCGCCGCGGACAGCCAGAGGCCGCCCGCCGGCTGGTAGTCCTGGATCCAGCCCACCTCAGCCCCTTTGCGCGCGGACGTAACCCAGTCGCAGCGACAGCGCGGCGGCGGTCCCGGCCACCGTCGCGCCGAGTTCGTCGGTCCGGCGGAGCACGCGTCCGGCGGGGCCCGCGATGCTGATCGCGGCGATCGGCCGTCCGGTGTGGTCGCGGACGGCGGCGGCCACGCAGCCGACGTCCGGTTCGTTCTCGACGTCGTCGACGGCCCAGCCGCGGCGGCTCGTCCTGGCGAGGTCGTCGAGCAGCCGGGCGGGATCGTTGATCGTCTTGAGGGTGAGGCTGTCGAGTTTCATCCGGCGGATGCGTTCGACGCGGTCCTGTTCGGGCAGCGCCGCCAGCCACGCCTTGCCCAGCGACGTCGCGTGCTGCGGACGGCGGGTGCCGAGACGGCAGGCCAGCGTGACGGCGTTGGCGCTGCGTTCGGTGGCGACGTAGACCATCGTGTCGTTGTCGGGGACGGCGAGATACGTCGTCTCGCCACTGCGTTCGGCGAGCGACGCGAGATAGCGCGGCGCGCAGCGGTGGAGATCGGTCGCCGCCATCGCGCGGGCGCCGAGTTCGACCAGCCGGGTGCCGAGCCGCACGCGGCCGGTGGCGCGATCGGCTTCGAGGTATTCGAGATTCTTGAGGGTGCCGACGATGCGGTACGCGGCGCTCCGGGAGAGACCCAGTTGCCTGGCGATCGCGTTGGTGGAAATCTCCTGGTTCTGGCCGACGTGCTCGAGAACCGCTAGTCCGCGCTCGAGAGTGCCACTGGAATCCAGGCCGCGTGGTGTGCCCACTTCGCCCTCCGTTGGACCGGGGTACCGATGACCGGCACCTGTTTCCGCTAAGCGGATTCGGACGTTAACAGCTCCGCCGACCCTTGGGAAGGTTTCTTAACAAACTGTCGACCGGACAAGTTTTCCCAGCTCGGGGGCTTCCGGTCAAGATCACCGGTTTGGACCAATCCTTTCGGCGGTTCCGATTCGGCGTATGACTTCAGGGGTCATTTTTCTGTTCACGGATATGAAAGAACCCCCGCCGGAAAATCGCGGCGAGGGTTCGGGACGGGGCCTGTTTCTAACGCACCGAGAGGTTTCCGACCGCTCGGACGACCGCGGTGCAGCGGTTTTCGACGTAGTCCAAACCGCCCTCTTCGGCGATCCGGCGGGACTCGGCGGAGACGATGCCCTGCTGCAGCCAGAGCGCCTTCGCGCCGATCGCGACCGCCTGTTCGGCGATCGGCGGGGTGTCCTCGGACGGACGGAAGACGTCGACCAGGTCGACGGGCTCCGGGATGTCGGTGAGCGAGCGGTAGACCTTCTCGCCGAGCAGCTCGTCGGCCGAAGGATGGACGGGAATGATCCGGAAGCCGTGTTCCTGCAACACGGCGGCGACACCGTGCGAGGCCTTGGCCGGATCGCGGCTCAGCCCCACGACGGCGATCGTCTTCGAACCGGCGAGGATCTCGGTGGCGCGATCGGTCATACCCGATTCAACCGCACCGGGCCCCGGGGAATTCCTAGAGCTTCCACAGCCGCAGTCCGCGTACCCGGTACACCGGCCAGACGACGTGCCAGGCGCGGCGTCGCAGGAAGACCGCGGAACAGGTCAGGACGCTGCGCGCGGACGTCGTCGCGACGTCGTGGCGGTCCGGCCAGCTCTCGCCGTGCCGCCCGGCGGCGATCCGGAAGACGTTGACCAGGCCGCGGCCCTGCATGTCGAACTTCGCGCCGGTGTCGCCGGAATCCGGGGCCAGGGAGGCGATCTCCGGGCCGAACGCGGTCGCGGGCGCCGGCCCCGCGTCGGCGGGGAGGTCACCCACGGTCGCCGAGATCGCCTTGCCGTACAGACGGCGGCTGTAGCGCGTGAGCAGCAACCGCTCCCACAACGGCAAGACACGGCGGTGCTTGAGCAGCGCCGAACACTCCGCGTGCCCGATGGCGAAGATGTCGGTCAGCTCGTCGTACGCGTTGTGCGTGGCGGGCTCGTTGAGGTGCACCCGCACCTCGTACCGGATACGCGCGGTGAGCTCGTCGAGCTCCTCGCGGCGGTCGATCCTGGTCTTCGCCCGTGAGAGCGTCCAATCGGACATGGGAAGCAGGCTAGGTGATGTTCGGGGCGGTGCGAGACCCTTTCGGCCTAATCGGTGTCGCCGGGGGCGAGCTTGACGGAGTAGGCGAGGACACGCGCGCGCCTTCAAGAACACGGCCTAATCTCGTCGTACCGGCCAGCGGAACGGGCGTCTTGTGTGGGCCTGGGTGAGGGGGCAGAGTTCGGCTGGTCGGAAGGAGCCCATGGACGCCAGCACGCTGCAGGAGGCCGCGGCCGCGCTGCTCAGCGCGTACGAGACCGGCAAGCCGATCGCGCCCCTGATCGAGACCTATCCCGCCGCGACGCTGGAGGACGCGTACCGCATCCAGCAGCGGCTCGTCCGCCACTGGGCCGAACGCGGAGACGGCGTGCGCGGGCACAAGGTCGGCCTCGCGTCCGCCGCCATGCAGCGGCAGATGGGCGTCGACCAGCCCGACTACGGCCACTTGACCGCTTCGATGTTCCATCTCGAACACCAGCCGATCCCGATCGGTGACTTCCTGCAGCCGAAGATCGAACCGGAGATCGGGTTCGTGCTCGGCTCGCGGCTGCGCGGCCCCGGCGTCACGGTGGCGGACGCGCTGCGGGCGGTGGACTTCGTCGTCCCGGCGCTGGAGATCGTCGATTCCCGCATCCAGGACTGGAAGATCAGCATCGTCGACACCATCGCGGACAACGCGTCCTCGGGCGGTGTCGTGCTCGGCAGCAGGCCGACCGCGATCGGTGACCTCGACCTGCGGCTGGTGGGCTGCGTCCTGCACCAGAACGGCGAGATCGCGGCGACCGGCGCCGGTGGCGCGGTACTGGGCTCGCCGGTGAACGCGCTGGTGTGGCTCGCGAACACGGTCGGGCCGCTGGGTGTCGCGCTCGAACCCGGGCACGTCGTGCTGCCGGGTTCGATGACGCGCGCGATCCCGGTGAGCCCCGGCGACACCGTCGTCGCGACCATGGCGGGGCTCGGCAGTGTCACCGCGAAGTTCTCCGGGGAGGAGCGATCGTGAGTCTTGATGTGCGTGAGGCGGCGGAAGCGCTGCTGTCCGGGGAAGAGCGCGACCCGCTGACCGACGCGTGGCCCGCTTTGGACGTCGAAACCGCGTACGCGATCCAGGACGAAGCGCTCCGGATCCGGCAGGAGCGCGGCGAGACGCTGATCGGCGTCAAACTGGGCCTGACCTCGCGGGCGAAGCAACAGCGTATGGGCATCGACTCGCCGCTGCTCGCGTGGTTGACCGACGCAATGGTGCTCCCCGCCGGTGTCGCGGTTCCCTCGCTGATCCATCCGCGTGCCGAGCCGGAGCTGGTTTTCGTCATGGGACAACGACTTTCGGGTCCCGGCGTGACCTCGGCGACCGCGCTGGCGGCGGTCGAACGGGTCCACGGCGGCGTCGAGATCATCGACAGCCGTTATCGCGACTACCGCTTCGCGCTGCCGGACGTCGTGGCGGACAACGGTTCTTCCGCGTACTTCACCCTCGGCCCGGTGGGCGCCGAGCCTGCTTCGCTGGACCTTTCGCTGGAGGCGGCGCTGCTGGAGGTCGACGGCGCCATCGTCGACACCGCCACCGGGGCGGCCGTACAAGGATATCCGGCGGAAGCGCTGGCGCTGGCGGCCAACGCTTTGGGCGCCCGCGGGCTCGCGCTGGAAGCGGGCTGGATCGTGCTCACCGGCGGGATGACCGACGCCGTCGACGTACGACCGGGTTCACGGGTGGCGGCGCATTTCTCGCATCTGGGCTCGATCACGCTCGCCGGTTCTTGACGTCGGCGCGGTCCGCGGTCCGGACCAGACCGCGCGTCAGCCGCGGCCAGATCGCTCGCGGGAGGTCGTGCCCCATGCCGGGAACGACGTCCAATTCGGACTCGCGCAGCGCGCGGGCCGTCGCCCGGCCACCGGAGACGTGCACGAGCGGATCCTTCGAACCGTGCACGACGAGGGCGGGGATCCGGAGTTTCCGCAACGCGCGGAAACGATCCCTGCTCGACATGATCGCCGCCAGCTGCCGCGCTGTCCCACCGGGGTTGACGCCGCGATCGAAGGACCGTTCGGCGCGCTCACGCATCCGGGCTTCGTCGAAGGGGTAACCCGGCGAGCCGATGACCCGGAACGTGCGCACCAGGGAATCGACGTACTCCTCGCGGCCGCGCGGGGGCGCCGAAAGCAGCGTCGCCATCGCCTTGGCGCTCGGCCGTCCGACGAACCGGTTGCCGGTCGTCGACATGATCGACGTCAGCGACCGCACCCGCGACGGATACTCGATGGCAAGGGTCTGCGCGACCATCCCGCCCATCGACGCGCCCACGACGTGCGCGCTCCCGACGCCGAGCCGGGTCAGCAGACCGGCGGCGTCGCCCGCCATGTCCGCCAGGGAGTACGGGGCCGTGCGCAGGGTGTACGCGAGCGGCAGGTTCACCCGGCCGGTCATCCGGCTGGACCGGCCGGCGTCGCGGTTGTCGTAGCGGATGACGAAGAACCCCTCGGCGGCGAGGTTCTCGCACAGCTCGTCGTCCCACCAGATCATCTGCGAGGCCAGGCCCATGATCATCAGCAACGGCCTGCCGTCCGGCGAACCGAACGTCTCGTGGCACAACTCGACGCCGTTCACTTCGGCGATCATCTCCGGCATTCCGACAGTGTGACTACTCACCGCGATACGCGCGAGCTTGGATCTCGTAAAGCTCGTGGTAGAGGCCTCCTTCCTCGATGAGTTCGGCGTGCGTGCCCTGTTCGATCAGTCGTCCTTTCTCCAGTACCAGGATCCGGTCCGCGGAGCGGATGTTGGCCAGCCGATGGGTCACCAGGATCGTCGTGCGCCTGCCCGCCCCGGAAACGCTCGCGTGCCGCAGCCCGGCGAAGACCCGCGCCTCGGCCTTGGCGTCGAGCGCGGCCGTCGGCTCGTCGGCGACCAGGACGGCGGCGTCACGGTAGATCCCGCGGGCGATGCCCATCCGCTGCCACTGCCCGCCCGAGAGGTCCTGCCCGTCGTCGAACTTCTTGGACAGCACCGTTTTCTCCTTGGCCGGCAGGGATTCGATCACCTCGTCGGCGCCGGAGGAGGTGATCGCGTCGAGCCAGGCGACGCGATCCGGGTCTTCGCGGCCGAGCCTGCCGACGGTCACGTTGTGCTCCGCGGTCATCGGCCATTCGGCGGGATCCTGGGCGATCACGGCGATGTTCGCGTGCACCGACTCGTGATCGGCGCCCGCGAGATCGACGCCGTCCCAATACACCTTTCCCTCCGAAGGCGGGTACAGCCCGGTGAGCAGTTTGCCCAGCGTGGTCTTGCCCGAACCGTTCTCGCCGACGAGGGCGACCACTTCGCCGCGCCGGATGGTCAGCGAAACCTCGCGCAGCGCGGGGTTTTCCTGGCCGGGATAGGTGAAGGTGACGTCGTCCAGCCGGATCTCCGCCGGATCCGGCGGGGCGGCGATCCCGTCCTTCAGCGGGCCGCGTTTCCCGGATTCCACGAGCAGCTTGTGGAAGAAAGCGATGTAGAACGACTCCTCGTACAGGGAGTTCACCGCGTGCATCGTGATGGACAGCGAGTTCGACGCCGTCCGCATCGCGAGCGCCGCCGTCCCGGCGAGGGCGAGTTCCATCTGGCCGCTGTAGAGCAGGAAGCCGAGCACCAGGTACGCGATCGCGGTCCCCACCCCGGCCGCCGCGCGGCCGGTCAGCCGGACCAGGTTGCTGCGATGCGCGAGCCGGACCTCTTCGCGCATCAGGCTTTCGGTGATCCGCCGGTACTCGCCGAGCAACGGCTCCTGCAAGGTGAGGGCGTGCCGTTCGAAGGCGAATTCGCGGTACGTGGCGACTTCCTCGACGATCCCCTTCCGGATGTTCCGGCCGACGGTGTCGAGATAATGCCGGTAGTTCAGCCGCGCGACCTTGGCCGCCGCCCAGCCGTCGGCCACCGCGGCGAGCAACAGCACCGGCGCGAGCCACGGGTTGAGCAGACCCGCCGCCACCAGCGCGGCGATCAGCGAGATCAGCGCCGACGTCAGATCCGCGAGCCAGCGCAGGCTCATCTCGATCGAGCGGACCCCGTATCGCGCGCCCTGCCTGGCCAGCTCCCGGAAATCGGCGTCCTCGAAGGCCAGCAGCCGGACCCGGACCATCGCGGCGGTGACCTCGTCGCCCGCCGAGGTCACGATCCGCGGCCGGAGCGCGCCCTCGACCGCGGCCACCGCCGTGTCGAGCAGCGCGCGCAGGGCGTACGTGCCGACGACGATCAGCAGCGCGGGCAACGATTCCAGCACCCTTTCCGGCGTCGGCCCGCTTTCCAGCAGCGCGATGAACACGTTCGCCGTAGCCAGCAGGCCGAACGCGGTGACACAACCAGAAAGGATGTGGACGACGCCGGCGAGCAGGGTAAGCCGCGGCGACGTCCGCCAGGCCAGCCGCAGCACGATGGCCACGGCCGACGGGAGCGCGCGGATGGCCTTGGCCATCCCCGCCTCGGCCACGGTCTCGTCGACCGCGGCCCATTCGGGCATCTTCAGGTTCTCGACCCCGATCAGGGGCACGGGCGCTTCGGGCACTCCTTCTTGTCTACGCGCCCCCACCGACATTTCCGAGAGCCGATGGGGCTGCGGTGACGCGTCGGCCGGGGTGGTCGTGAGTGGCAAGTGTCGTTCTAACCCCACTTGCCACTCACGACCACCTGTACCGACGCCTCACCGCACCCCTTCAGCTCCCACCCACCATGAGCTACTCTCTCGCTAGAGCGATCTATCAAATCGCAAGGGGGGCGAACATGGAAGCTCTGCGAACCCAAGGGCTCACCGCGTTACGGCTGATCCTGGCCTTCACGCTGCTGTCCACCACGCTGCATTACGCGCACAACGTGATCAGGGTGGCGGACTACCCGCAGATCGAGGGGATCCCGGTCGGTGTCGCCGCCGCCTTGGTCGCCATCGTGTACTTCGTCCTGACCGCGATCGGCCTGGCCGGCTACCGCGACTACCTGCGCGGACGCTACTGGCGGGCGCTCGTGCTCCTGATGGTCTTCTCGCTGTCGGGACTGGCGAGCCTCGGGCACTTCCTGGCCGGCGTGCCGCGGATCCCGGCGTTCTGGTTCGCCACGATCTTCACCGACGGCGCCGCGGCGCTGCTGCTGTGGGGCTTCGCGACCTGGGCGGCGGCGAAGCTCAACCGGGTGCCCACCCCCGCTCAGGTGCCATAGGTGATGCGGTGGGGCGCGGCGACCTTGTTGATCTTCTCCGGATCGATCGCGCCCTGGGTGAAGACGGTGGGTCCCGCCTCGAACAGGTCTTCCAGGTAGTGCTCCCAGCCGCCGGGGGAGGAAATCTGAAGGACCCGGGGCGGCGCGGAGACGCGGCGTAGCGCGTGCGGGACGCCGCGCGGCAGCAAGACGAACGTGCCCTTGGTCGCGACGTGGCTTTCGTCGTCGAAATCGATCCCGAGTTCGCCTTCGAGGACGTAGATGCACTCGTCGGCCTCGTGGTGCGCGTGCCGCGGGATGTCCATGGCCAGGGTGACTTCCAGCAACGAAAACCGCGTCTCGGTGTCCTCGGTCATCGCCTTGACGCTGAACGCGGACGGCAGCGGCACGCGGCCGGGTCGCGCCTCGCCGGGCTTGAGCAGCAGAAAACGGTCCATCGACATGCTATGCTCTCCTTCAAACGGAAGCGGATTCCGTTTCCACTTAATCGCGAGGGAGGCAGGTTGTCAACCAAGCCGCGAGCGGACGCGGAGCGCAACCGGGCACGGGTGACGGAGGCCGCGCGGGCGCTGTTCGCCGAACGCGGGGACGACGTGCAGATGCCGGAGATCGCCCGCGCGGCGGGCGTCGGTGTGGGGACCGTGTATCGCCATTTCCCGGATCGGCAGGCGCTGGTCGAGGCGGCCGCGGAGCATCGCTTCGCGGAGATCGAGGAGTACGCCCGGACGCAGTGCTTCGGCGAGGATTCCGGTCTGGAGCGCTATTTCCGGTACGTCGGCGAACTGCTGTCCCGCGATCGTGGTCTCACCGCCGCCATCGATTCGGCCCGCGGGCGACCCAGGAGCGAGCCGCGCGGCGGCGCCCGCGGACGACTCGAAGCGGTGGTCGCGGAGGTCATCGCCCACGACCAGGCGGCAGGCCTCGTCCGTCCGGATTGCACCGTCGCCGACGTCTATCTGCTGGTCGGCGCCCTTTCGTCCGTCATCCGGACGGGTTCCGACTGGGGGCGCTTCCTCGACCTGCTCCTGTCCGCCCTTCGTGACCAACTTTCTACAGAACATTGACGGTAATCAGTGCAATGTAGACAATTGAAAGGGTGACGCGGACCACATCGGTGACGTTCGAACGTCATCCCAGCGGATACCGGCACTGGAAACTGTCCACCGACGGCGACGTCGCGTGGCTCGAACTCGACGTCGATGCCGACGGAGGGCTCGTCCCGGGTTACGAGCTCAAACTCAACTCGTACGACCTCGGCGTCGACATCGAGTTGTACGACGCGACGCAGCGGCTGCGGTTCGAGCATCCCGAGGTCCGCGTGGTCGTCGTGACCAGCGCGAAGGACAACGTCTTCTGCGCCGGGGCGAACATCCGCATGCTGGCGTCGTCGTCGCACGAGTGGAAGGTGAACTTCTGCAAATTCACCAATGAGACCCGCAACGCCATGGAGGACGCCACCGCGCACTCCGGTCAGCTCTACGTCGCCGCGGTCAACGGCACGTGCGCCGGCGGCGGGTACGAAATCGCGCTCGCCTGCGAGAAGATCCTGCTGGTCGACGACAACTCTTCGACGGTCGCACTGCCTGAGGTCCCGCTCCTCGGGGTCCTTCCCGGAACCGGCGGGCTCACCCGGGTGGTCGACAAACGCGGTGTGCGACGGGACCTCGCCGACGTCTTCGCCACCCGGCCGGACGGCGTCAAAGGGCGGACCGCGGTCGACTGGCGGCTCGTCGACGAACTCGTGCCGCGCAAGGGTTTCCGCGAAGCCGTCTTGGTCAGGGCCAAGGAACTCGCGCGGACGACCGAGCGGCTCGACGGCGAAGGTGTCCAACTGGCGCCGCTCACGCATCGCTATGTCGACATTTCACTGAGCCGGTCCGAAGCGACCATCACCGTCAAGGGGCCCGAAGACGACGACGGCTGGCTACTGGACGTCACCCGGGAGCTGGACGACGCGATCCTTCGCCTGCGCACCAACGAACCCGGACTCGGCACGTGGGTGCTCCGCACCGAGGGCGATCCCGCGAAGGTCTTGGAGCACGAACGCGCCGTTTTCGACGCGAAAGACTGTCTGAGCAACGAAATCGTCCATTACTGGAAGCGGACGCTGAAACGTCTCGACGTCACCAGCCGCAGCCTGATCGCGCTCATCGAGCCCGGCGGCTGCTTCGCCGGGCTCCTGCTGGAACTCGCGCTCGCCGCGGACCGGCAGTACATCTTGGACGGTCCGCCGATCGACGACGAAGACAGTGAAGAACGCGCGTCGATCACGTTGTCCGAAGCCAACTTCGGCCGGTTCCCGATGGGCAACGGCCTGACCCGTCTGGAGTCCCGTTTCTTCGGCGACCCGGGCCAAGTCGCGAAGCTCGCGGAACGACGCGGCGAACCGCTGAGCCCGGCGGAAGTGAACGACCTCGGCCTGGTCACCGACGCCCCGGACGACCTCGACTGGGCGGACGAGATCCGGATCGCGCTGGAGGGGCGGGCCTCGCTCAGTCCGGACGCCCTGACCGGAATGGAGGCGAATCACCGGTTCGTCGGCCCCGAAACGACGGAAAGCAAGATCTTCGGCAGGCTCGCCGCCTGGCAGAACTGGATCTTCACCCGTCCGAACGCATCCGGTCCCGAGGGCGCGCTGCGTCGCTACGGTACCGGTCAGAAGGCCGTCTTCGACAGGAAGCGGGTTTGAACAGCTCATGCCCACCAAGATCGATTACGACGCGCGCATCCCCAACAACGTCGATCTCTCCGGGGACCGGCGGCTCCAGCGGGCGCTGGAGGGCTGGCAGCCGAAGTTCCTCGACTGGTGGGGCGAAATGGGCCCCACCTTGCGGACCCAGGGCGTGTACCTGCGCACCGCGGTCAGCGTCGGCCGGGACGGCTGGGCGCATTTCGACCACGTCAACGTGCCCGACTACCGCTGGGGGATCTTCCTCGCGGAGCCGGACCCGGACCGGGTGATCACCTTCGGCGAGCATCGCGGGGAACCGGCCTGGCAGCAGGTTCCCGGTGAATACCGCGCCGACCTGCAACGGCTCATCGTCATCCAGGGCGACACCGAACCCGCGTCGGTCGAACAGCAGAAACTGCTGGGGCTCACCGCGCCGAGCCTCTACGACCTGCGGAACCTGTTCCAGGTCAACGTCGAAGAAGGCCGCCATCTCTGGGCGATGGTGTATCTGTTGCACGCCTACTTCGGCAGGGAAGGCCGCGACGAAGCGGAAGGTCTCCTGCTCCGGAATTCCGGAAGTCCGGACGCCCCGCGTATCCTCGGCGCCTTCAATGAGGAGACCGCGGATTGGCTCGCGTTCTACATGTTCACCTATTTCACCGATCGCGATGGCAAGTATCAGCTCGGCACCCTCAAGGAAAGCGGCTTCGACCCTCTTTCCCGTACCTGTGAATTCATGCTCAAGGAAGAGGCGCACCACATGTTCGTCGGCACCACGGGGGTCGACCGGGTGGTCACCCGCAGTGCCGAACTCGTCCGCGAACACGACACCTTCGACATCGCCGCACACGGCGGGATCCCGCTGGAAGTGATCCAGCGCTACCTCAACTTCCACTACACGGTCTCCCTCGACCTCTTCGGCGGAGAGACCTCGACCAACGCCGCGAACTACTACACCGCCGGGCTGAAAGGCCGCTGGCAGGAGGCCCGCCGCAAAGACGACCACAAGCTCACCGACGCCGCCGGGTCGCTGTCCCGGCCGCGAGCCGACGGCACCTGGGAGACCGAGGAACACCAGGCCATCCTGCTGCTGAACCTCGACCTCCGTGAGGAGTACCGCGCCGACTGCCAGACCGGCGTCAACCGCTGGAACAAGATCCTCGACGAGGCCGGTATCGACTTCCGATTCGTCCTCCCGCACCCTGGATTCAATCGCGAAGTCGGCATAAACTCCGGCCACCATGTGACGCCCGACGGCACCGTTGTCGACGAGCGGACCTGGCTGGCCGGCAAACGCAAGTGGCTGCCCACTCCCGAAGACCTGACCTTCGTCCGATCGCTGATGCACCCGGTGTACGAGCGAGGAAAGATCGCGAGCTGGGTGGCGCCGCCACGCCAGGGCATCAATGGGAAACCGTTCGATTACGAATACGTTTACCTGACCTGAGCCGATAGAAGGTGCGCCCGTGACCGCTGCTGCTACCGGGTTCAACGCGACGAGCTACCTGCTCGACAGGCATTCGGCGGAAGGGCGTGGGGCGAAGAACGCCGTCGTTTCCCCCAGGCGAAGTCTCACGTACGCGGAGCTCGCGGCCGAGACCCGCCGGTTCGCGGCCGGGCTGAAGGCCATCGGGGTCCGTCCCGAGGAGCGGGTCCTGTTCTGCATGGTCGACGACGTCGAGCTGCTCACCGGGATCCTCGGCGCGATGCTGGCCGGAGCGGTCGCGGTACCGGTGTCCACCATGGTCACCGGTATGGACCTGGGCAAGGTGCTCGCCGACTCGCGCGCCAGGGTGCTGTGCGTCTCCGGCGAGTTCGCCGCGCAGGCGACGATCGCGTTGGGGCTGGCGCCGGAGGTCACCGACGTCGTGCTGGACAGGGCCAAAGCGGCCGAACTGCCGCCCGGGGTCCGCGCGCACGAGTGGAGCGATCTGTCCACAGTGGACGAAAGTGGTTTCGAACCGGCGGCGACCTGGGAGGATTCGCCCGCGCTCTGGCTGTACACCTCGGGTACGACGGGGAAGCCGAAGGGCGCGATGCACCGGCACGCGGGGATCCGCGCGGTCTGCGAGACCTACGCGCGCGGGGTGCTGGACATCGGGCCGAACGATCGTTTCCTTTCCGTTCCGAAGCTGTTCTTCGCTTACGGGCTGGGGAATTCGGCGTTCTTCCCGCTCGCGGCGGGCGGGACGACGCTGCTCGAACCGGCGAGACCGACCCCGGGACTGATCGCCGCCAGGGCCCGCGCGGAGCGGCCGACGTTGTTCTTCGCCGTCCCGACCTTCTACGCGGCGTTGCTCGCCAGCGACATCCCCGACGACACGTTCGTCTCGGTACGACAGGCGGTTTCGGCGGGGGAACCACTGCCCGCCGCGCTTTACGAACGGTTTCGCGACCGGTTCGGCGTCGAGATCCTCGACGGGATCGGCTCGACGGAGGCACTGCACGTCTTCCTGACCAACCGGCCGCACCAGGTTCGCCCCGGCAGCACAGGGATCCCGGTGCCCGGCTACGAAGTCGCGCTGCGCGACGAACACGGCGACCCCGTGCCGGACGGGCAGCCCGGTGAGCTGTTCGTCGCCGGACCGTCGATAGCGACCGGGTACTGGGCGCGGTACGAGACGACGAAGCAGGTCTTCCAAGGGGAATGGTTGCGGACGGGCGACAGTTTCGTGCGCGACGCGGACGGCACCTACACCTGTCTCGGGCGGTTCAACGACATGCTGAAACCGGGCGGGATCTGGGTTTCGCCCGCCGAGGTCGAGGACAGGCTGCTCCAGCATCCGGCGGTCGCCGAGGTCGCGGTCGTGGCCGCCTTCGACGCCGACGGCATCGAGAAACCGGTCGCGTGCGTGGTCGGCGTGCCCGGTCAGCGGCTGGACGCGGACGAGCTGATCGACTTCTGCCGGGCCGGGCTGGCGTCGTTCAAACGGCCGCGGGGCGTCGTCGAGCTCGGCGAACTGCCGAAGACGGCGACCGGGAAGATCCGGCGCAACGTCATCCGGGAACTGGTGCGGGACATGTACGAGGTCCAGGCCTACCAGCCCGACCCCGCCTCACCCCTGCCCGGCTGACGTCCACCCGATCACACGTGTCGTCCGTCTGATCACGCGAGTCCCGCCTTCAATCACGCGAGATCCGTCTCCAATCACGCGTGTCCCGCCTCCAATCACGCGAGTCCCGCCTCTGAGCACGCGAGTTCGCCGAAACCGCGAGCCGAGCCGACGTGACTCGATGGCCGGCTCGCGTGACTGGACGGACGACACGCGTGATCAGAGGGACGACACTCGTGCTTGAAGCCGGAACTCGCGTGCTTGGAAGCGGAACTCGCGTGTTTGAAGGCGGAACTCAAGCGCCGTTGACGGTCCGCAGGGTCCGCATGGCTTCGGCGAGGCCGGAGGCGTCGTCACCGAGCGGGGCCAGGACGATGCGCCGCAGGATCTCCGCGCATGCCTCCCGCGCCTGTTCCGCGACGTCGAGGCCGTGCTCGGTGAGCGCCGCGAACGTGACGCGCCGGTCGTCCGGGCTGGGCACGCGGCAGATCAAGTCCGCGGCGACCAGCCGGTCCGCGACCTTGGTGAACCCGCCGCTGGACAACGCCGCCTCGACGGCCAGCCGCGTCATCGGCATCCGGTGCTCGGGTGAGCGCACGAGCCTGATCAGGATGTCGAACGACGCCGGCGCCAGGCCGAACCGTTCGGCGATCTCGCCCATCAGCTTGTTCTGCGTGGCCAGGTAGCCCTCGATCACCAGGCCCCACCACGTGACCACTTCGTCGTCGTTCGGTTCCCCCGATTTCACCACTGTCACGCGAGCGAGGGTACACCCAAAACTCTTTCAGGAATATATCTTGCGCGCGAGATGTTTCCGAGTTAGCTTTCTTGTACCGGCTCCCAGAGGAGGGGCACCATGTCGATCAAGACTTCGGGCCTGCACCACGTCACCGCCATCGGTGGCGATCCCCAGCGCAACGTGGACTTCTACACCCGGGCCCTCGGCCTGCGGCTGGTGAAGACGACGGTCAACTTCGATGACCCAGGCACCTTTCACCTGTACTACGGCGACGAGGCAGGCAAGCCCGGCTCGCTGATGACCTTCTTCCCGTGGCGGGACGCGCCGAAGGGCCGTCACGGCACCGGCCAGGCGACCACGACGTCGTTCTCCGTGCCGGAGGCCTCGCTCGGCTGGTGGAAGCGGCACCTCGCCGAAAACCGCGTCGAGACGAGCCAGATCCGCAACTCCGACGGCGAGGAGACACTCACCTTCGCCGACCCGGACGGCCTGAAGCTCGCCCTCGTCGCCCATCCGCAGCGCGACCCGCGCGACCCGTGGGACACGAAACTCGTGCCCGCCGAGCACGCGATCCGCGGCCTGCACTCCGTCACGCTGTCGGTGTCCAAAGAGGACGCGACCGCCGGGATGCTGACCGACGGGCTCGGCCTGACCTTCGTGAACCAGGAGGAAAACCGTCTGCGGTTCTCCGCCGGAGAAGGCGGCCCCGGCGCGCTCGTCGACGTCCTCGTGACGCCGGACGCGCCGCGCGGGCTCGTGGCGGCGGGCACCGTGCACCACGTCGCCTGGCGCGCGCCCGACGAGGCGACCCAGGCCGCGTGGCGCGACGAGCTGATCGACGACGGCGTGAACGTGACGTCCATCCTGGACCGTCAGTACTTCCGCTCGATCTACTTCCGCGAACCGGGCGGCACCCTGCTCGAGGTCGCGACCGACGAACCCGGGTTCGCGATCGACGAGCCGCTGCTCGAACTCGGCCGCGCGCTGAAGCTGCCGCCGTGGCTGGAGCCCAAGCGCGAGGACATCGAGGCGATGCTGCCGAAGCTGGACCTCCCGAGCGAGAACAACCCGCGATGACCGCGCCGGAATCGCTGGAGCACAAGTACGTCGAGGGATCGCCGGACGAGCCGGTGCTGCTGCTCCTGCACGGCACCGGCGGCGGACCGGACGACCTCGTGCCGCTCGCGCGTCAGCTGAGCCCGGCCTCCGCGCTGCTCGCGCCCGCCGGTCCGGTGTCGGAACACGGTGCGGCGCGCTGGTTCCGGCGGCTCGCGGAAGGCGTCTTCGATCACGAGGACGTCGTCCTCCGCGCGAACCAGCTGGCCGATTTCGTGGCCGCCTCGCGCGAGGAGTACGGCCTCGGGGACCGGCGGCTGGTCGCCATCGGGTTCTCCAACGGCGCGAACATCGCCGCCGCGGTGACCCTGCTCCGCCCGGACGCCGTCCGGGAGGCCGCGCTGTTCGCGGCGATGTCACCGCTGCCGGACCCGCCGCGGAACGACCTGTCCGGGACGCGGGTCTTCCTGTCGAACGGCGAACACGATCCGATGGCGCCGCTGGCTTCGGCGGAGACACTCGTCCGTGACCTGCGCGAACGTGACGCGGAGGTCGTCGCCCACCGGCATCCCGGCGGGCATCAGGTGACCGGCAACGGTTTGGTAGCGGCCGCGGGGTGGCTCAACCCGCGGCGGGGAGAGCAAAGCACGCGAACGTAAAATCGTCCGATGACTAACGGGGACCTCGTCCGCGCCCAAGCCCTGCTCGACAGGGTCCTCCTCGCGGACGGGCACAACGATCTGCCATGGGAGCTGCGGGTCACGACCGGGCCGGATCCGGTCGAGGCCGTGGCAGGCACGGACCTCACCGTCCACCAGCCGCATCTGCACACCGACTTCCCGAAGCTCGCCGAAGGCAGGCTCGGGATGCAGTTCTGGTCCGTCTACGTGCCCTGCCAGTTCGAGGGGCACAGCGCGGTGACGGCGGTCCTCGAACAGATCGAGATCGTGCACCAGATGGCCGAGCGATACCCCGATCGCCTGGCCCTCGTGGACACCGCCGACGAGGCCGAAGCCGCCTTCCGCGACGGCAAGATCGCTTCCCTGCTGGGTGCCGAAGGCGGCCACAGCATCGCCGAATCCCTTGGCGTGCTGAGGATCCTGCGCCGCCTCGGCGTCCGCTACATGACGCTGACGCACAACTACAACACCACCTGGGCCGACTCCGGCACCGACGAACCCGCGCACGACGGGCTCACCGACTTCGGCCGTGACGTCGTCCGCGAGATGAACAAGATCGGCATGCTGGTCGACCTTTCGCACGTCGCTCCGAGCACCATGCGCGACGCGCTGGAGGTCAGCTCCGCGCCGGTGATCTTCAGCCACTCCTCGTGCGTCGCGGTCAACGACCACGCCCGCAACATCCCCGACGACGTCCTCGAAACCCTGGCGGCCAAGGACGGCGTCGCGATGGTGACGTTCGTGCCGGGCTTCATCTCGCCGAAGGTCTCCGAGTGGGACGACCAGCTGCGTCAGGACATGGAAGCCGCGGGCAAGGACTACCGGAACATCGACCAGCGCACGAAGTTCACCGCCGAGCGAGGCGGGCCCGAGAAGCCGAAGGCCACCATCGACGACGTCGTCGCGCACATCGAACACGCGCGTGAAGTGGCCGGTGTCGACCACATCGGCCTCGGCGGGGACTACGACGGAGTCGCGACGCTGCCCGAAGGCCTCGAAGACGTTTCGAAGTATCCGGTGCTGTTCGCCGCGCTGTTGGAACGTGGCTGGAGCGAGGAAGAGTGCGCGAAGCTGGCCGGTGAGAACACCTTGCGCGTGCTGCGCGTGGCGGACGAGGTCACCCGTTCGGACGCTTGAGAGCGCGATCGCGCGGACTTCGGCGGACACTGTCCTGCATGACGCAGCCGCAGGAGGGCGCCGCCGAGGTTCCGGTCGAGCCCGTCAAGCCGCCCGAAGCCGCCGGCGCGCGCCACAGCGGGAAATTCGAGGCAGGCCCGAAGCTGAAACGCACCCGGGTGAGCGGCACGTGGATCGCCGTCATCGTGGCGCTGATCGTGCTGGTGTTCCTGCTCGTGTTCATCCTCCAGAACCAGGACACGGCGACCGTCCACTTCCTGGGCATGTCCGGCAGCATGCCGCTGGCCGTCGCGATGCTGTTCTCCGTGATCGCCGGTGGCGCGCTGGTCGCGCTCGTCGGCGGTGCCCGGATCCTGCAATTGCGCAAGCAGGCCAAGAAGTCCCGGCATCAGCTGCGCTGAGCGACGCCGGTCCGGAACTCGCTGGGGTTGACGCCCCGCACGCGTTTGAACGCCGCGCTGAACCCGAAGGCGTCGGAGTAGCCGACGGTGCGGGCGATGTCCGAGATCGTCGTGGACTCCTCGCCCGCCAGGAGATCCGCCGCGAGGGTCATACGCCAGCGGGTGAGGTAGGTCAGCGGCGGTTCCCCGACCAGATCGGCGAACCGCTTGGCCAGCGTCGACCGGGACACCCCGGTCCGCCCGGCCAGCGAGCCGACCGTCCACGGCGCCGCCGGTTCGGCGTGCAGCAGGCGCAGCGCGTCGCCGACCACCGGATCCCGCTGAGCCGCCCACCACGCCGGGGGCTCACCGCCGGGCCGGTCGAACCATTCGCGCAGGGAGCAGACCAGCATCCAGTCCAGCAGCCGGTCGAGGACGACTTGCTGACCCGGCGCGTCGATGGCGACCTCGGCGGCGAGGTGGTCCAGCACGGGATCGCCCGCGCCCCCGGCGTCCACCCGCAGCACGACGGGCAGCGCGTCCAGCAGCGGGCGGCCGATCTCGCCGCGCACCGGATACGCGCCGACGATCAAGGTCGTCTCGCCGCCGGGGTCGTCGACCCAGCCGAGGCGGTGCTTGGTCCCGCCCTGTTCGGGGGTCGCGCAGTGCTCGCCGCACGCGATCGGCTCGGCCGTCGTGCCGACCTCGTCGACGAAGGCGAACGTCGCCGGGCCGCGCACGATGATCGTCTCGCCCGCGCGAAGCGGCTCGGGCGGGCCGTCCTCCGGCACGATCCAGCCCGCCCCGGTGAGCACGGCGCACAGGGTCAGCGGCGCGCCGTCCACGAAACGCAGTGACCAGGGCGGGGACAGGGTCGAACTGCCGAACAACGAGCCGTGGGACCGCACCCCGCGGATCAGGTCACTGAAGACGTCCACAGCTACGAGGCTAGACGAATACACAGGTGATCCGGCTTTTCACCTATGGGCACGTCCAAGCCCGCCGGGTTGAATCGTGCTCATGCTGACCGCCGAAGACCTCGAATTCCTCCGCCGTCCCCTGCACGGGTTCCTGACCGTGGCCGACGGTCCGGTCCGGCCGGTGTGGTTCGAAGCCGCCGACGACGGCACCATCCAGCTGTTCACGCCCGAGGACTCGCCCAAGGTCCGGAAGGTGAGCGGCGATCCCCGCGCGTCGATCATCGTGGCCGCGCCGGTCGGTGAACGCGAACGCTGGATTTCGGTCGCCGGTCGAGTCACGGTGGAGCCCGACGGGGCGTACGAGCTGGCCGCCCGGCTCGCCGAGCGTTACTGGGACCTCGAAGACCCGGCCCACGCGGGCGAACTCGCCGGCATCCAAACCCTGGAGCTCGTCCGGCTCCTCATCCACCCGGAGAAGGTCAGCCGTTACTCGATGTGATGATCGACGTCATCCCGAGCACGACGGCGCAAACGTTTTCGTCCCCGCTGGTGGTGACCCGGTCCCGGTCCGCCGGGTTCCGGGTGCACAGCCGCCAGAAGGTGTCCGCGTCCGTCATCACCGAGGCCAGGGGCGCGCGTGACGTCGGCGCGACACTGTCGAGCACCCAGCCTTCCGCGGTCCGCTGCGCGGTCCACTTCCCACCGCCCTGGCCGGTGACGGTGTAGGCGACCTGCCGCCCTGTCCTCGCTTCGATGTCACGCAGAGTGTGCGGCAGTGCCCGCATGAAGGTGTCGATCACCGGTCCGCGGAACTCGCGCTCGTCGAGTATCCGGGCGCCGACGGCTTCGCGGATCTGCTGCTGGTGCACCCAGAATTCGGTGTACTCGCGGGCGACGTCGAGCCAGACCGGCGCGGGTTCGGCACCGGCCCAGCTCACCGGCTCGCCGATCGCGTCGAGGTCGGCGCGGCCGAACATCTCCGCGATCTGCGAGGTGCTGTCCACCAGCATCGCGAACAGCACCTCGGGGGACAGCCGTCGGCACGCGACCACCCATTCGTCGTTGATCCGGTCGATGAAGTCGCCGAACCGTTCACCCTCGCGCGGCGCCGTCGTCCGGTAGTCGTCACGGTCGCGGGACAGCCTGCCGAGTTTGTCGCCCAGGATGTGGGCGGCGAGATCGTGCACGGTCCAGCCCGCGCACATCGTCGGCGCGGACCACTGTGCCGCGTCCAATCCGGTGAGGACGTCGAGCAGGGCTTGTTCCTCCCGCGCGAACAGCGGGAGGACGTCGATCGGCGGACCCCAGCGCGTGAAGCTCATGTATTCATCCAAACACCCGCGTCGATCACAATTTCGGCCGTTCGGCCTACTCGCAGGTAGCATCAGCGCGAACGCGAGGGGAGTGTCCGTGAGCAACGATCGACCCGCCGGTGACGACCTGGCCGCATTCGCCAAACGCGCGGGACAGCTCGCGGGCTGGGCCGCCCGCACGGGTTTCGAGTTCACCCGCAAGCTCCCCGGCGTCGAAATCGCGGAGCAGATCGTCAAGCAGGGCGAGCGGCAGCTGCTTTCGGAGCTGCGCCGCCGCCTCGACGAGGTCGACGACCCGTATCACGCCGCGCTCACCGCCGCGTCCGCGATGAACCGCCCCGACTCCAACGGCGCGCGCCCGGTCGAAGCGACCATCACCCTCGTGCACACGCGCGCTCAGCTCGAACCGCTCCGCGCGGCGATGGCCGAACTGCTCAACCACTCGATCGGCTTCGGCCGTGAGAGGGCGCGCGAATACCTCTACGCGATCATCCTGCGGCAGCTGACGCCGGACGAGGCCCGCATTCTTTCCGCGCTCTCCGACGGCTCGCCGTTCCCCGCCGTCGACGTCGCCGAGCGGACCAACCTCGGTGGCGCCGGGCGGTTCGTGCTGCGCAACGCCTCCACCGTCGGCAAGGCCGCCGGGGTGTCGCTGCCCGACCAGGTGCCCGGCTACCTCACCCGGCTGATCGGGCTCGGCCTGGTGGAGCTGGACGAAGAGGTGCCCGCGCTGGAGACGCAGTACGAGATCCTGCTGACCGACGAGACGGTCCGCGAGGCGGAGAAGTCGGTCAAGCGGGCCAAGTTCGTCAAGCGCACGGTGCACATCTCCCGGCTCGGCGACCGGTTCTGGCAGGCCTGCGACCCGAGCGCCGGCTGACCCCGGCATGGGTGCGTTCCTCGACGGGATCCTCGAAGATTTCGGCCGTCACTGGCCGATCTACGTCTCCATCCCGATCGTCGCCGCCCTGATCGGCTACACCACCAAACTCGTCGCGATCCGGATGATGTTCCAGCCGGTCGAGTTCATCGGCATCAAACCGTTCCTCGGCTGGCAGGGCATCGTGCCCAAACGCGCCGCGCGGATGGCGAGCATCGCCTGCGACACGATGACCGAGCAGCTGATCAAGCCCGCCGAGGTCGTCGCCCGGCTCGATCCGCAGAGAATCGCGCGGGAGATCGAAAAACCGCTGCAAGCCGCCGTCGAGGACATCGTGCGCGACGTCGCGGCCCACTACCAGCCGGGGCTGTGGGAATCGCTGCCGGTAGGGATGCAGCGGCTGGTGATCCAGCGCGTCCAGGCCGAGACGCCGAAGATGGTCACGGCCGTGCTGGAGCTCATCAAGTCCGATGTGGACAGTGTGTTCGACCTCAAGGGCATGGTGGTCACCGCCCTGGTCAAGGACAAACGGCTGCTGAACCGGATCTTCCAGGAGGCGGGCGACAAGGAGTTCAAGTTCATCGCCCGCTCCGGCATCGTCTTCGGCGGGCTGATCGGCGTCATCCAGATGGTCGCCTGGGTGCTGTTCAAATTCCCGTTGATCATGCCGCTGTTCGGTCTTTTCACCGGCTGGTTCACCGACTGGCTGGCGCTGCGCATGATCTTCTACCCGATCGAGGAACGCCGGTACTTCGGCGTGCGCTGGCAAGGTCTGTTCCTGAAGCGGCGCGGTGAGGTCGCGGAGGCGTACGGCGCGCTGATCGCGAAGGAGATCATCACCCCGCACAACGTGATCGAGGCGGTGCTGCACGGGCCGCTTTCGGACCGGGTGCTCGGGCTCATCCAGCGTCAGCTCGACGAACAGCTCGGCCGCCGCGTCGGTGTCGGGAAGCCGCTGGTGGTGTTCGCCGTCGGCAGCAGGCGGTATCAGGACATGAAGCTGAACATCGCCGAGAAGATCATGGACAAGCTGCCGGAGACCATGCGGTACATCGAGGACTACGCCAACGACGCGATGGACATCCGGAACGTGCTGGTGACCAAGATGAAGGAGCTGTCGCCGCGCGAATTCGAGGGACTGCTGCGGCCGGCTTTCCAGCAGGACGAATGGATCCTGATCGCGACCGGAGCCGTCCTGGGCTTCGCCGTCGGTGAGGCCCAAGTGCTCCTGCTGGAACACTTCGCCGCCTGACCTTCCCTGCCTCCTCGCGCATTTAGTCCTCTAAATGCGGTAGTTCGCTCGGTCCGCTGGACCTGTCGGCGACGTTGCGAAAGTGGCTTTCGCAACCTTCAACGTTGCGAAAGTGGCTTTCGCAACGCGTTCGGCCCGTGGCTTCGCTTCCTGGCCGCGTCGCAAGGTCCGTGAAGGCCTCCTTACCTACCCTCAAGGTAGTGAAGGAGGCCTTCACCACGTGGGCGTCGCCCGAGGGGAGGCGTGTCGCGAACGCCCCGCCCCTTCCCGCGTTTCGTCCTCTAAACGCGGTAGTTCGCATGCCCAACTACCGCGTCCAGAGGACGAAACGCGGGGATTTGCCCTTACGGGTGAACGAATTTCGGCACCAACGGCGGTACACCGGTTCGGCCGTCCGGTCTACAGTGCTCCTGCACTTAAGCCTTGGGGAGGGCGCACATGGCCGACGCGGGGAGCCCGTGGCCGCAGGAGATCCGGCTGGCGATGACCATGGTGGGCGGGGCGAGCCTCGCGGTCTGGATGGGCGGGGTCGCCACCGAGACCTCGCATCTGCTTCAGGCGTCGAGAACGCCGGAAGCCGAGGGGCCGTATCGCGCCCTGCTCGATCTGCTCAACGCCACCGTCTCGCTCGACGTGCTCACCGGCACGAGCGCGGGCGGCATCAACGCGGCGTGCCTCGGGCTGGCGGAGGCGTTCCGGTCGAGCCCGCAGGTGCTTCGCGACACGTGGATCAGCACGGGATCGCTCGACAACCTGATCCGCGACCCCGGCGAAAAGGCGCCGCGTTCGCTGCTCGACGGCGACAAAGTGCTGCTGGCGGACCTGAAGGACGCGCTGCACCGGATCACCGACAAGGCGACGGTGAAACCCGACTGTCCCGACATCACCGTGCTGCTCACCGGCACGATGATCGACGGCGAGACGACCAGGTTCGACGACGCGCTCGGAAACCTGGTGCGGGACACCGAACATCGCCTGCTCTTCCGGTTCGACGGTCCTTTATGGACTGACGACGTGGTGGGGCCGCTCGCGCTCGCGGCCCGCTCCACCGCGTCGTTCCCCGGCGCGTTCGAGCTTTCCCGGATGCCGATCGGCGAGAAGACCGGGCCACTGCATCCGGACATGACAAAGTACACCGACGTCTCGCGGTCGCATTGGCTCACCGACGGCGGAGTGCTGCTGAACAAACCGTTGCGCCCGGCGTTGCGGGAGATCTTCGAACGGCAGTCGCATTCGGACGTCCGGCGATTGCTGCTGTACGTGGTGCCGACGGCGGAACGCGAAGCGGACCGGGTCGTGGTCGATCCGGAGCGGCCGCCGTTGCTCGGCAGCGCGATGAGCAAGGTCGTCGGCACCGTGCTGAGCCAGACGATCAGCGCCGAGCTCGAAGACCTGACCCGGCACAACGACGCCGTCGTCCGGACCAGGGGAACCCGTGTTTCCCTTGCCGCGATGGGGGTTCGCGGCGGCCCCGGCACACTGGTCGACCAGCGCCTGATGAACGACTACCGCGACAGGCGGGTCCAGGAGGACGCCACCGCGCTGGTCCGAGAGGCGACCCGCAGGCTCTCGCTGTCCGATGTGGAGGGACGTCAGTGGGCGTCCGGTACGGCGGCGCAGCTGCGCGCGGCCGCGGCGGCGGGCCTGCGCGACGGCCTGCCCACCGAGCCGCCGAAGGACACCTGCGAACTCGGCGACCTGATCGCCTTCCGCACCACCGCGCTCGACGATTCGGTGGCGACCGGACTCCAGCTGGTGAACGCGGGCTTCCGGCTCGATCCGTCGCCGGAGCAGGCCACACAGCTCAATCAATGCCGGGTGCTGCTGCACGAGGCCCGGCACAAGGCCGCGCGGGGCTACCGGATCGCGAGCTGGGTCACCGAACAGGAACCGCCGAAGTCCGCGGACACCCTGGCGGCCTGGATCGAGGGGCTCGCCAGGAAATGGGCCGGACTCGGCCGGTCGGACACGCTCAAGGAGGCGTGGCCGCTCGTGGTCGCCGCGCTCCGGCAGGCGACGCCGATCCTTTTGCCGCTGGCGCAAGAGAAACCCGATACCGAGGCCGCCGACACGGTCAGCACGCTGCTGGCGTGGACCGGGCTCACTTCCGACGACAAGAGCGCCGGTGACGCGGTCGTCACTTCGCGCTTGGTGCGCCTGCACATCGCGACCCGGGGACTGCTCGCGCAGCCGCCGTCGGTCGATCAGCGCGTCGATCTCGTCCAGGTGAGTGCGGATTCCCGGACGCTGCTGGACATGAAGCGCCGTCGTTCGTGGACGAAGCTCACCGGCATGCAGGCCGACTACTTCGGCGCGTTCTACAAGGCGTCCTGGCGCGCGAACGACTGGATGTGGGGCCGGGTCGACGGCGCCGGCTGGCTGATCCAATGCCTGCTCGACCCGAAACGCCTGCGGCTGCTGCGTGACGTCGTCGGGCGGGAGGCGTTCCGGATACAGGTGCGGGACACCTTCACGAAGATCGGCTGGCGCCGGCCCGGTACGGAAGACGGGCTGGCGCAGGAGGAAGCGGACGCGCTGTGCGCGCAATTGACCGAAGAGCTGGCCTTCCTCGGCCTCGACGGCGAACTCGCCGACGTCGAAGGCGAAGCCGCCCTCCCGATCAGTATGCCGGTGACGGCGATGGTGCTCGCGCGGGTGCGGCAGCTGGAGATCGCACGCGAAGAACTGCCCTGCGTCGGCCTCCACAGCGGACACGACGCGAAAACGGCCAAAGGGAACGGGAAACCGTCGGAACGGTTCAGAAAACTGATCGAGAACGAGCCGGAAACCGACGAGCAGACCCAGCGCGCGTTCCAGGCTTGCCAGGTCTCCGGCGAGCGGTTCGAACACGAACGCGGCACGATGCTGCTGACGAAGACGCTGGTCAAGGCGGGTGCCGCCGGGCTCAACGCGGCGGCGGGGGCGACGCGGGTGCCGAAAACGGTCCAGCCCGCCGCGACCTTCGCCCAGGCGGCGGGGCGCAGCGCTTGGTGGATCACGCGCGGCGCGGCCACCCTGCCCGCGCCGTGGAACGTGCTCGCCGCGCTGATCACGGTGCTGGCCGGTTTCGTCATCGGCGGACAGGGCGGTCCCGTCCTGCAATGGGTCGGCGTCCCGGTGGCCGCGGGCGCCATCGTGTTCCTGGCGGTCAGCCTGATGACGTTGCGCAAGACGTGGCGGATGGTGCTCACGGTGCTCTGCGTGCTGGTGGGAGCGGGTCTGCTGTTCGCCGCGTTCCTGCCGCCGGTCCGCGAGCCGCTGTTCGGCTGGCTCGGCGACGTCGTCGCGGGCTGGCGGCGCGGCGAGGCGCCGGTCTGGTGGCTCGTCGTTTGCCTGCTGCTCCTGCTGCCCGCCATCTGGACGCCGCTGGGTTCCGTCTTCCGGAGGCGGGCACGCCGCAAGTAGGCCCCTCCTCGCGGTTTCGGCGCGCCGAATCGCGTCCTGACCGTGCGACGAAGTGGTAACGGTTGGTATCGTCACATGCAGTGAGACCGCAACGAAGCGGCCTTACCCACAAGTGCTGCGCTTCAAACGTTACCGTTACCTTTGTCACGTGTGTTTCCGGGTTGTTGCAGGTAGCCGCGTTGCCGCCGCCGCGCTGATCTGACCGCGCCCGAATCCTCCGGTACGTTTCTTGGACATGTCCGGAAAGCACTTGATCGAAAATCCGACCAAGGCAGACGGTGCCGCGCTCTGGAGAATCGCCCGCGATTCGAAGAAGCTCGATCTCAACACGCCTTACGCCTATTTGCTGTGGTGCCACGATTTCGCAGACACCTCGGTCGTCGCGAAAGTCGACGGCGAGCCGGTCGGTTTCGTGATCGGGTATCGGAAGCAGGACACCGGCTTCGTCTGGCAGGTCGCGGTCGACGCGTCCCAGCGCGGAAAAGGCCTGGCCGGGGCACTGCTCGACGACCTGTTCAGCAGGCTCG
The DNA here is from genome assembly GCF_002234405.1 of Amycolatopsis thailandensis. GTDB lineage: Bacteria > Actinomycetota > Actinomycetes > Mycobacteriales > Pseudonocardiaceae > Amycolatopsis > Amycolatopsis thailandensis. The sequence goes on along the minus strand of NZ_NMQT01000094.1, from coordinate 47,292 downwards.
CCGCACAAGGTGTGCGGTACCTGGAAACGACGATCACCCCGGACAACGAGGCTTCGATCCGGTTGTTCGCCTCGTTCGCCAAGCGCTGGGACGCCACCTTGGAACGCCAGGATCTGTTCTCCGCGACGGATTTCCCGGCCGAGGAAGGAACGCATGAGCAGGAGGACCTGTACCGAATCGGTCCGCTCGGCAACAACTAGGACGTAAACCGGGGATCCCAGGGAGAAAGAAAACGTGATGAGTATTTTCGAGGAACTCGAATCCGAAGTACGCAGTTACAGCCGCGGCTGGCCCGTGGTGTTCGACAGGGCTCAGGGGAGCTACCTGTACGACGAAGACGGCAAGGCCTATCTCGACTTCTTCGCCGGCGCCGGCGCGCTCAACTACGGGCACAACAACCCGGCGCTCAAGCGGGCGCTGATCGACTACATCGCCCGTGACGGCGTCACGCACGCGCTCGACATGTTCACCGTGGCCAAGCGAGACTTCCTCCAGACGTTCAAGGAGAAGATCCTCCAGCCGCGCGACCTCGACTACAAGGTCGTCTTCCCCGGCCCCGGTGGCGCGAACGCGGTCGAGGCCGCGCTGAAGCTCGCGCGCAAGGTGACCGGCAAGGAATCGGTCATCAACTTCACCAACGCCTTCCACGGCATGACGCTGGGCGCCCTTTCGGTGACCGGCAACTCGATGAAGCGCGGCGGCGCCGGTGTCCCGCTGGTGCACGCCACGCCGATGCCGTACGACAACTACTTCGACGGCTCCATTCCGGACTTCCTTTACTTCGAGAAGCTGCTCGAAGACTCCGGCAGCGGCCTGAACGAGCCCGCCGCCGTCATCGTCGAGGGCGTCCAGGGCGAGGGCGGCATCAACGCCGCGCGCATCGAGTGGCTCAAGGCGCTGGACGACCTGTGCAAGAAGCACGGCATCCTGCTGATCCTCGACGACGTCCAGATGGGCTGCGGCCGCACCGGCCCGTTCTTCAGCTTCGAGGACGCGGGCATCAAGCCCGACATCGTCTGCCTCTCGAAGTCCATCGGCGGCTACGGCATCCCGATGGCGCTGACGCTGATCCGCCCCGACCTCGACGTCTGGGAGCCGGGCGAGCACAACGGCACCTTCCGCGGCATCAGCCCGGCGTTCGTCACCGCGGCCGAGGCGCTGCGCGTCTACTGGAGCGACGACGAACTGGAGAAGTCGACGAAGGCCAAGGGCGAGCGCATCGCCGCCGCCTTCCAGGGCATCGTCGAGGCGTACCCGGACGCGAACCTGTTCGCGAAGGGCCGCGGCCTTGCCCGCGGCATCGAGTTCCCCAACGGGGACCTCGCGGGCAAGGTCTGCGCCGCCGCTTTCGAGCGCGGACTGCTGATGGAGACCTCCGGCCCCGACGGCGAGGTCATGAAGGTGCTCCCGCCGCTCACCCTGACCGAGGACGAGCTCACGAAGGGCCTGTCGATCATCGACGAGGCCGTCGCCGCCGTCCTCAACTGACCCGAACCGGCCGCCCTCAACCAAGAACGAGAAGGAGTTTTCCGTTGCTTGTCAGAACACTCGACGAGGTCACCGATACCGACGCCGACATCAAGACCCCGAACTGGCGAAGCAAGCGCATCGTGCTCGCCAAGGAAGGCGTCGGGTTCTCGGTGCACGAGACCACGCTCTACGCCGGGACGGTAAACGACTTCTGGTACGCGAACCACATCGAAGCGGTCTTCATCACCTCCGGTGAGGGAGAGCTCGAGAACACCGCGACCGGCGAGGTCTTCCAGCTGAAGCCGGGCACGTTGTACCTGCTCAACGACCACGACAAGCACCAGGTCCGGCCCAAGACCGAGATCAAGTGCGTCTGCGTGTTCAACCCGCCCGTCACCGGCCGTGAGGTCCACGACGAGAACGGCGTGTACCCGCTCGTAACCGAACCGTAGGAATCGCTCGAGGAGGCGACCGCTTTGACGCTGACCGACACCCGAGTCGACGACAGTTACCCGACCCGCATCACGGGTAAGCCCGAACACCTGCCCAGGACACACCCCACCGTCTGGGGCACCGAGGGCGACGGGCCGCTCGACGCGGCCACCCTCGCCAACCACGAGACCCGTGGTTACACCGTCGTCGACCAGTTGTTGTCGCCTGGCGAGATCCAGACGTACTGGCAGGAACTCGTGCGGATGTCGTCGGGGGACCACCGCGACGACGAGCGTGTCATCACCGAAGCCAAAACCGGTGAGGTCCGCTCCATCTTCGACGTCCACGAGACCAGCGCGCTGATCGCGGAACTCGTCCGCGACCCGCGCGTCCTCGACCGGGCCCGGCAGATCCTCGGCTCCGAGGTCTACATCCACCAGAGCCGCGTGAACTACATGCCCGGCTTCAAGGGCACCGGGTTCTACTGGCACTCGGACTTCGAAACCTGGCACGCCGAAGACGGCATGCCCGCGCCGCGAGCGGTCAGCTGCTCCATCGCGCTCACCGACAACTACCCGTTCAACGGCGGGCTGATGGTGATGCCGGGGTCGCAGAGGACCTTCGTCCAATGCGCCGGGGAAACCCCGCAGAGCAACTACAAGAGCTCGCTGAAAGAGCAGCGGGTCGGTGTTCCCGGCGAGGATGACATCACCAAACTCGCCGCCGAATACGGAATCGACCAATTCACCGGACAGGCCGGTTCGGCGCTCTGGTTCGATTCGAATGTGATGCACGGTTCGTCCAACAACATCACGCCGTACCCGCGGTCGAACATCTTCATCGTGTTCAACAGCGTCGAGAACGCGTTGCGGGAGCCCTTCGCGGCCATCGAACGCCGTCCCGCGTTCATCGCCGGCCGCGACTCGACCCCGCTGTCGCGGTAGACGAACCGCAGGTGGCGAAGGCTATCAAGGGGTGCCTGTAGCCACGAGTGTGCGCCCTGTTACGTTGTCGCCACGTGAGCGGGCCAGTGGGCTCGCTCACGTAGGTGTTGTCGACGGTCGAACGGGTTCTTCGCTCGGGGTGAGCCCACCCGGACGGACGTGGACGCCGATGTCCGGTGTGGGTCGCGCCCCCAGGCGGCCCAAATCGGACATCCCCCGGCTCCGTGCCATCAGATCGGGACTGATGGCACGGAGCTCTTTTTATTGCGCCGCGCTGACGCGCTTCCAAAGCGACGGCTCCAGCCTTCGTGTGCAGCGGGTGGGCGGACCGGTATTTGGTTACCTGCGCGGATCTGGGCCGCGGTTGGCCTCAGCTCAAGTCCGTGAAGGCCTCCTTCCCCACCCTGAAGGTAGGGAAGGAGGCCTTCACGGACTCGGTGAGCAAGAAGTGCCAGTACGACCACCGAGGACACCCCGGCTCCAGACCTGGATCAATTCGCGGGGTCGGTTGTGTCCCGCTATGTCTCTCTTTCCTCGTGTTTTCTGGTTGGCGGCGTCTTCGCGCGGTAGGTTGGCTACTCCGGTAAGGGGAGAGATCGGAGGAGGGGTGCTTGCCATGGGCGAAAACGGTTCCCCTGCCCGTTTCCAGCTCCTCGGTCCCGTGCGGCTCCTCGACGGCGAACGGCCCGTCCCCGTCGGCGGTCCCGGCGTCCGCGGCCTGCTCGCGCTGCTGGCACTGAAGGTCAACAAGGTCGTCGCGCTCGACGAGATCATCGACGCGCTGTGGGGTCACGACCCGCCCGCCACCGCCCGCACGATCGTCCACGGCAACGTCTCCCACCTGCGGCGCGTACTCCGCGACATCCAGGGCGACCATCCGCGCGGCGCCCGGATCCACACCGCGCCGCCCGGCTACCAGCTCACCGTCGAACCGGCGAGGATCGACGTCCACCGCGCCCGCGCGCTGCTGGAACAGTCCTCGACCGAAGACCCGGAGAAGGCGTCCGAGCTGCTCGCCGAGGCCCTCGCGCTCTGGCAGGGGCCCGCGCTGGCCGGGGTGCCCGGTTCCGTGCGCGCCCCCGAACTGGAGGACCTGCGGCTCGCCGTCCACGGCGCCAGGGTCGACGCGGACCTCGAACTCGGCAGGCACGCGGAACTCATCGTCGAGCTCAGCCCGCTGGTCCGCGCGAACCCGCTGGCCGAGCGCACCGCCGGTCAGCTGATGCGCGCGCTGTATCACGCCGGACGCCGCGGCGACGCGCTCGAGCTCTACCGCACGGTGTCCCGCGCGACCCTGCGGACCCTCGGCGTCGAACCCGGCGCGGACCTGCGCTGGCTGCACGAACGCGTTTTGAACGACGACCTGCCGGTCAAGGTCTTCGCGGAACCGAAGGCCGAGACGCACCCCGTCCAGCAGCTGCCGCCCGCCGTGCCGAACCTCGCCGGACGCGAGGCCGATCTGGCCTGGCTCGACGGACTCGCCGAGCGGGCCGAAGCGGGCGAGACCGCGGTCGGCGTGGTGACCGGAACGGCCGGGATCGGCAAGAGCAGCCTGGTGGTGTGGTGGGCGCATCGCGCCGTCCGCCGCTTCCCCGACGGCATCCTTTTCGCCTCGCTGCGCGGTTTCGACCCGCACCACCCGCCGCTGGAGCCCGCCGAACTGCTCACCCAGTTCCTGCTCGGGCTCGGCGTCCCCGCCGAGGGCGTCCCGGAGCAGGTCCACGAACGCGTCGCGCTCTACCGCTCGATGATCGCCGGCCGCCGGATGCTGGTCATCCTCGACAACGCCCGCTCCGCCGAACAGGTCCGGCCGCTGCTGCCGCCCGGCTCACGGTCGATGACGCTGGTGACCAGCCGGTCGCGGCTCGACGGCCTCGCCGTGTCCAACGCGGCCAAACTGCGCGTCCTCGGCACGCTCGCGCCCGGCGACGCCGTCCGGCTGATCGAGGAACTCGCCGGGCCCGCCGGGTTCGACCTCAACCACGCGCTCGCCCGGCTCTGCGGATATCTCCCGCTGGCGCTGCGGATCGCGGGCGCCCGGCTCGCCGCCAGCGCGCAGTGGTCCGCGCAGGACCTGGTCGAAGAACTCGGCAACGAGCGCACCAGGCTGGCCGCGCTCGACGTCGAGGGCCCGGACGACGGGGTCCGCGCGGCGTTCGACGTCTCGTTCCGCGGCCTGCCGCCCGAGGTCGCGGACACGTTCCTGCGGCTCGGCGTCGTGCAGTGCGTTTCGGCCGGTTCGCATCTGACGGCCGCGATCGGCGGGATCACGGTCGCCGAGGCGCGACGGCATCTGCGGGTCCTCGCCGCGCACAACCTGCTCGCCGAAACCGGCCGCGACTCCTTCGTCCCGCACGACCTCGTCCGCCTGTTCCTGCGCGAGCTGGCGGAGAACGAACTCGACGAGACCGACCGGCGGGACGTGCTGACCCGATCCGTGCGGTACTACCAGTCCGTCGCCGACCGGGCCCGGCGGAAGATGCTGCGGATCGTCGACCCCCTCGACTTCACCGGCGTGCTGACCGACGCCCAGACGCCGCCGATGGGCTCCTTCGCCGAAGCGCAGGACTGGTTCGCCGCGGAATGGGAGAACCTCCTGGAGGTCCTCGAAGCGGCCCGTGCCGACGGGCGTCACGGGGACGTCTGGCGGCTGGCCCGGGTCGCGCACACCTATCGCGCGGTGTACCCGCTGCTCGACGACTGGACACGGCTGGTCGAGATCGGACTGGAGGCCGCCGAGCGGTCCGGCGACGTCCTCGGCCGCTGCTGGATGCTGATCTCCCGCTGCGCCATCGCGCTCACCTTCGAACTCCCGCAAGGCTGTCTGGCCGACGCCGAACGCGCGCTCGAACTCGCGAGCGCGATCGGCGACAACCGGCTGATGGTCTCGGCGAACATCCACCTCGGCTCCGCGCTGACCCTGCTGGAGCGGTACGACGACGCCATCAGGACGCTGCGGCAGGCGATCGAAGAGACGGAGCTGACCGGCGATCTCGAACTCTGCGGGCAGGCGCTCAACAACTGCGCGGAGGCCGAAAAACGGTCCGGACGGTTCATCGAGGCGATCGGGCACCAGGTCGCCTCCCTGGAGATCGACCGGACCCTCGGCGACGAAAGCTACGTCGTCGTCTCGCTGAACAACCTGGCCGAACTGAGCATGCGGATCGGCGAACTCGCCGCCGCCGAACGGTACGTCTGGGAGGCCGTGGACCTGACGATCAGCCGCCGCTTCGTCCTCCAGGAAGGCGTACTGCGGCTGACCCTGGGCAGGATCCTGCGGGCCGGGTCGGATGTGGACGGTGCCCGCGAGCAGTTCGCGCTCGCGTTGAAAATCCTGGCGGACGCCAATCCGAAGCTCGCCGCGCTGGTCCGTGCGGAACTGACGGACCTCGGCGAAGGTCCGTGAGTGATCCTTAGCGGATTCTTAGTGGCCTCGCGGTTCACGCGCGTAGGGTCCCGTTCAGTGTCGATCGAGCCCTAGGGGAGGGGCATGCGGTAGGGATCGGCGCTCGGGCGGCCCTTTCGGGGCCGTCTGAAGGGCCGCCAGGAGCGGCTCGTGGCGGTCCGGCCGGTGGAGGTGGGGGCGATACCGGCCGGCCGCCAGGCGGCTGGCCGCCTTTCGTCCTCTGAATGCGGTACTTGCCTGCGCAACTACCGCATTCAGAGGACGAAACGCGTTGAGGGGTCAGCCGGTGCTCGCGGTGCACAAGGCGATGGTCTGCCCCTTGTTCTCCGCCACCTTCTGGCCGTTGACCAGGATCGTGCAGGAGATCTGGTTGCTGACCGACGCGTTCCGGGTGTCCGCGGTGACGGTGAGCAGATAGTCGCCCGAGTTGAACGACGCCGTGCCGCGCCAGTCGTCGGTGCTCGCCGGGGTCGTTTCGCTGCGCTGGTCGTTGAGCGAACCGAACCGGACGGTCGCGCCGCCGGACGCGCTGACGACGAACTCGACGGTGTGCTTGTCCCCCGCGACCGCCGGGATGTGCAGTCCCGACCGGCCGGTAGCAAAGAAGTTGGTGTAGACCAGTAACCCGCCCGCGGCCAGCAAACCGGCAACGGAAAGCGCGAGTCCCGCGATCCCCATTCCCTTCTTGTCTGCTTCGCCCTTCTTGATTTTGGTCAAACCGATCACGGAAAGAATCACTCCGGTCACGGCGAGCGGCCAGGCTGCCACCCCGGCGACCGGGACGAAGGCGACCCCGAGGGCCGCCAGTCCGACCAGGAAACCGGCGATGACCAGGCCGTTCTTGGGCTTCCGATGACGAGTTCCGTGGGTGGCGAACCCCGGGCCGTAGCGGGTCGCCGGCGGGTGCGGGAGTGGTGGATCGGTCGGCATACGTGCCCTTTCGGAGGCTTCCGTCCGAAGACGTTAACCCATCGTTCGGGGCAATGGCCGAAATTGTTACCTGCCGGAAAAAGTCATCATTCCACGATGATCAAGCGGTCATCGATATTTTTTGACGAGAAATGTGGTATCACCAAATATCGGAAACCCGATCACTGATCGAACAGGCTGACTTCCGGGGTGATCTCCAGCAGTTCGTGCACCGGGCGGCCGCGGCGACCGTCGATGGTCGTCGTCCGCACGACCCGCAGCCGGGCGGTCACCGGCCGGTCGAGGTTCTCCTTGATCTCGTCGAGCAGATCCGGTGCGACAGCGCCCTGGATCGTGCCGCCCGACTCGCGTTCGAGATAGAAGATCCGGCGCCGGGTACGGACGCCGTCCAGCCTGCCGCTGACCGTCTCATAACCGACGGCCTCGCGTGACTCGCGCAGGCTCCCGGACAGGATCCGCGCCTGCTCGGTGGTCATGCTGCGGGTCAGCTCGTCGCCGGCGGTCGGGGTCAGCGCCATGCCGATCCCGGCGTGCTTGCTGACCGCGTTGACGATGTCGCTGACCGCGTTGCGGACGGTGTCGCGCTGCAACAGCACCGCGTCCAGCGCGCCGTCGTCGGAGCCGTTGGCCGGCAGGAAGTCGCACAGTTCCTTGACCGCGCGTTCGGACAGCGACTCGATCCCGTCGTGGATGAGCGCGTCGTCGAGCGCCGGTTCGGGGAAGCCGAAGAAGATCGCGTTGCCCGCCTGGCCGCGCTGGATCAGCGGGGCCTTCTCCCGGTCCGCGGGCTGGACGAAGGTCACCTCGCCCGACGGGTTCCGGATGATGTGCCCGATCTTGGCCGTCGCGTCCTGCAACGCGCGGCTGATGTCCGAGAAGGTGTACGCGTCGAGATGCGACTCACCGATCACGGACACGCGAAGCAGCGGCGAGCGCGACGTCCGTTCGAACTTCGCGTACGCGGCCATCGCCGAAGCGCGGGCGAGGTCGTCGAGCCAGGTACCGCCGGGGATCTCGTCGGCGATGCGCCGGAATTCGTTCCTCACCAGATCACTTCCGGAATCCCCCTGCCACCGGCAGCCCACACTTCTTCCCAGATCTCCTCGTCGCCGGGGCGGCAGAGGAAGCCGTCGAGCATGCCGCCGACGGGCTGGACCTGGTCCAGGTACATGGCGGGCTGGCCGACGATGACCCCGCGCAGGGTCAACAGCCCGTACAGCGCCGAGCGGCCCGCGTCGTCTAGCCGTTTGAGCGCGCCCCATTCGTCCGGGATCAGCACCACGTCGAGCCCGAGCGGCGCGTGCGGGGTCCTGGCGGTCAGGCCGCCGCCGATCCACGCGCGGCCGGTCGGCATGATCCGCCGGGCGACCCCCAGGTAGCTGTTCAGCGCGCTGAACAGGATTTCCCGGTCGTTCTGATGCGGCGCGTCGAAGACCAGCCGCTCGTAGACGTCGGCCAGGTCGGCGGGGTGGCGGCCCGGAGGCAGCAGGTTGTGCGGCGTCCAATAGGGGAGCGCCAAATCGGAGCCTCCTTCGTGTGCCGGAGCTCCCGAACGAAGAAACGTACCCGGCGTCACGCTCACAGTGCGTAGCCGAATTTACCAGGCGAGTGTCAGCCGCTCTGCCCCGGCCGGTGCCCGGCGGGCGGCCAGTCCTCGTCGCTCGGCCACACCGGCTCGGGTTCGTGCCCGCCCTCGCCGTTGCGGGCGGCGGGTTCGGGCTGCTCCGGGCGGTAGGCCCGCACCGGTTCCGGGGTCAGCTGGCCCTCGCGATGGCCTTCCGCCTCCTGGTCGTACGGCTCGTCGTCGTCCTGGATCCGCGCGGGCGGGATGAACTGCGTCTGTTCGGAGGAGAGCAGTTCGGGCACCGGCTCTGGTTCGGGCTCGGCGTGCACGGCGGCGCGTTCCGGCACGCGGGCCGACGGCTCGGGCGCGGTGCGCTCACGTCGTTCGCCGCGCGTCATCAGCCACGTGACCCCGCAGCCGAGGGCGAAGGAGATGAGCAGCCAGAGCCAGATCTGCCCGAAGAGCCAGAGCATTCAGCCATCACCTCTGTTCTGCCGTGATGTCGACACGGCGGCCCTCGCCGCTCGCGCCGTCGGAGGTCCTGCGTTGGGTGGAGTACGCCTGGTCGCGTTTGACCCCGTTGCGCTCCAGCAGCCGTTCCACCGTCAGCGCCCGGTTCAGCGAGAGCTTCCTGTCCGAACCGGTCGCCACCGTCCCGGTGATCCGGAACCGCAGTTCGCGCGGCGCGTCCGTGAGCAGCTTCGCGATCTCCAGCGCGCCGCGCTCACCGTCCGCGGTGAGATCGGTGGTGTCCGGTTCGAACGTGATCGGCGTCGCGGCCAGCAGACGGTCGATCTCGGCCTGGAAGCCGGCCTTGTCCGTCGGCTTGGCCGGAGCGGTCGAGCTGGGTGGCGGGCTCGGCGGAGCGGGCGGCGGGCTCGACGGCTCGCCGCTGGTCGTCACCGGACCGGCGGGCGGGGCGGTGTCACCGGAGATCTCGACCGTGCGGACCCCGTCGATCCGCTGGATGGCGTCCATCGCCTGCGCGGCCTTGTCCGGCGGGAAGCCGGTGAGGTTCGCGTCGCGGCCGGAGAAGGTCACCTCGCCGCCGGAGACACCGACGTCGGCGAGGGCGTTCTTCGCGCGCGCTGTCAGCCCGGCCTCGATGTCGTCCGAGGTCGACCAGACGGAGATCGCCGTCAAGGCGAGCGTGACCAGCAGCGCTGTAGGCAGCAAGCGGCTCCAGCGTGTACCGGGCATGAAGGGACTGTAAGCCGGGCCAGGCTTGGGTGCATCGGACGAACGGGACATGACCCGTTCGGGTGATGCCTAGGGGGCCGAAGGGACCCTTCCCCGCATGTCGTGCGGTCGCACGATCTCGGGCCTTGATCAACGGAGGATCCGGGACGTTCAACGGCCGGATTCTTCCCCCGTCGACCACACCGCCGTCCGGCACAAGCTCCACTCGGCACCGAGACGAGGCCGAGCGTGGAGGATTCAGGACGTTGAACGTCCCGAATCCTCCACACACGACCGCTTACGCGACTTTGCCGGGACCCTGACCCTCAAGGCAGGACTTCAGGTGTCGCGAAAGCGACTTTCGCGACACGTGGTGGGGCCGGCGCGACGACTTCAGAGATGCCGAAGGGGCCCTTCCCGCAGGCGGTGCGGTGAAGGGCCCCTTCGTGGCGCCAGATGAGGGGAAAGGCCCCTTCAGCTCGCGTGGTGGTGGATCTCCCGCAGGTCCTTGGCCGGGAGCGTGACGCTCGCCGACTCGATCTGCTCCAGCGGGAGCAGCGGCGCGAGTTCGGGGCGCTTCGGGGACAGGCCGTCGCCCATCGACTCGCCCCTGAGCTGACGCCGGATCCACGGCAGCAGGTGCGCCTTCGTCCACTCGAGGTCGGAGCGGCGGGAAGTGATCCAGGTACTCGGCTGCTCGGACGCCGGCCACGGCTCACGCCAGTCGTCGGCGACCGGGACGCCGAGGACCTCGGCCGCGCGCAGCGCGATCCGCCGGTGGGCCTCGGGGGTGAAGTGCAGCCTGTCGTCGCTCCAGGCGCGGCGGTCGTGCAACGGGGCCATCGCCCACATGTCGACCATCTTGGCGCCGTGCCGGTCGGCGATCGCCCACAGATGCGCGTTGTAGATGCCGACCTTCCCCCGCAGGACGTGCATCACGGACAGGTACTTGGTGTCCGGGCCGTTGAAGATCAGCACCGGGATCCCGGCCTCGCGCAGCTTGGCGACCCCCGCCTCCAGCCGCGCGGCGACGGCGTCCACGTCCGCGCCGGGCACGATGATGTCGTTCCCGCCCGCGCACAGCGTGACCAGGTCGGGCTTCACCGCGAGCGCGATCGGCAACTGCTCTTCGAGGATCTCGTCGAGCATCTTTCCGCGGAGGGCGAGGTTCGCGTACTGGAAATCGTGCCTGCCTTCGGCGAGGATCTCCGCCAGCCTGTCCGCCCAGCCCCGAAAAGTGCCGTCCGGCAGATCATCGTTGAGTCCTTCGGTGAAGCTGTCACCGATCGCCACGTAGCTGTCGAATCCGTACACGTTGGGTCCCCTTCCGTCCGTGTGCCCCCGGTTGGTACTTGTACACCACAACTAACAGCTGAGAGCGCCCCTGCAATCCCACCTGGCCGAAACACGTGGTTCAGCCCGTTGACACAGTCTCTTATTTTGTCGGACGTCCATGCATCTCCATTACTGGGATGTACACTCCTGGGCTGCTGAGATTCACCTCAAGTAGGCGTGAAACGGACACGGTATGTGGCGAACGTCTCCCCGCCCGGGTGTCGGAGGTCATGGATCCGGCAGGCTGTGAGGGTGACCTCACGAGCCCCGCGCGAGTCGCTCGCCCAGATCCTCGGCGGGCGGCGTGGCGCCATCGACGCGAGTATCCCGCCCGCGGCCTTCGTCCTCGGCTGGCTGATCGCGGGCCAGTCGATCGCCTGGGGGGCCGGCGTGGCCATCGGGGTGGCGGTGCTGCTCGGCGGGTTCCGGGTCGCGCGCGGCGACAAGGCCCGCGCGGTCGTGGTGAGCCTCGCCGCGGTGATCGCCGCCGCGCTGATCGCCCTGCACACCGGCCGCGCCGAAGACTTCTTCCTCATCCAGCTGCTGTCCAATGTGGCCAGCGCGCTGCTGTGGGCGGCCAGCATCGTGGTCCGGTGGCCGTTGCTCGGCGTCGTCGTCGGGCTCGTCATCGGGCAGAAGACCCGCTGGCGCCGCGATCCCGCGCTGCTGCGCGCGTATTCGCGGGCGAGCTGGGTGTGGGTCTTCCTCCAGTACACGTTGCGCGTCGTCGTCTACGGCTCGCTGTGGTGGAGCGGTCAGGTGGTCGCGCTCGGCATCGCGCGGACCGTGCTCTCCTGGCCGCTGGTCGCGGTGACCGTCGCCGTCAGCGGCTGGGTGCTGTACCGGACCCTGCCGCCGGAACATCCCGGTCTGCGGGTCGTGGAGGAGTACGAGGATCCCTCTGATCCCGCGCCCGGCGGGCTGCCCAGGACATAAGGCGGCCCCCGGCGAGGGGGGAGGGTCCGGGGGCCGGGTCCTACGGTACCCGGAGTTCGCCCCCGGAGTCGATGGTTTGGTCTTTTAGGGCGCGTTTTTGGTGTTTTCCGCTGCGGACACCGGTCGTGGAGCCCCTTCTTCGTAGGCGTCGACGGCGGCGAGCCACGCGGCTCCCAGTACGCCGTCCGTGCTGGTCAGGGCTTCGAGGCCGGTCAGCTCGGCGCGGACCTTCGCCCCGACCGGCCCTTCCGGCGACAGCACGCTTCCCACCAGGACGATCGGCGTGGTCTCGCCGGGATCCCGCGCGGCCATGACGCTGGTCACCAGATGGGCCGCCGCGCGGGTGGTGATCTCGTCCGCCACCGGGTCGCCTTCGCGGTCGGCCCGGCTGACGAACGGCGCGAACCTGGCGAGCCGGATCGGCGCCTCGGAGTTGGCGCTCGTGATGAGCGCGCGCCACAGCCCCGATCGGTCGCCCGAGTCCACTGAGTCCACTGCGGACGGACCGAGCACTTCGGCGAGCACGGCGCGCGCGAGCGGACCGGGTTCGCCGCCGAGGCCCAGAACATCCAATGTGGAGCGAACGGCTTCGCGGCCGAGCCAGTACGCCGAACCTTCGTCACCCAGCAACCAGCCGTAGCCGCCGGCGGTGGAAACCACGCGCCTGCCGCGGACCCGCCCGGCGATCGATCCGGTGCCTGCCACGAGGACCGAACCGTCCGGCGCGGACGTGGCCGACGCGTAGGCGACCTCGGAGTCGGGGACCGTCCGCACAGGACTGATTCCCACGTTCTTCCAAGTGGTTTCGAAGATCTCCGCGATCGCCGGATCGCTCAGCTTGCTGACCCCCGCCATGCCGACGACGCACGCCGCCGTCGCGGCCGGGTCCAGCCCGCCCAGCGCTGCGGTGATCGCGCTCGCGATCCGCGCCGCGGCTTCCGCCGGAGGATGGGAGTTGGGGTTCGCCCCGCCCGCGCGCCCGGCGCCGAGCACGACGCCGGAGGCGTCGACGGCGATCGCTCGCGTCGACGTTCCTCCGGCGTCCACACCGATGACGTGCGTCACCGGGTCTTGGTCACCTTGAGCAGCCCGCGGGGGCTGTCCGGGTCACCGCCGCGCGCCAGCGAAAGGCCGAGCGCGATCCGCTGGATGGGCAGGATCTCCAGGATCGGGGCGACCTCCTCGGCGGAAGGCGCGACACCGATCCGCAGCGCCGCGGGGACGTCGGCCGAAGCCGAACCGACCGCGAGCACGTCCGCGCCACGCTTGCCCACCGCTTCGAGGACCTCCTGCATCGCGCCGACGCCGTGTCCCTGGCTCGTCACCGCGAGCACCGCTGTCTCGCCGTCGACGGCGGCGACCGGGCCGTGCAACAGGTCCGCGCCGCTGTACGCGCGGGCCGCGAGGTAGCTGGTTTCGGCCAGCTTCAAAGAACCTTCCAGCGCCGAGGCGTAGGAGTAGCCGCGGCCGGTGGTGAGCACCCGGTCGACGAACCGGTAGCGGTCCACCGCGCGCTGGACGCCTTCGTCCGCGCCGTCGAGGGTCTGCTGGGCGAGCTCGCCCAGCTTCTCCGCGTCCTCGCCCTTGCCGCCGCGGACCGCGTCGATCAGCAGGTAAAGGGAGAGCAAGGTGGCCGAGTACGTCTTCGTGGCGGCCACCGCCTTTTCCAGCCCCGCGCCGATGTCGACGCCGAGTTCGGCGGCGGCGCGCAGCGGCGACTCCGGGGTGTTGGTGACCGAGACGGTCAGCGCTCCCTGGCGACGCGCGGTTTCGGTGACCTCGATGAGATCCGGGGAACCACCGCTTTGGCTTACTGTGATGAAGAGAACGTCCCGCAGATCGGGACGGGCGCCGTACAAAGTCGCGGTGGAGGGCGAGACGAGACCGCAGGGGAGACCGAGGAGTACTTCGATCAGGTACTTCGCATACAGGGCGGCGTGGTCGCTGGAGCCGCGGGCGGCGAGCAGTGCGAACCTGGGCGGGCGCTTGGAGATGGCTTCGGCCACCTCGGCGATTTCGGCCTGTCGCTCCACGATTCCTGCCAGAATGGCGGGTTGCTGGGAGATCTCCGCGGCCATGTGCTCGCCGGGGCGCTGTTCGGTCATCTCGTTCCCTTCCACCGGGACGTACTTCGTCCCCCGAGTAGGTCTAGACCAATGCTAGCCCGAATGGACGTTTGTGGTGAAGGGTACGTTTCCTAGCGGGGACGGTGCGCGTTTGAGTGGGAAGGCTTAGGGAGTCGGTCATGTTGGAGACAACCACCGCGAGTGAGGCGGGCGCTACGGCTGGGATGCGCGGACAGCGCGAACCCAAGTACTGGGCGCTGAAACAGCATCTGCTCGATCTGCTCGACGCGTTGCCGCCAGGGTCGCCGATTCCGACGGAACGGGCACTCGCGGGAGAATTCACCGTTTCGCGCACCACGGTCCGCCAGGCGCTCGCCGATCTCACCGCCGAGGGCAGGCTCCACCGCGTGCAGGGCAAGGGCACCTTCGCCGCCGAGCCGAAACTCGCGCAGCGCCTCCAGTTGTCGTCCTACACCGAGGACATGCGCAAGCAGGGTCTCAAGCCGTCGTCCAAGCTGCTGGAGATCGACGAACTCCCGGTCGAAGCCGATCTGGCGAAACTCCTCGGAATCCGCGTCGGCGCGAAGATCCTTCGCCTTCGCCGTCTCCGGCTGGCCGATTCGCAGCCGATGGCGCTGGAGACCACGCATCTCCCGCTCGGCCGCTTCCGCGGTTTGCGCAAACACGTTTCCGCAGGTGGTTCGCTGTACGCCGTGCTGAGGGAGCACTACGGCGTCGAGCTCGAAAGGGCCGAGGAAACGATCGAGACCGCGCTCGCCGGACCGCACGAGGCCGAGATGCTCGGCGCCGACGTCGGAATGCCGATGTTGCTCCTTTCGAGGCATTCTTTCGCCACCGACGGAAAACCGGTCGAGTTCGCGAGGGCGATCTACCGTGGCGACCGTTACAAATTCGTCACCACGCTGTTGCCTGAGGCGCGCTGACGGAAACGTTTCGCAGGGCGCCGGGTCGTAGCGGACTCGCGTGATCTTGTAGGCCGCCCTGCAAAACGTTTTCGTCTTTTATCTGACGTGTCAGGTAAATCGTTTTCTTTGCGGGTGGCTTGGGGCGGGGCGGCGTGCTTCAGTCGACTTATGACTGACGGGGCGGGAATCCGCTGGGGGACGCCGGTGGCGCGCGGGGTGCTCGCGACGACCATCGTGGGCTCGGGCATGGCGATGCTCGACGGGACGATCGTCAACGTCGCGTTGCCGAGGATCGGCGAAGAACTCGGGGCGTCCGTCGCGGGCCTTCAATGGATCCTCGACGGCTACCTGCTCGCGCTCGCCGCGCTGATCCTCGTCGCCGGTTCGCTCGGCGACCGCTACGGCCGCCGCCGGATGTTCGTCCTCGGCGTCGTCTGGTTCGGGATCGCGTCCGGGCTGTGCGCCGCCGCGACCACGACCGAGATGCTCGTCGCGACCCGGATCCTCCAAGGGATCGGGGGAGCTTTGCTCACGCCCGGTTCGCTCGCGATCCTCCAGGCGTCCTTCACCCACGACGACCGGGCCCGCGCGATCGGCGCCTGGTCCGGCCTCGGCGGGATCGCGGCCGCGATCGGCCCGCTGCTCGGCGGCGTCCTGGTGCAGGTGTGGTCCTGGCGGCTGGCGTTCCTGATCAACCTGCCGCTCGCCGCCGTCTGCGTCCTGCTCGCCCGGCGCTACGTGCCCGAGTCGCGCGACGAAGAGGCGACCGGGCATCCGGACTTCACCGCGGCCGCCGTCGGCGCGATCGGCCTCGCCGGGCTCACCGGCGCGCTCGTCGAAGCGCCCGGACGCGGTATCGGCGACGTCGTCGTCCTGGTGGCCATCGTGCTCGGCGTCGCGGGGCTGGGGGCGTTCCTGGTGATCCAGCACCGCTCGGCCGATCCGCTGGTGCCGCCGAAACTGTTCCGCGACCGGACGTTCAGCCTCGCCAACGCGCTGACCTTCGTCGTCTACGCGGCGCTCGGCGGCGTGATGATGCTGATGGTGATGCAGCTCCAGGTGTCGCTGGGCTATTCACCGACCGCGGCGGGGCTGGCGGGGCTGCCGATCACCGTCATCATGCTGCTGTTCTCCGGCCGGTCGGGCGCGCTGGCGCAGAAGATCGGGCCGCGCGCGCAACTGGTCATCGGACCGATCCTGGTCGGCGTGGGCATGCTCCTGCTGATGCGGGTCGGGCCGGGGTCGTCGTACCTCGGGTCGGTGCTGCCCGCCGTCGTCGTGTTCGGCGCCGGGCTGGCGACGGTCGTCGCGCCGGTGACCGCGACGGTGCTCGCCGCCGCGCCGGACCGGTACGCCGGCGTCGCCTCCGGGGTCAACAACGCCATCGCCCGCTCCGGCGGCCTGCTCGCGATCGCCGTGCTGCCCGCCGTCGCCGGACTCTCCGGCGCCGCCTACACCGATCCGGTCGCGCTGACCGCGGGCTGGCGGACGGCGTTGCTGGTGTGCGCGGCGCTGGCGATCGGGGGCGGGCTGATCGCGCTCGGCATCCACAACGGCGTCCTCGACCCGCCTGCTTCCTCCGAGGTCGAGGACGAGTCGCCGCATCCGGGTGAATGCCTCCACTGCGGGGTCGACTCGCCGCCGACGCACGTCCGGCCCGCCGGACACCCCGGCTAGCCCCCTCTCGCGTGTCAGGAAAGGGGCTTTCAGGACGAAAAATGTCCTGAAAGCCCCTTTCCTGACATCCGGCGGCCGGTCGGTCAGCCCCGGTCAGCCAGGAGGGCGGCCAGCGTCGCCGGGTCCATATTGCCGCCCGAAACGACCGAAACGACCTTTCCCGGCGGCAGCGCGTCGCGGTGGGACAGGTACGCGGCTGTCGCGGTGGCCCCGCTCGGTTCGGCGATCAGGCGGGCGCGGTGCGCCAGCGTCCGGACGGCCTCCCCAATCTCCTCCTCGGACACCGTGACGACGTCGTCGAGCACCGCCTGGAGGTGGGCGAAGGTCAGGTCCGACGGCTGGGCGCGCAGGCCGTCCGCGCTGGTCCGTGCCCGCAGGTCCATCGGCCATTCGATGCGCCTGCCCGCGCGCAGCCCCTCGGCGGTGTCGGCCGCGAGTTCGGGCTCGACGCCGATGACCTTCGCGCCGGGGAGCAGCGCTTTGATCGCCGTGCCGACGCCCGAGGCCAGTCCGCCGCCGCTGAGCGGGACGAGCACGACACCGGCGTCCGGCAGGTCCTCGGCGATCTCCAGGCCGACGGTGCCCTGTCCGGCGATGACGTCGCGGTGGTCGAACGGCGGGATCATGGTGAGCGCCCGCTCCTCGGCGACGGCGAGCGCGGAGGACTCCTGGCGGTCGATCGGGACTTCGATGACTTCGGCGCCGAGCGCCTTGGTGGCTTCGACCTTGGCGCGCGGCGCGACGTCCGGGACGATGATCGTCGCGGGAATCCCGAATCGCTTCGCCGCGTAGGCGACCGCTTGCGCGTGGTTGCCGCTGGAGAACGCGCAAACGCCGCGGGCGCGCTGATCTTCGTTCAGCGCGGCGATCGCGTTGTAGGCACCGCGCACCTTGAAAGCGCCGATCGGCTGAAGGCTTTCCGGTTTGAGCCACAACGGCGCCCAAGACTGTTCCAGCAACGGCGTGCGCACCGCGGCGCCTTTGACACGGCTCGCCGCGTCGCGGATTTCCTCGATCGAAACCAGGTCCATACGCCCGATTATGTCAAGGAGTTGTGAACCATGGACAGTCCTTTTTGGACAGACAGGGTGGCGCTCCTCACGTGTGGACAACGAAGGGAGCATCCCGCGCGCCTTACTCGTTAGGACTGGGTGAGGACCGACTAGCTGCAGAACGGGATCATGACCAAGGAGACCTCCGAAAAGGCCATCGAAAAGACCGAAAAGACGGAGAAGCAGGGCAGGATCGTCCAGGTGACGGCGGCCGCGATGGCCGCGATCACCGCGGCCCTGCTGGGTTCCACGCTCGGTGTGGCGGGAACGGTGGCGGGCGCCGGGCTGGCGAGTGTGATCACCACGCTCGGTGGCGAGTTGTACCTGCGTTCGCTCCAGCGGACGAAGGACGCCGCGCTCAAGGCGGGGATGGTGCTGACCGTTCCCGGCCGCCGCAAGGTGCTCGACCCGTCGGAGCAGGAGACCGTCCGGCTCACCCCCGCGGAGGAGGAAGAGCCGTCCGGGCGGAAGTTCAAACCGCGCTGGGCGGTGATCGCCGGGGTCAGCGTGGTGGCGTTCGTGGTGGCGCTCGTCGCGATCACCGGTTTCGAGGGCGCGACCGGGAAGACCTTCGGCGGCGGGACAGGGACGACGCTGGGGAAGATCGTCGGCGGCGGGCAGGACCAGGAGCGGAAGGACAAGCACGACAGCCCACCCGCGACGTCCCGTTCGGAGACCCAGGACAACCGGCCCGAGACGCCGCCGTCGACCACGCCGACCCCCACGACGACACCGACGGCGCCCACGACCACGCAGGCGCCTCCGACGACGCCGTCCACGACGCCTTCGACCTCTCAGGCGCCCTCGACGACCCCGTCGGCCCCGGCCTCCGGCACCCCCGCGCCCTGATCCCTCACGAGGACCTGGTGCGACGTTTCACCGGCGCGTGATCGAGTGGACGGCGCGTGTGATCAGACGGACGACACGCGTGACTGGAGGGACGACACGCTCGCGGCCGGGCTCCTGCCGAGTGTCGTCCGTCTGGACACACGTGTCGTCCGTCTGATCACGTGTGCCGTCCCTCCAGTCACACGAAACCGCCCCCGTGGTCGGCTTCACCAGTTCTCGCCACTCACGAGATGAGGGACCCGCGAAGCGTGCGAGCGGCCGCTTCGGGGTCCTCGGCCTCGGTGATCGCCCGGACGACGACGATCCGCGACGCCCCCGCGTCCAGCACCTCGGGCAGCCGTTCGGTGTCGATGCCGCCGATCGCGAACCACGGCCGCGACGTCCCGAAGGCCGCGGTGGAGCGCACCAGGTCGAGCCCGGGAGCGGGCCGCCCCGGCTTCGTCGGCGTCGGCCAGCACGGACCGGTGCAGAAGTAGTCCACGCCGGGTTCCTCGGCGGCCGCCTTGGCCTGTTCGGCCGAATGGGTGGACCGGCCGATCACCACGTCGTCCCCGAGCACACGACGCGCCAGCGGGACCGGGATGTCGTCCTGCCCCAGGTGCAGCACGTGCGCGCCGGCGGCGAGCGCGACGTCCGCGCGGTCGTTCACCGCCAGCAGTTTGCCGTGCTTCTCGCACGCCTCCGCCAGCACTTCCAGCGCGGCGATCTCTTGTTTCGCCTCGATCGTCTTGTCCCTCAGCTGGATGATGTCGACCCCGCCGGCCAGCGCCGCGTCGGCGAATTCGGCGAGATCGCCGCGACCGGACCGGGCGTCGGTGCAGAGGTACAGGCGGGCGTCCGCGAGGGCGGCGCGGATCTGAGGACCAGACAGGGTGGGCATGGCGGCGACGGTACCCGCGCGCTACGGTGGGGTGGTCCGCACGGGAGCCCGAGGACGGGCTGAGAGGGAGCCGAAACCGCTCCGACCGTGGAACCTGATCCGGGTCATGCCGGCGCAGGGAGCGTGATCGTCATGAGAGAACTTTCGGTTGTCGGCGGCGGGGTCATCGGCCTCTCGGTCGCTTGGCGCGCGTCCGCGCGCGGGCATCGCGTCACCGTCTACGACCCCGAGCCGGGTCGCGGCGCGTCGTGGCTCGCGGGCGGCATGCTCGCGCCGGTCACCGAGGCCTGGCCCGGCGAGGAGGACGTCCTCACCCTCGGCGAGGTGTCGCTGCGGCGCTGGCCGGATTTCGCGCGTGACCTGGCCGAAGAGGGCGTCGACCCGGGTCTTTCACCACACGGCACGCTCGTCGCCGCGCTGGACAGCGCCGACGCGGGCAACCTCGAAATGCTCGCCGCGTATCTCACCGAACTCGGTCGCGAGGTCGAGCAGCTGACCGGCCGCGAAGCTCGCCGTGCCGAACCCGGCCTCGCCGGATCCGTCCGAAGTGGACTCCTGGTTCCCGGCGATCTGGCCGTGGACAACAGAAGACTGCTGCGCGCGCTCGAACACGCCTGTGGAAGACGCGGAGTCGAATTCCGTCGCGAGACCGTCACGGACCTCGAAGGACTGGGCGACGTCGTCCTCGCCGCCGGGGCCTGGACCGGACGCCTGCACCCCGCGCTCGCGGAAGCCGTCCGCCCGTTGAAGGGCGAGATCCTCCGCCTGCGGCCGCGCCGGGGTTGCCTGCCGTCGCCGACGAGGACCGTCCGCGCGATGGTCGAAGGCCGCCCGATCTATCTCGTCCCGCGTGACGACGGCGGCCTCGTGCTCGGCGCGACCCAGTACGAGGCCGGTTTCGACGAGACCGTCACCGTCCGAGGCGTGCGTGAGCTGCTCGAAGGCGCGGAGCGCGTCTTTCCGGGCATCACCGAATACGAGCTCGTCGAGACCGCCGCCGGGCTTCGCGCGGCGAGTGTCGACACGATGCCCTTCATAGGTGAGCTGGGCGAAGGCGTCTTCGCCGCAACGGGTCACCATCGCAACGGTCTCCTGATGGCCCCGGTCACCGCGGACGCCGCGGTCGCCTGGCTGGACGGCGGGCCGTTGCCGGACGAGGTCGCGGCGGCCGCGCCGTCGCGGCGCAGCGAGGAGCGGGTGTGATGGAGATCCAGGTCAACGGCCAGTGGCGCGAGTTCCCCGACGGGACCACCGTCGAGGGCGTGCTCGAAGCGCTAGGCACGGCGACGAAGGGCGTCGCGGTCGCGGTGGACGGCGTCGTCGTCCGGCGCGGCGAATGGCCGGAAGCCGTGGTGCGCAAGGGCGCCAGCGTCGACATCCTCACCGCGGTCCAAGGAGGCTGAAAATGGACGGAGACCACCTCGTCATCGGCGAGCACAAGCTCTCGTCGCGCTTGATCATCGGCACCGGCGGCGCGGCGAACCTCGCCGTGGTGGAACGCGCGCTCGTGGCCTCGGGCACGGAACTGACCACCGTCGCGATGCGGAAGGCGGACGCCGAAGGCGGCTCCGGCGTGCTCGAACTGCTCCGGCGGCTGGGCATCCGGCTGCTGCCCAACACCGCCGGCTGCCGGACGGCCGCGGAAGCCGTCCTCACCGCCCGCCTCGCCCGCGAAGCGCTCGAAACCGACCTCGTCAAACTGGAGGTCCACGCGGACGACCGCACGCTGCTGCCGGATCCGTTCGAGACCCTCGAAGCGGCCGAACAGCTCACCGCGGACGGTTTCACCGTGCTCGCCTACACCAACGACGACCCGGTGCTGGCGCTGCGGCTGGAGGAGGCGGGCTGCGCGGCCGTGATGCCGCTCGGCGCGCCCATCGGCACCGGTCTCGGCATCCGGAACCCGCACAACATCGAGCTGATCGTGTCGCGCGCCGGGGTCCCGGTGATCCTCGACGCCGGGATCGGCACGGCTTCCGACGCGACGCTGGCGATGGAGCTCGGCTGCGACGCCGTCCTGCTTTCGACGGCCGTGACCAGGGCAGCGGACCCGGAGCGGATGGCGTCGGCGATGCGCGCCGCCGTCACCGCCGGCCGGCTGGCGGCCGGTGCGGGCCGGATCCCGCAGCGCTTCTGGGCGCACGCTTCGAGCCCGCCTCGATAACCCTTTTGTACGGTTCACGGCCTTCACAGCGAGTACGCCCTGAGAGCCCGTATGGTTGACGGCACTCTCCGGCGGCGCACCCGCCACCGTGTACCCAGAGGAGCCAGTGGTGACCACGTCAGCGGTCCAGGACGTTTCGGGCAGGTTGTTCCTGGCGGTGGGCCGATTGTCGAGGTCACTGCGCCAGGCGGGCGTGCCCGGGCCAGGCCACGGCGCGATCTCCGCGCTCGCGACGCTCGTGAACTACGGACAGCTCCGTCTGGGTGATCTCGCGGCGAAGGAAGGCGTCGCCGCGGCCACCATGTCGAGGATCGTCGCTTCACTGGTCGAAGCGGGCTACGTCAGCCGTGAATCGGACCCGATCGACAGGCGCGCCTGGCTCGCGAAGGCCACGGAAGAGGGCGAGAGGCTGGTTTCCGGTGTCCGGTCGACGCGCGTCCGCGAACTGGGGACGCGCCTCGACAGGCTGACCCCGGAGCACCAGGCGGCGCTCGCGGCGGCTCTTCCCGCTCTCGAAGCGCTCATCGCGGACGAAGACCGCTAAGCGTTCTGACGTAGCTCCGCGACTTCGGCACGAAGGGCGCGGAGCTCGTCGAGGATCTCCTTGTTCGCCTGAGCCTGGGTTTCGGCTTGCTTCGCCTCCTCCTCACGGATGTCCTGGCGAAGCTCGTCCTCCATCCCGCTGACCACGACGGCGATGAAGAGGTTCAGCACCGCGAAGCTGGACACGAGGATGTAGACCACGAAGAACACCCAGGCCATGGGTGCTTCCTTCATGATCTCCTTGGCGATGTCCGGCCACGCCTCGCCGGTCATCACCTGGAACAGCGTGAACAGCGAAGTGCCGAGATCCCCGAAGTTCTCCGGCGAAATCGCGCCGAAGAGCTTCGTCGCCATCACGCCCGCCACGAAGATGATCAACGCGAGGAGCGCGGCGATCGACGCCATCCCGGGGATCGACGCGAGCAGGCCGGTGACGACCTTCCGCATCGACGGCACCACCGAGATCAGCCGCAGCACCCGCAAGACCCGCAACGCCCGCAGCACCGCGAACGGGCCGGTCGTGGGGATCACCGCGATGCCGACCACGAGCAGGTCGAAGATGTTCCACGGGTCGCGGAAGAACTTCGCGCGATAGGCGTAGAACTTCGCGGCGAGTTCGAGCACGAAGATCGTGAGCGCGATGTAGTCGACCGTGTGCAACAGCGGCCCGTACTCCGCGAGCATTCTCGTCGAGGTCTCCAAGCCGAGTGTGACGGCGTTGAAGACGATCACCGCGATGATGAAGTTCTGGAATGCGCGGGCCTCGACGATTCTGGCCACCCGCTCGCGTCCGGACACGGCACAGATCGTAACCGGACGCGTTCTCAATGCTCCGGCGCAAGCCGCCAAAACGCCGAAACCGGACCGACCTTCGCGCCCATGGGATAGGCGTTTTCGACCGCGTGTGAGACGAACCACTTGCCGTAGCGGGCCGCTTCCACGACGGACATCCCCTTCGCGAGACCGGCCGTCAACGCCGACGCCATGGTGTCCCCGGCGCCGTGCGTGTGCTGCGTCGCGTACCGCTCGCCCGGCAGCTCGACGAACGTGGAGCCGTCGAAGAGCACGTCGACGCATTCCGGGTCGGAGACGAGGTGGCCGCTCTTCACGAGCACGTACTTCGGGCCGAGCCGGTGCAGGACGACGGCGGCCTGGTGCATCTGTTCGCGGGTGGTCACCGTCATGCCGGTCAGCAGGCGGACCTCGTCGAGGTTCGGGGTGAGGACGGTCGCGCGCGGCAGGAGTTCGTCGCGCAGCGCCACCAGCCCGGCTTCGTCGAACAGCGGATGCCCGTGCATCGACGCCGCGACCGGGTCGACCACGAACGGCACCTTGGCGTCGCGGCCGATCTCGGCCTTGTCGCAGGCCGCGGCGACGGCGTGGATGATCTCGGCCGAGGCCAGCATGCCGGTCTTGGCCGCGTTGACGCCCATGTCGGCGGCGACGGCCTCGATCTGCCCGGCGACGATATGCGCCGGGATGTCGGTGCGGTCGTGCACGCCGAGGGTGTTCTGGACGGTCACGGCGGTCACCGCGACCAGGCCGTGCACGCCACAGGTGAGGAACGTGCGCAGGTCGGCCTGGAGGCCGGCGGCGCCGCCGGAGTCGGAGCCTGCGATGGTCAGCGCCGACGGCGGGCTCGGGTTCTCGCTCATGAGTTCATTTTCCCGACTGGTCCTTTTGGTTCAACAGGGGTTCGGCCGCACCCGATCACGGTGGCACAGTGTGTGAGCCATTGCACTTCCCGCGTGCGAAAGGGCTCGGATGAAACTCCTCCCCGCGGTATCCCTCGCCGGCGTGATCGTGGCGGCCTCGCTGTCCGGAACGGTCGCGAACGCCGACACCGCCAAGGTCTCCCACGTGACCACGATCGGCGTCCACAACACCTACGAGACCGGTGCCTACGACTACTTGGCGCGCTCACTGGACGCCGGCACCTCGCTGATCGAACTCGACGTCTGGCCGAACATCATCACTCGCGAGTGGAAAGTGAGTCACTCGAACCCTTTGGGGAACAACAACAATTGCGTCGCGGCGAGTTCGCCGTCGCAGTTGTACTCCGGTGGGCGGAACAAGAATCTCGAACACTGCCTCGACGACATCCGCGTCTGGCTGGGCGCGCATCCGGACAGCAAACCGGTGACGCTCAAACTGGAGATGAAGACCGGGTTCGCGGACAACCGCGGCCTCGGCCCGGACGAACTCGACGCGTCCGTCCGGGCGCACCTCGGCAGCGCGGTCTTCCGGCCGGCGGACCTGCTCGGCGGGTACGCGACGCTCGACGAGGCGGCCAAAGCGGACAACTGGCCGTCGCTGGACGCGCTGCGCGGCAAGGTGATCATCGAGGTGATCCCCGGCACGGTCGAAGAGGGCAATCCGACGGACACGCTCAAGACCGACGTCGAGTACGCGCGGTATCTGCGGTCGCTTAAGGACTCCGGCCGCGTCGGCGAGGCGCAGATCTTCCCGGCTGTGCACGGCGCGGCGCCCGGCGACCCGCGGACGAAATACGCCGACACCGGGCTGCGGCCGTGGTTCGTCGTCTTCGACGGCGACGCGAACGCGTTCCTGACACAGACCGGGCCCGGCTGGTACGACGACAACCACTACTACGTGGTGATGACCGACGCGCACAACGTCGCGCCGGCCATCGACTCCCGCGCGCCCTCCGTGGAGCAGGCGAACGCGCGGGCGGTGCTGCTGGCGAAGAACCACGCTTCGGTGCTGACCTCGGACTGGACGGGGCTGACCACCGTGCTGCCGCAGGCACTTCCGCGCGGTTAGGTCCGGGTAAGTGTCATGAGGGGTCCCCATGGGACGAAAACCGTCCTATGGGGACCCCTCATGACACCCCGCCGCCCACCCTCAGACGGTCAGGACGAGCTTCCCGGTGACACGCCCGCCTTCGCCGACTTCGTGCGCCTTGGCGACCTCCGCCAGCGGAAACGTCTGCTCGACGTGGACGCGCAGTTCGCCCTTCTCGATCAGCTCGGTCAGCGCCAGCAAGCCGAGCTGATCGGGTTCGGCGAGCATCCCCGACGTCCGCACGCCGAGCTTTCCGGCCTTGGCGGCGACGGCCTCGCTCACGCCACCGGGTACCGCGATGAGCAGGCCGCCGGGCTTCACCGCGTCCAGCCAGCGCAGGTCGCTTTCCGCGCCGACCAGCCCGAACACGACGTCCACATCGGACGCCGTCGCGGTCTCGTCGCGGTAGTCGATCGGCTCGTCGACGCCGAGATCGCGGAGGAAGCCGTGCTTCCCGGCGCTCGCCGTGCCAAGGACGTACGCGCCACGCGCCTTCGCCACCTGGACGGCGAGGTGCCCGACACCGCCCGCGGCCGCGTCGATCAGCACCCGCTGTCCCGGCTGGAGGCCGGCGATGTCCACCAGGCCCTGCCACGCGGTGAGCCCGGCGAGTGGCAGCCCGGCGGCCTGCTCGTGGCTCAGCCCGGCGGGTTTGGGCACGAACTGGCGGGCGGGCGCGGTCACGTATTCGCCGTAACCACCGGCCTGCCGGGGGAACCACGGGAAACCGAGGACCTCGTCGCCGACGGCGAAGCGCGTCGTGCCGACGCCGAGTTCCTCCACGACTCCGGACACGTCCCAGCCGAGGACGAAGGGCGGCTCGCCCAGGAACACGCCGTAGGCCCGTGTCTTCCAGTCGACCGGGTTGATCCCGGCGGCGCGCACCCGCACGAGCACCTCCGTCGGTCCAGGGGCCGGACGGTCGGTCTCGGTCACCTCCAGCACTTCAGGGCCACCAAGCCGCTGCTGGGTCACGACGCGCATCGAAAGCTCCTCCGTTGTAGGTGCTCTCCATGTTCGGCCGCTTGGTCACTTCTCGCCAGAAGGCACTTGAAGGTAAACTAGGTACCTGATGGAAACTACCTGTGAAGTGCCGGAATCGCCGTGGGACATCTATCTGCGGAACTGCCCGTGCCGCGACGTCCTCGATCTGCTCGCCAACAAGTGGACCGCGCTGGTGCTCGGCGCGCTGTCCCGGCGGCCGCACCGGTTCGGTGAACTGCGCCGCGCGGTCGGCGGGATCAGCCAGAAGATGCTGACCCAGAACCTGCGCGCCCTCGAACGCGACGGCCTGGTCACGCGCACGGTCTTCCCGACCACGCCGCCGACCGTCGAGTACGCGCTGACCGAGCGCGGTTCGAGCGCGAGCAAGCTGCTCATGGCGGTCAGCGAATGGTCGGTCGCCAACTTCGACGGCATCCTCGAATCCCGCAAGGGCTACGACTCGCGGGTGATGGAGCCCGTCGGCTGACGCATTTGGTCCTCTGAATGCGATCGTTGCTCACGCAAGGATCGCATTCAGAGGACGAAATGCGTCACTTCAGGCGCCAGAAAGGCGAAACCGGCCCCACCCCGGCCCCCAGCGGATACGACTCCGCCACGCACCGCTCGATGAACCGCTTCCCGTCGGCGACCGCCGTCGGCACGTCGGCCCCCTTCGCCAGCGAAGACGTGATCGCCGAAGCCATCGTGTCCCCACCGCCATGCGTGTTCCGCGTGTCGAACCGCGGCCCGCTCAGCTCGACCCAGGAAGTGCCGTCGGACAACAGATCCACGCAGTCCTGGGCCGCGTCGAGATGGCCGCCCTTCACCAGCACCCACTCCGAACCGAACTCCAGCAGCGCTTCCGCCGCCTCCCGCTGCGACGCCGGACCGGTCACGTGAACGCCGGTCAGCAGCCGCACCTCGTCGAGGTTCGGCGTGATCAGTGTGGCGCGGGGGAACAACTCGGTGCGGATCGCCTCCAGTGCCTCCTCACGCAGCAACGCGTGCCCCGTCATCGAAGCGGCGACGGGGTCCACGACGAACGGCGTCCCCGACGAGCGTCCGATGTGGACTTCGTCGAGCGTCTTCGCGACGGCGTTGATGATCTCGGCCGTCGCGAGCATCCCGGTCTTCGCCGCGTCGACGCCCATATCCGTCGCGACGGCCTTGATCTGGCCGGTGACGACGTCGACCGGGATCTCGCTGAAACCCTGCACGCCCAACGAGTTCTGCACGGTGACCGCGGTGAGCGCGACCATCCCATGCACCCCGTTGGCGAAGAACGTCCGCAGATCGGCCTGGATGCCCGCACCACCACCGGAATCCGATCCGGCGATGGTGAGGGCGGTCCGGGGGGTGTCCGTCACTGATTGACCACCGGCAGGTACACCTTGTTGCCCTGCTCGGCGAACTCGGTCGACTTCTCCGACATGCCTGCCTCGATCGCCTCCACAGTGGACAGTCCGTGTTCCTCGGCGTACTTGCGGACGTCCTGGGTGATGCGCATCGAGCAGAACTTCGGCCCGCACATCGAGCAGAAGTGCGCCGTCTTCGCCGGTTCCGCGGGCAGGGTCTCGTCGTGGTACGCGCGGGCGGTGTCCGGGTCCAGCGACAGGTTGAACTGGTCGTTCCAGCGGAATTCGAAGCGCGCCTTGGAAAGCTCGTCGTCCCACTCCTGCGCGTACTGGTGCCCCTTGGCGAGGTCGGCGGCGTGCGCGGCGATCTTGTAGGTGATGACGCCGGTCTTGACGTCGTCACGGTTCGGCAGGCCGAGGTGCTCCTTCGGCGTGACGTAGCAGAGCATCGCCGTGCCGTACCAGCCGATCTGCGCCGCGCCGATGGCCGAGGTGATGTGGTCGTACGCCGGCGCGATGTCGGTCGCGAGCGGGCCGAGGGTGTAGAACGGCGCCTCGCCGGTCAGCTTCTCCTCGAGTTCGACGTTCTCCTTGATCTTGTGCATCGGCACGTGGCCGGGGCCCTCGATCATCACCTGGACGTCGTGCTCGCGGGCGATGTGCGTGAGCTCGCCCAGGGTTTCCAGTTCGGCGAACTGCGCGCGGTCGTTCGCGTCGGCGATCGAGCCCGGACGCAGGCCGTCACCGAGGGAGAACGTGACGTCGTACTCGCGCAGGATCTCGCAGAGTTCCGCGAAATTGGTGTACAGGAACGATTCCTTGTGATGCGCGAGACACCACGCCGCCATGATCGAGCCGCCGCGCGAGACGATGCCGGTGACCCGGCGCGCGGTCAGCGGGATGTAGCGCAGCAGCACCCCGGCGTGCACGGTGACGTAGTCGACACCCTGCTCGCACTGCTCGATGATGGTGTCGCGGTAGACCTCCCACGAAAGCTTTTCCGGCTCCCCGTTGACCTTTTCCAGCGCCTGGTAGATCGGCACGGTGCCGACCGGGACCGGCGAGTTGCGGACGATCCACTCGCGCGTCTCGTGGATCCGCTTGCCGGTGGAGAGGTCCATGATCGTGTCGGCGCCCCAGCGGGTGGCCCACACCATCTTGTCGACCTCCTCCTCCACGGAGGACCAGACGGCCGAGTTGCCCATGTTGGCGTTGATCTTCACCAGGAAGTTCTTGCCGATGATCATCGGCTCGGTCTCCGGGTGCTTGCGGTTGGCGGGGATCACCGCGCGACCGCGCGCGACCTCGTCCCGCACGAATTCCGGCGAGCAGCGCTCGCGTGCCGCGACGTACTCCATCTCGCGGGTGATGACGCCCTGTTTCGCCCAGCCCAGCTGGGTGTTGTGCTCACGACCGTCGGCCCAGCCGGCGCGCAGCCGATGCAGTCCACTGTGGACATCGATCTGCGCGTCGTCGTCGGTGTACGGGCCGGAAGTGTCGTAAACGTCGAAATGCTCGCCGTTCGAAAGATCGATCCGCCTGGCGGGGACCCGGAGACCGGATTCCGTCTGGTGGTAGACCTTCCGCGAACCGGTGATCGGTCCGGTGGTGACGGTCGGCGTGATGGCAGACTCGTTCTCAAGAGTCGTCAACGACGTTCACTCCCTACGCCGGCATTACCCGGTCAGGTTCATGCGGTCGGCGGCGCCGGGTCTTCCGGAAAGACTCCAGCCGCCCTCTCAGCCCGCCATGGCGCGAGCTCCCGCGGTTGTTTGGTTGTGCCTCGACCATGCCACGCCGGGGCCGGATCAATCAACCCGCCCTCGGGTGGGGACTTGTCGACAGCGTCGACGGTTCACCGGTTCGGGTCCTGTGCGCGCGGGGGATTCACGACAGAATCCCGGAGGTTCTGCACCGTTACAGAAGTCTGGGGTGGGATATGCGCAGATTCATGCTCCCGGCGTTGGCGGGCGTGCTGCTCGCGGGACTGATCCCGGCGGTGGCCGCCGCAGAGGATGGTGAGGCGCCCGGTGCGCCCGGCGCCCATCCGAGCTGGCTCCCGGCGGACAAAACCGGCTTCGGCACCGCCCGCGAACGGGCCAGCAACGTCTGGTTCACCCTCCAGGGCGGCCGGATGTCCGAGGTCTACTACCCGGATCTGTCGACTCCGAGCGTCCGGGCGCTCGACCTCGTCGTCACCGACGGGAAGAGCTTCGCCGCCGTCGACTCCTCGGCGAAGAACCAGCAGGTGCGCCGCACCGGCGGCCTGACCTACGAACAGACGATCACCGACGACCAGCGTCGCTGGAAGCTCCGGAAGACCTACGTCACCGACCCGGCTCGCACGAGCGTGCTGATCGACGTCGACTTCGTTTCGCTGACCGGCCGCCCGTACCAGGTGTTCGCGGTCGCGGATCCCGATCTCACCAACGAGGGTTCCGACGATTCCGCGCGCACCGACGGCACGAGCGCGGTCTCGTCCGACGCGAAGACCGCGGCCGCGCTGGCCGCGGAACCGGCGTTCTCGCGGACCTCCGTGGGGTACTCGGGTTCCTCCGACGGCATCACCCAGCTGACGAAATCCTTCGCGCTCAAGAATTACGCGACCGCGGCCAAGGGCAACGTGCTGATCACCGGGCAGACCTCGGCCGACGGTCTGCGCTCGCGGGACTTCACGCTTTCGCTCGGCATGGGCGCGAAGGGCTCCGACGCGCTCACGAACGCGAAAGCCTCGCTGCGACGAGGATTCGCCGACGCCGCCCGCGCGTACGACCGCGGCTGGAAGCAGTACCTCCGTCAGGTGAAGGACGCGCCGTCGTCGCTCAAGACCAAGCAGGAGCGCGACCTCTATCAGGCGTCCGTGCTCATGCTCGCGGCGAGCGAGGACAAGCTCCACCAGGGGGCGCTCATCGCGTCGCCGAGCATGCCTTGGCGGTTCGGGAACAACGACCCGGAGTGGTCGCCGTCGGGCACGTATCACCTGGTCTGGCCGCGTGACCTCTATCAGATCGCGACCGGCCTGCTCGCCGCCGGCGACCGCGACGCCGCCAACCGGTCGGTCGACTACATGTTCGGCACGCAGCAGCTGCCGGACGGGCATCTGCCGCAGAACAGCCACGTCGACGGCACGCCGTACTGGACGTCGATCCAGCTCGACGAGACGGCGCTGCCGATCGTGCTCGCGCAGCAGCTCGGCCGCACCGACGCCAAAACCTGGCAGGGTGTGCGCAAGGCGGCGGAATTCCTGTTGTCCTACAAGGCGGACAACGGGCACGCGTCGCCGTACAGCCAGCAGGAGCGCTGGGAGGAACAGGACGGCTACTCGCCCTCGACGATCGCCGCCGTGATCGCCGGGCTGGTCTGCGCGGCGGATCTCGCCAAGGCGAACGGCGCCGCCGCCGACGCGAAGCGCTACCTCGACACCGCCGACGCGTTCAAGGCGAAGCTCGCCCGGTGGACGGTGACCACGAACGGTCCGCTGTCGAAGGATCCGTACTTCGTCCGGCTGACCAAGGACGGCGACGCGAACAACGGCACGAAGTACAACCTCGGCAATTCCAGCGTGACCATGGACCAGCGGGCCGTGACCGACGCCGGTTTCCTCGAACTGGTGCGGCTGGGCATCTACCGGGCCGACGATCCGGTGATCCGCAACAGCATCGCGGTCACCGACGTCGACATCGCGTTCACCACTCCGACGGGGCAGTTCTGGCACCGCTACACGAAGGACGGGTACGGCGAGAAGGCCGACGGCTCACCCTGGGACTACACGTTCCCGGCCGAAAGCCGAACCACTTTCGGGCGACTGTGGCCGCTGCTCGCGGGTGAACGCGGCGAGTACGACCTCGCCGCCGGTGACCGGGGTACGGCCGCGAAGCGCCTTCGCGACCTGGGGCGCGTCAGCAGCTCCGGGGACACGATGCCGGAGCAGGTCTGGGACGAGAACGCGCCTTCGGGGCAGACGGGTTTCCCGGCGGGCACCCCGACGGCGTCCGCGACGCCGCTGGCGTGGACCCACGCTCAGTACCTGCGGCTGGCCTGGTCGGTGCAGGCCGGGAAGGTGATCGAGCAGCCTCGGGTCGTGCGTTGTCACTTCCTGGGCTGCTGAGCTCCGCCCGCTACTGCAATGAAGGGGCCTTTCATAGCAAATTTTGCTATGAAAGGCCCCTTCATTGCACGCGGGGAGGTGCGAGAGGGTCAGTCGTCGGCGGGCTCGGGCCGCGCCTCCGGCAGCCACGAGTTGCCCGGAACGCCCCACTTGTTCGCCTTGAGCATCTTCTTGGCCGCGCGCGCGTGCCGCCCGACCAGCCGGTCGAGGTAGATGAAGCCGTCCAGGTGATCGGTCTCGTGCTGGAGGCAGCGCGCGAGGTACCCGGTGCCTTCGACCTCGATCGGGTTGCCGTCGACGTCGAAGCCGGTGACCTTCGCCCACGAAGCGCGTCCGGTCGGGTACGACTCGCCGGGAGCCGACAGGCAGCCTTCCCAGTCGTCGTCCGGATCCGGCATCGTCTCCGGGATCTCCGAGGTCTCGAGCTTCGGGTTCACCACGACACCCTTGTGGCGCGTGCCCTCGTCGTCGGGGCAGTCGTAGACGAACACGCGCTGGTCGAGGCCGATCTGGTTGGCCGCGAGGCCGACCCCTTCGGCGGCGTACATGGTCTCGAACATGTCGTCGACGAGGGTGCGCAGCTTGGCGTCGAACTCGGTGATCTCCCGAGTCGGGTTGTGCAGCACGGGCTCGCCGGCGATCACGATGGGATGGACGGTCACGGGCGCAGTTTAGTCGGACCCTTCTGGTACACCCTTACCCATGACGCGCCGACGCCGATACCGAGGCCGGGCGCGGCATCCGTGGTCTAATGGCGCCGCGGAATGACAAGCCTGTGGTTTCACGCCGCCGAGCACTGACCTGATTGCGAGGAGTCGGATGGACGCCGCGGAGTCGATGGCCGAGCCCGACCAGCCGTCCCCGTCGGAGACCGTGAACGGCCTCAGCGAGCGCGAACTCGACATGCTCGCGTTCGAACGTCAGTGGTGGAAATACGCCGGCGCGAAAGAACAGGCCATCCGCGAACGCTTCTCGATGTCGTCGACACGCTACTACCAATTGCTGAACCGGCTGCTCGAGAAGACCGAAGCCATGCAGGCCGACCCGATGCTGGTGAAGCGCCTGCGAAAGACGCGAGCGGCCCGGCAGCGCAATCGCGCGGCCCGGCGACTGGGGATCGATCTCTCATGAGTCTGTTTTCGGGTCTGTCCCGGCCGATGAAGGCCGCCGGACTGGCCTTGGTCGGTGTCGCCGTGATCGCCGCCGTGATCGGCGGGATCACCCTGACCAGCGGCGGCGGTGACTCGGACACCGCCACACCGCCCGGCACGACGCCCACGACGTCGGACGGCGCGACACCGCCTTCGTCCGAGCCGCAGGGCACGCCTCCGGCCAGCTCACCGCCCGCCTCGTCGGCGCCGCCGTCGAGCGCGCCCGCGAGCTCCGCGCCCCCGGCGAGCCAGCCTGGGCAGACCGGCAAGCCCGGCCCGGGTCAGCCGGGGGGCGATCAGCAGGCGGCGCACAAGTGGGTGACAGTGCGCGTCTACAACAACAGCCTGATCCAGGGTCTCGCCGAGCGGGCCGCGAACGATTTCCGCGCCTCCGGCTGGAACGTCACCGAGGTCGGCCCCCACCAGGGCAAGCTCCCGAAGTCGGCGGCCTACTACCGGCCGGGCACCGACGAGGAGGCCGCGGCGAAGGCGCTGGCGCTGGAGTTCGGCATCGAAGCCCAGCCGAGGTTCGAGGGCATTCAAAACGCCGCCGCCGGCGTGATCGTGATCCTCACCAAGGACTACGACGAAAACGACAAGAGCGGCGGCTCCTAGCAGCAGTACATGAAGGCCCCCTTCCTTGCGCCAGGCGCAAGGAAGGGGGCCTTCATGTACTTCAGACCTGGTTCTGCGCGTAGGCCTCCAGAGCCGCCAGCTGGGCCGGGTCGAGCGACGGCCGCACGGTCTCCGCCGCCTTCGCCAGATGCCCGGCGGTGACCTCCTTGGCCTCCAGCGACTCCCGCATCGCGGTCAGCGCGGCCTCCCGGATCAGCGCCGCGCAGTCCGCCGCCGAGTAACCGTCCAAAGTGGCCGCATACGCGGCGAGGTCCACATCGGACGCGAGTGGCGTGTTCTTGGCGCTGGCGGCCAAGATCGCCTCACGCGCGTGCGCGTCCGGCGGCGGGACGTAGACGCGGCGCTCAAGCCGTCCCGGCCGCAGCAGGGCCGGGTCGACCAGCTCCGGCCGGTTCGTCGCGCCGAGGACGACGACCTCGCGCATCGGCTCGACGCCGTCCAGCTCGGTGAGCAGGGCCGCGACGACCCGGTCCGACACTCCGGAGTCCGAGGACTGGCCGCGCCGAGGGGCCAGCGCGTCGATCTCGTCGAGGAAGATCAGCGACGGCGCGGCCTCGGCGGCGCGGCGGAACAGTTCCCGCACCGCGCGCTCGGACTCGCCGACCCATTTGTCCATCAGTTCGGCGCCCTTGACCGCGAACACGTTCAGCGCGCCGGTGCCCGCGAGGGCCCGGACCAGGAACGTCTTGCCGCCGCCGGGCGGCCCGTACAGCAGCACGCCGCGCGGCGGGTCGACGCCGAGGCGGGCGAACGAGTCCGGATAGCGCAGCGGCCACAGCACCGCCTCGGTGAGCGACTGCTTGACGTCGGTCATGTTGCCGACGTCGTCGAGGGTCAGCCCGCCGGTGGCCAGATTGTCCGAAGTGGACATCGAGATGGGGCGGACGGTGGTCAGCGCGTCGAGCAGATCCTGCTGGGAGATGCGTGGCTCGTCCGCGTCACGCTGGCGCAACGCGGCGCGGAGGGCGGCGTCGCGGCGGAGCGCGATCAGGTCGGCGGCCACGAAGCCGGGGGTGCGTTCGGCGATCGGCCCGACGTCGACGCCGGACTCCAGCGGGGCTTCGCGGAGCAGCACCCGCAGCAGTTCCATGCGGGTCTTCGCGTCCGGGAGCGGCAGGCCGAGTTCGCGGTCGAGCAGGTCGGCGGCGCGCAGCCGGGGATCGGTGGACTCGGCCCGTCCGGTGGTGGCGACGACGGCGAAGCCCTTGTTGCGCAAGGCCTTGCGCAGGTCGTCGAGGACGACCGTCGCGAGTGGCGGCGGCTGGGACGCGGGCAGCAGCGTGTCGATGTCGGTGATCATCAGGACGGCGGGTTCTTCGTCGCGGGTTGCCTGCTCGATCGCCTCGCGCAGCCGCGCGGCGGCCACGTTCGGGTCGAGAACGGCGATGTTCGGCGCCGCGATCGACACCACCCGCACCTTCTCGGCCTGCGCCACGGCACGGACCAGCGTCGCCTTCCCGACACCTTCCGGCCCGGACAGCAGGACCCCCAGATGCGCCGACGTCCCGAGTTTGGCGAGCAGTTCCGGGCGGTGGAAGGCCAGGTCGAACCACTCGGCGAGCTTGCGCGCTGCCGATTCGGATCCGGCGAGATCCGACAGAGGCGGCACGGATTCCTCGGCGACCTCGTCGATCTGCTCGTCTTCGACGATCTCGGCGTCGATGAAATCCTCGTGCGGGGTGGCGGGCGTGCTGCGGACCAGCGTCGTCCCGGCGCGAGCGGGCGCGGCGGCGGGCTCGGCCTCGCCGGTGCGGGCGCCGTCGCGCCAGCTGACCACAGTGGACGGTCCGACGGCGACCGGCCCCGACGGCTCGGTGGCCGTGACCGTGAGCAGCTCGTTCGTCCACGTCATGCCGATGGCGCGGGAAAGCTGACCGCGGACGGCGGACACGTCGGAGCCCGGCGGCGGCGCGAGATCCTGGGGGAGCAGGGAAACCGCGTCGCCGACCGTCAGCACCTTGCCGATCAGGGCGAGCCGCAGGGTGTGCGGGGAGAGCGACACGCTCGCGATCCGCGAGCCCGCCACGGTGACCGTCTTCGCGGCCGACACCTCCGCCGGGGCGACGACGACCTCCGAGCCCTCGGTCACGCCGAGGTTCGACATCGTGACGTCGTCGAGGAGGATCACGCCCGGGATCCCCTCCGCGTCCGACGGGGCGGCCAGCGCCGAGCTGACCCGCGCGCCGGTGACGCGGACCGCGTCCCAGGCCATCAGGCCGAGCGCGTCGAGGACTTCGGGATGCAGCCGGACGACGCCGCGGCGGGAGTCCAAGGCGGACGGGGTGTGCCGGACGGTCAGCGTGATCTGGGGTGCGCTCACCCCGTCACCCTATCCACGCGGACCGTTCCCAGCGCTCGAAGGACAGGAACCCCCGGGCGGGTCGCCGGGGAACGAGACGCGCGCCTGGCTCGGGTCTTGCCCCGGATATCATGAAAGGGTCTTTCAGGACACTTTTCGTCCTGAACGACCCTTTCATGACACTTCGTGCCAGGCTCCCGCCCCCCGGCCTGGCGGACGTTGCGAAAGCCACGTTCGCAACCTTCAACGTTGCGAACGTGGCTTTCGCAACATCCGGGACCTGGCGGGCAGGTGAGCGCTGTTCATGTTTGTCCCCAAGTTGTCCACAGGAACACCCACTTGTGGACAACTACCGCCTTTCACCCCCGTTTCCCCAGGTCCCGTCCGGGGGCGCCGATACGCTGGGCGCGGGGCCGTCCCCCAGGGATGGGCGGGGGGCTGGGGGTGGGGAGTTGGCGAAGAGTCGGGTGGGGATCAGCGTTTGCGGAGGCCGATTCGCCGCCATGAGCGGCGCCGCGGGCCCCGGGCGTTCTCCCGGTCCTTGTCGGTGAGGGTGCGCGGAGCGCGCGCGACGTGCTGTTCGCCTCGTTGCAGCCGGACCCGCTGGGCGGCACCGGCCACCACACGCCGCAGCGGCGGGCGCAGGCCCAGCCGGCGGCGGCTCGAAGAACGCCGGATCGCGCGCCGTTCCCGCGGCGGCGCCATCCACGCCTCGGGGTGCTTGGCGAGCCAGCGCTGCCGGTACACCGAGTACGGGATGTGCGCCAGGTACAGCACCAGCGCGATCGCCAGCGCCACCAGCGGGAACTGGATGATCGCGGCGGCCAGCAGGCCCACCCCGACCAGCAGCGGCGCGATCGCCTTCGCCGGCGCCTTCACCGTCTTCAGCGAAAGCGTCGGGATCCGGCTGATCAGCAGCGCGGCCACGGCGATCGTCCACACCCACACGACGTACTGGTGCGACCACCAGCCCTGCCCGAACTGAAGTTCCAGGATCAGCGGCAGCATCGCCAGCAGGCCGCCGGCGGGCGCGGGCACGCCCACGAAGAACTCGCCCGCGTACGGCGGCTGCTCGGTGTCCTCGATCAGCGTGTTGAACCGCGCCAGCCGCAGGATCATGCAGACCGCGAAGATCAGCGACGCCACCCAGCCGATCCGCTCGCCCTCGGCGTGCCACACGTACAGCACCAGCGCCGGCGCGACACCGAACGAGATGCCGTCGGACAGCGAGTCGAGCTCCTGCCCCATCTTCGACGTCGCGTCCAGCAGCCGCGCGATCCGGCCGTCCAGGCTGTCGAGCACCGCGGCGATCCCGATCGACGCGATCGCCATCGGATAGTTGCCGATCAGCGCGAACTGCACCGACGACAGACCGGCGCACAAAGCGAGCACCGTGATGGCGTTGGGCAGCAGCCGCACGCCGGGAGTGGTCACGCGGACCATGGATCAGCCTTCCGGGTGCGGCGCCGTGGGCAGCTCGGCGATCGGCGTCTCGCCGCCGATCGTGCGCTGGCCCTTCGAGACGAGAACCTTGCTGCCCGGGGGCAGGTACAGGTCGACTCGCGAGCCGAAGCGGATGATGCCGTACGTCGCGCCGACGCCGACCTTGTCGCCCTCACGGATTTCGCAAAGGATGCGCCGCGCCACCAGCCCGGCGATCTGCACCACGACGAGCTCGTGGCCGTCTTCGGTGCGCATGAGCACGGAGTTGCGCTCGTTGTCCTCGCTCGCCTTGTCCAGGTCCGCGGACAGGAACTTCCCGGGCCGGTACGCGACCCGTTCGATCACACCCGACGCCGGGATCCGCTGGACGTGCACGTCGAACACCGACAGGAACACGCTCACCCGCATCCGCGGTTCGGCGGACAGCCCCAGCTCGGGCGGCGGCACGGCCTCTTCGATCAGCGAGACCAGACCGTCCGCCGACGCGACCGCGAGGCCGGACTGGGCGGGCGGGACGCGCTTGGGTTCACGGAAGAACGCGGCCGTGGCGGCCGTCGCGAGCGCGCCGACGACACCGAGGCGCTTGGAGAACTTCCGCAGCACCAGCGTCGCGGCGAGACCGCCGAACACGAACGGCCTGCCGGCCGGGTGCATCGGCGGAACGGTCTCGCGGGCCAGCTTCACGGCGTGCGCGAGGGGATTACCAGTGGCTTCCGGCCGGTTGCCGCTCATTGGTCGGGTTCACCGCAGTTCGTGTCGGGGGGTCGGGACAGGAAGAGCCACCACGCTACCGCCCTGTCCGGGGCCGGGCCGTGGCCTCCCCCGGAAGGGTTTCCCCGGCCCGGGTGGGAGGCACCACATCCCGGTAACGGAAGGTGGAAATAAGCGATAACTCTAGGTAATTGATGCCGATGACCGACCTTGAGGAACCATGCATGCCCGCCAGTCCGGACCCCGCAGGCGAACGACTCGCCGAGCTGTTCCGAGCCTGGAAGAGGGACATTTCGGCGGCGCCCATGCCGTCACTCGTGGACCCCGTCCGCGCCGCCTCGCTCATCGCCGACGCACGCGCGTCCAGGTGCATATGCCCCCCGACGGCACATGCACCCGGACGCGGCCGCTGGAACTGAGCGAACGTCCCACTCTAGTGCGCCGGACGTCGATGATCACCGGTCGCGAGTAAACCGTTACCAACGGTTACTCCGCTGGTCATCGGCGGTACGAGTCGCTCCTGCCGGAGCCCCGCACCAGGCGCAGCAGGGCGAGCAGCACGATCGCGCCGAGAATGGCGACGCCGAAGCTGGGGAAGTCGAACTCGAAGGACCGCTCGTTGCCCGTCGCCAGCCGGTAGATGAAACCGCCCAGCGCCGCGCCCAGCACGCCGACCAGGATGCTGAACAGGCAGCCGCCCCGGCGGTCCGGGCCGCCCACCACGACGTTGGCCAGCCACCCGGCGATGGCACCGAACACGATCCACGAGAAGAAGCCCATACCCCGAGATTACCGACGCGAATGGAGTAGTGCACAAAGACACTTGTACAAGAACTCTTGTGCAACTACTGTTGTGCGTCATGGCCGACCGTGAGGTACACGAAGTCCACGATTCGAAGGTGCTCGCCGCGATGTCGCATCCGCTGCGGCGCCGCCTGCTCGACGTCCTCCGCCTCGACGGCCCGTGCACGGCGTCCGTGCTCGCCGAGCGGACCGGGCAGGCGGTGGGGAACGTCAGCCACCACCTGAAGGTGC
Source organism: Amycolatopsis thailandensis (assembly GCF_002234405.1). GTDB lineage: Bacteria > Actinomycetota > Actinomycetes > Mycobacteriales > Pseudonocardiaceae > Amycolatopsis > Amycolatopsis thailandensis. The sequence continues at coordinate 8,412 of NZ_NMQT01000094.1, read as the reverse complement.
TGGCCGCCGTCGAGCTGGTCGAAGAAGCGCCGGAGCTCGCCAGGGACCGGCGGGAGCGCTGGTGGCGCCGCGCGAGTTACGCGGTTTCCTGGTCACCGTCGGACTTCCCCGACGACCCGGTCGCGGCCGCCGCCGAATCCCTCGCCCTCGAACGCCAGGTTTCCATGGCGCGCCAATGGTTCGCGGAACGCGAGAGCTACCCCGAGGAGTGGCATCGGGCCGCCTTCGCCACCGACAGCTGGGCGAAGATGTCCGTCGCCGAACTGGCCGAACTCGAACAAAAGGTCCACGAGCTGATCAAGTCCTACAGCGGCCGTGAGCTCCCCGACGACGGCCAGGAACGCCGTCCCGTCTTCATCTCCACCCGAGCCGTCCCGGCCCGGCCGTGAGCGTCCGCGAACGCGGCGGATTGCTGCGTTCCCGAGACTTCCGGCTGCTGTGGACCGGCGAGACGACCAGCGTGCTCGGCAGCTCCATCGCCGTCGTCGCGCTACCGCTCGTCGCGGTGGTCGCGTTGCAGGCGAGCACGTTCGCGGTCGGGCTGCTGACCGCGGCCGCCTGGCTGCCGTGGCTGCTGATCGGCCTGCCCGCCGGCGCCTGGGTCGACCGACGGCCGAAACGGCCGATCATGCTGGCGTGCAACACCTTCTCCATGCTGGTGTTCCTGAGCGTCCCGGTCGCCGCCTGGTTCGGTCTGCTCACGATGACCCAGTTGCTCGTCGTCGCCTTCGTGGGCGGCGTCGCGAAGGTGTTCTTCAACGTCGCGTACCGCGCGTACCTGCCTTCGCTGGTCGACAAGGAGCAGCTGCAGGAGGCCAACGAGAAGCTGCAGGGCAGTGAATCCGCCGCGCAGATCGGCGGACCCGGCCTCGCCGGTCTCCTGGCGCAGGGCTTCGGCGCGGTCACCGGGGTGCTCGCCGACGCCGTCAGCTTCGGGATTTCCGTGCTGTGCCTGCGATCCATCCGGTATCGCGAACCCGCGCGCCCGGCCGGGCCGCGTTCGCGGCTGCGGGACGAGATCCGCGAGGGCCTCGCGTTCGTCGTCCACGACCCGTATTTGCGCGTCTTCGCGGTCTTCGGCGCGGTCTCGAACGTCGCCCTCATGGGCTACCAGTCGATCGAGGTCGTGTTCCTCGCCCGCGACCTCGGAGTGGGACCGGGGGCCGTCGGCCTGGTCCTCGCGCTCGTCGGCGCGGGCGGCGTCTTCGGCGCCGCGCTGTCGGGCAAACTCGCCGCGCGGATCGGCACCGCCCGCGCTTTCGTGCTCTGCGAGGGTTTCGGGGCACTGATGATGCTGCTGGGCCCACTGGCGAACGGCGGCTGGGGACTCGCCTTCTTCGTCGCCGCCGGGTTCGCGCTCAGCGCCGGGGTCGTCGGCTCGAACGTCCTCAACGCCACCTTCAAGCAGCGCTACGTCCCGGCGGCGATGTTCGGCCGGGTCACCGCGAGCATGTCCGTGCTGAGCTTCGGCGCGATCGCGCTCGGCGGCCTGCTCGGCGGCTTCCTCGGGGAGGTCGCGGGCGTGCGGCAGACCCTGGGGTTGATGGCCGGGCTGGAGGTCGTCGCCGTCTTCGCCCTGCTCTTCACCCCGATCGGCCGCCGCCGCGACTTCCCCGCGGATCGCGTTTAGCCCGCTAAACGCAGGTCAGAGCAGGAGGACGGTCACCTCGTCGCCCTGCTCGGCCGAGTCGACGTCCTCCGGCAGCACGATCAGGCAGTTCGCCTGCGTGAACGACGCCAGCAGATGCGACCCCGGCCCGCCGCGCGGTCCGACGATCCCGGTGACCTCGCCCTCGGAATGCGTGTAGAAGCCCCGCCGGAACTGACGCCGTCCGGCGGGGGACTTCATCGCCTCGGTCAGCCGCGCCCGCACCCGCTGCCGGTCGACGCCCGTATGTCCCATCGCCGACAGCAACGCCGGCCGCAGGAACGCTTCGAACGAGACGAGCACGCTCACCGGGTTCCCCGGCAGCGTCACCACCGGCACACCGTTCCAGCGTCCGCAGCCCTGCGGCCCGCCCGGCTGCATCGCGATCTTCCGGAACTCCACGCCCTGCCCGGTCAGCGCGTCCTTCACCACTTCGTACGCGCCCGCGCTCACGCCGCCCGAGGTCACCAGCAGATCCACGTCCGCCAGCCGCGGCTCGATCACCGCGCGGAACTCGTCCACGTCGTCGACGACACTGCGCACGACCTCGGCCTCGCAGCCGAGCGCGCGGATGGCGGACGCCAGCATGATGCTGTTCGACTCGTAGATCTGCCCGTGCCGCAAGGGTTCCGGCGCGTCGACGAGTTCGGTCCCGGTGGACACGACGAGCACCTTCAACGGCCTGAACACGGGCACCTCGGCGAGCCCGACGGCCGCCGCGAGGCCCAGTTGCGCCGGGCCCAGCACCGTCCCCGCCGAAAGCGCCACCGTGCCCTCGACGACGTCCTCGCCCCGATGCCGGATGTGCGCGTCCGGGACGGCCGTCCTGAGAATCCGGACGTCCGTCACGCCGCCGTCCGTGTGCTCCACCATCACCACCGCGTCGGCGCCGGGCGGCAGCGGGGCACCGGTCATGATCCGGTGCGCGGTACCCGGCTCCAGTTTCGCGATCTCGATCCGGCCCGCGGGGATGTCGTCGGCGACCGGCAGCGTCACCGGGACTTCCGCGACATCCTCGGCGCGGACGGCGTAACCGTCCATCGCGGAGTTGTCGAAGGGAGGCAGCGAAACCCCCGCGAGGACGTCCTCGGCCAGGACGAGCCCGGCGGCGGAGGCGAGCGGGAGGCTGATGACGGGGGCGTTTCCGAGCAGGCCGGTGACGGTCTCACGGTGGGCGTCGACGGAGATCACCGGACCATCCTCCCGCCTCGGGCCCCGCATGCAAGACTCTGCGCGTCACGACGAACCACCCGGGGAGAAGAAGACATGCAGGTTCAGATCCGTCACCAGCCATCGTTCGCGGTGGCGAGGCTCATGCTCGCGCCCGGGGAACCGGCGCAGGTCGAGTCCGGCGCGATGATGGCGACGAGCTATGGCGTGCAGGTCCAGTCCCAGGCGCAGGGCGGCATCATGAAGGGCCTCGGCCGCGCCTTCCTCTCCGGCGAGTCCTTCTTCATCTCCACCTACACCGCCCCGCAGAACGGCGGCTGGGTCGACGTCGCCGCGAACCTGCCGGGCGACATGCAGGTCATCAACCTCGACGGCCGCACCGGCTGGTGCGTCACCCGCGGCTCGTGGCTCGCGTCCTCCCACAGCGTGCAGACCGAGACCAAATGGGGCGGGCTCAAGAACCTCGTCGGCGGCGAGGGCGGCTTCCTCACCCACGCGACGGGACAGGGCCCGCTGGTCGTGGCCTGCTACGGCGCGCTGGAGACGGTCACCCTCCAGCAGGGCGAGGTGATCACCATCGACACCGGGCACGTCGTCGCGTTCGCCGACACCGTCCAGTACCAGATCCGCAAGGTCGCCACGGGCGTCATCCAGTCGATGAAGAGCGGTGAAGGCCTCGTCTTCGACTTCGCCGGGCCGGGCCAGCTGCTCACCCAGACCCGCAACCCGTCGGCGCTGTCCGCCTGGGTGATCGCCCAGGTCCCCTCCCGCTGAGCGCATGCGCGTCCAGACGAGGCACACCCCGAACTTCGGGGTCGCACGCGTGCTGCTGTCCCCCGGCGAAGCCGTCCAGGCCGCCGGGGACACCATGCTGGCCAGCAGCTTCGGCATCACCGAAACCGTGCCCGCGCGCGGAGGTTCCCGGGCGGGCAAAGCCGCGCCGTCGGTGTTCAACGCGCCCGAAGGCGGCGGCTGGATCGACTTCGCGCCGCTGACCGCCGGGGACGTCTACCCCCTGGAATTCACCGGCGGCGCGGGCTGGTGCGTGAGCCGGGACGCGATCCTCGCCCGGCCGGCGACCATCCGGCAGGACCCCGGCTGGGCGCCGCTGCAAAAGCTCTTCGGCGCGGACTCCGGCTTCCTGGAGCACTACAGCGGAAGCGGTCCGCTCGTACTGGCCGCGCAAGGCCCCGTCGACGCCTTCGAGCTCACCGCGGGCGAGCTCGTCACGGTGCGGCCGGACTTCCTGCTGGCGTATCCGGACACCGTGCAGTGCCGTCTCCGCGCCGTCGACCAGTCCGGACCGCAGTCGGTCCGCACCGGCGAAGGGCTCGCGCTCGACTTCGCAGGACCAGGACGCGTCCTTGTGCAAGCGCGCAATAGGCGGCTTTCTCGCGGGTGACCTTGGGACGAATTGAGCATTGCCGACGCCGGTAATTCGGGTAGCGTGAACTGCACTTCAAACCGCCGTCCGGGGCAGACGAGGGCGGCGGGTCCCGTGCTGAGGGAGGGCGCCGTGGCAGTCGGCACCGTCAAGTGGTTCAACTCGGAAAAGGGCTACGGATTCATCGAATCCACTGAAGGGCCCGACGTCTTCGTCCACTACTCGGCCATTCAGGCCGATGGATTCCGGACGCTCGACGAGGGGGATCGCGTGGAATTCGAAGTCCAATCCGGCCGCGACGGGCGGAGTCAAGCCGCGGACGTACGCAAGGTCTCATAAGAGGACTTCGGGCGACCCCCGGCGGCCCTGGGAACTGGCGCGTTAGGCTGCGCTGCGTGACAGGCGATGAGTCGGGGGACCTGACCGGTCGCCGGCTGGGCAACTACCGCATCGACGGTGTGCTCGGCAAGGGCGGCATGAGCGTGACCTATAAGGCCACGGACGTGCGGCTCGGACGCAAGGTGGCACTGAAGGTCATCGGTGATCACCTCGGGGCCGACGCCGAGTTCCGCGAGCGCTTCGTCGACGAAGCGCGGAACACGTCCGCGATCGACCATGCCAACGTCGTGCCCTTGTACGACTTCGGCGAGCTCGAAGGCATGCTCTACATCGCCATGCGGATGGTCGACGGCGGGGACCTCGCCGGGCTGATCTCCGGCGGCCCCATCGCGCCCGCTCGCGCCCTGACCATGCTCGACCAGGTCGCCGACGCGCTCGACACCCTGCACAACCGGGGTCTCGTGCACCTCGACGTCAAACCAGCCAACGTCCTGGTCACCAGCAAGGAGACCTCGCGCGAGCACGTCTACGTCGCCGACTTCGGCCTGACCCGCCGCGGCGCCACCGGTCACCGGACCCGCGGCGGCGACTTCCTCGGCTCGCCGACGTACGCGGCCCCCGAGCACCTGCGCGGCGAGCCGCTCGACGGCCGCACCGACCAGTACGCGCTCACCTGTGTCCTCTACGCCTGCCTGACCGGCAGCCCGCCCTTCAAGGGCGACGTGCAGACGGTCATCAAGGGGCATCTGAACGGCGAACCCCCGGCCATCTCGCGGATCGTCGGCCTCCCCGCCGGGATCGACGAGGTCGTCCGGAAGGGAATGGCGAAGAATCCCGCCGATCGCTACCCGAACTGTGTTGAGATGATCGCGGCCGCCAGGCATGCCCTGGGTCCGCTCGCGACTTCGAACGAGCCCCCGGGCCCGCCCGGGCAGGCGGCGGCCGCGACCGTCCAGCAGGCGGTACCGCCACGGCAGAACACGCCGCCACAGGGAGAGGGGGGCCCCGTGCACCCGTACGGAGGACAGCAGCCCGGCTACGGCCAGCAGGGGCCGGGACCGCAGGGCCCCCCGCCGCAAGGCCTGCCGCCGCAGGGGCCGCCCCCCTGCTACGGCCCGCCGCCGCAGCAGGGTGGCTTCCAGCAGGGCGGTTACCAGCAGGGGCCGCCTCCGGGCTACGGCCCGCCGCCGCAGCAAGGCGGCTTCCAGCAGCAGGGTGGCTTCCAGCAGGGGCCGCCTCCGGGTTACGGCCCGCCGCCGCACCAGCAGCAGGGCGGGTTCCAGCAGCAGCCCAAGAAGGGCGGCGGCGCCAAGTGGATCTGGATCATCGTCGGCGTCCTCGTGGTCGCGGGCGCGATCGTCGCCGCGATCTTCATCTTCGGTGACTCGAACAGCGGCAACGGACCGCAGACCACCGCGCCGAACATCCCGGTCGGTCCCGGCAACTCGCAGTCGCAGGCCCCGGGGTCCTCGGCGAAAGCTCCGCCGACGTCGATCTCGATCAAGCCGAGCAACTGAGACGGAGGGCTGAAGGACGCTTTCACCGCATGCGATGTGGTGAAAGCGTCCTTCGCCGCGTCTGATTAGGGGAAAGTCCCCTTCAGCTACCGCACCGCTCTGACCTGCGGTTCTTGCACTCGACCCTGGAGAGTGCTAAACACGACATTGGCACTCGACGCCGTCGAGTGCCAGGCGGAGCGGTCACCGACCGCACGCCTGAAGGTCGGGACGGTGAGGCCGCACCCTGAGAAGGGTGGGTCGTCCGTCGCGGGCACCGAGCCTGGCCGAGGAAGAGTCCTGCCGCCGCGCTGTAGTAGTAGGCGTGCGGCGGCGCCCAATACCGGAGGACCACACCGCAATGGCCAAACTGATCGCGTTCGACGAGGACGCCCGCCGCGGTCTTGAGCGCGGCTTGAACACCCTCGCCGAAGCCGTCAAGGTGACCCTCGGCCCGCGGGGCCGGAACGTCGTGCTCGAAAAGAAGTGGGGCGCGCCGACGATCACCAACGACGGTGTCTCCATCGCCAAGGAGATCGAGCTCGAGGACCCGTGGGAGAAGATCGGGGCCGAGCTCGTCAAGGAAGTTGCCAAGAAGACCGACGACGTCGCGGGTGACGGCACCACCACCGCCACCGTGCTCGCCCAGGCTCTCGTCCGCGAGGGTCTGCGCAACGTCGCCGCCGGGGCCGACCCCATCAGCCTGAAGCGCGGCATCGAGGCGGCCGTCGAGGCCATCACCGAGCAGCTGCACAAGGCCGCCGTCCAGATCGAGACCAAGGAGCAGATCGCCGCCACCGCGTCGATCTCCGCCGCGGACCGCACCATCGGCGAGCTCATCGCCGAGGCGCTGGACAAGGTCGGCAAGGAAGGCGTCGTCACCGTCGAGGAGAGCAACACCTTCGGGCTCGAGCTGGAGCTCACCGAGGGCATGCGCTTCGACAAGGGCTACATCTCCGGTTACTTCGTGACCGACCCGGAGCGTCAGGAAGCCGAGCTCGAGGACCCGTACGTCCTGCTCTTCGGTTCCAAGATCTCCACCGTCAAGGACGTCCTGCCGCTGCTGGAGAAGGTCATCCAGTCCGGCAAGCCGCTGCTGATCATCGCCGAGGACGTCGAGGGCGAGGCCCTGGCCACCCTGATCGTCAACAAGATGCGCGGCACCTTCAAGTCCGTCGCCGTCAAGGCCCCGGGCTTCGGTGACCGCCGCAAGGCGATCCTGCAGGACATCGCGATCCTGACCGGTGGCCAGGTCATCTCCGAGGACGTCGGCCTCAAGCTGGAGAACGCGGACCTTTCCCTGCTGGGCAAGGCGCGCAAGGCCGTCATCACCAAGGACGAGACCACCATCGTCGAGGGTGCGGGCGACGCCGACCAGATCCAGGGTCGCGTCAACCAGATCCGCGCCGAGATCGACAACTCGGACTCGGACTACGACCGCGAGAAGCTCCAGGAGCGTCTGGCGAAGCTGGCCGGCGGCGTGGCCGTCATCAAGGCCGGTGCCGCCACCGAGGTCGAGCTGAAGGAGCGCAAGCACCGCATCGAGGACGCGGTGCGCAACGCCAAGGCCGCCGTCGAAGAGGGCATCGTCGCCGGTGGTGGCGTCGCTCTCATCCAGGCCGCCGAGGCCGCCTTCGCCGGTCTGAAGCTCGAGGGCGACGAGGCCACTGGTGCCAACATCGTCAAGGTCGCCGTCGAGGCGCCGCTCAAGCAGATCGCGATCAACGCCGGCCTCGAAGGCGGCGTCGTGGCGGAGAAGGTCAAGTCCCTCCCGCAGGGTCACGGCCTCAACGCCGCCACCGGTGTCTACGAGGACCTGCTCGCCGCCGGCGTGCCGGACCCCACGAAGGTCACCCGCTCCGCGCTGCAGAACGCCGCTTCCATCGCGGCGCTGTTCCTGACCACCGAAGCCGTCGTGGCGGACAAGCCGGAGAAGGCCTCGGCCGCTCCCGCCGACCCGTCCGGTGGCATGGGCGGCATGGACTTCTGAGTTCGAGCCCGTAACACCGAAAAGCCCGGACGCGCCTCGCGCGTCCGGGCTTTTCCTTTGCCCGTGAAGGGCAGCGGTGAGGAGGTTCCCAATGTCGCATTTGAGACGCTGAGCGCCTCAAATGCGACATTGGGAACAAGGACCGGGAACATGACACCTTTGCCCTGCCCCTCAATAGAACCAACCGTCTCTACTGTCGGGTGTGACCGGAGGGACGGCACACGTGATCAGATGGACGACACGTGTGTCCAGGCGGACGACTCGCGGCGAACCCCGGCCGCGAGCGAGTCACGTGTCTGATCACGCGAGTCACGCCTTCCGGCCCGCTCGCACTGTGGTCGTGAGTGGCGATTCGGGTTGTTGAGGGGTAAGGCAAATGTGGCGT
>NZ_NMQT01000093.1 GCF_002234405.1 Amycolatopsis thailandensis | reverse complement strand
TCACACGCGCGGAAAGTCCCCTTCACCCAGGGGCTTGCGGTCCTCGTGGGCGGCGGAGGCTCAGAAGCGTCGCGAAAGCCACTTTCGCGACATCAGACGTCCCGAAAGTGGCTTTCGCGACACCGGGATCAACGTGCGGGCGAGCGACTGCGCACCACCTTTGCCTTACCCCTAGAGAACCGTCCTGAACGACCCTTTCATGACACCCGGGCAGGTCAGCGGCCGTGATGCTCCGCGATGATCTCCGCGTACCGGTGACCACTCGCCTTGACCGTCCGGACCTGTGTGTCGTAGTCGACCCGCACGAGCCCGAACCGCTTGCTCAGCCCACTGTCCCATTCGAAGTTGTCGAGCAGCGACCAGGCGAAGTAGCCCTTCACCGGGGCACCCGCTTCGGCGGCACCGGCCACCGCGCCCAGGTGTTCCTCCAGGTAGGCGATGCGGTCGGCGTCGTCGATCGAGCCGTCCTCGGCGACCTTGTCGTCGAAGGCGGCCCCGCTCTCCGTGACGTAGATGGCCCTTGCGCCGTACTCGTTGGAGAGACGGTGGATCAGGTCCGCGAGCCCCTGGCCGTGGATCTCCCAGCCCATCGCGGTCGTGGCCGCCCCCTCGACCGGCACCTGCCGGGCACGGGGCACGGGGCCGTTCGGATCGTCCTCGACGATCTGCCGGAAGTAGTAGTTCAGCCCGTGGAAGCCGACCGGGGCCGAGATCACCTCGAGGTCGTCCCCGATCACGGGTGGTTCGACGCCGTAGACCTCGATCATGTCCGCGGGATAGCCACGACCGTTCGACGGGTCGAGCCACCAGCGGTTGACGTGCCCGTCCATCCGGGCCGCCGCTTCGACGTCCTCCACCGCATCCGACGCGGGTTCGATCCCGCTGAGGTTGACCACCAGGCCGACGTTGGCGGGCTCGGCGGCGTTCGCGGTGATCGCCTGCACGCCGAGCCCATGCGCGAGCAGGAGGTGGTGTGACGCGTGGATCGCCTGCTTGAGGTCCTTGACCCCGGGGGCGAAACGGCCTTCGAGGTAGCCGAGCCACGCCGAGCACAACGGCTCGTTGACAGTGTTCCAGTCCTTGACCCGATCCCCCAGCCGAGCCGCGACGACGGCGGCGTAGTCGGCGTAGGCGTAAGCCGTGTCGCGCTCGGGCCAGCCACCCTTCAGCGCCGAGGGCAGATCCCAGTGGAAAAGCGTGGCGAACGGGCGGATCCCGGCTTCGAGCAACGCGTCGACAAGCCGGTCGTAGAAGCCGAGACCCGCGGCGTTGACCTCGCCGCGGCCGGTCGGGATCACCCGCGGCCAAGCCACCGAAAAACGGTAAGCGTCCAGACCCAGCTGCTTCATGATGGCGAGATCCTCCGGCCAGCGCCGGTAGTGATCGCACGCCACGTCGGCGGTGTCGCCGTTCAGGACGGCACCCGGGACCCGGACGAAGTCGTCCCAGATGGACGGGAGCCGGCCGTCGGCGTCGACGGCGCCTTCGACCTGATACGCGGCGGTGGCCGCACCCCACAGGAAATCGGCGGGCAGGTGCAGATTCAAGGCGGACCTCTCTGTACGGAGCGACGGGCGGGTCATTTCACGGCACCGGCGGTGAGTCCGGCGACGAGGTAGCGCTGGAGCAGCAGGAATCCGGCGACGACCGGAACGGAGACGATCAGGGAGGCGGCCATGACCTGGTTCCAGTACACCTGGACCTGGGTGGAGTACTCCTGGAGACCGACGGCGAGGGTCCGCGTGCCCGAGTCGGTCATCACCGACGCGAACAGGACCTCGCCCCAGGCCGTCATGAACGAGTAGATGCCGACGGCGACGATGCCCGGCATGGCCGCCGGGATGACCACCCGGATCAACGCGCCGAGCGGCCCGGTTCCGTCGACCATCGCGGCCTCGTCGAGTTCCTTGGGGATCGAGTCGATGTAGCCGGCGAGCATCCAGATGGCGAACGGCAGCGAGAAGGTCAGGTAGGTGATGATCAGCCCGAGCCGGGAGCCGTACAGGACGATGCCGGTGGTGTTGCCGATGTTGACGAAGATGAGGAACAACGGCAGCAGGAACAAGATGCCGGGAAACATCTGGGTGGAGAGCACGGTCATCTTGAAGAAGTTCTTGCCCCGGAAGCGGAACCGGCTCAGCGCGTACGCCGCGAAGATCGCGATCACCACCGAGAGGATCGCCGCCGAACCCGAGATGACCAGGCTGTTCACGAAGTAGTCGGCGAGCGGGATGGTCTCCCAGATGTCGAAGAACGGCTGGATGGTCAGCGTCGACGGGATCCACTCCCATTTGCCCTGCACGTCCCCGAGCGGCTTCAGCGAAGACGAAACCATCGCGTACAGCGGGATCAGGGTGAACAGGGCGAGGAAGCCGAGGACGAATCGGCGGGCCCACGGGACCCAGCTTGGCTCAGACAACGGCGTTCCTCCTCCGCGCGGTCAGTCCCAGGTAGACGGTGCTGACGATCAGGAGGAACAGCAGCAACAGCACCGACATCGCGGAGCCGAGGCCGAAGTTCCAGGTCACGAAGGAACTCTGGTAGATGTGGATCGAGATCAGCGACGCCTCCTTCGGCGCGGACGCTCCGAAAAGGACGTACGGCGTGTTGAAGTCGTTGAAAGTCCACAGGAACAGCACCAGCAGCAGGACCTGGTTGACCGGGCGCAGCATCGGCTGGGTGATGGCCTGGAACTGCCGCCACCAGCCCGCGCCGTCGATCGCCGCCGCCTCGTACAGTTCGCCGGGGATGTTCTGCAGGCCTGCCATCACGATCAGGAACGCGAACGGCCAGTTTCGCCAGACCGAGACGACCACCAGCGACCAGAAGCTGTTGTCCCCGATGAGCCAGAAGGAATCGGTGCCCAGCAGGCCGTTCACCAGTCCGGTGTCCTTCTGGAACATGAACGACCAGGTGATCACCGCGGCGTACATCGGCAGTGCGTACGGCACCAGGAACAGTGTCCGGAGCAGGCCCCGCCCCCGGAAGTTCTTCTGCATCAGCACGGCGGCGGAGGTGCCGAAGAGCCAGCAGAACCCGACCGACAGGACGGTGTAGAGGACGCTGATCCAGAACGAGCCGAGCAGTGATTTTCCCGCCGCGGCGTTGAAGTCCAGGACGAACTTGTAGTTGTCCAGTCCGGCTGCCGGGGCGGACGAGAAGTCGCGGATGTAGAACTGCGTCAGCTTGAAGAAGCTCATCACGAGCCCGGCGATCATCGGGATCAGGTGGACGAGCAGTTCGAGTAGGATCGCGGGGAGCAGGAGCAGATACGGCAGCGCGACCCGGCGCCGCCCGCGCCGGACACGCCGGGATCCGGGCGCCCCGGCCGCTTTCACGGCCGGCGCGTCGTCGAGGGCGGTCGGCATCAACTACCGGCCGCGATCTGCTGGTCCGCCTGGGTCAGCTGGTCGCGGATCTTGGCGCCGTCGACGGGCTTGCCCGCGGCGACGTCGGCGAACATCCCCTTTATCGCGGTGCCGATCAGTGTCTCGAACTGCGATTCCTGCGGGACCTGCGGCATCGGCTCGGCCGAATTCGCGAGCACGTTCTGGAAGACCTTGACGTCCTCGGTCTGGAACGCAGCGTCGCTGTAGGCGTCCTGGACGGTCGGCAGCGAACCATAGGTCTTGTTGAGGAGCGCCTGTTCCGGCGCCGAGACCATGAACTTCACGAAGTCCAGTGCGGCGTCGGGGTTCTTGGTGCCCTTGAAGACCGACATGTTGATGCCCGCGACGAAGCTGCTGACCTTCCGGCCGCCGGGCGGCGCGGTGGCGGGCAGCGGAATCGGCGCGACACCGAGGTTGGCCATGTCCATCCCGATGTTCTTGAACGAACCCGCGGAGGCCTGGTTCATGAACATCGCCGCCTTGCCGTCGGACAGGTCCTTGAGCGACTTGGCGGTGTCGGCGTACTCGGCGTTGGCCGGGTTGACGATCTTGTCCTTCTGCATCAGGTCGACGAACTGCTGCACGGCCGCGACCGAGGGATCCGATGCCAGCTGCGGCTTGCCTTCAGGAGTGAAGAACTGCGCGCCCTGCTGGGCGCCGAGGATCGCCGCGTGATGGCTGTTCTCGGTGACCTGGCCCGCTTGAAGCGAAAGCCCCCACTGGCCCTTGTCGGGCTTGGTGAGCTTCTTGCCGTCCTCGACGAGCTCCTCCCAGGTGGCGGGCGGCTTGGTGATGCCGGCCTCCGAGAAGAGCTTCTTGTTGTAGTACAGGCCGTACGCCTGGCCGTAGAGCGGTACGCCGACCGGCGGCTGCCCGCTCGCGCCGGTGGCCGCCAGCGACGGGCCGAGGAACCGCGACTTGCCGCCGACCTTCTCCAGCGCGGCGTCGTCGAACGGCAGGAACGCCCCGGTCGCCTGCAACGAGGCCGACCAGGTGTTGCCGATGTTGAGCACGTCCGGTCCCTTGCCGGAGGTGGTGGCCGCGAGGATCCGGTTGAGCAGATCCGTCCACGGGACGACCTCGAGCTTGACCTTGATCCCGGAGGCCTTCTCGAACTTGTCGAGTTCGGGCTGCAGGACGGCTTTGTCGTTGTCGAGACTGGTGCCCTGGTTGGACGCCCAGTACACGAGCTCCTTGGGAGCACTGGACGACGTGTCGCCGCCGCCGCACGCCGTCGTGGCGGCGGCCGCCAGCGCCAGGACGAGCGCAGGAGCGATCTTTCCGATTCGCATCGATGGTCCTCGGGGTGAGTGGCCAAGCCGCGCCCGGAGCCTGTGACCCGGGACACGCCTTATTTCAGGGCTTGAGTTAAGCCTTGGTCCACCTTGCCGTCAAGACCCTGGGCACCAATTCGTCCCGGTCGGACCGCAGGTTGGCGATTACCCCGTCAGCCGCGTTGCCAGTGGATCAGTACCGTACCGCTCACCAGGGGGTTCCGCCCAGGGTCGCGGGGCCGCGATCGACGACGATCGCCTTCTCCAGACGGTAGGAGTCGAGGTCCGCTTGGAGCCAGGACTCCCCCGGTCGCGCACGGTGGAACCGGAACGTGCCGTTCGTGCTGTTGGTGGCAACGATGCAGCGGACTGGGACCGGCGCCGCCTTGGCGATTTCGAGCGCGAACCCGAGGCCGTGACGCAGCATCAGGACCTGGTCCTCCTCGGAGATCACCGGCTCGCCGTCAGGCAGGCTTCCCGCCACGATCGGCAGGAGATCTTCGAGATGGAAGCCGGTGACGGAGCCTTCCCAGCCGGTCAGATCGGCATGCCTTCCCGGAGGCCGTCCGGCCCAGGCGGGGATCTCGCCGAGCGTGATGACCTCACCGGTCAGCACGACCCCGTCGGCGATGATCTCCCGGAAACCCGGCGCCAGCCGATCCGGCGGCATCGCGGCGAGGGGCCCAAGCGGACCGAGCGCCTCGAGCGCAAGGTCGTTCAAGCGAATGTTGAGCATGCTCACTTCCCGGTGAGCACGTCGAGGGCCTGCCCACGATGCGTGGCGAAGAGTTCGAGCGCCTTGTCGCCGTCGCGTTCCCGGAGAGCCGACGCCAGCAGCCGATGCTCCTCCGGGATGCTCGCGAGGTAGCCCTCGGAGTTCACACCGATCCTGGTCAGCAGGAACAGGTACACCTGTGACCGGATGGCCTGCCACGCCTCGACGAGCCGCCGATGACCGGAAGCCGCGTAGACCGCGTCGTGGAAGTCGATGTCGCAGCGGACCATCTCGTGCTCGTCGCGCGCCCGGCCCATCCGCTCGACGACCTCGTCGATCACGGCCAGGTCCGCCTCCGACGCCTTCGCGACCACCAACTGGACCGCCAACTGTTCCAGCGCCGACCGGAGGCTGTCGAGCTCGGCGACGTCCACATCGGACAGCGTGGTGACGATCGCGCCGCGATGCCATTCGCTGCGGACCAGACCCTCGCGCTCCAGCTTGAGCAGCGCTTCACGCACCGGACCGCGACTGACGCCGAGCGCGGCCGAAAGCTCGACCTCGCGCAACTGCGCGCCGGGCGGATAGGCGCCACCGAAGATGGCGTCCCGGACCCTGTCGGCGACCTCGTCCGCCAGCCCGCGACGCCGCGCCGGCACCACCCTGCCGGGTTCGCTCATCGTCTTCCTCTCCACTGGAACGCCGATCGTAGCGATGAGGCCCTCAGCCTGACTTTGTCCTAATGTTAACATTGCGACAAGTGCTCGCCCACCGGAAGGGATCTCCTGGTCATGACCGTTCTCGACTCCCCCATCCCCCGCTTCCACCTCGCCATGCCTGTCGACGACCTGGCCGCCGCGCGCACCTTCTACGGCGAAGTCCTCGGCCTCGAACAGGGCCGCAGCTCCGACAAGTGGATCGACTGGAACCTCCACGGCCACCAGTTCGTCACGCATCTCGCCGCCGAACGGCCGCGGCAGATCCACAACCCCGTCGACGGACACGACGTGCCCGTCCCTCACTTCGGCTTGATCCTCAGCGTTCCGGAGTTCCGGAAGCTGGCCGACCGGTTGCGCGCGGCGGACACCTCGTTCGTCATCGAGCCCTACGTCCGCTTCGAAGGCCAGACCGGGGAACAGTGGACGATGTTCCTGCTCGACCCGGCGGGCAACGCCCTTGAGTTCAAGGCTTTCGCCGACGACTCGCAGGTGTTCGCCGTCTGACGGCAGCGCCCTCAAGCGAGCAGTCCGGTGGATCGCGAGTGAGGCTTTCCACGTGGGGTCGTGAGTGATAAACGAGCGTTCTATTGAGAGATAAGGCAAAGGTGTCGCGCTCTGTCGTTCGCCCGCATACCGGCCTGGGGGGGGTCGTGAGGACTCCGCCACCCCCAAGGACCACAAGACCCCGGGCGAAGGGGACTTTCCGCTTATGCGATGAGGCGAAAGTCCCCTTCACCTCACTGTTCCCCGCCGAGCACAAGTCCCGGCTGGACACCTTTGCCTTACCGCTCAATAGAACCCGAATCGCCACTCGCGACCCACCCAGCCCACCACTCACCGTCGCCTCGCCCACTTGCCGCACCAGGCTCCCGATCGATAATCCACAAGTTATCGATCAGTGCGGTTTTCCACATTGATCATGGTCTCCAGACGGGAGAAGCTTGTCCTGTCAGCGAGCCTGCTGAACACGGAAAACCAAGGAGACGCCACCATGTTCGACCCCATCCTTCTCCGGGCCTCCGACGCCGAGATCGTCAGCGACGCGCCGGGCAGCGACATCACGTTGCTGGCCGACTCGGACACCACCGACGGGGGCTTCACCGCGAACCGCGCGACCCTGAAGGACGGCGTCTTCGGCACCCCGGCCCACTTCCACACCCGCGCGACCGAGTTCTTCTTCGTACTGGAAGGAAAACTCCAGGTGCTCGTCGAGGAAACCCTGCACACGCTGGAAAAGGGTGACTTCCTCGCCGTACCGCCCCGGGTGCCGCACGCGTTCGGGCCCGCCGCCGGCTCGGACGCCGACGTCCTGGTGACCTTCACGCCCGGCATGGCCCGCTTCGACTACTACCGGCTGCTCGACAGGGTCGCCCGCGGCGAGGCCGACCCGTCGGAGATCGCGGCGTCGTCGAAGCAGTACGACAACCACTACGTCGACAGCCCGATCTGGCGTGCCGCCCGCGGTCAGTGAGGGTCAGTCGATGACCGCGGTCGCTTCGACCTCCACCAGGTGCTCGGGCACGTCGAGCGCCGCGACGCCGATCAGCGTGCCCGGAGGGACCGGGGTGCCGCCGAGTTTCACGGCGGCCCGGTCCACGCCTTCGAGGAACAGCGCGAGTTTGTCCGGGGTCCAGTCGACGACGTAGACGGTCATCTTCGCGACATCGTCGAACGTGGCACCGGCCGCGGCGAGCGCGATGCCGATGTTCAGGTAGCACTGTTCGACCTGGGCGGCGAGATCGCCTTCGCCGACCACGGCGCCGTCCGCGTCCCAGGAGACCTGCCCCGCGATGAAGACCAGCTTCGACCCGGTCGCGATCGACACCTGCCGGTAGGCGGGGATCTCCGGCAGTCCCGCGGGATTCACCAGGGTGATGCTCATCCGTACTCCTTGCTAGTGGTCACTTGTGGTTACCCAGGAACTGTAGGAGAGTGTGCGACGACCTGGAAGAACGCACCTTTTCGTGACTGGGGAACCTGATGGTGACCAAGCAGCTCAGCGGCAAGACGGACGACGCGGACGTGATGCGGGCGGACTCGCTGGCGCGGGAGATCTTCTCCGACATCGCCAACAAGTGGGCCCTCCTGATCATCGAGACGATCGGCGACCGCACCCGGCGCTTCACCGAACTGCGGAACGAGATCGAGGGCATCAGCCACAAGATGCTCACCCAGAACCTGCGAATGCTGGAACGCAACGGCCTGATCGAGCGGACGGTGCATCCGACCGTGCCGCCACGGGTCGACTACACCCTCACCGAGGCGGGTCACGGCTTGCGCGCGACGGTCGACGGCATGTGCGACTGGACCCATCGGTTCCTCGGCCACATCGAAGGCGCGCGCCGCCGGTTCGACGCGCCTGTTAACGGTTAACGGCCCTGGCCAGGGCCTCGAACGGTTCAATTCGCCGCTGTCCGGATCTATGCTCCTCGCGTGATCTCCGGGCAGTTGCCGCACGACGGGACCTTCGCCGGCGCGCTGCGCGAAGCCATCCGGGCGCGCGGTCTCAGCCTTGAACGTCTGCGTGATCATCTGCGCGCTCGCGGCGTCTCGATCACCGCGGCGACGCTCAGCTACTGGCAGTCCGGGCGCAGCCGCCCGGAGCGCCGGGACTCCGTACTGGGACTCCGCCACCTCGAACAGGTGCTGGAAGTGCCGCCCGGCAGTTTGACCGCGCTGCTCGGCCCGCCACGCGCACGAGGCCGGTGGCCCGCCCGCGCCGACGGTCTCCCGGAGATCGGCCGGTTCTGGCCGGACCGGTCACGGATCGACGCGGCCGTCAGCGAGGTCGACACCCGGTGGGACGAAAGGCTGTCGAGGATCAGCCAGCACGACGTCGTCTCCGTCGGACCCGGCCAGGAGGAGCTCGCGTTCCGGTCGCGGCAGGTGCTCCGCGCCGAAGCCGACGGCCCGGACCGGTGGGTGATGATCGTCCACATCGACGAGCACGACCGGCCGCTGCCCGCGGTGACCTCGTTACGGGGCTGCCACCCCGGCCGGAGTGTGCACCGCCCCGAAGACGGTCTCCTCGTGATGGAACTGCTCTTCGAACGGCCGCTCGCGAAAGGCGAAACCGTCATCACGGAGCACACTCTGGCGAACTCCGCGCCGTTCCCGCACGCGACGAACTACGAACGCAAGTTCCGGCTGCCCGCCCGGGAATACGTACTCGAGGTCCAGTTCTCCCCCGGCCTGCTTCCGGCTCGATGCCGCCGCTATTCCGAACAGGACGGGCAGCCCGCGGAGTGGACGGAAGTCCAGCCGGGCAGCGATTCCGTGCACGGAATCGCACTGAATTTCGGGCCGGGCCGATTCGGCTTCGAATGGGATTGGAACTCTTAATTGTTAACGACTCGCGGACCTACGATTCCGCGAGGTGAGCGAATTACCGTCAGCGCACCTGCTTTTCGATTCGAGGAGTGCGTATGCGACGGCACAACAGAGTTTGTTCCTATTCGAGTGTCCTTGCCCTGGTCGCGCTGTGGCTCAGCCCGGCGGCCGAGGCGGCGACACCGCCCGCTCCGGTCCATCCGGACGCCGAAGTGAACGGCGTGGCCGCCGCTTTCGGGCTCACCGTCCCCGAAGCGAAGTCCCAACTGGCCGCCCAGGACGAGGCCCACCGGCTGGCGGCCTCGCTCCCGGACGGCCTGCGCGCCCGCTCCGCCGGGCAGTGGTTCGACGCGGCCGCGGGCAAGCTGACCTTGGCCGTCACGAACGTGGCGGACGCCGACGCGGCCAGGACCGCCGGCGCCGAACCGCGGCTGGTGTCCCGGACCAAGGCCGATCTCGACCGGACCGACGAGGCCGTCCGCGCGCTGGTCGGCGACGGCGTCCCCGGGGTGTTCGGCTGGGGCGTCGACGTCCGGAACAACGAGGTCGGCGTGTCGGTCGACCGCTCCCGCAAGACCGCCGAGACCGAGAGTTTTCTTTCCCGGGTAAGGGATCTCGGTGTGCGGATCACCGAAACCGGTTCGTCGCCGGGGCAGCAGGCCGGCACGATCCAAACCGGGAACCCGTGGTGGCCGGGCGGCGAGAGCAACTGTTCGGTCGGGTTCGGCGCGACCGATTCGGCGGGCGCCAAGCATTTCCTCACCGCCGGGCACTGCACGAACGACCGTGACCAGGCCGCCTATGGCGCGTCTGGTCAGCAGAACCGGATCGGCACGTCGAACGTCGGCGGGACGCGCAGTGTCAACGCCCGCGAAGGCGACATGGGCGTGGTCGCGGTGACGCAATCCGGCTGGGAACTCTCGGCGGCGGTCAACACCTGGGGCGAACCCGCCGTCACCGT
Source organism: Amycolatopsis thailandensis (assembly GCF_002234405.1). Classification (GTDB taxonomy): domain Bacteria; phylum Actinomycetota; class Actinomycetes; order Mycobacteriales; family Pseudonocardiaceae; genus Amycolatopsis; species Amycolatopsis thailandensis. Next base: position 40,593 of record NZ_NMQT01000093.1, on the reverse strand, counting down.
CACCGGTTCGGCCGAGGCCATGGTCGGCGACCGGGTCTGCCACTCCGGCAACACCTCGAAGTGGAAGTGCGGCGAGGTGAAGTACACGCACAAGTCCGTCGACTACGGCGGCGGGCTGATCATCGAGGACCTGACCTGGACGACGGCCTGTTCGCTCGGCGGCGACTCGGGCGGCGGCTGGCTGCTCGGCACCAAGGCGGTCGGCCTGCACGACGGCGGCCCGTCGAAATGCGTGGAGAACCCGAGCGACGGGGACATGTCCCTCTTCCAGCCGGTGATCGAAGCGCTGAACAAGTGGAACCTCAAGCTGGTGACCGGTGGCGGCGGCGACACGACGGCGCCGACCGCGCCCGGCAACGCGCGGACCATCGGCGCGACGTCGACCAGCGTCTCGCTTGCCTGGGACGCTGCGACCGACAACGTCGGTGTCACCGGTTACGACGTCTACAACGGCTCGGCGCTCGCGACTTCCGTGACGGAGACCGGCGCCACCGTGACCGGTCTCAGCCCCGACACCTCCTACAGCTTCACGGTGAAGGCTCGTGACGCGGCGGGGAACCTGTCGCCCGCGAGCGGTGTCGTGTCCGCCAAGACGGCACCCGGCAACGGTGGCGTCCGGACCCTGAGCAACGACACCGACTTCGCGATCCGCGACCATCAGCAGGTGTTCAGCCCGGTGACCTCGCCCCTCACCGGACAGGCCTCGACGTCGCTCGGTATCTCGGTGACGATCCGGCACACCTGTGCCGAGGACCTCGGCGTGACGCTCCTGGACCCGAAAGGCAAGGCCTACCCGCTCAAGTACAGCGGCGGTTCGGTGTGCACGGCGTGGAACGGCGCGCGGACGTTCACGGTGCCCGGCGCGTCGTCCCCGGCGGGCGGGAAGTGGCAGCTGCGGGTCACCGACTACGGGCCCGGTGACACGGGAGTGCTCGACACCTGGTCGCTGACGCTCTAGGGAGTTCCGTGAAGGACTCCTTGAGGGACTCTGGGTCCCTCAAGGAGTCCTTCACGGACTTCGCCCTAAGGCAGACGCACAACACGCAGGAAGGCGGGCAACAACCACGGCCGGGGACCACTGACGACGATCTTGCGCGTCAGCGCGGTGCGCACCCGGCCGACCCGGTGGAACATCATCAGGTTCAGCGACGGCGGGTCGAACGAGATCCGCGCGTCGACCGGCCCGCCGGGCTCCTCGACCGTGACCAGCCCCCGGTGCAGCACCAGCACGACCGGGGTCGTGTACGCCGAGCGGAAGGCCACGGCGATCCGCCTTTCCCGCGGCGGCTCGTCCGTGTCCAGCAGGTGCCCGGTGTCCTGGGTCAGCACGCCGACCATGAAGAGATCGAAGAACAGCGCCGCGTCGGCCGGCGGGATCGTCCACGGCAGCCTCAGCGCCCGGGCGATGTCCCAGCCGTGAATCTGGAGTTCGTTGACCAGGTGCGCGAGGACACCGGCCAGCGGGACCTTCGAGTCACCGAGCCAGCCCAGCGGGGTCGCCGGGTCGGCGTCCTCGGTCACCCTCAGCACTTCCTCGATGTCGGCGAGCAGCCCGGTCACCAGCACACTGATGTCGCGTTCGGGAAAATCCCGTAAAACCATGGTGTTCAACACGGAAACCGTGTCCACAGTGGTCTTTTCGATCTGATCCTGCCCACGGGCGTCCAAGGGCGGGGCACCGTCCGGCCGTACGAGCGCCGTGTACATCTTCGCGATCATCGCGACATGGGCGACGGTGTCGGCCGCTGTCCACTCCGTGGTGACCATCGCGCCCGGATCCGGGACGCGGGACACCATTTCCGCGAATCGCGCGCCCGTCACCCGGTAGGCGCGGCGTACCGATTTCCATTGATCAGCCGTGATCGCTCTGGTCACGGCACGAATTTTATCGCCCCGGAGCAGGAATTCCGTTCTGCTTTCGTGCGGTTCCGACCTCTTCCGGGAACGGAGTGACCGTACTCACTACGGAAATCGACGTGACACGCACCGACCCGCACAGGCAGACTGAACACCGAATCAGCTTCGCCTTCGCTGCCACCGTTGCCGGCACCGAAGGCGGCCCACGCGGAACCGCGCCCCTCCAGGAGCCCCACACAGATGACCGAGACCATGCCCGAAACCACCCACGACCAGGAACGGGCACCGGCACGCGCCGGGCTCCTGATCGGGGTCCTGGTCCTCTCCGCGTTCGTGATGATCCTCAACGAGACCATCCTGAGCGTCGCGCTGCGTGATCTGACCGTCGACCTCAAGGTCCCGACCACCACCGTGCAGTGGCTGACCAGTGGCTTCCTGCTCACCATGGCGGTCGTCATCCCGATCACCGGGTTCCTGCTCGAACGGTTCACCCCGCGCCAGGTCTTCCTCGCCTCACTGACCTTGTTCAGCACCGGCACCCTGGTCAGCGCGCTCGCCCCGGGCTTCGGGCTCCTGCTGACCGGCCGGGTCATCCAGGCGTGCGGTACCGCGGTGATGCTGCCACTGCTGATGACGACGGTCATGCGCCTGGTCCCGGTGGAGAAACGCGGCGCGACGATGGGCACGATCACCATCGTCATCGCGGTCGCCCCCGCCATCGGCCCGACCATCGGCGGTGCCGTGCTCTCCTCGCTCGGCTGGCGCTGGATGTTCTGGATCGTGCTGCCGCTCGCCCTCGCCGCCCTGGTGGTCGGCGTGCTGCAACTGCGGCTGGACAGTGAAACCCGCAAGGTGCCGCTGGACGTGCCGTCGGTGATCCTGTCCGCCATCGGTTTCGGCGGCGTGCTGTACGGCCTCTCGACGTCCGGCGAGTCGGCGGGCGGGCACCAGCCGGTGCCGCCGTGGGTGCCGATCGCCGTCGGGGTCGTGGCGCTCGCGGTGTTCACCTGGCGCCAGCTGCGCTTGCAGAAGGAAGACCGAGCGCTGCTGGACCTGCGCCCGTTCACCCACCGCAGTTTCGTCGTCTCGCTGGTGCTGACGGCGCTGCTGTTCATGTGCCTGCTCGGCGCGGCGGCGATCCTGCTTCCGCTGTACCTCCAGACCGTCCTGCACACGACCACGTTCGTCAGCGGGCTCGCGGTGCTTCCCGGCGGTCTGGTCCTCGGGCTGCTCGGCCGCCCGGTCGGCGCGCTGTACGACCGCTTCGGCCCCCGGCCCCTGGTCATCCCCGGTGCGGCCGCGATGGCGGTCTCGCTGTGGCTGTTCGCCCTGCTCGGCGCGGAATCGCCGCTGATCGCGGTCATCGCCATCCACGTCCTGCTGATGGGCGGGCTCGGCCTGATGATGACGCCCCTGATGACCGAGTCCCTCGGTTCGCTGCCCGAGCACCTCTATTCACACGGCAGCGCGATCCTCGCCACCCTGCAGCAGCTCGCCGGCGCCCTCGGCACCGCCGTGTTCATCGCGGTGGCCACGGCGAGCACCACCACGGCCGGGGCGGCCAGCCCGGACGCGGCGGGTATCCGCACCACGTTCATGGTCGCCGGCTGCGTCGGTGTGGCCGCGTTCCTCGGCTCGCTCTTCGTCAAGAAGGGCGAAAACGGCGCCGCGGTGACGGCCCACCACTGATTCACTTCACGCCCGCCGTGGCCTCCACCCGAGGCCCGGCGGGCGTTCGGCGTTCCAGCACCTTCCGGCCGTAGGCGATGGCGGGCTGTTCGACCCAGCGGCGCAGGGCGCAGGCGAACAGCAGGGCGACGCCGGTGGTCGCCGCGGCCTTCGCGAGACCGCTGGGCAACAGCCAGCCCGTGACGCCGGCCGCTCCGGTCTGGGCCAGGTACAGCGCGTACGAACGATCACCGACGAAGGTCATCGGCCTGCTGGACAGCAGGTTCCGGACCGGGCCCGGCGAAACGACGGCCACGAGCAGCAGTGCCGAGCCCACCGCGTAGACCGGGACCACGAACTGCCAGTGCCCGCCGAGCGCCTTCGCCAACGGGCCCACGGAGAACTGCAGGACGACGAATCCGCAGCCGATCGCCGCCGCGACGACCGGGCTGGTCAGCGGCCGGACCAGGGCGAACCCGCGAGGGTGGTGGAGCGTCATCGCCAGCAGACAGCCGATGAGCAGCGAGCAGTAGTGCACCGAAAGGCTCGCCCAGGTGTGCGCCGGCGCCACCGGCAACGCGAACAGCACCACCCCGAGAACGGCCGACGAGCCCAGCAGCAGGCGCAACGCCGTCTTCCCGCCGCGCGCGAACGACGTGAGTACCAGCAGCGCGGGCCAGACCAGGTAGAACTTCTCCTCCACCCCCAGCGACCAGGATGTCGGATACGGCGTGTTGTAGTCGACGAGTTCGTTGCCGAAGACGAGGTAGTACGGCATGGCGTCGGCGAGCCTGCTGCTCTGGTACGTGCCGCCGAGCAGCACCGCGAGCGTGGTCAGCGCCAGGAGCAGGAAGTACACCGGCATGATCCGGAAGACCCGGCGCAGGTAGAACGCGCGAAGCGAGATCCGGCCGGTACGGCCCTCTTCGCGCAACGCCAGGGTGGTGATCAGGAAGCCGGACAGCACGAAGAACAGCTGCACCGCGATCCAGCCCTGAAGGCGGTCCACGACGGGACCGCCGTAGTGGAAGAACACGACGGCCACGGCGGCGAGCGCGCGCACGCCGGTCAGACCGGGGAACCACGACGAAGCCAGGTACTCGGCGTGGCCGAGCGGCCGCCACCAGGAGCGGCGCGAGAGATCGGACATGGCCCGTAGGTTCGGGCCCGGACGCTGAAACGAAGCTTAAGGAAGCTGAAGACGTCTTCAGCTTCGCGCTTCCGCCAACGGAAGGCGGACGACGAGACGGGCGCCGCCGTCGTGGTCGGCGACCTCGACGGTGCCGCCGTGCGCCTGGGCGATCTCGGCGACGATCGCCAGTCCGAGGCCCGCGCCACCGTCGTCACGCGCTCGTCCGTCGTCCAAGCGCACGAACCGGCCGAACACCCGCTCGCGGTCCTCGGCGGGAATGCCGGGTCCGTCGTCGGTGACCGTCAGCACGGCAAATCCGTCCACTGTGGACACTTGCACGTCGACACCGGTACTGGTGTGGCGCTGCGCGTTGTCCACCAGGTTCCGCAGCAACCGTTCCAGCCTGCCGCGGTTGCCGAGGACTGTCGGGTCGCCGTCGATCTCCGCGCGGACGTCCTGTCGTCCGGAGAGGCAGGATTCGACCACTTCGGACAGCCGCACCGGCGTGAGCCGTTCCGGTTCGGCGTTGTCCAGCTTGCCGAGCAGCACGAGATCGCCGACGAGATCCTGCAACCGGGTGATGTCGAGGAGCGCGTTCCGGCAGGCGTCGCGCCAGTCGAGCCGGTCCGGATGCGCGAGCAGCACTTCCAGCTGGGTCCGCAGGGAGGCGAGTGGCGTGCGCAGTTCGTGCGACGCGTCCGAGGTGAAGCGGCCCTGCCGGGCGACCGCGGTGTCCAGGCGGGCGAGCATCGTGTTCATCGTTTCCGCCAGCTTGGCGATCTCGTCTGCGCTGTCCGGGGCCGGGACGCGGCGGGAGAGGTCGTGCGCGCCGATCTCCGCGACCTCCGAGCGGATCGCCTCGACCGGGCGCAGCGACCGGCGGACCGCGAACCACGCGATCGCCCCGATCAGCAGCGCGATCACCGGGACACCGGCCAGCAGTGTCACGCGCACCGAATCGAGGGCCGCCTGCCCGGACTCGTCGACGACGGCGGCGCCGTAGATCCGGTACTTGCTGTCACCGCTCGTCTCGGCCGCGACGTGCACCCGCGTCTCGGTGGTCTCGACGTCCCTGCCGAGCACTCCCCGGCAGCCGACCGACCCCGCCATCTTCTCGTCGACGGCGCCCGCCTCGAGAACCGAAACGGAATCCCCACGCTGGTAGCTGTCCGCTTGAACGAGCAGGCCGTTTCGCATACCAGGGCAGCCGATGACGCGCCGGCCTGACTGGTCGACCACCTCATAGGCCGAGTCCCGGACGAGCAGGAGCAGGTCGGCCGGTGCGGCGCCGGTGTTGAGCAATTGCACGATCGCCGCCGCGCGTGCCCGCGCCACCTGCACCGCTCCCGCGCCGAGCCGGTTCTGGGCATCGAGCACCAGCCAGACCGACACCACGCTGAGCGCGACAAGCGACGTCACGAACGACGTCAGCGCGACCCGGAAACGGGTCGACCTCAAGGCCTTAGGCACCGGAGCCCACCACGTGGTAGCCGGCGCCGCGGACCGTCCGGAACGTCTCCGCCCCGAACGGCAGGTCGACCTTGCGCCGCAGCGCGCTCATGTGGACCTCGACCAGGTTCGCGGTCGCCGACGCCGCGAAGTCCCAGAGGTTCTCCAGCAGTTCGGCCTTGGTGACCACTTCGCCCTGCCGCTTCATGAGGTACGCGAGCAGCGCGAACTCCTTGGTGGTCAACGAGATCTCGGCGACCCCGCGACGGCAGGTGTGACTCGCCTGGTCGAGTTCGAGATCCCCGAGCCGCAGTGTGCCCGGGCGCGTCGCTCCCCCGCGCCGGATCAGCGCCCGCAACCGCGAGAGCAGGACGCCGTAGGAGAACGGCTTCGGCAGGAAATCGTCGGCGCCGGTGTCCAGCGCCTCGATCTCGTCGTCCTCGCCGTCCTTCGCGGTCAGCATGAGGATCGGGGTGGTGTCGCCGCGTTCGCGCAACCGCCGGCAGACGCGGTAGCCGTTGATCCCGGGCAGCATGATGTCGAGGATCATCGCGGAGTACGGATGCTCGGCCGCGTACCAGAGCGCGTCACGGCCGTTGTGCGCGACGTCCACGGCGTAGCCCTCGGCGCTCAGACCCGCCCGCAGCGATTCGGCCAGCCGTCGCTCGTCCTCAACGAGCAAGATCCTCATCCGGTCAGAATCCCACACGGACCGACAGCCTCGTGAGTGGCTAGGACGGTTCTAACCGGCCTTGCCACTCACGACCACCCCGGCCGAACGGTCACCGCCGTTCCTGCCCGCTTGCAAGTCCGTGAAGGCCTCCTTCACTACCTTCAGGGTAGGCAAGGAGGCCTTCACGGACCCGACTCGCGCTCCGCCACAGCCAGAACCCAGCAGGCACCAAAGACACGGTCGGCTCTAACCGGCCTTGCCACTCACGACGCCTTGCGCCGCACCGGTGATGTTGCGGACCATGCCACCGAAGACGACGCCGTGGAAAGGCGCGATCCCCTTCCAGTACGCGTGCCCGGCCAGGCCGTGCGGCTCGAACACCGCCCGCTGCCGGTAGACGGTCCCACCGTCCTCATCGGACTCGACGCTGAGTTCGAGCCAGGCGCGCCCGGGCAACTTCATCTCCGCCCTCAAACGCAACATCCGCGGCCGGTCGAGATATTCGACGCGCCACCAGTCCAGCGCCTCGCCGAGATGAAGCCGCCGGGGATCCCGCCGTCCGCGGCGCAGCCCGACACCGCCGACGAGCCGGTCGGCCCAGCCGCGGACCGACCACGCGAGCGGGAACGAATACCAGCCGTGTTCCCCGCCGATGGACTCGATGACGTCCCACAGCGCTTCCGGTGAGGCGTCGGTCCGCTGCTCGCGTTTGTCCTCGTAGACGGTCCCTCCCGCCCAGTCCGGGTCGCTCGGCAGCGGATCCGACGGCGCGGACGCGGTCGACGCGTCCGACCAGCGGGTCGGCACGTCGGCGTTCCTGATCCGGGTCAGCGCCAGTTCGACGGCGTGTTCGTAATGGGTCAGGCCCTCGGCCGGGTCGGGGATGTGCTCGGCGATCGCGTGGTCGTGGCAGATCACCTCGTGCACGAGCGATTCGATCAACGGTACGGCGATCGACTTCGGCACGGGGGTGACCAGGTTGACCCATTGGGCGGACAGCCACGGGGTCAGCACCGGCACCGGCACGACGGCCCGCCTCGGCAGTCCGGCGACGACGGCGTAACGGCGCATCATGTCCACATAGGTCAGCACGTCCGGGCCGCCGATGTCGAAGGCACCGTTCACTTCGGACGGCAGCTCGGCGGCGTGCACGAGGTAGTGCAGCACGTCGCGGATGGCGATCGGCTGGATGCGGTTGCGCACCCAGCGCGGGGTGACCATCGCCGGGAGCCGCTCGGTCAGGTAGCGCAGCATCTCGAAGCTCGCCGATCCCGAGCCGATGATCACCGCGGCCTGCAGGACGAGCGCGGGCACCCCGGAGTCCAGCAGGACCCGGCCCACTTCGGCACGGGACGCCAGGTGTGGCGACAAGTCCTCGTCGTCCGGCACGATGCCGCCCAGGTACACCAGCCGCCGCGCGCCCGCCGTCTTCGCGGCCTCGGCGACGGTTCGCGCCGCCTCCCGGTCGACCTCGACGAAGTCTTTGCGCGCCAAGGAATGAACGAGGTAGTAGACGACCTCACAGTCGGTCAGCGCCGTCTCGATCGAGGCCGGATCGGTGACGTCACCGCGTTCGACCTCGACACGGTCGCGCCACGGCTCCTCCGCGACCTTCTCCGGGGAACGCGCCACCACGCGGACCTCGTGACCCGCGTCGAGCAGTTGCGGCACCAGCCGTCCGCCGACATAACCCGTCGCCCCGAGCACCACACATCGCATGCCCCGAGTGTTCCCGGGGAATGCGCGCCCCGCAGTCCGAGTGGCCCGTTAGTGCGCCAGTCGACCGCGGACCTCCACGGTCGCGGCGATACTGCTCCGCAGGAACCGGGCGACCGTCCGCCGCTCTTCCTCCCCCATGTCCTGCCACGCGGCGGCGTAGCTCCGGCCGAGCGGCAGGAAGAACTCGGCGCCGATCTCGCGGGCCTGGTCGTGCATCCGCAGTTCGACCTTGCGCCGGTCGGTCGCGCTCCGGTCCCGGTAGAGGTGCCCCGCCCGCTCCAACCGGTCCAGCACCGACGTCGTCGCCGACGCGCTCAGGTGCAGCGCGCTCGCGAGCATGCTCGGACTCATCGGGGTCCCCATCCTGGCCGCGTCCATGATCACCGCGAGCGCGTTGAGGTCCGTCCGGTGCAGGCCGTGCGCCTCGCCGAACATCTCGGCGAACCGGTCCGACTCGACGGTCAGCTGCCGCAGCAGGAGAACCAGCAGGTCGTCCGTGACCTGTTCGACCTCTTCAGCGCCCTCCGGCATGTCCGAAACCTCCCCTCCTGTTGCCCCGTCCGGGTGACCACTCTACTATTTCGATGGTCGAAATATTCACTCGTCGAAGTAGCACTGCCACGGGAGCCATCCGTCCATGATCTCGGAAGTCGAACGACCCACCCGCACGCGGTCACGTCTGCGGTGGCTGCTCCCCGCCCTCGTCGCGGTCGCCTGGCTGCTCTTCGGCGGGTTCAGCGGCCCGTTCGCGGGCAAGCTGAGCCAGGTCACGGAGAACGACAGCAGTAGTTTCCTGCCCGCTTCGGCCGAGGCGACCGAGGTCGGCGAGCTCCAGAAGCAGTTCTCCAGCTCTTCCGTCATCCCGGCGATCGTCGTCGCCGAACGGCCGTCGGGCCTGACCGAGGCCGACAAACGGTTCCTCACCGACCGGACGTCGAGCACGCGGCTCATCCCCGCACCGCAGAGCAACGCGGGCGCGCAGGTCGTCGTGCTCCTGGACGCCACGAGCGACCCCGGGGACGGCGTCGAGGCACTGCGGGACGCGCTCGCCCGCGACACCCCCGACGGGCTGAAAGTCCTCGTGACCGGCCCCGCCGCACAGGTCGCCGACCTGAAGGAGGCGTTCGGCGGGATCGACGGGCTGCTGCTCCTGGTCGCGGGCGCGGTGGTCGCCCTCATCCTGATCGTCGTCTACCGGAGCCCGCTGCTCCCGCTGCTCGTCCTGTTGTCGGCGGTGTTCGCGCTGGGAACGGCGAGTCTCGCGGTATACCTGCTCGCGGACCACGACGTGCTGGCGCTGAACGGGCAGAGTCAGGGAATCCTGTTCATCCTCGTCTTCGGCGCCGCGACCGACTACGCGCTCCTGATGATCTCGCGCTATCGCGAAGAACTCAGGACGACCGACGACGCCCGGTCCGCGCTCCGCACGGCCTGGCGTTCGACCATCGAACCGATCGCGGCCTCGGCCGGGACCGTGATCCTCGGCGTCCTCTGCCTGCTGTTCAGCGACCTGAACTCCAACAAGGGACTCGGCCCGGTGGCGGCGATCGGCATCGGCGCCGCGTTCCTCACGACCATCACGTTCCTGCCCGCCGTCCTGGCCTTGTGCGGGCGCAACGCCTTCTGGCCCTTCCGACCGGCGGTGGCCCCGCCGAAGGAGGAAACCGGCGGGCTCTGGGGCCGCGTCTCGGGCTGGATCTCGCGTGCGCCGCGCACGGTCTGGATCGTCACGACCGTCGTCCTGCTCGCGGGCGGCGCGTTCCTGCCGCAGCTCAAGGCTTCCGGCACCGCGCAGTCCGACGTCTTCCTCACCCCCGTCGATTCCGTGGCGGGACAGGAAGTCCTTTCCCGCTACTTCCCCGGCGGCTCCGGTTCGCCCACGGTGATCATCACCCCGGCGGGCCAGGCTCAAGCGGTGACCGTGCTGGCGCGCGTCGAAGGCGTCTCGGACGTCCGTCAAAGAGCCGATGCGGGCGGGCTCGCGAAGATCGACGCGGTGCTGGCCGATCCCCCGGACTCGGACGCGGCCGTCGCGACGGTCCAGCGGATCCGCGAAGCCGTGCACACCGTCGACGGCACCAAGGTCGGCGGACCGACGGCGACCCTGCTCGACACCAGGGAGACCTCCGAGCACGACCGTATGGTGATCATCCCGATCGTCCTGGTGGTGATCTTCCTCGTGCTCGCCCTGCTGCTGCGATCGCTGCTCGCGCCGCTGCTGCTGATCGGCACGGTGGTGCTGTCGTTCGCCGCGACGATGGGGGTCTCGGCGCTGGTGTTCAACCACGTCTTCGACTTCCCCGGCGCCGACCCGGTCGTCCCGCTGTTCGGCTTCGTGTTCCTCGTAGCGCTGGGAATCGACTACAACATCTTCCTGATGACCCGGGTTCGCGAAGAGGCGGGAAGGATCGGAACCCGGGACGGCACCTTGCGCGGCCTGCGCGTTACCGGCGGCGTGATTACGTCCGCGGGCGTCGTGCTCGCCGCGACCTTCGCCGCGCTGGCCGTCCTCCCCATCCTCTTCCTGGCTCAGCTGGCGTTCATCGTCGCGTTCGGCGTTCTGCTCGATACGTTGCTGGTGCGTTCGCTGCTGGTACCGGCGCTGACGGTGGACGTCGGACGGAAGATCTGGTGGCCGTCGAAGCTGGCGAAGACCGGCCGGGAATGAACGCGGCGATCACGGTGAACGAGCGCCCCTGGCCGTAGCCTGGTGACATGAGCGACGAGCAGGACGCCATCGACGAGCGGATCCAGGACGCCGGCGAACGCGGCGACCTGGCCGAACTCCGGCGGCTGGCCGACGGCGGCAGCAGTGACGCGGCGGACCAGCTGATCGAGACGGCGACCGAGCTGGGTGCGCTGGACGAGCTGCGGCGGCTGGCCGGACGCGGTAACCAGGACGCCGCCGATCAGCTGGCCGAGCTCACCGAGGAGTAGCTTCTCGCATCGCGGGGATCAGCATGGGAAGCGCGGCCACGAGCGCGAGGCCCCGCATGACACCCGCGACAGGGTAGGGAACGCGAAGCCCGAACCTGTGCGCGAGCAGCCCTCCGGTCAGCGCGCCGAGCGGCATCAGCCCCCAGCCGAGCAGCCGGTACACGCTGTTGACGCGGCCGAGCAACGACGCGGGCACCTCCCGCTGCCGGACGCTGACGGTGACGACGTTCCAGATGGTCGTCACGAAACCGCTCACCGCCAAGAGCCCGCCGAGCAGGGCGACGTTCGGGCTGAACCCCATACCGACGAAGACGACGGCGTTCACGGCGAGCGAGACGAGGAGCGCGCGGAGGTCGCCGAGCCGGGCGACCAGCCGGGTGATTACCAGCCCGCCCACGACGCCACCGATCGCCGCCCCGGCGAGCAGCAGACCGAACACCCCCGCCCGGAGATGCAGCACGTCGGTCACGAACAGCACGAGAGTCGCGTTCCCGAACTGGCCGCAGAACGTGTTGATGCCGAGCAGCAAAGCGAGTGTGCGTAGCAGCCGGTGTTTCCTCAGCCAACGGAGTCCGTCGCGAACTTTCGCCCGTTCAGTGGGTACATGCCGCCTTCTCGGCAACCCGGCCAGAAGGATTGCGGCGACGATGAACGACGTGGCGTCGACGGCGAACGGAAGCGTCCAGGCGAGCGCGAAGAACAGGCTCCCGAGAGGCGGTCCCAGGAACTGCCTGCCGACGATCAACGCCACTTGCTGACTGCCGTTCGCCTGGTGCAGCAGGCTTTTCGGGACGAGGTCCGGGAGCGCCGTTTGCGCCGCGTTGTCGTAGAAGACGTCGCACGACCCCAAAGCGAACGCGAACACGACGAGCGCCGTTACGTTGACGAGTTCGGCCGCGACGAGCGCGGTGAGCACCCCGACGATCAGGGCTTGGAACGTCTGCGTTCGCCACATGAGGGTGATTCGGTCGGCCCTGTCGACGACGGATCCCGCGACGAGGGACAGTAGGAGCCACGGGAGGTACGTCGCGGCGGACACAAGAGCTACGTCCCGCGCGTCGCGGCTCACCGTCACGGCCAGCAACGGCAGCGCCGCGGTGAAGACGCCGTTTCCGAGGCTGTCGATCGCGGTGGCCCGCCACAGTCGTCGGTAGGCGTTGGGCAGGTCGGTCATGATCGGATCGTGGCGACGTCCGGTGTTCCGGAGACACCATTCAGCTCTGGGCTACATACTCGGACGATGCCGATGACCATCGAACTCGGTGTCGCCGAGCTGGCCGCGACCCGGTTCGCGATCTCGCCGCTGTCCGAGACCGTGGCCTGCTTGCAGCAGCTCGCCGGGATCGATCGGAACGCGGTCAACCTGCCCTGGCTTCGGTGGGCGCGCGAGGAACTCGATCGCGAGCCACTCGACCTCTCGCGGACTTGGCGGTTGCTCGTGACCGGCAGGCTCGGCTGGCCGGAGTTCCTCGTCCCTGCCCCGCGAGACTCGGGGGATTCCCTCGAAAACGACCTCAGCGCGCTGCGGCGAACCCCTGTAGACCGGGTGAGGGCGTGCCTCGACCGGGTCTTCGGCGAAACGCTTCCTCCCGCCGCCGCGGCTCTAGCCGACGACCCCGCGTCCGGTCTGCGGGAGGTCGCCGAGGAACTGCGCGAGGCCCACGATCGCCTTGTCGCGCCGCATTGGCCGCGGATCCGGGCGGTGCTGGAGGCCGATGTCGCCTACCACGCCCGGGCACTGACCGCGGGCGGCGCCGAGCGGTTGTTCGCGGACCTGCATCCCGACCTGCGCTGGCACAACGATCAGGTGGTCCTGGCCGGCGAGCGCTGGCGCGATCGGCATCGCGTCATCACGCGAGGGCCGGGTGGCCTCGTGCTGATGCCTGTCGTGCTCGGGTCGCCTTATGTCCTGGTCAAGGAGAACACCTCGACCCAGACCACGATCCGCTATCCGGCGCGGGGAACCGGCGCCCTGTGGACGGCCGGAACCCGATCACCCGGGGCCGGCACGGTACGGCTGCTGGGCAGGGCGAGGGCCGACCTTCTCTCGGCGCTGTCCTCCCCCGCCACCACGACCGACCTTGCCCGTACTCTCGGCGTCACGCCGAGCGCCGTCTCCCAGCACCTCAAGGTTCTTCGGGACAGCGGCCTGGTCGCGCGGGAACGCTCCGGTCGCAACGTCCTCTACCTCACGACCCCGCTCGGCGAGCGCCTGCTCTGACGATCAGAGGTCGATCAGTTCGACGGTCACCTTCGCCACATCACCTTCCTCGATCCCTTCGGCCTTGCGGACCGCTTTCTTGACCGGCAGCACGTACGCGCCGCGTTTCGAGTCCGGGAAGATCGACGTCTTCCATTTGCTGCCACCGATGCCGACCTGGACGCGGACCGCCCCGAACCCCCGGCGCGGGCCATCGGTGATCTCCCGGATCTCCTCGGAGACGTCCTTGGGCAGGCTCACGAAGGTCCAGGTCTCCCCACGGCGGGCGTCCCAGACCCAGAGCTCGGCATCGAACACGACGATCATCGGTGGAGCCTCGCACACGGCACCGACAGTTTCAGCGGCGCGAGGCTAACGTGACCGGGTGGACTTCGTCGTGATCTTCGGACCGCCCGCCGTCGGCAAGATGACCGTCGGCGAGGAGCTGTGCAAACTCACGGGGTTCAAGCTTTTCCACAACCACATGGCCGTCGAGCCGGTGCTCGGCATCTTCCCGTTCGGCTCGCCGCCATTCGGCAGGCTCGTCAACGAGTTCCGCCGCCGGGTCATCGAAGAGGCCGCGGACGCGGAGCTGCCGGGGCTCGTCTTCACCTACGTCTGGGGGCTGGAGCTGCCCGAAGACGCCGAGCTCATCGGCTCGTACGTCGACATCGTGGGGTCACGCGGCGGGCGGACGCGGTTCGTCGAGCTGTACTCGGACCTCGACGAGCGCCTCAAGCGCAATTCCACCGAGCTGCGTCTCGACCGCAAGCCCAGCAAACGCGATCTCGAGTTCTCGCACGCCAACCTTCTCGAACTCGACCGCGACTACGTCATGAACACCGACGAAACCCGCCGGGTCCATGCCCAGGACCTGATCGAGCGGCACGGTCACCTACGTATCGACAACACGCGTTTGAGCCCGGCCGAGACCGCGGCGCTAATCCAGCGTCGGATGCCGCAGTGAGCGGCTCGTGCTCGCGCCGAGGACGCGTGAGGCCATCCACGCCAACGCGTCCGCCGTGCGCGCGGGAGTGTCCGACGGCTGCATGATGTGGCTCAGCACGGTCCGGACCACGACGTCGATGGCGACGTCGAGATGCTCGCCGTCCAGCGGCGGGTCGTAGGCGCGGACACGGCCGCGCAGCATGATCGTCGCTTCGCCCAGGAGGCTGCCCGCCCGGACCGTCAGCAGCGGCAGCAGTTCGGTGTCGGCACCATGCGTGGCCGAGACGATGGCGCGCAGCAGGAGATTGTCGTCGGCGAGTTCGAGAACGCCGCGGACGGCGTCGTGGATCGCCTCGACCAGGTCCTCGGGGTGCCGTTCGAAGGCATCACGGACGACCGAGAGGAACCGCGCGAGTTCGTGCGAGATCATCGCTTCGGCCAGCTGGGTCTTCGAGCCGAGTTCGTTGTAGACGGTCTGACGGCTGACCCCGACGATCTCCGCAAGCTTGCTCATCGTCACCGAGGACCAGCCGGAACGCACGGTCAGCTCGATCGCCGACGCGACGATCGGCTGCCGGTACGGCCCTCCAGAGACCGGTGCCTCGCTCATGATCGTCATTCTAAGCAGCCGTTTCGGCGGCGAAAGCCAGCGCCTCGGGCCACGGCGCCCGTCCGGCGATGTGGCGGCGGTACTTCATGATCTCGCGCGGCCGGTCGACGGTCAGCGCGCCGACGATCCGGTCCCCGCGCCGGTACAACGCGGTGAAACCACCGGAAGCCGGGACCGCGGTCACCACCTCGTCCGCCCGCGGGGTGCCGACGAACTGGATCCGATGGTCGTACCAGTCCGACCAGAAGTACGGCACCGGAGCCAGCGCGCGGGCCGACTCCGGTGCCAGCGCGTGACGAGCGGCCGCGGCACCCTGCTCCGCGGCGTTCGTCCAGTGCTCCAGCCGCATCAGTTCGCCGTCGAACAGCGGGTTCGCGGCGTGGGCGACGTCGCCGGCGGCGTACACGCCGGGCACCCCGGTCGCCAGCGTGGCATCGCACACCACGCCGCCGTCGCCCTCGTGCAGCGGGACCCCGCTCCCCGACAGCCACCCGGTGGCCGGGACGACGCCGATGCCGGCGACGACCAGGTCCGCCGGCAGTACCTCGCCGTCCGAAAGCCGGACGCCGGTCACCACGCCACCATCGGATTCCAGGCCGGTGACCTTCGTGGACAACCGCAGCTCCGTGCCCGCCTCCCGGTGCAGCGAAGCGCACATCGCACCGGCCTCGGCTCCGACAGAACGCGTGAGCGGGACGTCGAGCGCCTCGACGATCGTGGCCGTCAGCCCGCGCTTGCGGGCCGCGGCGGCGACCTCCGAACCGATGAAACCCGCCCCGATCACGACCGTCCGGGCCCCGTTGTCGAGCGCGGCCCGGACGGCCAGGGCGTCCTCGGCGGTCCTCAGCGCGTGGACCCCGGCGATCCCTTCGCTGCCGGGCAACCGCCGCGCGGTGGCGCCGGTCGCGATCACCAGCGCGTCGTAGGGAACGGTCTTCCCCGCCACCGCGACCTCGCGAGCGGCGGTGTCGAGCCCGTCCGCGGGAGCGCCGAGCATCAGTTCGACGCCGAGCTCGTCGCGCAACGCTGTCTCACCATGGAACGGTTCGACCTTCTCGGGGCCTTCGACGTCGAGAAACGCTTTCGACAGCGGAAGCCGGTCATAGGGCGGGTGATCCTCAGCGCCGATCAGCACGATCCGCCCTCGGTACCCGTCCCGGCGCGCGGCCTCCACCGCGCGCAGTCCGGCCAGTGACGCGCCCACGACGACCAGCGCCATGGTCAGTCCCGCAGTTTCAGGGCGAGGACGGGGCAAGCGTCGACGGCGGCCGCCAGGTCCTGCCGGTGCTCCTCGCCCGGCTGTTCGTCGAGCACCACGACCGTGCCGTCGTCACCCACTTCGAAGAAGTCGGGCGCCATCGCCTCGCACATGCCCAGCCCGTCGCATTTCGCGCGGTCCGCCTCGATCTTCATCATGCTTCGACCCTTCCCGGTGCCACGAAATCGACCTTCTCCCGCACCCCGCAGTCCGGGCAGCACCAGGAATCCGGGATCGACGACCACGGCGTTCCGGCGGGGAAGCCTTCCCGCGGGTCGCCGAGCTTCTCGTCGTAGACATAGCCGCAGCCAGGGCACATCCCGCCCTCGGTCGCGTCGCCGTGCGTGTCTTCGGCGACCGTGGACGACGAAGTGACGCGGGTTCCGTAGCGCGCCAGGATCTTGCCGCGTTTGGACGGCTGGATGTTCGCGCGGGAGATGTCGCCGTCGAAGTGCGCGAGCACTCGCGGATCCATCACACGACGCCAGACCGGCGGGAACAGCGCCAGCACGATCATCCCGGCGTACCCCGTCGGCAGGACCGGCGATTCCGCGAAATCACGCAGCGTCTGGTAACGGCGGGTCGGGTTCGCGTGGTGATCGCTGTGCCGCTGCAAGTGGTAGAGCAGGACGTTGGTGGCGATGTTGTTGGAATTCCAGCTGTGGCTGGGATCCACCCGTTCGTAGCGACGGCGGTTCGGCGGGCCGACCTTCTGCCGCCGCATGCCGTAGTGCTCCATGTAGTTCACGACCTCCAGCAGCGAGAAGCCGATCACGGCCTGGATCACCAGGTACGGCAGGATTCCCGGGCCCAGCCACACGGTCATCGCCGCCCACAGCAGCGCGGACATCAGCCAGGCGTTGAGCACGTCGTTGCCGATCCGGAACGGATGCCGGTCGCGCCGGGCGTACCGCTTGCGCTCCAGGCCCCACGCGGATTTCAGCGAGCCGAACACCGTGCGCGGCCAGAACCGGTAGAAGCTCTCCCCCACCCGGCTGCTGGCCGGATCCTCCGGGGTGGCCACCCGGACGTGGTGACCTCGGTTGTGCTCGATGTAGAAGTGGCCGTAGAAACTCTGCGCCAGCGCGATCTTCGACAGCCAGCGCTCGTGACTCTCCTTCTTGTGCCCGAGTTCGTGCGCGGTGTTGATGCCGATGCCACCGATGCAGCCGATCGAGATCGCCAGGCCGACCTTGTCCACAACGGACAGATCACCCCGGGCGATCAGCCAGAAGGCGGCCACGAAACCCGCGTACTGGATGGGCAGGAACGCGAAGGTGATCCAGCGGTAGTAGCGATCTTTTTCCAGCCGTTCGATGACGTCGTCCGGCGGGTTGTCCCGGTCCAGCCCGGCGACGAGGTCGATCAGGGGGACGACCACGAGGATCACGATCGGCCCGATCCAGAACCACACGCCCCATCCGGTGGCCGCGTGCAGTCCGATGGCCAGGAACGCGAGCGAGGGCACCACCAGGCCGATCAGCCACAGATACCGCTTGCGGTCGGTCCACCGGTCGGTCGAGCCCACCGGAATCGTGCCCGTCATCTCGCTCATCGCACCCTCCTCCATTGGCTGGGTTTACAAAACTATAGGCGATGTACACCCGGTTTGACAAGTAGACATCTTTTGTAAACCCGCCGTTGCTTCATTTCGTGAGAACTTGGCGATATCTTGTATTCGTAAGGAAACTTACTTAACTTGTGACGACACGCCGCGATCCACTTCGTCCGCCCCGAAGGAGCGCGAATGCCCCGATCACCTCGCCCGATCCGCCCGGTCGCCGTGGCCACCGTCGCCGCCGCCCTGCTGGTCCTGCCCGCCACGACCGCCACCGCGAGCACAACGGCGAACAGCCCCTGGCCAGGCGGCTCAGCCGTGTCGAACGCCGACGATTCGGACGTTCTGGGCGGCAACATGAGCGGCTTGTCCTTCCAAGGCGCCGACGTCCTGTGGGCGGTGAAGAACGGGCCAGGCACGCTTTACCGCCTCGTGCGCAATGGCTCGAAGTGGAAGCCGGACACCGCCAACGGCTGGTCGTCCGGCAAGCAGCTGCGCTACCGCAGCGGCAAGGGCGACCCCGACGCCGAAGCCGTCGTGGCCACCCCGGACGGCGTGGTCGCGGCCACCGAACGCGACGGCGACAACGACAAGAAGAGCGCGCTCAAAGTGCTCCGCTATGACGTCTCCGGCTCGGCCAAGACCCTCACCGCCAAGGCCGAATGGGATCTGACGGCGGATCTGCCGAAGGTCTCGGCCAACGACGGGCTCGAAGCCGTGTCGTGGATCCCGGACAGCGCGCTCACCGCGAAGGGGTTCGTGGACGAGCGCACGAAGGCGCCGTACAACCCGAGCACCTACCCCGGCCACGGCACCGGCCTCTACCTCGTCGGCCTCGAGAGCAACGGGATGATCTACGCCTACGCGCTCGACCAGGCGGGCGGGAAGTACACCCGTGTCGCGAGTTTCGCGAGCGGCCTCGACTCGATCATGGAGCTCGAATACGAGGGCTCGACCGGCAAGCTGTGGGCGATCTGCGACGACAACTGCGACGGGAACTCGACGACGCTCGCCGGCAACACGCAGGGCAAGTTCACCGTGACCAGCACCTTCGACCGGCCGAGCGCGATGCCGAACTACAACAACGAAGGTTTCGCCATCTCGCCCACCTGCGCCTCCGGGAGCAAGCAGGTGGTCTGGGCCGACGACGGGAACGAAAGCAGCCACGCCCTCCGGGCCGGCACGCTTTCCTGCGGCTGAGCACAGGGGGTCGTGCAAGGCGGAGCTTTCGCGGCACGGCCTGAACTGGTCCGCGGGAGTCGATCGCGACCTCAACCGTCCACAAGAGACGCTCTTTTCAGCCGGTACGCCCGTTTTGGGTACTTTGCGTGGCCTTGCGAAGGGGGTCGTGAGTGATAAAGAGCGTTCTAACCCTCTTTATCACTCACGACCCCGCACGGAACAGCCTATACAGGCATAAATCGGACGCTCAATCGTCGCCGAACGTCCTATGTGGACGCTCGGGACGCGGCGGTCGGCGGCCAGGTCCCAAACCGTGCCCTCAGGGGGCGAAGATGGCCTACTCAGCAGGATCGATCCTGCTGATTTGACCTGCCGCCCAACCTACCCGGAGCTTTCGCGTGACTGAAGGGACGGCACGTGTGATCAGACGGACGACACGCGTGACTGACTGGACGCCACTCTCGCCACCGGGCCCCCATCACGTGCCGTCCGTCCGATCACACGTGCCGTCCATCTGATCACACGTGTCGTCCGCTCGGTCACCGGTGCCGTCCATCTGATCACACGAACCCGCCTCGCCACCGCTTGCCACTGGAGTGCACCGATTCCTGCCTTTTCGCCATCCCGTTCCTGGACTAGTTTGTCGGCATGAAATTCGCCTCTCTCGCGATTCTTCCGGCATTGACCCTCCCACTGTTCCTGCCGTCCGCGGCACTGGCAGGCGACGGCTGGGAATCCATCGGCACCGGGATGACCTCGGGCGCCAGCGGCATCGCCGTCCTCGACAAGGACGGCGACAGGGTGGACGCACTTGTGTTGCGGGACAACAAGAAGTCCGGCGAGAACCGAGCTGTCAGGGTCCGGCTCGACCGCGGTGAGGTGTCCAAGGTGGACAAGATCGACTGGCCCGGCGAGCTCCCGGTCGACTTGGAGGCCGCCGAAGCCGTACCGGGGAAGTCAGGCGAATTCATCGCGCTGGCCAGCGACGGCAAGGGCTTTCACCTCGACCTGAAAGACCGGCGGCTGAAGATTCTCGGCACGTTCCGGGTACCGAAGGGCGATCCGGACGACAATTACGAGGGTTTCGCCCTGAAAAAGGTGAATGACCGGTTGTTCGCGGTCTGGGCGGACCGGGGGCAGGACGCCCGTCCGGCCACGCTCTACTCCGCGGAGTTCTCGGTCTCGAAACTGTCCTTCAAGAAGCCGAAGTCACAACCGTTCCGCGTCCCATACCCCACCGCGAACGTCCGGCACACCTCGGACGTCGAGATCACCGCGGACGGCCAGGTCCTGATCTCGGCCGCCTCCGACCCCGGCGACGACGGCCCGTTCGACTCGGCCGTGTACGCGGCGGGTGTACTCCGCTCCGACGGTTCGATCGCCCTCTCCCCCGCTCCGGCGAAGATCGGCGATTTCCCCGGCCACAAGATCGAGGCCATGACCTGCCTCTCGCGCTCGTGCGGCACGCTCCTCTACGGGACCGACGACGAAGCCGCGGGCGGTAGGCTCCGGATCGCGACCAGTGACGACCCGGAGGACCAGTGATCAACGAAGACCTGCGCGAGCGCCGCCACAAGATCATCGAGGAGCACATGGACACGGAGGTGACCCAGGAGTTCGACCGCACCCTGGGCACCTTCAACGGCCATCCGCACTACGAGATCATGGCGACGGGGCAGATCTTCGACGGCGACGAAGAGGTCATGGGTTACTACCGCATGACCCGCACGGCCTTCCCGGATCAGCGGCACGACAACGTCCGCTACCACTTCGCCGACGAGTCGGTCATCGTCGAATTCGACCTGCTCGGCACCAACCTCGGCGAGTTCTACGGCCGCCCGCCCACCGGCAAGGCGTTCCGGGTGCCGATCATCGCGGTGTTCTTCTTCGACGGCGACAGGATCACCAACGAGCGCGTCTACTTCGACGCCGCCAGCCTGATCACCCAGGCCGGGCACGCCGAACTGCTGAACCTTCTGGCGTCGGGCGAGGTCTGAACGAACGGCCGGCGCCCTCGGCCGTTCGGCCGATGTGGACGGACGGGGCTCGCGGCGAGGCTGGCGAAGCCCCGCCGCCGAGCCTTGGAGAACCGCCCATGCCCCGCAACCGGGTCGCGATCGTGCTGCTCGCGACGACGATGGCCGCGCTGACGGCACCGGCGCTCGCGTCCGCGTCGCCCGCCTCGCTCGATTGGAAGCTTTGCAAGGACGTCGCCAAGGGCTGGGAGCCCGCGGACGACCAGCGCACCGAATGCGCCATGGTGCCCGTCCCGGTCGACTACGCGCAGCCGGAAGGCCGGAAGATCGACATCGCGGTCTCGCGGCGGAAGGCGACCGATCCCGCGCGGCGGCGAGGCGTCGTACTGCTGAATCCCGGCGGCCCCGGCCAGTCCGGGATCCACGAGCCTCGGTGGATCACCGACAGCAAGGCCGCCGGGATCGGCGTGGACCACGACCTGATCGGCTTCGATCCGCGCGGTGTCGACTACAGCGCCGACGACGTCGCCTGCCCGCCGCTCCCGGGCGACGACGCCGAACCGCCGTCTTCCTTGCCGGACAAGGAAAAAGCCAGGTTCGTGTTCGAACGGGACGCGAAGGTGAACCAGCGCTGCGTCACCGCCGATCCCGAGTTCGTCCGCAACCTGACCACCGAGAACGTCGCCCGCGACATGGACCGGATCCGGGAGGCGCTGGGCGAGGCGAAGATCGGCTTCTACGGCGTCTCCTGGGGCACCGCCCTCGGCGCCGCCTACCGCACCGCGTTCGACTCCCGGGTGGACCGCATGCTGCTGGACTCGGTCATGTCGCCGACCTTCGACGTCGGCGCGATGGACGACGCTATGGTCGCGGCGGGCGAGATCACGGCCAGGGACTTCGCCGCGTGGATCGCCCGGTACGACGCCGTCTACCACTTCGGCGACCGGCAGCCCGCGGTGCTCGAAGCGCTGCTGAAACTCCGCGACGAACACGGCGAGACGGTGACGAACCACCTCGCCGGCCCGCGCCGCGAGTGGGCGAACGCCGCCAAGGCGCTCGCGGCCCTGCGTGACGGCGGCGCCCCCTCCACGAAACCCGTTGCCGGACAAGGTCGCGGATTCGGCTGGGACGTGAACCCCAACGGGTTCAACACCTTCCAGCAGACGGCGATCCTCTGCAACGCGTCCGAAGGTCCGCGGGACTTCGAGACGATCTGGCAGCGCAGGCTGGAGCGCATCAGCGCGTATCCGGCCATCGCCTCCCCCGGTTTCTGGAACGGCCGGTGCGCGGGCTGGCCGTTGCCGGTCCAGCCGTGGAAGTTCACGCCGGGGACCAGTCCGCTGCAACTGGTCGGGCACACCTACGAACCGGTGACGCCGATCGGCTGGGCGGTGGCCATGCGCGAACGGATCGGCGGCGCCCTGCTCACCATCGAGGACGACCACCACGGTTCGCTTTCCTCGCTCCCCTGCGCGAGCAGGGCCGTCGAATTCTTCTCGACGGGCAAGACCGACGACGGGTCCTGCGCCGGAGCGCCGATCCCGCCGCCGTCCGGCCGGTGACGCTCAGCCCTCGATGCGCGAAAGGCCGAACGCGGTGAGGAAACCGGCGACCGTGATCAGCCCTGTCCAGAGATGCGCGTCTTCGAAGGCCTCGGGGATCATCGTGTCCGCGATCATGGCGAGGATCGCGCCGCCCGCGACCGCGGTGATCACGGCCAGGACGGCACCGGAAGCGCCTCCGAGAACGCCGTAACCGAGCAGGGCCGCCACACCACTGATCACGGCGATACCACTCCAAAGCGTGAAGACATAGCGCGGACTGCGGCCCGCCCGCTTCATCCCGGCCGCGCTGGACAGCCCTTCCGGGACGTTGCTGATGAACACGGCGGCCACGGTCACGACGCTGACACTTCCGCCGCCGAGCAGGCTGGTGCCGATCACCATCGATTCGGGGACGCCGTCCAGCAGGGCACCGAGCGCGATGGCCGTACCGGACCCGGCCTGCTCGGTCTCGGACGGCTGCTGGCCGCCCGAGCGCTTGCGATGCCGGGCGCCTCGCCGGGCGAGCGCGATGTTGGCGAGGGTGTAGATGAGCGAACCACCCAGGGCGCCGAGAGCGGTCGGCAGGAAGCCGCCCTTTTCGTGCGCCTCGGCGATCAGTTCGAAGGAGACGGCGGAGATCAGCACGCCGCTGCCGAAGGCCATCACACTGGCCACGGCCTTGCCCGGGATCCGGATCAGGAAACCGAGCATCGCCCCGAGCAGCAACGCCGACCCGGCCAGCAGGCCCCAGCCACCCGCCGCCAGCAAGTCCCACACGTGAATCGTCTCCCTTCGTCCGGCGGAAACACAGCGGGCCGGCCGCGAAACGCGGCCGGCCCGGTGTCAAGCCAGGTTCAGGCTCGGATCATGCCACGTCGTACCGGTCGAGGTTCATGACCTTGTCCCACGCCGCCACGAAGTCGCGGACGAACTTCTCCTTCGCGTCGTCGCTGGCGTAGACCTCCGCCACCGCGCGAAGCTCGGAGTTCGACCCGAACACGAGGTCGGCACGGGTACCGGTCCACTTGACCTCGCCGGTCGCGGTGTCGCGGCCTTCGAAGGTCTCCGCGTCACCGTTCGCGGCGGTCCACTGAACTCCCATGTCGAGCAGGTTCGCGAAGAAGTCGTTGGTCAGCGACCCCGGCTTCTCGGTGAACACGCCGTGCTTCGAGTCCTGCACGTTGGCGCCGAGGACACGCAGACCGCCGACGAGGACGGTCAGCTCGGGCGCGCTCAGGTCCAGCAGGTTCGCGCGGTCGATGAGCAGGTATTCCGTCGGGAGACGGTGGCCCTTGCCGCGGTGGTTGCGGAAGCCGTCGATGGTCGGCTCCAGCGGGGCGAACGACTCGACGTCGGTCTGCTCCTGCGTCGCGTCGGTGCGGCCCGGGGTGAACGGCACGGTCACGTCGTGGCCGCCGTCCTTGGCCGCCTTCTCGACGGCCGCGACGCCGCCGAGGACGATCAGGTCGGCCAGCGAGACCTTCTTGCCACCGGTCTGGGCGCTGTTGAACGCCTCCTGGACGCCTTCCAGCGTCTTCAGCACCTGGGCGAGCTTCGCCGGCTCGTTGACCTCCCAGTCGCGCTGCGGCTCGAGGCGGATGCGGGCACCGTTCGCGCCACCGCGCTTGTCGCTGGCGCGGAAGGTCGAGGCCGACGCCCACGCGGTCGAGACCAGCTGCGAGACCGACAGGCCCGAAGCGAGCAGCTTCTCCTTGAGGGAGGCGATGTCCGCGTCGTCGATCAGCTCGTGGTCGACGGCGGGCACCGGGTCCTGCCAGATCAGCGTCTCCTGCGGCACCAGCGGGCCGAGGTAACGCTGGATCGGGCCCATGTCGCGGTGGGTCAGCTTGTACCAGGCGCGGGCGAAGGCGTCCGCGAACTCGTCCGGGTTGTCCAGGAAGCGGCGCGAGATCTGCTCGTAGACCGGGTCGAACCGCAGCGACAGGTCGGTGGTGAGCATCGTCGGCGGGCGCTTGAGCTCACCGGTCTCGGGGTCGGGCACGGTGTTCGCGCCCGCGCCGTCCTTCGGCTGCCACTGGTGGGCACCGGCGGGGCTCTTGGTCAGCTCCCACTCGTAGCCGAAGAGGTTCTGGAAGAAGCCGTGGCTCCACTGGGTCGGCGTGGAGGTCCAGGTGGTCTCGAGACCACTGGTGATGGCGTCCCGGCCCTTGCCGCTGCCGAAGGAGTTCTTCCAGCCGAGGCCCTGCTCCTCGATCGAAGCGCCCTCGGGCTCGGCACCGACGTACTCGTCGGGGTTCGCCGCGCCGTGCGCCTTGCCGAAGGTGTGGCCGCCGGCGATCAGCGCGACGGTCTCCTCGTCGTTCATCGCCATGCGGCGGAAGGTCTCGCGGATGTCGCGGGCCGCGGCCAGCGGGTCCGGGTTGCCGTTCGGGCCTTCCGGGTTCACGTAGATGAGGCCCATCTGCACGGCGGCCAGCGGGCCTTCGAGCTGACGGTCACCGCTGTAGCGCTCGTCGCCGAGCCACGTGCGCTCGGGACCCCAGTACACGTCCTCGTCCGGCTCCCACACGTCCGCGCGGCCACCGGCGAAGCCGAAGGTCTTGAAGCCCATGGTCTCCAGCGCGCGGTTGCCGGTGAAGATCATCAGGTCGGCCCACGAGATCTTGCGGCCGTACTTCTTCTTGACCGGCCACAGCAGACGGCGGGCCTTGTCCAGGTTGCCGTTGTCCGGCCAGCTGTTGAGCGGGGCGAAGCGCTGCATGCCGGCGCCCGCGCCACCACGGCCGTCCTCGATGCGGTACGTGCCGGCGCTGTGCCATGCCATACGGATCATCAGGCCGCCGTAGTGGCCGAAGTCCGCGGGCCACCACTCCTGCGAAGTCGTGAGGACGGCGTCGACGTCCTTGGCCAGCTCGTCGAGGTCGACGGTCTTGAACTCGGCGGCGTAGTCGAACCCGGCGTCCATCGGGTCGGAGGCGGCGGTGTGCTTCCGGAGGATCTTCAGGTTGAGCTGATTCGGCCACCAGTCGCGGTTGCCCGCGCCTTCGGTGGGGTGGTTGCGTCGCCCCGCCGAGACGGGGCAGCCGCCCGCGCTCTCTTCGTTCATTTCGCCGACGACGGCGTCCGGGCTGTCAGACACGGGAATCCTTCCGAGGATCAGGGCTTGCAGGGCTCAGGAACGGGGTTCGGTAGCACATTCGGGACACAGGCCCCAGTAGATGACCTCGGCCTCTTCGATCACGAAGCCGTGGTCGTCCGACGCGCTCAAACAGGGTGCGGGACCGACGGCGCAGTCGACGTCGGCGATGACACCACATGATCGGCAGACGACGTGGTGGTGGTTGTCCCCGACCCGGGACTCATAACGTGCCACGGACCCCGACGGCTGGATCCGCCGTACGAGGCGCGCGGCGGTCAGTGCCCGCAACACGTCGTAGATGGCCTGGTGAGAGACCTCTCCGAGCTCAGAACGCACGGCACCGATGATCGAGTCGGTGTCGGCGTGCGGGTGGTCGCGCACCGCGGTCAGCACGGCCACCCTGGGACGCGTGACGCGCAGGGAGGCCCCGCGCAGCATCCGCTCGAAGTCCTGGGTCATGGGCACGGGCGCAGTCTGGCCCATTTTCTGGAATGAATCAAGTTCGCGGATCCCGGGCGTGTCTCGTCGCGGACCCTGCGTCACGACCGAAGCCAAGTCCGTGAAGGCCCCCTTGCCTACCCTGAGGGTAGTGAAGGAGGCCTTCACGGACTTCAGGGGTCGCCACAGCCACATCAGGCGCATTCGCTCGCACTACGCCGAACCCGGGACTCCGCCACCCCCTGAGGACCGCGGCCCTCACGTTTAGTCCCGCGCCAGCAGCTCCCGCACCCGTTCCTGAAGTGCCTCCCTCGGGTACGCGTTCACCTGGGCGCCCGCCATCCGCACCGGGTCGCCGAAGAAGAAGTATTCGTACAACGTCTCCCGCCCGGCGAAGCTCGACACCGACGCGTCGAACGCCAGCTTGAACAGCCGCGCGCGGTCTTTCGCGGGCAGGGTGGCCGACTGGAGATAGACGTCGATGTCGGGGCGCCCCTCCGACTCGAAGTCCGCTTCACCCGGAAGGGCCATGAGGCCGGACGCGGAGAACTTGCGGATGATCTCGGTCAGCCGCGGCGAGACCTTGGTGGGATACCAGTTCCGGGCGGCGTTGAGGACTTCCCACTTCGGCAGGAAGACGCCGTCCTCGCTGAGCTTGCCGTCGGCCTCCGCCGCCCGCAGCACGGCCTTCTCGATCTCGACGTAGGAGATCAGCTCCGACAGATCCTGCTGGATGTGCTGGAAGCCGCCGATGCCGATCGCGGCGGCGATCTCACTGGCGAGGCCGAGGTAGAACTCGGTCTTGGCCAGCGTGCGGGTGACGACCTGGTGGGTCATGAGCGCGCCGGCCCCGGTCTCGGAGTACCAGGCGTTGCACAGTTCCGGATGCCCCAGCAGGAAGACCCGCTCGTTCGGGACGAAGACGTCGTCGAACACCACGACCGCGTCCATCTCCTCGAACCGGGAGGCGAGCGGCTCGTCGAAGGCCGAGCGGCCGTGGTCGAGTCCGGCGCGGCAGAAGTACTTCAGCCCGGGCGCGTCGTTCGGGACCGCGAAAGCGTAGGAGTAGGGCGCGTCTTCGGGGGTGCCGCGCAAAACGGTCGAGGGGAACACCAGGAGTTCGTCGGCGATCGGCGCGATCGTGGCGAGCATCCGGGCGCCGCGGACGACGATGCCGTCCTCCCGTTCCTCCACCACCTTCGCGGACAGGTTCCCGCCACCCTGCTGGCTGCCGGACACCGAACGGTTGACCTGCGGCGGGATCAGGGTGTGCGTCGCGAGGAGGTCGTTCTCGCGTGCCATCTCGTAGTACTTCTCGATGCGCTCGCCGAAGACGGGATCGGCCGGGGAGAAGAACTTCTTCGCGGCGGAAAGCGCGGTGAGCGACGAGTTCATGTAGTCGCCGGTCCGGCCGAGGAAACCGTTGGAGTATTCGGCCCACACGGAAAAGGCGGCCCGGCGGCGCTTGAGGTCCTCTTCGGTACGCGGCACCAGGAACGAGGTGCCGACGCGCTCCCCCGTCGTCGGCGACTCGTAGGTGAGGACGTCTCGGTGCGCCGGGTCGTGCTGGAGATCGAACAGCTTCGCGTAGGTCAGCGCGTTGTTGCGGAAGGCCGCGTGCTCGGCGACTTTCGAGGTCACCTTCTCGCCGTCGACGTACAACTCCGGCGTCATCGCGTTGAGCTTGTCGAGATACTGCTGTCCGGTGCGGGCTCCCATGTCGGGCTCCTTACTCTTGTCAGAACAGAGATTCGTGGCCTTGAGCTGATTCGTGGATCGTCGAGAACCGTCCGTCGACGAAGCCGAGCGCGTCGCCCGAGCGGTAGTCGAACTCCCGCACCTCGCCGAGGTACAGGGTGTGGTCGCCACCGTCGTAGGCGGCCCACGGCGTGCAGTCGAACCAGCTGAGCACGCCACCGAGCCGTGGCGCATGCCCGCCTTCGACCCACACCGGCGCGCCCTCTGGGGTCGGGCGACCGGCGAAGTTCATCGCGAGCGCCTCCTGTTCGGCGCCGAGGACGTTGACCGCGAACGGGCAGTCCGCGAGCAGGTCGTGGCTCTTCACGGTGCGCTGGATCGACACGAGCACGAGCGGCGGGTCCATCGAGACCGCGGTGAAAGAGTTCACCGTCAGGCCGTGCCGTTTCGTGGCGGCGTCGAAGGTCACCACCGCCACGCCGGTCGCGAACCGGCCGAGACAGCCTCGGAAGAACTGCGCGGGCGGCCGATAGAGGTTCGAACCCGGCGGAAAACTGGTTTCGCGTGACATCTTTGGCGACACTGTCGGTTCCTGTTCTATAATCGAACAGCCAGTTCAACTATCGAAATGGATCGTATACGATGGTTTCGGACTCCCGCAAGGCTTCGAGCGCGTCGCAGACACTCAGCCGAGGCATCCGCGTCCTCGAAGTCCTTGCCGACGCTCAAGAAGCGCTCAGTGTCGACCAGATCGCCGAACGACTCGGCGTCCACCGGTCGATCGCGTACCGGCTCATCCGCACGCTCGAAGACCACGGGCTCCTCACCCGGGAGCCTGCCGGGAAATTCGAGCTCGGCACGCGGCTGGCGGCGCTCGCGGCGGGGATCAAGCACGATCTGCAGGCCGCGGCACTGCCCGAGCTGACCGCGGTCGCGAACGAACTCGGCATGACGTGTTTCGTGGCGGTGATGGACCGCGAAGAGTGCGTGACCCTGGTCAGCGTGGAACCCCGGCACGCCGTCGCGTCCGTCGCGCAGCGCCCGGGGTCCAGGCATCCGTTCACCGTCGGCGCCCCCGGCCGGGCGATCCTGTCGCAGCTTCCGGAGGCGGGATGGCCGGAGGGAATACGAGAAGTGGCCGCCCGCGGATACGCGGACAGCCACGGTGAGGTGATCGAGAATCTCAGCGCCGTCGCGGTGCCACTTCCCTTGCGAGGCCACGACCCCGCGGCGCTCGCGGTCGTCTACCTGTCCAGCACCCTGGCCCCCTCCGAGCTCGCGGAGCGGCTCAAGGCGGCGGCGAAAGCCGTCCGTGACGCCCTCGGCGGGTGAGCGTCACGGACGGACTGGTCACTTCGAGAACCGCAGCGGGCTCACCGCCTGCTCGGCTTCGTGGTCGGGCCCGAGCGGGATCCCCGATCGATCGCGCAGCAACAAGGTGGCGATGAGGCCGATGACCGTCATCCCCGCCAGGTAGACGGCCACGGACACCGACGTTCCGGTGGCGTCGACCAGCGCGGTCGCGATCGTCGGCGCGAACGCGCCACCGAGGATCGCGCCGATCGCGTAGGAGATCGAAACGCCGGAGAACCGGATCGACGCGGGGAACAGCTCGGCGTAGAACGCCGCCTGCTGGCCGTAGGTGAATCCGAGCCCGACGCTGAGGATGATCAGGCCCAGCGCCAGCAGCACGATGTTCCCGGTGTCCACCAGCGGAAAGAGGACCGCGACGCCGGCCAGTTGCGCGATCCAGCCGAGCACGTACGTACGCCGCCTGCCGATCCGGTCGGACACCACGCCCGCCGCCCACGTCGAGATCAGCCAGGTGGCCGCCGACGCGGTCACCGCCCACAGCACCGGTCCGCGGTCGAGACCGATCGGCCCCTTCGGGTTGGTGGCGTAGTTCTGGATGTAGCCGCCGGTGGTCATGTAGCCGACGGCGTTGTTGCCCGCGAACACCAGCGCGGCCACCAGGACCAGCACGGCGTGCTTGCGGAACAGCTGGACGATCGGCGTCCGGGTCTGCTCGCGGCGTTCGGCGATCTCCCGGAAGACCGGGCTCTCCTCGACGCGGCGCCGGACGTAGTGCCCGACCAGGATCAGCACGACGCTGAGCAGGAACGGGATCCGCCAGCCCCAGTCGAGGAACGCCTGGCCGGGGACGAGCAGGCTGGTCAGCGCGAGCACACCGGAAGCCAGCAGGAGACCGAGCGGGACGCCGATCTGCGGCGAGGCGCCGAAGAGTCCCCGGCGCTTCGACGGCGCGTGCTCGACGGCCATCAGGACGGCACCGCCCCATTCACCACCCGCCGAAACCCCTTGCAGGACCCGCAAGAGGATCAGCAGCACCGGCGCGAGGACACCGATCTGGCCGAACGTCGGGAGCACACCGATCAGCGTGGTCGCGGCGCCCATCAGGATCAGGGTGAGCACCAGGACCACCCGGCGGCCGTACTTGTCGCCGAAGTGGCCGGCGAGGAACGCGCCGAGCGGGCGGAACAGGAAGCTCACGCCCACGGTGGCGAACGAGACGAGAGTGCTGTTCGCCCCGAGCCCGGAGAAGAACAGCTTGCCGAACACGAGACCGGCGGCGGACGCGTAAACGAAGAAGTCGTACCACTCGACGGTGGTGCCGACGACGGTCGCGAACGCGACCCGGCGCCGGTCGGAGGACGGCGGGGCGGTCCGGCCGGGCGTGTGCTCATCCTGCGCTGGATTCGACACCTTGACTCCTTTGACGTAGGCCTGACGCGAGTGGCGGCCCGCAGGGATCCTCGGGCGAGGCGAAAGCCACTCGGTGACCGCCTTGCCACTGTGGCACGGAATCATATACGTTATTAGATACGAAGCAAGGGTCGAGGGATTCAGGGAAACATGGGCACTTACGAGGCAACGGCGCCATCAGGTCGCGGGTCCGGTCCGCTGGGCACCCGGCCGGGCAAGATCATCGCCGTCCATCTCAGCTACGCGTCACGGGCCGAGCAACGCGGGCGGCGTCCGGCAAACCCGTCGTACTTCTTCAAGCCGTCGAGTTCGATCGGTACGTCCGGGGGCACGGTCGAACGTCCGGCGGGGACCGAACTGCTGGCCTTCGAGGGCGAGATCGCGCTGGTCATCGGCACGGCGGCCCGCTGGGTCAAGCCGGACGAGGCGTGGGACCACGTCGCCGCGGTCACCGCCGCGAACGACTTCGGCCTCTACGACCTGCGCACCGCGGACAAGGGCTCCAACGTCCGGTCCAAGGGCGGTGACGGCTACACCCCGCTCGGCCCCGGTCTCATCGACGCGCGCGACGTCGACCCCTCGTCGCTGCGCGTCCGCACCTGGGTGAACGGCGACCTGGTGCAGGAGGACACCACCGCCGGACTGATCTTCCCGTTGCGGCAGTTCGTTTCCGATCTCTCCCAGCACTTCACGCTCGAACCCGGCGACGTCATCCTCACCGGCACCCCGGCCGGGTCGACGGTGGTCTCCCCCGGCGACGTCGTCGTGGTCGAGGTCGACGTTCCCGGCACCTCCGTCAGCAGCGGACGGCTCCACACCACGGTTTCCCAGGGCATCCGGTCCTTTTCGGACGTCGGCAGCCTGCCCGAGGTCGACGAAAAGCAGCGCGCCGAAGCTTGGGGCACGCCCACGGACGAGCCTGCCGAAGAGAACGGGCTCAGTGACGAGCTTCGGGCCAAGCTCCTTCGCGCGCCCGTCGCGGGCCTGTCCGCGCAGCTGCGCAAGCGCGGGCTGAACAACGTCGCGATCGACGGCGTGCGTCCCAACCTGCCCGGTTCGAAGATCGTCGGCACGGCGAGGACTCTGCGTTTCGTCCCGAACCGTGAGGACCTGTTCAAATCCCACGGCGGTGGCTACAACGCGCAGAAACGCCTCTTCGATTCGGTCGGCGCGGGCGAGGTGATCGTCATCGAGGCCCGCGGCGACAAGGGTTCCGGCACGCTCGGGGACATCCTCGCCTTGCGGGCCCGGTACCTCGGCGCCGCCGGAGTGGTCACCGACGGCGGTGTCCGTGACTTCGAGGCCGTCGCGGAGACCGGGCTCCCGGTGTTCTCCCAGGGCGCGCATCCGGCCGTCCTCGGCCGCAAGCACGTGCCGTGGGACACCGACGTCGCGGTCGCCTGCGGCGGGGCCACCGTGCTGCCGGGCGACATCATCGTCGGCGACGACGACGGCGTGGTCGTCATCCCGCCGTCGCTGGCCGAAGAGATCGCCGACGCGACGCTCGTCCAGGAGGACGAGGACTCCTGGATCGCGCAGCAGGTCGGCCAGGGGCGCCCGATCGAGGGGCTCTTCCCGCTGAACCCGTTGTGGCGGGAAAGGTATGAGGCATGGCTGAAGAAGCAGTGAAGACGACCAGCAAGTCCGAACTCGCCTACGAGTGGCTGCGTGAGCGGATCGCCCGGCACGAGTACGGACCCGGCTACCGGCTGGTCCTCGCGGAGATCGCCGGCGCGCTCGACATGAGCGTCGTCCCGGTGCGCGAGGCGATCCGGCGCCTGGAGGCCGAACGGCTGGTGACCTTCGAGCGCAACGTCGGCGCCCGCGTGGCAATGGTGGACCAGAACGAATACGTCCACGCCATGCAGACCCTCGGCGTGGTCGAAGGCGTCGCCACCGCACTGTCCGCACCGGGGCTGACCGAAGAGGACATCGCGAAGGCGCGCCGGGTGAACGAGCGGATGATCGCCCTGCTGGACCATTTCGACGCGCACGAGTTCACCGCGCTGAACCAGCAGTTCCACTCGCTGCTCTTCGAATGCTGCCCCAACCCGCAGATCCTCGATCTCGTGCACCAGGGCTGGACGCGACTGTCCGGTCTGCGTGACTCGACCTTCGCGTTCGTCCCCGACCGCGCGCACCGGTCGGTCGAAGAACACGAAGAGATCCTCCGGCTGATCTCCGAGAAAGCCGACCCGCTCGACATCGAATTCGCCGCGCGCAATCACCGCTGGGCCACCATGCAGGCCTTTCTGGACGCTCGAGAGCGCGCGAAGCGCTGACTGAGGAGGAATCTTGACCACCACGACTCCCCGGCCGATCCCCGACGGTGTCCCGGAACGGATCCGGCACTACATCGGCGGCGAACTCGCCGACTCGGCCGACGGCGCCGTCTTCGACGTGCTCGACCCGGTGACCAACGAGGTCTACGTCCAGGCCGCCGCGGGCAAGAAGGCCGACATCGACCGCGCCGTCGCCGCCGCGCGGAAGGCGTTCACCGAGGGCCCCTGGCCGAAGCTGCTGCCACGCGAACGCTCGCGCGTGCTGAACCGCATCGCCGATCTCGTCGAGTCGCGGGACAAGCGCCTGGCCGCGCTGGAGAGCTTCGACTCGGGCCTGCCGATCTCGCAGGCACTGGGCCAGGCCCGCCGCGCGGCGGAGAACTTCCGGTTCTTCGCCGATCTGATCGTCGCGCAGGCCGACGACACGTACAAGGTGCCCGGCCGTCAGATCAACTACGTCAACCGCAAGCCGATCGGCGTCGCCGGGCTCATCACGCCGTGGAACACGCCGTTCATGCTGGAGTCGTGGAAACTCGCCCCCGCGCTGGCGACCGGCAACACCGTCGTGCTCAAGCCCGCGGAGTTCACGCCGCTGTCCGCGTCGCTGTGGGCGGAGATCTTCGAGGAGGCCGGACTGCCGCCGGGCGTGTTCAACCTCGTCAACGGTTTCGGTGAGGACGCCGGCGACGCGCTGGTCAAGCACCCGGACGTCCCGCTGATCTCGTTCACCGGCGAAAGCGGCACCGGCAGCCTGATCTTCGGCAACGCGGCGCCGTTCCTCAAAGGACTGTCGATGGAGCTGGGCGGCAAATCCCCCGCCATCGTCTTCGCCGACGCCGATCTGGAGACCGCGATCGACGCGACGATCTTCGGCGTGTTCTCCCTCAACGGCGAACGCTGCACCGCGGGCAGCCGGATCCTGGTCGAGCGCGCGATCTACGACGAGTTCGTCGAGCGCTACGCCGCGCAGGCCAAACGTGTCGTGGTCGGCGACCCGAGCGACCCCAAGACCGAGGTCGGCGCGCTGGTGCACCCCGAGCACTACGACAAGGTCATGAAGTACATCGAGATCGGGAAGACCGAGGGCAGGCTGGTCGCCGGCGGCGGCCGTCCGAACGGTTTCCCGGACGGGAACTACGTGGCGCCGACGGTGTTCGCCGACGTCAAACCGGACGCCCGGATCTTCCAGGAGGAGATCTTCGGCCCGGTCGTCGCGATCACGCCGTTCGACAGTGAAGACGAAGCACTGGCGCTGGCGAACAACACGAAGTACGGGCTCGCGGCCTACGTCTGGACCAACGACCTCAAGCGGGCGCACAACTTCGCGCAATCCGTCGAGGCCGGGATGGTGTGGCTCAACTCGAACAACGTCCGCGATCTGCGCACGCCCTTCGGCGGGGTCAAGGCGTCCGGGCTGGGACATGAGGGCGGCTACCGCTCGATCGACTTCTACACCGACCAGCAGGCGGTGCACATCAATCTCGGCGAGGTGCACAACC
Organism: Amycolatopsis thailandensis; assembly: GCF_002234405.1. GTDB lineage: Bacteria > Actinomycetota > Actinomycetes > Mycobacteriales > Pseudonocardiaceae > Amycolatopsis > Amycolatopsis thailandensis. Next base: position 6,141 of record NZ_NMQT01000093.1, on the reverse strand, counting down.
CCGCCTTCGGCAAGGGCTGACCCCACTCCCTGTCCACAAAGGATGATTCCATGACCACCATCCCCACCCCGAGCTCGCCACCGCCGGACGTCCTGCGCTGCGCGTACATGGAACTCGTCGTCACCGATCTGGCGCGTTCGCGGGCTTTCTACGCCGACATCCTCGGCCTGACCGTGACCGAAGAGGACGAGACCACCGTCAGCCTTCGCACGATCGACGAGTTCATCCACCACAACCTCGTGCTGCGCCAAGGCCCGATCGCGGCGGTCGCGGCCTTCTCCTACCGGGTGCGCTCGCCCGAGGACCTGGACAAGGCCGTCGCGTTCTACACGGAACTGGGCTGCCGGGTCGAGCGCCGCGAAGAGGGCTACACCAAGGGCATCGGCGATTCGGTGCGCGTGCAGGACCCGCTCGGCTTCCCGATCGAGTTCTTCCACGACGTCGAGCACGTCGATCGGCTCAGCTGGCGCTACGACCTGCACATCCCGGGCGCGCTGGTCCGGCTCGACCACTTCAACCAGGTCACCCCGGACGTGCCGCTCGCGGTGAGGCATATGGAGGATCTCAACTTCCGCGTCACCGAAGACATCCAGGACGATCAGGGCACGACGTACGCGGCTTGGATGCGCCGCAAGTCGACCGTGCACGACACCGCGATGACCGGCGGCGACGGGCCGCGGATGCACCACGTCGCCTTCGCCACGCACGAGAAGCACAACATCCTGTCCATTTGCGACAAACTCGGCTCGCTGCGGATGTCGGACCACATCGAACGCGGTCCCGGCAGGCACGGCGTCTCGAACGCGTTCTACCTCTACCTGCGCGACCCCGACGGGCACCGCGTCGAGATCTACACGCAGGACTACTACACCGGCGACCCGGACAACCCGGTCGTCACCTGGGACGTGCACGACAACCAGCGTCGCGACTGGTGGGGCACCCCGGTCGTCCCGTCGTGGTACACCGACGCCTCGCTGGTGCTCGACCTCGACGGCAAGCCGCAGCCGGTGGTCGCGCGGACCGACGACAGCGAACTGGAGGTCACCATCGGCGCCGACGGCTTCTCCTACACCCGCAAGGGTGACGACGACGGAGAACTGCCGGCCTGGAAACAGGGCGAGTACAAACTCGGCAACCAGCTCTGAGCGCCGGGCGGCGGAGCTGCAGATGTACCCGAAAGGCGACCGAACGTGTGAACCCACTCGATCGCAGCGGCGGTTCACCAACAGACAATAGGGCGGGGACATGCTCGAACAGGAAACGATCACCGCGATCGCCGACGAACTGGCGGCCGCGGAGGAAGCCCGGGAGACGATCCCGCTGCTGACGGCGCGCTACCCGGACATGACCGTCGAGGACTCCTACGCCGTGCAGAACGAATGGCGGCGCAGGGGTATCGCGGCGGGGCGCCGTCCGGTCGGCCGCAAGATCGGGCTCACCTCGAAGGTCATGCAGGCCGCCACCGGGATCACCGAACCCGATTACGGCGCCATCTTCGCGGACATGGTGTTCGAGAACGGTTCCGTGATCGAGCACAGCCGGTTCTCGAACGTGCGCATCGAGGTCGAGCTGGCCTTCGTGCTCCGTGAGTCCCTCGCCGGACCGGACACCACGGTGTTCGACGTGCTGCGGGCGACCGAGTACGTCGTGCCCGCGCTGGAGATCCTGTCGTCGCGCATCGAGATGGCGGGGCGGACCATCGTGGACACGATCAGCGACAACGCGGCCATGGGCGGCATGGTCTACGGCGGCAACCCCGTCGCCGTGGACGCCGTCGACCTGCGGTGGGTCTCGGCGCTGTTGTACCGCAACGAGACCATCGAGGAGTCCGGCGTCGCCGCCGCGGTGCTGAACCACCCGGCGAACGGCGTCGCCTGGCTGGCGAACAAACTCGCGCAGCACGGCGACAAACTCGATCCCGGTGACATCGTGCTGGCCGGCTCGTTCACCCGGCCGATGTGGGTGCACCCGGGAGACACGGTGACCGCCGACTACCGGGACCTGGGGGCGATCACATGCCGCTTCGTCTAGACCCGCCCTTCCGGGATCGGTTGTCCGAAGGGCCCCTGATCGGCATGTGGGTCACCTCGGGCAGCCCGGTCGTCGCGGAGATCTGCGCGGGGTCGGGCCTCGACTGGTTGCTCATCGACACCGAGCACACCCCCACCGGGCTGGAGACGGTGCAGTCGTTGCTGCAGACGATCGCCGCGTACCCCAGCACACCGATGGTGCGCGCCCCGTCCGGCGACGCCGTCGCGCTGAAGCAACTGCTCGATCTGGGCGCGCAAAATCTGCTCGTGCCCATGGTCGACAGCGCGGACGAGGCGGAGGCCGTCGTGCGAGCCGTCCGTTATCCGCCGCGAGGCGTGCGCGGCGTCGGCAGCGCCCTCTCGCGATCGGCACGCTGGAACAGGGTCGAGGGCTATCTGCCGAACGCCGAAGAGTTCACCTCGTTGTTCGTCCAGATCGAGTCGACGGCGGGTGTCGCGGCCGCCACCGAGATCGCCGCTGTCGACGGCGTCGACGGCGTGTTCGTCGGACCGTCCGATCTGGCCGCGTCGATGGGCCTGCTCGGACAGCAGACGCATCCCGACGTCACCGCGGCCGTCCTGAGCACCTTCGAGGCCGTCCGAGCGCAGGGAAAACCGGTCGGCGTCAACGCGTTCGATCCGGCGCAGGCCCAGCGCTATCTCGACGCCGGTGCGTCGTTCGTCCTGGTCGGCGCCGACGTCACCCTGCTCGCCCAAGGTTCGGAGGCGCTCGCGCGGCGGCATCCGGGTTAATCTCTCGCACATGATCCCGTGGCTGCTCGACTCCGATCCGGCCCTGCGCTGGCAGGTGGAACGCGACCTCGCGCACGAACCGCCCGAGGTCTGGGAGGCGACGCGGGCACGGATCGCGACCGAGGGCTTCGGCGCGCGTCTGCTCGCCCACCAGGATCCGGACGGCCAGTGGGCGGGCGGCGCGTTCTTCCCCGCCGGGTTCTCCGGCTTGTCTTCGGGTGAGGAGATCGGGCAGCCGTGGACGGCGACGACGTGGTCGCTGAACACCCTGCGGGAGTGGGGAATGGACGCCGGGGTCCTGCGCGGGACCGCCGGCCTCCTCGCCGCGAACAGCCGGTGGGAGTACGACGACCTGCCGTACTGGGGCGGCGAGGTCGATTGCTGTATCAACGCGTGGACCCTCGCGAACGGATTGTGGCTCGGCGCCGACGTCACTTCGCTCGCCTCGTGGTTCACGGAACATCAGCAGCCCGACGGTGGCTGGAACTGCGAATGGGTCTCGGGTTCGAAGCGGTCGTCCGTCCACTCGACGCTGAACTCGCTCAAGGGCCTGCTCTCGTTCGAGGCGGCGACCGGTGGCACCTCGGCCTCACGGGCCGCCCGGCGCACGGGTGAGGAGTACCTGCTGGAACGCGGCTTGTTCCGGCGGTTGTCGACCGGTGCGGTCATCGCGCCGTGGATCGCCGTCTTCGCCTACCCGTTCCGCTGGTTCTACGACGTGCTGAACGCGGCCGACTACTTCCGTGAGGCCTCGCTGCACGACGGCACCGCTCCGGACCGGCGGATGGCCGAAGCCGTCGAGCTCATCCGTTCCGCCCGGCAGCCGGACGGCACCTGGCTACAGGCACATCGGCATGCCGGGCGGGTGTGGTTCGAGGTCGATGTCGCGGCGGGTGTGCCTTCGAAGTGGCTGGCTCTGTACGGGACGCGGGTTTTGAACTGGTGGGACTCCGGATCGCGCTAGGACGTGGGATGACCCGGTATCGCACAAAGCCGACGGAATCCGCGAAACTGGTCCGCAAAGCCTTCGATACCGAATGAATTCGTTCGCATTAACTCGATTTTCTGCTGAGATAAGCCGTCACCGCCGTGGCCGGATGACTTCACGCGGTGGCTGATGCCTACACCGACTGGCTGAACGTCATCCGTCGGGATCCGCGATCCTCAGCCGAAATGGGGCTCTGCGTAACGCATGTCCGGCGCTTGCGAATCCGATCGGCGGTATGGGTGGTGATCATCCGCGGATAACGTCGGAGTCCGCGAGAGTTCCGGCCGTAGCGCGCGTGCGGGGACGAATTCGCGCACTGGGGAATGCACTGAAAATGACTCGGCCGGTTTACCCGTGCCTGGAGGTATCGGAGTGTCCGAAACACTTGCTCGTCGTCCGTTGTCGCCGGACGTCGTGTCCGAAAGCACGTCCCCGCGCTGGGCGGTGTGGCATTCGCCTGCCGATCAGCCCCGCTGGGCCCGGCCTGTGTTGCTGGGAATCACGGCGGTGGCGGCGGTGCTGTACGCGTGGAATCTGCCGGTGGTGGACCTAGCGCCGCTGTATTCGGACGCCGTGAAGAGCATGTCCGGGAGCTGGAAGGCCTTCCTGTTCGGGGCCGTGGACGCGGAGGCGACGGCCACGTTGGACAAGCTCGCCGGTTCGTTCGTGCCGCAGGTCGTGTCGGCCAAGATCTTCGGCTACAGCGAATGGTCGCTCGCGCTGCCGCAGGTGATCGAAGGCGTGATCTCGGTGCTCGTGATGTACCGGGTCGTGCGGCGCTGGGCGGGCGTCGTTCCCGGCCTGCTCGCCGCGGGCATCTTCACCCTGACGCCGGTCGCCGCGTCGATGTTCGGGCACAGCATGCAGGACGGTCTGCTGACGATGTGCCTGGTGCTCGCCGTCGACGCCTACCAGCGCGCCGTCCTGGAAGGGCGGCTCCGGTCGCTGGTGTGGGCCGGGGTCTGGGTGGGGCTGGGCTTCCAGGCGAAGATGCTGCAGGCGTGGATGATCCTGCCCGCGTTGGCGATCGGTTACCTGCTGAGCGCGCCGACCGGGTTGCGCCGCCGGGTGAAGCACGTGGCGATCGCCGGTGCGGTGACGTTGGCGGTGTCGCTGTCCTGGATCGCCCTGTTCACCCTCACCCCGGCAAGTTCCCGGCCCTACGTCGACGGCAGCACGAACAACAGCGCCTTCGCGATGGTGTTCGGCTACAACGGCCTCAGCCACCTGGGCATCGAACTGCCTGGCGCCAGGAAGTTCGACAACGACGGCGGCGCGATCGACCCGCAGCAGCGTGACATCATTCCCGCCAAACGGGGAAATCCCGATGAGGACCCGACGAAGGCGACGAGCAGGCCGGTCCAGCACGGTGGGGCCAAGCTGTTCGACGGCCACCTCGCCGTCGCGGTCGGCTGGCTGTACCCGCTCGTGCTGCTGACCCTGCTGCGCGGACTGTGGTGGCGGCGTAGGGCCGAACGCTCCGATCCGGTGCGCGGTGGGCTGGTGATGTGGGGAGTGTGGCTGCTGACCTTCGGCCTGGTCTTCAGCGTCGCCGACGTGCCGCACACCGCGTACGTGGCCTCGCTCACGCCCGCGGTCGCCGCGCTCTCCGCCCTGGGCATCGTGCTGTTCTGGCGGGCGTATCGGGAGGGCGGCAAGCAGGCTTGGCTGTTGCCACTCGCGGTGGCGGCCGAGGTGGCTTGGGCCGCGTGGCTGTGGTCGCACTACCCGAATTTCCTGCCATGGGCGAAATGGGGTGCGCTCGCGCTGGGCGTGGCCGCTGTCGTCGCGCTGGTTCTGACGCGCGTGGTCAAGACCGTCTCGCCCCGCCTGGTCACCGCCGGGCTCGCCGTCGGGGTCGCGGCCGTGATGGCTGCACCCGCCACATACGCGATCTCCGTGCTGGACCCCGATTACTCCGGCATGTCCTTCGACGCCAATGCCGGCCCGGAGTCGGGCCGGATCCCCGCCGCGCCGCCCGCCCCGGCCAACGGGGCAGGCGGGTGAGCCGGGCACGCGTCGCGTGCGGAGCTGCGGGTCGGCTATCCGCTTGATCGCCTCACCGGCTGAGGCCGGGTTCCGCCAGCCGCGTCGCCCGCTCTCGTCGCCTGTCCGGGTATTTCGTGGTGCCGCAATGACTGTGAATCGCTTGCCTGCACGCCAGCCTCGTGTCGCCGCCACCCCGGAGACTGCCTGCCCTGGGGTGAAGGGGACTTTCCGCTCGTGTGATGAGGGGAAAGTCCCCTTCGCCCTGCCAGTCGCCGCCGAGGAGCACCGGTCCGTGAAGGCCTCCTTGAGGGACCCTGGGTCCCTCAAGGAGGCCTTCACGGACTCTGCGTTCGGGAGACATGACCGTGGTGAAGGCTCGAC
>NZ_NMQT01000092.1 GCF_002234405.1 Amycolatopsis thailandensis | reverse complement strand
CGACCCGAACGCTTGAGTCCGGTCACCGAACGCCGGGGGCTGAGGGGGCCCTTCACCGCATCGCACGCACCGAAGGCTCCCTTCGCCGCATCGCATGCGGCGAAAGTCCCCTTCAGCCCAGGAAGCCCCGGGAAGCCAGGAAAGTGAGCACCCGATGACCCTCGAAACGATCTGGTTCTGCGTCATCGCCCTGTTCTGGCTCGGCTACCTCTTCCTCGAAGGCTTCGACTTCGGCGTCGGCATGCTCATGCCGGTCCTCGCGAAGGACAACACCGAGCGCCGCGTCATGGTCAACACGATCGGCCCGGTCTGGGACGGCAACGAGGTCTGGCTGATCGTCGCCGGCGGCGCGATGTTCGCCGCGTTCCCCGGCTGGTACGCGTCGCTGTTCTCGGCCGCGTACCTGCCGCTCCTGGTCGTCCTGCTCGCCCTCATCGGCCGCGGCGTCGCGTTCGAATACCGCGGCAAGGTCGACTCCGACCGCTGGCGCCGCAACTGGGACCGCGTCATCGGGATCGGCTCGTGGATCCCGCCGTTCGGCGTTGGCCTGCTCCTCGCGACCACCACCCTCGGTCTCCCGCTCGACGCCGACGGCAACCGCGTCGGCGGCCCGTTCGCCGCCCTGAGCCTCGAAACGCTGCTCGGCGCGGTCGCGGTCGTCGGGTTCTCGCTGGTCCACGGCGCCGCTTTCCTCGCACTCAAGACCGAGGGCGACCTCCGCCACCGCGCGCGGAACCTGGCCACGCGCCTGCTCCCGGTCGCGCTCCTGCCGTTGCTCGCCTTCCTCATCGTCGTGCAACTGCGCTCGGGCGACCTGTGGACGCTGCTGCTCATCGGCATCGCCGTCGTCGCCGCGGTCATCGCCTGGTTCCGGATTCGCGCGGGCCGGGAAGGGCAGGCGTTCGCCGCGCTCGGCGGAGTCATCGGAGCCGCCGCGGTCGCGATCTTCGTGGCGCTGTACCCGAACGTCCTTCCGTCCACTTTGGACCCGGCGAACACGCTCACCATCGCGGGCGAGGCGTCGAGCCCGTACACGCTGACCGTGATGACCTGGGTCGCGCTCTTCGGCGCCCCCGCCGTCCTGATCTACCAGGGCTGGACGTACTGGGTGTTCCGCAAGCGCATCGGTACCCGGCACATCCCACCGGTGCACGCACCATGACCGAACTTCCCGGCCGCGACACCCTTTCCGCCACGGAGTCCACAATGGACCCAGCGCGACCGGGGAAGGGTCCGCTCGGCGCGCTGGCTCCACTTTCGAGTGCGGCGCGCCGGGCGTTGATCCTCAGCGCCATCTTGTCTTTCTGCAACGCCGTTCTACTGGTGGGACAAGCGTTCCTGCTGGCCGACGTCCTCTCCGCGGTCGTCCGCGGAACCATGGGGGACCGCACCGCCCAGCTGGCCGTGCTGCTCGCGCTCGTCGCAGGGCGCGCGTTGACCGGCTGGGCGGTGCGGATCGTCTCCGTCCGAGCGGCGGCCCGCGCGAAGGAGGAACTGCGCGCCAAGGCCCTCGACCATGCCTTGAAACTCGGCCCGGAATGGATCGCTCGCCGCGGCCACGGCGAGCTGACATCGTTGACCACCAAGGGACTCGACGCGCTCGACGCCTACTTCACCCAGTACCTCCCGGCGCTGGTGACCGCGGCGATCGTGCCCCTCGCCGCCGGTGCCGCGATCCTGGTCGCGGACTGGCCGTCGGCCGCGCTCGTCGTGATCACCGTGCCGCTGGTGCCGCTGTTCGCCATCCTGATCGGCAAGCACACCGCCGAGCGGGTCGCCGAAGCCGCCGACGCCGAGCAAAGGCTGTCGGGACATCTGCTGGAACTCGTCCGCGCGCTACCGATCCTCAGCGCGTTCCGCCGCGCCGAGGCGCAGGCCGAGACGGTCCGGAAGATCTCCGAACGTCATCGCCGCGCGACGCTCAAGACCCTGAAGGTCGCGTTCGCGTCGGCGTTCGCGCTGGAACTGATCGCGACGCTTTCGGTCGCGCTGGTCGCCGTCGTCATCGGCGTCCGGCTGGTCTCCGGCGACCTGCCGCTGGCCATCGGACTCGGCGTGCTGATCCTCGTCCCGGAGTGCTACCAGCCGCTACGCGCTGTCGGAGCCGCGTTCCACGCCAGCGAAGACGGCGTCGAGGCCGTGCGCCGGGTCGCGGACGTGCTCGCGGAGCCTTTGCCGCCCAACGGTTCCGGGACACCGGCCAAGGGCGAGATCCACGTCGGCGGGCTCCGCGTCTCGAGGCGCGGCGGGTTCGCCCCCGACGGCGAGACGTTCTCCGTCCGGCCCGGCGAGATCACCTGGCTGCGCGCGCCCAGCGGCGGCGGCAAGTCGACGACGCTGGCCGTCCTGCTCGGTTTCGCGCAGGCCCACGACGGATCGATCACCGTCGGCGGTACCGACCTCGCCGACGCCGACCTCGACCGCTGGCGCGAGAACGTCGCCTGGGTGCCGCAGTCGCCGGTCTTCGGCGGGGGCACGGTCCGCGACGAGGTCGGCGATGACGACATCCTGGGCGAACTCGGGCTGGCAGGGCTGGCCCAACGGCCGGTTTCGAAGCTGTCGCAGGGACAACGTCAGCGCGTCGCGGTGGCGCGGGCGCTGGTGAGGGTCCGGTCGGGCGCGTGGCTGCTCCTGCTCGACGAGCCCACCGCTCACCTCGACGAGGTCAACGCCGCACTGGTCATGGCCGCCGTCCGCAAGGCCGTCGACAACGGGGCCGCCGCGATCATCGCCGCGCACGAACGCACCACCGGTGTCGACATGTCGGCCGACGCGGTGAGGGAAGTCGTCACGACGGAAGAGCGGACGGCGACCAGGCCGGTCCCGTGGCGCCACCTGCTCCAGCCGAGGTTCTTCGGCGGGGCGCTGCTCGGCGCCGCCGCGTTGCTCGCCGGGGTCGCGCTGACCGCGCTTTCGGGCTGGCTGATCGCCAAGGCGTCGCAGCAGCCGCCGATCCTGACCCTGACGGTGATGATCGTCGGCGTGCGGACGTTCGGCCTCGGCCGCGCGGGGCTGCGTTACCTAGAACGGCTGGTCACCCACGACGCCGCGTTCCGGATCGCCGGGAGCCTGCGGGTCCGGCTGTGGGAGTCGCTGGTGCGGCTCGGGCCGGCGCGGGCACTCCGGGCGGGCGAGGAGCAGCGACGGCTGGTCGGTGACACCGACACCGTGCGCGATCTGCTGCCCCGGGTGGTCACGCCGCTGGTCGTGGTCGCGCTGGTGGCCGCCGGCGCCGTCGCGGTCCAGGCCGCCGTGCTGCCCGAAGCCGGGCTCGCGCTGGCCGCGGCCGTGCTGGTGAGCGCGTTCGCGCCGCTGCTCGCGCTCCGGGCCGAACGCCGCGCGACCAGCGCCCTGGCCGCCGGACGGCGTTCGGTGTCGGCGCAGGTGCTGAGCCTGTTCGAAGCGGCCGCCGAGCTGATCGCGTACGGGGCTGACAAAGAGCGACGTCGCCGGATCGCCACGACCGACGCGGCACTGACCGCCGAAGCCCGGCGACAGGCTTTCGGTGCCGGAGCGGCCGACGCCCTGATCATCCTGGCGACGGGGGCCGCCACCGTCGTGAGCACCGGGTTCGCCGTGAGCGCCGTCGCCGCCGGCGCGCTGGACCCGGTTCTCGCGCCGGTGGTCGCCCTGGTGCCGCTGGCGCTCGCGGAGGTCCTCTCCCTTCTCCCGCCCGCCGCGCAGCACTGGGACACCCTTCGCCAGGCCCGTTTGCGCCTCGCCGCGTGTCATGAGGGGTCCCCGTGGGACGAAATTCGTCCCATGGGGACCCCTCATGACACCGGCAGGGTGCGGATCCGCAACGCCGACCTAGGCTGGCCCGGCACCGACCAGCCGGTCCTCACCGGTGTCGACCTCGACATCGCACCCGGCACGCACGTCGCCGTCATCGGCCCGAGCGGCGCCGGGAAGTCGACGCTCGTCGCGGCCCTGCTCGGCTTCCTCAAGCCGAGCAAGGGTGACGTCGCCGTATCCGAGAACGTCGCCTGGGCGCCACAAGAGCCGATGCTCGTCTCGACCACCGTCGCCGAGAACCTGCGCCTCGCCAAGCCGACGGCCTCCGAAGCCGACCTGCGGAAAGCCTTGTACCAGGCCGTTCTCGAGGACGTCGAACTCACCACGATGCTGGACAGCGCGGGCGCCGGGCTGTCCGGTGGGCAGGCGCAGCGGGTCGCGCTGGCGCGTGCCGTGCTCGGTGCCGCGCGCGCCGACCTCGTCCTGCTCGACGAGCCGACAGCGCATCTCGACGAGCCCACGGCGAGGACCGTCCGCGAACGGCTCGGCGAGGCACTGGCCGGGAAGACCGTCGTCCACGTCACGCACAACGCCGCCGAAGCGGCCGACGCCGACGTCGTCCTGGAGGTCCGAGAGGGCCGCGTCACAACGCGCGTACTGGCCGGAGCGGACTAATGTCGATAGCGCTCATGGATCCCACACTTGCCGCGCGCGCACTGTCCGCCGCCACCGAGATCACCGGCACCGCCCTGTCCGGCGACGACCCGGGTGACGTGCTGGAGACCGTGGTCGCCCGCGCCGTCGAACTGGCCGAGGCCGACCTCGGTCTCGTCATGGTGCGCGCGGACGACGGCCAGGTGGTCGCCGAGGCCGCGCACGGAGCCACCACGCAAGGCCTGAGGGGGCTGGCCTTCTCCGCGGATTCCGCCGCCGGACAGGTCGCCCGCGGCGGCGAACCGGTCGTCAGCGAGGACTTCACCGTCGATCCCCGCACGGCGCCGTTCGTGCCGCCGGAGCTTCAGGGCTTCGGGCCTTTCGCGGCGTCGGCGTTCGGCGCGGGCGGGCGCGTCCTCGGCGCGCTCACCGTGTACCGCCGCCACGGCGGGGATCCCTTCTCCGCCAGCACTGTCGAGGTGCTCACCGCCTTCGCGGCGCAGGCGGGCGTGGTGCTCGCCCTGGCGGAAGGCGCCAACGCCCGGCACCGCGTGACCCTGTACCAAGAGCGCGAACGCATCGCGCGCGAGCTGCACGACGTCATCGTGCAGCGGCTCTACGGCGCCGGGATGCAGCTCGACCGCGTCCGCAAGAACATGCGGAAGAGGTTCGCGCAGGCCGACGGCGCGCGGCTGTCCGAGGCGATCGACCAACTCGACCAGACCATCGAGGAGATCCGCGGCACCGTACGCGCCCTGCGCAGCCCGGAACCCGCGAACGAGACGGTCACCGCCACCGACCTCGCCGAGTCCGCGCGGGGCGAGGTGCGCATCGCGGGCGAGCTGCTCGGCTACCCGCCGACCCTCGAACTTTCGGGAGAACTCGCCGACATCCCCGCCGACCAAGCGGATCACATCCGCGCCGCGCTTCGCGAAGCACTGTCCAATGTGGTCAGGCACTCCGGGGCGAGCGAGACCCGCGTGACGCTCAGCCGCGACGCGGAAGGCGTCAAACTCCGGGTGCGGGACAACGGATCCGGTGTCCCGCAGGGGGTCGCCAAACGCGGTCTCCGTCACCTCGCCGAACGCGCCACGACGTCCGGCGGGCGTTTTTCGATCAATTCTTCGCCGAGCCTGGGGACTCTGGTCGCGTTCGACGTTCCCCTCGATCAGACCGTGTGAAATTAACGGGCTTTTTCGTTCATTCGAGTGAGGATTCGGTATTTCAGATTAATCCGTAACAGCGGGGGCCGCCGCGCGATTGTAAGGGAAATTCCCAGCGAAAGGACCCCGCATGTCCTCGGTTCGTCGAGCCATCGGCACGGCCGCCATACTCGCCGGATTCTCCTTGTTCGGTCCGGTTTCTGTCGCATTCGCGCTGGAGCTGCCCGCCATCTCCGACCAGAACTGCGAAGGCTTCCGGCTCGACGGAATAGCTTGCGAAACGCGTCCGGCGCAATTGCCGGACAAGGACTGCGCCGATTTCCCCTCGCAGGCGGCCGCGCAGGCGGAACTCAAGAAGAACCCGCGGGATCCGCACCGGCTCGACGGTGATCACGACGGATACGCCTGCGAAAACCGCTTCGGCGAACCCGCGAGAGCCGGCCAGGTGAAGGTCAAACCCGTCGGCGGCGTCGCGACCGGCGGGGAACCCGAAGAACCCAACGGTGGCCTCCTGGAGATCGGCGCGGTCGCGCTGACCGGCACGGCCCTGTTGACCGCGTCGGCGACAGGTGCGTCCCTCCTGCTCCGGCGGCGCGCCGAACGATGACCCGGACTTCCTGGTGCCGATGGCCGTTTCCGCTGGTCATCGGCACGTTCATCGGCGCGGGCCTCGCGGCCGCGCTGACCGCGTGCGCCATCCCGGCGACGGGCAAGATCACGTCGCCGGCGGCACCGACAGCGCCATCCACGGTGACCGCGGTGGCGCCCACGCCCTCCGACACCCCGCCGCTCGCACCCGCGAAACCGGCGACGCTCGAGATCCCCGCGATCGGGGTCCGCACCGGCGAGATCGTCGACCTCGGCCTGGCCGCCGACGGCAGCCTGCAAGTGCCGCGCGACGCGATCACCACCGGCTGGTTCGCCGCCGGCCCGGCACCCGGCGAGGTCGGGCCCGCCGTCCTCGCCGGGCACGTCGACTACAAGAAGGTCCCCGGTGTCTTCGGCAGGCTCAAGGAACTCAGGACCGGCGACGAAGCCCTCGTCCACCGCGAGGACGGGATCACCGCGGTGTTCACCGTGTACGCCGTCGAGCGGCATCCGAAGACCTCTTTCCCCACGGAGAGGGTCTACGGCGACACGATCGAGCCGGAACTGCGCCTGATCACCTGCGGCGGCGACTTCGACTCCTCGACCGGGAACTACCTCGACAACGTCGTCGCCTTCGCGAGACTGACCCGCGCTTGAATCGGAGGATGCGCACCGTCTACGTCGTCACGCATCCGGAGGCAACCCACCACGTCGATCGCGTGGTCGGCGGGTGGTTCGATTCCGAACTCACCCCCGACGGCGAGCGCGCGGCCGCCGCCGTCGCCGAGTCGCTGCGCGCGAAAGTGCCGGACGACGTCGAGCTCTACGCCTCGGACCTGCGCCGCACCGCGCGGACGGCGGAGGTGATCGGCGAACGATTCGGCGTGACACCCGTGCTGGACCGGCGGCTGCGTGAGAAGTCGTACGGGGAGGCCGGGGGCAAGCCGCAGGAGTGGCTGGACACCCGGTTCGTCCCGCCGCCCGCCGTCGGTGAGCGGCTGAGTCACGACGAAGGAATCCCCGGCGCCGAGACCAAGGGCGCGATGGCCGCGAGGGTGTACGCGGCGATGGAGTCGATCCTGGAAAGCCGCTGCGAGCACCAGATCGTCGTGACGCACGGCGGCGCGCTCACCTTCGTCATCGCGGCGTGGATCCGGATGCCGCTCGAAGCGGCCGGGTACGTCGACTTCCGCGGTTCACCCGGCAGCGTCACCGTGCTCCGTGAAGACGATTACTTTCACAACCGGCAGGTCGTCACTCTCGCCGGAAAATGACAGGATCTCCCCGGACTGTCGACGATGATGTGGGGAGATGACATGCCGAGGTTCCTGCGAGCCGTGGCCCTTGCCGCCGCCGTACTGACCGTTCCGGTGCTGGTACCGGCCACGTCGGCGGCCGCCACCGGGACGGCGCACTGCCCACAGCTGCGGCTGGCCGACCACTGGTACGGCGACAACGCGGCGAAGATCCAGCAGGTCATCGACGAACGCGGCCGCTGCGGCGCGAAGCACGGCGAGCGGCCGGTCGCGGTGTTCGACTGGGACAACACGGTCATCAAGAACGACATCTCCGACCAGACCGTCTTCTGGATGATCCGGCACGACAAGGTCCTCCAGCCGCGGAACAAGGACTGGCGCACGACCAGCCGGTTCATGACCGACGCCGGCGCGAACGCGCTGAGCAAGGCGTGCGGCACGAGCACCCCGGCCGGGAAACCTCTTCCGACCAGCAAGAAAGTCACTTGCGCCGACGAGCTGCTTTCGGTGCGGAAGAACGCGAAGACGACCACCGGCGAAGAGGTCTTCGCGGGGAACAACCGGCGCTACATGGAGGCGGCTTACGCCTGGGTCGCGCAGATCAACGCCGGATACCGTCCCGACGAGGTCCGCGCGATCGCCCGGCAGGCCAGGGCGGCGGCGCTGCTCGCCCCGATCGGAGCGACCCAGAAGGTCGGTTCGAGCACCCAGGTCGCGTGGATCCGGTACTACCCGGAGATCAAGGACCTGATCGCGACGCTGAACAAGGCGGGCTTCTCGACGTGGGTCGTCTCCGCCTCGCCCAAGGAGTTCGCGGACGTCTGGGGTTCCGCGGTCGGCATCCCGCCGAGCCGCACGCTCGGGATCTACTCGCAGACCACGAACGGCCGGATCAACGGGCACCTCGAAGGCTGCGGCGGGCACGCCGACGGCGCCGACGAGATCATGACCTACATCGACGGCAAACGCTGCTACATCAACGAACGGATCCTCGGGATCCGCGGCGCGAAGGCGATGGAAGCGGCACCGGCGGACAAGCGGCAGGCGCTCGCCGGCGGCGACGCGACCACCGACGTCACGATGCTGCGCGACGCCACCGGGGTCCGCGTCACGCTCAACCGCAACAAGGACGAGCTGATGTGCCGCGCCTACGACGACGCGGACGGGAAGTGGGCGGTGAACCCGATGTTCATCGAGCCCTTCCCCGCGTTGAACCGCACCTACCCGTGCTCGACGACGGCGTACGAGAACGCCGACGGCACCCACGGCCCGGTGCTGCGCGACGACGGCACGGTCATCCCTGACCAGCGGGACACCGTGCACCCCTGACGCGCTAGCGGTCGCGGCGTGCGATCCACGCCGCGGCCTGCGTGCGCCGCTGCATGCCCAGCTTCGCGAGGACGGACGTCACGTAGTTCTTCACCGTCTTCTCGGCGAGGAACAGGCGTTCCGCGATCTCGCGGTTCGACATGCCCTGCCCGATCAGCTCCAGCACCTCACGCTCGCGTTCGGTGAGTGAGCCCAGCTCGTCCTCGGGCGGATGCCGCAGCTTGTCGAGCACCCGCGCCGTCGACACCGGGTCGAGCAGCGACCGGCCCGCCGCGACCTCCCGGACCGCGTTGACGACGTCCTGGCCGCGGACCTGTTTCAGCAGGTACCCGGCCGCGCCCGCCATGATCGCGCCGACCATGGCCTCTTCGTCGTCGAACGCGGTCAGCATCAGGCACTGCGGCGGGTTCGCCTTCGACCGCAGTTCGCGGCAGAGCGCGATGCCGTCGCCGTCACCGAGCCGCACGTCGACCACCGCGACGTCCGGCTCGACGTGCATCGCCACGGCGAGGGCCTCGTCGACCCCGCTCGCCTCGGCGACGACCTCGATGTCGGGCTCGTCGGTGAGGAGGTCGCGCAGACCGCGCCTCACCACCTCGTGGTCGTCGATGAGCAGCACCTGGATCGGCATACCCCCACGTTACTTCGTCGCCTGGGCGACCATCCCTTCCACCAGCGGAGACGGCAGGCCTGCCCGTTCGCCGAGCCACCGCACCCACTTCGGCAGCAACGCCTGGGCGGCGGGGCGGACGGTGTCGTCCGGCCAGTCACCGATCAACGCGCTGATGTGCCCGAGCCGGTCCGGCGACACCGCGAACCAGGTGGCCGGGACGATGCCTTCCATCCACTCGGCGGCCAGGTCCTCGACGACCAGTTCGTCAGGCTCGTTGCCGAAGGTCTCGAGGTGCCAGGCGTTGAACGGACCGGTCATCACCGCCGGGTCGACGTCGATGTAGTAGCTGCTCGGCGGCAACCGCAGACCGCGGTTCTTGAGCGCGGTATCGAGGTCCAAGTACCGGCGCTCGGCGCGATACCAGTTGTCGAGGGTCGCGCGGGACTCGTCACCGAGGATGTCCAGTGAGCGGTTGACAAGACCTTCCAGCCGGCGCGGATCGGTCACCGCCACGGGGGTGGCCTGTTCGCCGAAGCGTTGTCGCCATGCTTCGACGGCCTGATCGAGCGAGTCGTAGACGCCACCTCCACCGAGGCGGGGGATCCACGAAGTGTCGATTTCGAACAGGTAGACCGTCGGGGCCTCGCCACCGGGGTAGTCGAAGGCCGCGAGCACACCGAGACGTGTTCCGTAGACGTCCTGGATTTCCCAGACTTCGCCGGTGGCCTTGTTCTTCGAGGCCAGTTGGGGCCACCCGGGCAGGATCTCCGACCGCAACGCCTTCCGCAGTCTGCTCACGCCGGCGCGCACGAACGACTCGAACCCCGGCGGGGAGATCGCGCTCATCCCCTGTAGCAGCAGCCAGAGTTCCTGGCGCGGCTCCGCGTTCGCCACCGCGAGCACGACGGCTTCGAAGAACAGGTCGAAATCGAGCCCACCGTTCTCGCCCCGCAGCGCACGGTGCAGCTCGGCCCCGAGCAGGGAGGCCGTCGCCTGGTCAAGTTCGCGAGGGCTTTCCGACTTCAGGAGAACATCCGTCCCGGCCAGGACGTTCTCAATCGATTCCGGCATCCAATCGGGCAGGGTTGCTGGTGCCGAGGCGTGCGCCCTCGTCGGCTTCTTGTTCTTCTTTGGCTTTCGGCCACGGGATACGGGCATACCTCACGTTACTTCGAGGTGGCCCTGTAGATCGCTTTGGCCACTTGCGAGTACAAGCCCTTCGGGTGATCGCGGAACAGCGGCTCCGTGCCGTAGCAGTGCCGCCCGGCCCGTCAGGTCAATACCCCGCGACCAGCGGATTCCGGCTCGTGTGGCGCTGCTCGACCCGGACCGGTGAGCCGGGTCCGATGAACCAGTGTCGAAACGCGCGCCTGTGGCCGAAACAGAGGGTCGATCCGCGATCGGTCGAAGCCCGCGTTCAGCGCGCAGCTCCCGTCAGGACTCAGCGCTCCGGCGCCGGGAACCGGTGCTCGTTCCGGTCGATCTTGGCGTTGGCCGCCTCGATCAGATCCACCCCGAGGCTGTCGGCCAACTGGAGGAGATACAGCGTCACGTCGGCGATTTCGTCGACGACGTTGTGCGCCAGATCAGGGTCGGAACGCCACTTCGCGGACTCCTCCGGAGTGAGCCACTGGAACAGTGAAGTCAGCTCGCCGACTTCGCCGGACAGTGCCATGACGAGGTTCTTCGGTGTGTGGAAAGGCTCCCAGTCCCGGGCGGCGGCGAAGTCGCGAAGGCGCTGGTGCAGGTTCTCGAGAGTCACGTGCCGTGCCTACCAGATCGTCACGGTGCGCTAACGGCCGTATGGCGGACGAGCGTTGACGCGCAATTTGCAACTTGCCTAACGTCGCTCCGCGTCGGGAAACCGATCCGGAAGGAAAGTCTTGACGTACCAGCGAAGCCTTCGCTCTCGCATGCTCTCCATCGCCTTCGTCCCGTGCGCGGCCCTGGTGCTCGTGGCGTTGTTCATCAGCGGATTCCTCGTGCAGCAGGCCATTCAAGACCGGGACGACGCCGAAAGCGGAGCGATCACCATGGTCGGGGCGAGCCGGGGGATCGCGGCGCTGCAACGGGAGCGGGCGGTCGCGTTGCGGGCGCCGGGCAGCCGTTCCGCCACGTACCTCGCGTACGCCGATCGCATCGACACCACGCTTTCGTCCCTGCGCGAGATCGCACGGACGGCTCCTGACGCCGAGGTCGGCTACCAGCAGACGATCGCCGTCGAACTCCTCACCGCCGTCGAAGGGCTGGACCGCAGCGACTCCCTCGCGGTCGCCGGGATCGATGACGAGGGACGGCGGAACTACGCCGCGGCCGTCGGCGCCTATCGGGCCAGGCTCGACGCCGTCGCCGGGAAGATGACGGAAAGTAGTCGTCAGGCGTACCGGAATCTCGTCGCGAGTGTGGACTGGAGCCGGTTCGGCGCGGTCGAAACCGCGTTGAGCGCGGCCACCCCGCCACCGGTCGGCCAGGACGCCTGGCGCGTCGCGGCCGGGGTCGTCGGCCGGTCCCTCGGCAACCTCGCCGCCCGGCAGATCGAGTATTCGGCGCAGATCGCGATCGACGGCGGACGCCGGATCTTGAGCGGCGCCCTCGCCGCCGCCGCGGCGATCGCGCTGCTCGCGGGGGTCGTGATGGCGATCGTCCTGCAGCTCGCCCGGAGGCTGCCGATCCCGATCATCCGCTGCCCGTCGCGTGTCGAAGTGAGGCCGCCGGACTGGTCACACCTGGTGAGCGATTACGCCGAAAAGAGCACGCTGTTGGCCCACACGAGTCGGCGAACCGGTCGGGCAGACTTGTCCAGGTGAGTTCCACGACGGATCTGCGCCCCTACCTGCGCACCTTGGACGCGGAGACGCTGGCGGACCTGCTGAACGCCCAGGCTGAGCGTGACCCTGCGTTACGACAGGCCTTGGAGAGTCGATTCGTCACCCAGGGGAGTGACCTCGCCGAGGCGCACCGCCTCCTCGACACCGCCGTGATGGCGGGCAACGTCGAGTACGCGGCGAAGGTCGGTTCCGTCCTCGACACGCTTCAGCGCCTTCTCGACGCGGGTAGCCGGGCCGATCTCGCGCCGCTCGCCCGCCGGACGGTGGACGACATCAGCGAGATGCTGGAGCAGATCGACGACGCTTCGGGCGAGGTCGCGGACAGGCTGGACCGGGCCGTCGAGCTGTACGCGCGGGCCTGCGTCGCGCGGCCGCCGGATCCGGAGAGCCTGGCCGACTGGATCCTCGAAGTGGAGTTCGGCGGACCCGGCTGGCCTGCCATCGAGCTGGCGGACTTCGCCTCCGCACTGGGGGACAAGGGGATCGCGCGAATCAAGTCCACTGTGGACAATGTGCTCGCGGAGCATCCGTCCGGCGTGAAACACGAGACGGCCGAGCGGTTGCGCGAGGAGCTGGCGGAGGTGTCCGGCGACGTCGACGCGCTCGTCGCGATCCTCGCCGCCAAGCCGCCGCGGGTCGACGTCAGCCTCAAGATCGTGCGGGTGCTGCGCGCGGCGGGGCGGCACAGTGAGGCCATCGCGCACGCCGCGCGGGCGCTCACGCACGACAAGAAGGAAGAGGCTCCTACGCCCGAAGAGGAACCAGTTCCCTTGTCGCGCAAGGACTTCGACGAGAATCCCGGCGCCGCGACCTACCTCGCCCTGCGCGAGGAGTCGCTGGAAACGGGGCGCTGGGTCGCTCAGCGGAAGACCGCGCTGGCCCGGTTGCGGGAGCTCGCGGCCGGAAGTGCGGACGCCGCCGACGAACTCGTCCGCGCGCTGCTCGGCGAGGATCGCGCGGACGAGGCGTGGCGGGCGGCGGTGCGTTTCGGGGCTTCTTTGCCGGTGCGCGTCGAACTCGCGGATTCGCGTTCCGTCGCCCATCCGGCCGAAACCATTCCCATCTATCGGGACCATGTCGAAGAACTGATCACCCACAAAGATCCGAACTCCTATCGCGAAGCTGCCCGGCAGCTGCGCAAACTCCGCGCGGTGCACAAAAAGGCCGGTACGGCTGAAGAATTCAGCTCATACCTGGGCACTTTGGTGGAAATACACAAACGCAAGACACGGCTGATCGCCGAGGTCAAGGCGGCGAGAATCGCGATTCCGAAACCGGTCAAGGCGTAACCGCTTCCGTCGTCGGTCGTTATTCGAAGTGAACCGAGGAAACACGGCGAAGAAGGTCGAGCCGAACGAGCGGACCGACGAAGTCGCGGTGGTCCCGAACCGGTGTCCGCCCGCGTCCTCCCCGCGACCGGGACACCGCGTTTCGCGCCCGGGACCACCGCGACGAACCGGTTCGAGGACGCGTGAAAACATGTCGCCATGAGTCCGGTCAGTCGTGCCCGCAAGAAGGCAGCTCAGCCCTCCACCCCGAGTGTGACGGGCCTCTTCAAGGACGTCCTCCGGGACTTCTCGACCCTCGGCGCCGAACCCGAGGTGCTCGACGTCGAGCTGCTGACCTCCGAGGTGCTCGGTCAGTGGTGGGAGATCGAGATCGAGGAGGGCGAGACGCCGCTGGGCATGGAGCTCATCGCGTTCGCCGAGCGGAAGATCACCCCGGCCGCGGCCGCTCTGCTCGCCGGGCTGCGAGTCTTCGCCGAGACCGACGAGGAGCGCGAGGCGGCCGCCGCCGCGCTGAACACCGTGCTGGGCCGGGGGATCCCGGAGCCGGAATGGGCCGCGGACCTCGCCGCGGTGACCGTCGGGGACTGCTGGCGGACCGGTGACGTCTTCGGCGACGAGTCCTCCCTGCTCTGTGTCTTCTCCCGCGGCGGCGTCGAGCACGGCCTGCTGGCGCTGGTCGACTTCACCGAGGGCGGCCGGATCCGCGACGTCGTCGTGGTCGACAAGCCCCAGGACGTCCTGGCCGAGATGCGGCAGCAGGCCGCCGACGACCCGGAGCTGGTCACGCTGGAGCGGGTGCTGCCCGAACGCGCCCACCAGCTGCTCGCGGACGGCCTGGCCGCGACGGACGTCGTCGAGGAACCCGACGTCAGCGAGGACTACGCGCGGTTCCACGCGCTCGCGCTGGCCTGGATCCGGGCGCTTCCCGCTCCCGAGCCCTCGCCCGAGATCACCGAATGGCCCGAGCAGGTCCGCGAAGAGGTCGTCGCCGACTTCATCGGGTCCGGGCTCGTGGAGGACACCGACGCGACGCGGTTCTACGCGCGCCTTCTCGTCGATCACGGCTGCGAGACCGAGCCGGGCAGCCCGTTGCGGGTCGGGCCCGAGAAGCTCGCCCGGTTCCTGGAGTCGCTGCTGGACGGCGAGTTCGAGGTCGACGAGGAGTACGAGGAAGCGCTGGAGCCCGCCTTGCTCGGCTGGGTCACCTGGGCTTCCGACCGCGCCGGGCTCCCCGAGCCCGCGCGCGTGGCGCTACTGGAGAGCACGACCGAGTTCCTGGAGGAGTTCGCGCAGGACGAGGACTCCGCGCTCGACGTCTACTTCGACGGTTCCGAGGGGATCGAAGACCCGGCGGAACTCGCGGAGGCGCTCGCGCGCCGGATGTTCGCCGTCCCGACGGTCTACACGGAGATCGGCGACGAGGAGCTGGAACTCGAGCCCGCCGATCCCGAACAGCGCCGTCTGCTGGTGATCGGCGAGCACCCCGAGTACCACGAGGCGCTGGCCGAGGAGACCTTCGACGGCGAGCCGAGGATGCGGCTCGCGCTCAAGACCACGATCGTCGACCAGCTCTGGGCCGACGAGCCCGCCGAGGTCTGGCAGGCCGTGCGGCGGCTGAGCGAGACCGGACAGGAGCGCGAAGAGATCTTCGACCGCCTTGTCGACGCCCTGGCCGCCCAGCTGACCGAGGCCGGCGAGCACGAGATGGACTACGACGTCGACGACTACCGGAAGGCGCTCGGCGACCTGTCCTGACCTGCCCTTTCCCGACGGCCACACCTCTCATGATCTTGCCAACCCCTCTCAATCCGTCTAGTCTGTCTAGATGGAAGCAGCAACCTGGCAAGTGCAGGACGCCAAACAGCGGCTGAGTGAGCTGCTGCGCCGGGCCGCGGCCGAAGGGCCGCAGTTCGTCACCAAACATGGAGAGGAGGTGGCCGTGGTGCTGGACATCGCGGACTACCGCAGGCTCGCCGGAGGCGGTGAGGCCGTCGATTTCAAACTCGTGCTCTCCGGTGAGCAGCACCATCCCGAATACGGGGAGGCGCTGGCCGACGTGCTGGAGGAGATCGCCGCCGAACGTGCGGAGGATCTACCGAGAGATGTCGTGGAGGTGAGCGGGTGAGCTTCCTGCTGGACACGAACATCGTGTCCGAGGCCCGGCGCCGCACCCAGAACCCGGGTTTCGCCCGCTGGTGGGGTGGGGTGTCGTCGAGCAGGCTCTATCTGAGCGCGCTGACCATCGGAGAGATCGAGAGGGGGATAAGCAAACTCAGGCATCGAGGAGAACAGGACAGGGAGCGTGCGGACGGGCTGACCGACTGGCTGGCCGGGCTCACCGCGCAGTTCTCGGAACGGATCCTTCCGGTGACGGCCGAGATCGCGGCCGAATGGGGCAGGCAGTACGCGCCGCGGAAAGTGCCGTCGGTCGACGGGCTGATCGCCGCGACCGCCCGGGTCCACGAGCTGACCCTGGTGACGCGGAACCTCGCCGACATGTCGGGGCTCGGAGCCCAGGTGTACAACCCGTTCGACTGAGCCCGGGCTCCGGGAAGTTCCGGTGCCGAGAAACGGATCAAGACGTCCGGACGGCTTGATCGGCCCAGGCGATATTCAGCTCAGGCGATGTTCAACTCAGGCGATGTTCAACTCAGAGGTGCCGCGGGGGTGCCCTTGCTCTCCGTGACTTGCTGCTTCTTCCGGCGGCGGTCCCCGCGGGCGTCGTCGAAGTCGACGACGAAGGCGCCCGCGGCCATGGCCACCAGGAGTGCGAGTCCGAGAATCGAGCCGACCCAGGTCAGGATGATCGAGAACATCGTGAGCCTCCTCCCTGCTCAAAGTCTCTTTTCGAGACCTCTTGAACCCCTGACACAAGGGTCGCCTCGGGGGGCTGTAGCCGGTATCGGCCAACCGGTTACACGTACTGAGCGTTGATCGGCCGATCGGCCGAGGAAAGCCGCCCATCGGTCGCGGTGCGCGACAGGCCGGTGACCGAGGCTCGCCGGTGGTGCGAGGGCTGGTCCTTGTGAGGGAACAGCCGGAAATCGCTCGCGTGAGGGGCTTCCGCCGAAGTGATCTTGAAAGTCGCCGTGAACGATCGCCGTGAGTAGAGATTCCGTGCGTGACCGATCACTCAGTGTCCCCGTAGGCGACCTCGTCGCACGTGATCACAAGCCGCACAGCCGAGTTCCGAGTCCCATCACGTGAGTTCCGCCTTCGATCACGTGAGTTCCGGCTTCAGTCACGTGAGTTCCGGCTTCGAGCACGCGAGTCTCGCCGTCCGATCGAGGATCGACCAGGCCCCGGTTCAGAGTTTGCGCAGCCGGACCCGGTTGATCGCGTGGTCGGCGTCCTTGCGGAGGACGAGGGTCGCGCGGGGCCGCGTCGGCTTGATGTTCTCCATCAGGTTCGGTTCGTTGATCGTGCGCCACAGATGGCGTGCCTCGGCTCGTGCCTCGTCGTCCGGGAGGCCGGCGAAGTGGTGGAAGTGCGACGCGGGGTCCGCGAACGCGGTGTGCCGCAGCTTGAGGAAGCGCTCGACGTACCAGCGTTCGATGTCGGTCGTCGCCGCGTCCACGTAGATCGAGAAGTCGAACAGATCGGAGACGCTGAGCCGAGGGCCGGGCTGGAGGACGTTCAACCCTTCGAGGATCAGGATGTCGGGTCGCTGAACGACCTGTTCCTCGTCGGGAAGGATGTCGTAGGCGAGGTGCGAGTACACCGGCGCGCTGACCCGTTCCGCGCCGGATTTCACCTCGGTGACGAAGCGCAGCAGCGCCCGCCGGTCGTAGCTCTCCGGGAAACCCTTGCGGTGCATGATCCCGCGCCGCACCAGTTCCGCCCGCGGGTGGAGGAACCCGTCGGTGGTGACCAGGTCGACCCTGGGGTGGTCCGGCCAGCGGGCGAGCAGAGTGCGCAGGATGCGCGCGGTGGTCGACTTGCCGACGGCGACGCTTCCGGCGATCCCGATGATGTACGGCACCTTGGTGCCCCGGCTGTCTTCACCGAGAAAGGTGGTGGTGGCTTCGTACAACCGTTGCCGGGCGGCGACCTGGAGATTGATCAGCCGGGAGAGCGGCAGGTAGACCTCGGCGACCTCGGCGAGATCGACCTGTTCGCCGAGACCGCGCAGCCGCAGCAGCTCGGCGGCCGTCAGTGGCAGGGGAGTCGACCTGCGCAACTCGCGCCACTGCTCACGGTGCAGCTCGACGTAGGGACTGAGCTCACGGACCCGCGGCATCGCACACTCCTCGCCCGTCGCCTGCGCTGGCGCCGTACAAAACCGTGTTGACGAGTTCTCGGCGGTGAACGTGCCGCGAACCGGATGAAGCCGCTTTAACGGTAGGGCTTACGGCTCGTGAACGCGCTTCGATGTGATGTACCCCGCTTCGGGGCGTTACCGTCAGTTACGGGGGCGGCCGGGGGCGAAGACCTCGTCCCACGCCGCGGCGACCTGCCGGGCGCACGAGGCGGGCGCGACCCCGCCGACGCCGGTACCGAGTCCGGGCATCGCGATCGTGTGCACCAGATCACGGACCCTGCCCTGGTCGACGCTGCCGTCGCGCCACTGCTGGAACACCGCCCTGGCGGCCAGGTACGGGTGCACGGTGTCGCGCGGGAGGCTTTCGCCGGGTTCCCGCATCGTCGGCGCGCTGATGAGCCAGGCGGGCTCCGCCTCGCCGGTGGGCACGATCACCGCTTCACCGATCGGCAGTTCCCCGCCGTGATAGGCGAGGACGGCGCTGCGCACGTTCTGCTCGACATCCGGGTACGCGCGGGCGTAGACGGCGTCGATGCCGCCGCGCATCCAGCCGTAGGAGTTCGCGGGGCTGACGACGGCCTGTGCGACGACGTCGAGCACGGACCCGCGGTGCACGAAGACCCGGCCGTCCACAGTGTCCGCGACGGTGGTCCAGGCCTGCGCGAGCAGGTCATCGACGGCGCACAGCACCAGCTCCGGAGTGGGACGGTCCGGCAGGGGAGCGAACGAGGAGCCGACATCCTCTCGGCCGGTGTGCGTGCCCGGTTCGGCGGTCACGCCCTAAGCATGGCAAAAAAAGCCACTTGGCGTAACCGGTGCGCGTACCGGCTGTCCGAGTGAAAGTCGCCACCCGCGGCGTGCGTAATCTGGCGGGGTGTCACGGATCGCCTACTTCGGCCCCCAGGGAACCTTCACCGAACAGGCCGCGCGCCGGCTCGCTCCCGGCGAGGAGCTGATCCCCGCCGAGACCATCCCGGCGGCACTGGCCGCGGTGCGTTCGGGCACGGCCGACGCGGCCTGCGTCCCGATCGAGAACTCCGTGGAGGGCGCGGTCACCGCCACCCTCGACAGCCTGAGCGAGGCCGAACCGCTCGTCGCGGTGGCGGAGGCGCTGCTGCCGGTCCACTTCAGCGTGCTGACCCGCCCCGGCACGACCGAGATCCACACCGTGGCGAGCCACCCGCACGCGCTCGCCCAGGTCCGGCATTGGGTCGAGGCGAACCTGCCCGGCGCGCGTCCGGTCGCGACGTCGTCCACCGCCGCGGCGGCGGTCGCGGTCGACGCGGGCGAGTTCGACGCCGCCGTCACCGCGCCGGTCGCCGTCGAGCACTACCCGCTTCAGGTGCTGGCCACCGAGGTCGCCGACGTCCGTGACGCCAAGACCCGGTTCCTGCTGGTCCGTGCGCCCGGCGAGCTGCCGGGGCCGACCGGGGCCGACCGCACGTCGATCGTCGCCGCCGCGACGAACCGGACCGGCGCACTGGCGGAACTGCTCACCGAGCTGGCGGTCCGCGGGATCAACCTGACCAAGCTGGACGCCCGGCCGACCAGGAACAACTTCGGCGAGTACCGGTTCTTCATCGACTTCGAGGGCCACGTGGCCGAGCCCCGGATCGGCGACGCGCTGGCCGCGTTGCGCCGCCGGTGCCGCAACGTCCGGTTCCTCGGCTCCCACCCGCGCGCGGACAACGGCACGACCGAGATCGAGCCGGGCGCCGCCAACGAGGATTTCACCGACGCGATCGGCTGGGTCGAGTCGGTACGGAAGGGAGCACAGGCGTGAAACTTCTCCTCGTCCGCCACGGCCAGACCGACGGCAACGTGCGGGGCGCGCTGGACACCGCGCTGCCCGGACCGCCGCTCACCGAGCTGGGCCGGGAACAGGCCCGGGACCTCGCGACGCGGCTCGACGGCGAGCCGATCGTCGCGGTCTACGCCTCGCAGGCCATCCGCGCCCAGCAGACCGCGGCACCGCTGGCCGCCAAGCTCGGTTTCGACGTCCAGGTCGTCGACGGCGTGCACGAGGTCGCCGCCGGAGAGCTCGAAGGCAAGACGGACAAGGACTCGATCACGACCTACATGAGCGTCGTGCGCCAGTGGACGCTCGGCGAACTCGACCCGCCGATCCCCGGCGGCGAGACCGGCACGCAGGTCCGCACCCGGATGCTCGACGCGGTCGCCCGGCTGCGCGCCAAGCACGAACAGGCGGATCCCGACGGCACGGTGGTCCTGGTCAGCCACGGCGGCGCCATCCGGCTGGGCGGCGAATGGCTCGCCGGCAACGTGACCGCCGAGGTCGCCAATCGGGCCCTCATCCCGAACACCGGCGTCGTCGAACTCGTCTCGACCCCGGCCGGCTGGTCCTGCCTCACCTGGGCGGACGTTCCCGTCGAACGCTGACCAGGCACGTTTGCCTCCGCTCCCGCCGGGGAATACACCCCACAAGATCGATTAACACCTTGTGGGGAATTAACCGGTTGAGCGCAACCCACTGGGCGGACAACACGTCTACTGAACGGTGGGTCACCCGGCTACAGGGAGGCGAATGACCATGGTTCGTTCGAAGATCATCTCCATCGGCGGGCTCGTCGCGGGCACCGCCGGGCTCCTGCTGCTCAGCGCCTGCGGTTCGCAAAGCACGCCTGTCGCGCAGAACTCGTCCATGCCGCCGTCCAGTTCGGCGCCGGAGACCTCGGCCGCGCCCAGCGCGAGCTCTTCGAGCCCGGCGCCGACCTCGCAGCCCGCCGAGGCGCCCCCTCCGGCGTCGAAGAGCGACGGGCTCTGCAAGGCGGGGGACGTCAAGCTCTCCGTCGCGGGCGGCGACGGGGCCGCCGGGACGGTGTACCGCACGCTCGTCATCACCAACACGAGCGGGCACCAGTGCACCATCCAGGGCTTCCCCGGCGTCTCCTACGTGACCGGGGCGGACGGCCACCAGGTCGGCGAGGCCGCGTTCCGCACCGGTGACAAGGGCGGGCCGGTCCAGCTGAACAACGGCGAGAGCGCGTCCACGGACATCGGCTTCGTGAACGTCCGCAACTACGACGAGGCGGCCTGCAAGCCCACCGAGACCCGAGGCCTGCGGGTGTACCTGCCGCAGGAGACGGCGTCGAACTTCGTGGCGGTGCAGGGGCTCGGCTGCGCGGGGAAGGTCCCGGGCAACCAGCTGACCGTCAAGACGGTCCACAAGGGCTAGCGAAATCAGAGCTGGGTGCAGAGCTGTTCGGCCTGCGCCACGTGCCGCTGACCGGAGATGTCGTTGAAGTGCAGGCTGAACACCATCCGGCTGACACCGTCGATGTGTTCGGCCAGCGGCCGGTAGGTGTCGTTGGCGGCGGCCGCCGCGGCGGAGAGTTCGCGCGCGGCCGTCATCCGGTGCAGGACCTCGGGGGCCAGTACGGCCACGGTCCGGTCGCCGGGGGAGTCGGTGGTGTCCGGGATCGTGCCGACCCTGGCCAGTGCCTGGCACGCGTCTTGCGCGTCTTCGAGAGCCCCCGCGTTGACGCCCGAGAGCGCCCACAGCATGCCGATCACCCCGCCGCCGATCACGAAACCGGCGACGGCCGTGAGCACTTGCGGGCGTCTGGAAGGTTCGGTCGTCTCCACGCCGGCCTCCGGCACCAGTGTCTGCTGCATCGCGGACCTCCCGTCACCAGCTGGCGGTGATGGGCTATTTCAGCACCAAAGGCCTTGGTTTTCACTGGTCTTGGTGGAGAACCCGGACCTCCGTGGCCGTTTCGTCATCGAAGGCGCCTCGCCGTAACGAGACGAACGCGAAACCGGCTACGCCGAACAGCAGCAGCCCCGACGTCAGGAACGTCCGGGCAGGGGGGCCGAGGGCGTGGGTGAGGAGCCCGCCGAGCAGCGCGCCGATCGGGATCGCTCCCCAGACGACGGTGCGCCACACGCCGAGGATCCGGCCGAGCAGTTCGCCCGGGACGAGTTTGTGCCGTGCCGTCCCCAACACGATGTTCACCGCGACGACGGCCGCCGCGAACAGGCCGAACAGGGCGGCCCCGGCGATCGGCGAGCTGGTCAGGCCCATGCCGGTGAACGCCACGCCGCAGCAAGCCGTGCCTCCGATGAGGACCGCGCGACGGCTGGACACCTTGACCAGCCGCGGAGCCACCCCCGCGCCCAGCAAGCCACCGATGCCGCCGACGAGCGCGAAGACCCCGAAGGCCGCTTCGCTGAGACGCAGGAAGTCGATCGCGTACAGCACCAGCTGCGCCTGCGCGAGTTCGCTGACCAGGCTGATCAATCCGGCGACGACGACCAGGCGCAGCACCAGCCCGCTGTGCTTCAGCCAGCGGAAACCTTCCGCCAGCTCGGTGCGAAGCGCGGTACGCGAGCTCTCGGAGGCTTCGGTCGAGGGGCGGGCCCGGTAGCTTCCGGCGAGGCCGATCAGCACGACCGCCGCGATCGCGAAGCCCACCGAGTTGAGCAGGAACGGGAAGGCCGCGAAGAGCGCGAAGGTGGCGCTACCGATAGGGCCGCCGAGGAAGGTCTGACCGACGATCTCGCAGGCCTGGAGCTTGCTGTTCGCGCCGTCGAGCGAACCCTCGCCGACGACCGCCGGGATGAGCACGTTCGCGGCGCTGTCGGCGACCACCTCCGCGACGCCGATGAGCAGGGCGGCGACGTAGACCATCCAGATCGTCACGCCGCCGGCCGCGACCAGGGCGGCCGTCCCGCCGACGACCACGGCGCGGGCGCTGTTCGCGAGGATCATCGCGCGCCGCCGGTCGATCCGGTCCAGGAGCGCGCCCGCCGAGAGCGCGAACAGCAGCCAAGGCAGGAACTGGGTCGCCGAGAGACCGGCGATGAGCAGCGGATCGCGGGTCAGGGTGACCGCGAGCAGCGGGAACGCGACCTTGCCGATCCCGTCGCCGAGGTTCGACGCCGCACTGGACGCGAGCAGCCAGCGCAACCGCCGGTCCCCGCGCCCGCGCACCGTCGACTCGGCCATGCACCGCCTCCCCAGGCATTCGCCGGCGACGGCCGACGACAACGTGTCGAAAGTTTAGCGGGGCTGTCGCTCAAAGTGGTGGGGTTGTTACGTCCAGTTAAGAATCCGGAGAACCCTTGGTGCCCCACGCACAAAAGTCACCCACCATGCCCCCTCCGGAGCGGAATCCGCCGGGAGGGAGCAAGGGACCTTTGCTATCGCCCGTCCGGCGGCTCAGCCCCAGCCGAGTTCGTGCAGCCGCGCGTCGTCGATGCCGAAATGGTGGCCGACCTCGTGGACCACCGTGATCAGCACCTCCTCGACCACGTCCTCCTCGGTGTCGCACATTTCCAGCAGCGGGCGCCGGTAGATGGAGATCCGGTCAGGCAGCACCCCGCCGTACTCGTGGGTCCGTTCCGTCAGCGCGACACCGTGATAGAGCCCCAGGATCGTGGGCGACTCCTCGTTGAACTCTTCGACGAGGACCACCACGTTGTCCATCGCGTCCGCGAACTCGGGCGGGAGCTCGTCCAGCGCCTCCGACACCAGCTCCTCGAAGCGCTGCTGGGTCATTTCGACCGGCACTCCGATCACCCGCCGGTCTTCGGAGCGGAGGAGGAAGCGGGCGGGCCGCCGCCGTCGGAAGGCGGGGCCTCACCGTTGCCGACCTTGACGCTCCCGGTGACCGGGGCGAGCCCCTTGTTGTCCGGCAGGACCGCCGCCACCTTGCAGTTCACCAGCGTCGAGCCGGCGTCCCAGCTCTCCTGCTCGCGGACGTCCCAGCTGAGGATGACCTTCTTCGCGGCCAGGTCCGCGTTTCCGGTGTACTCCTGCGCGGCCGTCGAGCATTCGGTGTCCAGCCAGGTGTTCTGCTCCCCCTGCGACGGGTAGCCGTCCTTGAACTTCGTCTTGAGGTCGATCGTCGCGATCATCTCGTACGAATGGGGCTGGGCGCAGTCGATCGGGTCGCCGAAGCTGTTGTTGAGCAGCGCTAGGCAGGTGCCCGGCTCCCACACGGCGGACTGGTCCTGCTCCTTCGCCGGTCCCTTGGTCGGCTGCAGCTTGCCGCCCTGACCCGCCCATTGCAGACCGCACCGCAGCTGCCTGTCGCCGTCTTCCCACTGCGCGGGCGTCGGCCGGAGCAGGTTCATGCTCAGCTTGCCGTACGGATCCAGCGTGCGGCCGAGGTACGGCTTGACGTCGACGGTGCAGCGGGACCGGGAGATCTCCTGCCACTGCTCCAGGTTCGGGCTGGGCACCCCCGCCGGGTACTGCGCGCCGATGTCGACGATGCTGGTGACCTCGAACAAGTGGGACTCCGCGCATGAGACGCGCTTCGCGTCGGTGGCGTCCGGGTTGTTCCAGGTCAGGCAGGTCCCCGGGGGAGACTGGAACGCTTCGGCCGCGGCGGGCGACAGTTTGGGGGCGCCGCCGCCCGCACCGCCCTCCGGGCCCACGTTCCACGAGAAAGCCACACTCAGCGAAAGCGCGATGATCGCGCCCAGGAACACACCGGCCATGACGAGCCGGGTGCGCAGGGTAGTCAGCGCGTTTCGCGGATAACGGAACCGCTCGGCCTGTTGAGACATCCACTCCATGATGCCCGCGCCGCACGTAAGGTGCGCGTACCGGGTGGTTAGTGTTGGACACGGGTTCGGGCCGGCGGGCGATTACGGAGCTTCGATGACGCAGGATGACAACCAGGGGGCACAGACTCCTCAGGAGCCGCCCAAGCGCGGCACCATGCGCTTTCAGGACGGCAGCACGCAGGCGCGGCAGCCGTCGCTCGCCGAGCAGCGGGCGCGACAGCAGGCGCTGGCGGAGCAGGAACGTCAGGAGGCGCAGGCCGCGGAAGCCGCGCGCGTCGCCGAGAAGAAGTCGTCGACCAAGAAGAAACTCCTGATCGGCACGGGGGTGACCGTCGGGCTGGTCGGCTTGGTCGCGACGTTCTACACCGTCGCGAAGCCGACCGAGGTGACCGCGACCTGCACCACCAAGGACGGGATCGTCGACCAGGACGACAACTGCGACGAAAACTACGTGCGGTCGCACGGTGGTTACTCCAGTGGCGGTTTCTTCTTCATCCCGATCGGTGGCGGCGGGTACAACAGCTACCGCTACAACTACGGCGGCACTGGCGCGATCGGGCAGCGGGTGTCCGGCGGTTCGTACGACCCGCCCTCGTCACGGGCGAACGTCAGCACCAAATCGGGCAAGTCCGTCCAACGCGGCGGTTTCGGCATCAGCGGCAAGAGCGGTACCTCCGGCGGTACCGGCAAGAGCGGGGGCTCGTAGTTGTATCGGGATTCCAAGCCGCCCCGGCGGGACTGGCAGCGCATCGTCGAGGAACAGGGCCTGGTCTTCGGCACCCCCGCCCGTGACGGCGCCGGCAAGTCCAGGCCGTACTGGGACGAGTCGGTCCACTACGTCTTCGACATGGACGAGATCCTGTCCGTCGAGGCGGACGTCGAATTGCTGCACTCGATGTGCCTCGAAGCCGTCGACAACGTGATCACCACGGAGCAGTACCACCGCTTCGGCATCCCCGAGTGGGTCTGGCCGCATATCGCGGAGTCGTGGAAGCGGCAGGATCCGCACGTCTACGGCCGGTTCGACCTGCGCTACGACGGCAAGAGCCCGGCGAAGCTGCTCGAATACAACGCCGACACCCCGACTTCGCTGCTCGAAGCCGCGGTGCTCCAGTGGCACTGGAAGACCGCGATCTTCCCCGACGACGACCAGTGGAACTCGATCCACGAGAAGCTGGTCGAGCGCTGGGGCGAGCTCGCCGAAAAGCTGCCCTCCAACGAGCTGCACTTCACCTGGTCGTCCGCCGATCCGTCCGGTGAGGACCACGTGACGACGGCGTACCTGCAGGAGACCGCGGCCGAGGCCGGACTCGACACCGTCGGCCTGTCGATCGAGGAGATCGGCTGGGACCCGGTGCTCAAGCGGTTCGTCGACCTCGAAGAGGCGCAGATGGCGACCGTGGTGAAGCTCTACCCGTGGGAATGGGTGGTCGACGAGGAGTTCGGCCGCTTCGCCGTCGAGACCATGCCGCGCACGCTGTGGGTCGAGCCGCTGTGGAAGATGATCCTCTCCAACAAGACGCTGCTCGCGATCCTGTGGGAGAACTACCCGGGCCACCCGAACCTGCTGCCCGCCTTCGCCGACGACCCCGGTCTGCTGACCGAGTACGTCCGCAAGCCGAAACTCGGCCGCGAGGGCGCGAACGTGCAGATCGTCGCCACCGGGTACGAGACGCAGACCGACGGTGTCTACGGCGCGGAAGGGTACGTCTACCAGGCGTTCGACCCGCTCCCGGAGTTCCAGGGCTACCGCCCCGCGCTGGGCGCGTGGATCGTCGGGGACCAGGCCGCCGGCCTCGGGATCCGCGAGACCGCGGGCCTCGTCACGGACGACGGTGCGGCGTTCGTCCCGCACCGCATCGTCGAGACGTGATAGAAGCAACCGCACAAACCTGACATTCTCGACCTTGTACCTCTCCGGGAGAACGCTGTGACCACCACCCTTGCGCTGTCCGACACGTTCGGCTCCGACCTCGTGCGGGGGATCGGCGCGATCCTGCTGTACGGCGTCGTCGGCCTGCTGATGATGTTCGCCGGGTTCTGGGCGATCGACTGGACCACGCCCGGCAAGCTTTCCCAGCTGGTCACCCGCGGCCTCCCGAACGCGGTCATCGTCACCGCGTCGGGCCTGCTTTCGATGGCCTTCATCATCGTCGTGGCGATCGCGAACTCCGCCAGCGATCTGACCGAGGGCCTCATCACCTCGCTGGTCTACGGCCTGCTCGGCATCATCGTGCAGGTGCTCGCGGTCCGGCTGCTGGAGTGGGCGACCCGGATCGACATCCGCTCGACCATCGAGAGCGAGAAGTTCGCCCCGGCCAGCGTCGTGGTGGCCTCCGCGCACCTGGCCCTCGGCCTGATCGTGGCCGTCGCCATCTCGTGATCTTCTGACGTCCGCAATCGGCATGGGCGCACGATTCCCACTACCGTGGGAGTCGTGCGCCTTTTGAGGACTCCGGACGACCGATTTTCGGACCTGCCCGATTTCGACTTCGAACCGCGCTACGCGGAACTCGTCGACCTTCACGGCGGCGTGATCAGAGTGGGTTACGTGGAGGCCGGACCCGAGGACGGGCCACCCGTCCTCCTGCTGCACGGTGAACCCACTTGGTCCTACCTCTACCGCAAGGTCATCCCGGTGCTCGCCGACGCCGGACTGCGCGCCATCGCGCCCGACCTGGTCGGCTTCGGTCGATCCGACAAACCCGGCGACATGGTCGACCACACCTACCAACGGCACGTCGAATGGATGCGCGCGTTCGCCTTCGACGTGCTCGACCTGACCGACGTCACCCTGGTCGGCCAGGACTGGGGCGGCCTGATCGGCCTCCGGCTGGTCGCCGAGAACCCCGACCGCTTCGCCCGGGTCGTCGCGGCCAACACCGGCCTCCCCACCGGCGACGGCGACATGCCGGAGATCTGGCACAAGTTTCGCGAGACCATGGAGAACGCCCAGGTCATCGACGTCGGACGGTTCGTCCAGTCGGGCTGCCAGACCAAGCTGTCCGAGGGGGTGCGCGCCGCCTACGACGCGCCCTTCCCGAACGAGATGTACAAGGCCGCGCCGCGCGCGATGCCGTCGCTCGTCCCGATCACCCCGGACGACCCGGCGTCGGCCGCCAACCGGGCCGCGCTGAAGGTCCTCACGGAACTGGACAAGCCGTTCCTGGTCTCGTTCTCCGACGGCGACCCGATCACCGCGCCGTGGGGTCTCGAACTGCGGGCCTCGATGCGCGGCGCCCGGGAACTCGAGCATCCGACGATCACCGGCGCCGGGCACTTCCTCCAGGAAGACGCCGGGGTGCGGCTGGGCGAGGTCATCGCCCGCTTCGCGACCTCCTGACGCTTGCCGGAAGACGCGTGATCGAAGGCCGAACACGCGTGACTGAGGGCGGATCTCGCGTGTTTGGAGACGGAACCCGGGTGTTCCGCCCCCAAGCACGCGAGATCCGGCTGCAGACACGCGTCTGACGGACGGCGCGCCCGCTTTCGCCCGTTTCCGGAGTGCGGACGCGTGTCATAAGGGGTCCCCTTAAGACGAAATTTGTCCTAAGGGGACCCCTCATGACACTCGTCAGGAGATGGCGGCCAGGGAGTCGGTGATGATCCCGAGGCCTTCCGCCGCCTCGTCGGCGGTCAGCGTCATCGGCGGCGCGATCCGCAGCACGTTGCCGTGCAGCCCGCCCTTGCCGATCAGCAGCCCGCGCGCCTTGGTCTCTTCCATCATCCGCGCCGCGGCCCCCGGGTCGGGCTCCAGGCCGCCCGGCCGCACCAGCTCGACGCCGATCATCAGGCCCTTGCCGCGGACATCCCCGATCAGCGGATGCCCCGAAGCGCGCAGACCGGACAGCAGCTCGTTGCCTCGCGCGAGCGCGTTGGCCTGGAGGTCGTGGTCGGCGATGTGGTCGAGCACCGCGGCCGCGCCCGCCATCGCGACCGGGTTGCCGCCGAAGGTCGAGATCGAGTTCGCGGTCAGGCAGTCGACCAGGTCGCCGCGGGCGACGAGGCCGCCGATCGCGAGGCCGTTCCCGAGGCCCTTCGCGAAGGTCATCGCGTCGGGGACGACGTCGTGCGCCTGGATCCCCCAGTAGTGTTCCCCGGTCCGTCCCCAGCCGGTCTGGACCTCGTCGGAGATGAACAGGATCCCGTACTGGTCGAGGACCTCCTTCATCGCCTTGAACAGGCCGTCCGGCGGCGAGCTGAACCCGCCGACCCCCTGGATCGGCTCGGCGATCATGCAGGCGACGTCGCCAGAAGTGCCCGTCTCCAGCACGTCCACCAGGTCCGCGACGCACGCGTCGATGTACTCCGTGTCCGAAAGCGCCCGGAACGGGCTGCGGTACCGGTAGCCGCCGTGCACGTAGCTCACCTTCACCGGGCTGAGCGACGACGCCGACCAGCCGCGGTTGCCCGTGATGCCGACCGTCGCGAACGACCGCCCGTGGTACGAGTTCCGCATCGCCAGCACCTGGTTGCTGCGCCGGTACTGGGTGGCGAGCATGAGCGCGGTGTCGTTGGCTTCGGTCCCGGAGTTGGTGAAGAACACCTTCGCGTCCGGGATGCCGGAAAGCTTCGCGATCCGCTCGGCCAGTTCGACCTGCGAGCGGATCAGGTACAGCGTGGAGGTGTGCAGGATCCCGGTGTCGAGCTGCTTGCGCACGGCGTCGCTGATCGCCGAGACGTCGTAGCCCATCGAGTTCGTCAGGATGCCCGCGAAGAAGTCGAGATAGCTCCGCCCGGTCGAGTCGATGACCCGGCGGTCCTGCGCGTGCACGATCTCGATCGGCTCGTCGTAGTAGAGCGCCAGCCACGACGGCAGTACCGCCTTGTGCCGCGCCAGCAGGTCCGCGTCGGTCATCGGGTTTCTCCGTCCGCAGCAGGGAATCCGGGGCCGGGCTCAGTATGGGGACGGCCCGAAACGGGCGACAACGATCAGACTGTCGGGTTCTCCGCGGCGGCCCGCACAGTCTGTACGGGGAAACTGCCTCGAAGTGCGCGAAGGCCACGGACTACCCTCAGCTCTCGTGATTGACCCCAGGACTCTGCGCGATGACCCGGACGTCGTGCGCGCTTCGCAGCGCGCCCGTGGCGAGGACGAAGGAGTGGTCGACAAGCTGCTCTCCCTCGACTCCCGTCGCCGGTCTTCGATCGCCGCCGCCAACACGCTGCGCGCCGAGCAGAAGTCGCTGGGCAAGCTCGTCCCGAAGGCGCAAGGCGACGAACGGGCCGCGCTGCTCGCCAAGGCGAAGGACCTCGCCGCCCAGGTGAAAGCCGCCGAGGTCGAGCAGACCGAGGCTTCGGAGGAGTTCGAGCAGCTGCACCGCGTGGTGCCGAACCTCGTCCACCCCGACGCGCCCGAAGGCGGCGAGGACGACTTCGTCGTGCTCAAGCACGTCGGCGAGCCGAAGAAGTTCGACTTCAAGCCCAAGGATCACCTCGAACTCTGCGAGGGCCTCGGCGCGCTCGACATGGAGCGCGGCGCGAAGGTCTCGGGATCGCGGTTCTACTTCCTCACCGGCATCGGCGCCCAGCTGCAGCTCGGCCTGCTGAACATGGCCATCGCGCAGGCGAGCGCGAACGGCTTCACCCCGATGATCACGCCGACCCTGGTCCGGCCGGAGATCATGGCGGGCACCGGATTCCTCGGCGCGCACTCGTCGGAGGTCTACCGGCTGCGCGACGACGACCTGTACCTCGTCGGCACCTCCGAGGTCCCGCTCGCCGGCTACCACGCCGACGAGATCCTCGACCTCGGCGACGGCGCGAAGCGCTACGCGGGCTGGTCGTCCTGCTACCGCCGCGAGGCCGGTTCGTACGGCAAGGACACCCGCGGCATCATCCGCGTCCACCAGTTCGACAAGGTCGAGATGTTCGTCTACACGCGTCCCGAGGACGCCGAGGCCGAGCACGCGCGCCTGCTGGACTGGGAAGAGCAGATGCTCGCCAAGATCGAGGTCCCGTACCGGGTGATCGACACCGCCACCGGCGACCTCGGCACGTCGGCGTACCGGAAGTTCGACTGCGAGGCGTGGGTGCCGTCGCAGGAGGCCTACCGCGAGCTGACCTCGACGTCGAACTGCACGACGTTCCAGGCCCGCCGCCTCGGCATCCGCTACCGCGACGAAGACGGCCGCCCGCAGACCGTCGCCACGCTGAACGGCACGCTCGCCACCACCAGGTGGATCGTCGCGATCCTGGAGAACCATCAGCTCGAAGACGGTTCCGTCCGGGTCCCCGAAGCGCTTCGTCCCTTCCTCGGCGGAACCGAGGTGCTCACGCCGACATCGAAGTAGGGTCCGCGCCGAGGAGGGCCCCAGCATGAACCGCCATCGCAAGCCGATCACCGCGCTCTTCGCGGCGGTCTTCCTGCTCGGCGGATGTTCCGAGACGATTTCGGGGACGGCGTCGCCGGTGCCCGGCCAGGGGCCGGTGCTCACCAAGGCGGCGCCGTGCTCGTTGCTCACCCCTGGACACGCCGACGCGATCGCGTCGAAGCTGCCCGGCGGGCAGCCGGACCCGAAGATCGTCGCGCCGCCGGGGCAGCGGAAACCCGAACCTTCCTCCCTGAAGTACTGCACCGCCGCGCACAAGTAGTGTGCGAGCCGAAGATGGAGGGGACGCATGCGGTTTCGGAATTCGCTCGCGATCGGGCTGACGGTGCTGGCGCTCGGCGGCTGCACGTCGACGATTCCAGGTACGGCCTCGCCGGTGCCCGGACAGGGGCCGGTGATCACGAAGGCCGAGCCGTGCGCGTTGCTGACGCAGGACCACGCGAACGCGCTGGGCGTCACGTACCCCGGTGAGGAACGCGCCGCCAAGCCCGATCAGAAGACCCCCGCGGTCTGCCGGTTCCGGAAGCTGGAGGACGTCAGGAAGGCGTCGAACCTCGAGGTCTCGTTGAGCAAGGACCTGTCCTTGAACGAGTACATGAACGGCGCGCAGTCCGGCGAGAAGTTCGGGATCGGCGGTTTCACCTGGACGCGGTACGCCACCATCCTCGGCCCGGACTACTGCTCGCTGAGCACGGAACTCACCCCGGACTCCTTCGTGGAGATCGCCAGCGAGAGCCCCGATCACACCGAGGGCAACGCGTGCGACCTGGCCAAGGCGGCGGCCCCGGCCGTGGCGTCGAAGCTGCCGGGCGGACAGCAGGATCCGCAGATCACCGCTCCGCCCGGACAGAAGCCCGCCGAGCCGGGCGGGCCGCTCGTGACCACCGACCCGTGCGCCATGCTCAAGCCCGAGCAGACCGCCCAGTTGCGCCTCGGCCCGACCGGTGAGCCGATGAAGTCCAGTTCCGACCCGAACCAGACCGGCTGCGAGTGGGCCGACACGGACGGCGACAAGGGCGAAAAGGCCTTCGACCTGTGGTTCTACACGTCGAAGGCGATCGACGAGGCGCCATCGCTGATCACGCAGGGCGAACCGCAGGACTTCGACTCCGGCGACCGCAAGTGGAAGCTCTACACCGAGTCGGGCAGCAAGCTGTGCGCGGCCGGTCTCGCGATCACCGCGACGTCGACGGTGGCGATCATCGCGGGCAACCTCGACGACCCCGCGAAGGCGTGCGACGTCATCAAGGCCGCCGTGCCGCTGCTGAACGCGAACCTGCCGCCGTCCTCCTAGGAGCTCACCTCGTCGGCGATGTGCTTCGCGATCTCCAGCGCGCTGGTCGCCGCCGGCGAGGGCGCGTTGAGGACGTGCACCTGGTTCCGCGCGGTCTCGATCAGGAAGTCGTCGACGAGCGCGCCGTCCGGGCGCAGCGCCTGTGCCCGGACGCCGGAGCCGTGCCGCACGATGTCGTCCTCGGTGACGGCGGGAACGAGCCGCGCGAGGCTTTCGGCGAAGCGGCGGCGTGAGAACGACCGGCGGACCTCGTCGAGCCCCGTCGGGTACGCGTACTTGCGCGCGAGCCGCCAGACGCCGGGGAAGCGGGCGACCTCGGCGAGATCCTTCGCGGAGAAGTCGCGCCACGTGTAGCCCTCGCGGCGCAGCGCCAGCACGGCGTTGGGGCCGGCGTGCACGCTGCCGTCGAGCATGCGGGTCAGGTGCACGCCGAGGAACGGCAGCGACGCGTCCGGGACCGGGTAGATCAGGCCGCGCACCAGATGGCGGCGTTCGGGCTTGAGCTCGTAGTACTCGCCGCGGAACGGCACGATCCGCGCGCTCGGGGTGAGCCCGGCGAGCCGCGCGACGCGGTCCGCGTGCAGGCCCGCGCAGTTGACGAGCGCGTCCGCGTGGATCACCTCGTCGCCGGTCGCCACCTCGACGCCGCCGGTGCGGCCCGGGCGGATCCCCAGCGCGGACGTGCCGAGCCGGAGGTCGGCGTCGGACTCGTCGAGCAGCCGCACGAGCGCGGAGCAGACGGCGGGGAAGTCGATGATGCCGGTGGATTCCACGCGCAGCGCGGCGACGCACGAGACCTCGGGCTCGTACTCCCGGGCCTCGCTCGGCGTGATCAGCTTAGCCGGGACGCCGTTCGCTTCGGCCCGTTCGGCGAGCACCTTCAGCGCCGGGAGCTCCGCTTCGGAGGTGGCGACGACGAGTTTGCCGCACACCTCGACCGGCACCCCGTACTGCCGTGCGAAGTCCACAATGGACCGATTGCCCGCGGTGGACATCCTCGCCTTGAAGGATCCCGGCTTGTAGTAGAGCCCCGCGTGCACGACGTTCGAGTTGTGCCCCGTCTGGTGGGCCGCCCAGCGGTCCTCCTTTTCGAGCACCGTGACGTCCAGGCCTCTTCTGGTCAGTTCCCAGGCTGTGGCGAGACCGACGATCCCGCCCCCGATGACTACGACTGTGCGCACGATCGACCAGGTTACCCGGAGCGCTACCTGACAAGTGTCAGGTTGACTGGTAGCGTACCTGACCGATGTCAGGTAAGCGGTTGAGCAAGGACGAACGCCGGGAGCGGATCCTGGCCGCGGCGGCGCGGGTGTTCGCCGCGTCCGGGTACGACGCGGCGGGAATGCGCGAGGTCGCGACGGCGGCCGGGATCAGCACGCCCGTGCTCTACGACCATTTCCCGTCCAAGGCGGCGCTGTACGCGGGCCTGCTGGAGTCCGAAGTGGACAGTCTGCTGGCCGGCTGGGCCGGCCTGCCGCCGTCCGAGACCGCCGAAGAACTGCTGCGCGGCCGGGTGGCGGCGATCTTCGCCTGGATGGAGACGAATGAACGCGGCTGGCGGATGATCTTCGCCGAGACGCCGTCCGACGAGGGTGTCGCCGAGGTGCACCGGCGCGGGCAGGCCAGGGCGACCGGGCGGCTGACCGAGGTGTTCGCCCGGGTCCCCGGCCTGGCGCTGACCGCGGACCTGCCGCGCGACCGCGCGAACGAGGCTCTCGCCGAAGCGGCGAAGAGCGCACTGAACGCCATCGCCACCTGGTGGTGGAGCAACCGCGACATCCCGCGGGAGCAAGTCGTCGCGCTCACGACGGATCTGTTGTGGCGCGGTCTGGGGAATCTGATCCAGGAGGACGTATGAGCACCGAGACCACCGAGCGGTACCGCCGGGCCCTCGAGACCCGGGACGTCGAACTCGCGCTGAGCGGTTTCGCGCCGGACGTGATCGTGCATTCGCCGCTGACGAGCCGGGTCCGGTTCACCGGGCACGCGGAACTCAAGCCGCTGCTGGAAGTCGCCTACACGCATCTGCGCGACGTGCGGTTCCACACCGACACCGGCGACGCGACGACGCGGGTGGTCGTCTACACCGCGCGGATCGGCGCGGAGGAGATCGAAGAGGCGGCGGTGCTGAAAATCGGCGAGGACGGGCTCATCACCGAGGTGACCTTGTTCGTGCGGCCGCTGCCCGGCCTCGTCGCGCTGATGGACGCCTTCGGCCCGGACATCGCGCGCCGCAACGGGCGCGAGTTCGCGGCCAGGCTGCTGAGCCTGGCCGCGAAACCGTTGCTGGCCATGGTGCGGATGGGCGACCGTCGCGCGGTCCCGCTGGCCGGACCGAGGGGCTGAAGGACGCTTTCCCCGCATCTCATGCGGGGAAAGCGCCCTTCACCGCGTCCCATGCGGTGAAGGGCCCCTTCAGCCCGCCGGGACCGGAACCGGCGCGAGCTCCTCTTCAGGGTCTTCGAGCTCCTTCGGCACCCCGCGCAGCGTGAACAGCGCGCTCACCGCCAGCAGCGCCATCAACCCGGCCGAGCACAGCATCGTCACCTGCAACCCGTCGACGAACGCCAGTTTCGCACTGGCGAGCACCGAAGCTCCTTGATCGGGCGGTAGCTGCGCCGCGACCTGGACGGCGCCGCCGAGCGTGTCCGAGATCGCCCCGGCGGCCTCCGGTGGCACCCCCGCCGGGATGACGAGTTCGCGGCGATACAGCGCGCCGAGCGCACTGCCGAGGATCGCGATCCCCAGCGCCCCGCCGAGTTCGGTCGCCGTTTCGGAGATCGCCGACGCCGCGCCCGCCCTGGTCTTCGGCACGACGCCGAGCACCGTGTCCGTCGCGACGGCGAGGATCAGCGAAAGCCCGATCCCGAAGACGATCATCGCGAACAGCAGGTCCGGGTAGTCGATCGTCACGCCGATACCCGAGTACAGCGCGAACCCGGCCGCCGACGCCGCGCAGCCCAGCGCGATCGTGACCGCCCGTCCGAAGGCCTTGATCGCCAGCGGCGCGAGCACACCGCCGAGGATCGCGCCGCCCATCCCGGGCAGTCCGGCGAGCCCGGACTTCAGCGGAGACCAGCCGGCCACCAGCTGCAGGTATTGCGCGAACATCAGCGACACCGCGAGCTGCGCGAACATCGCCAGGATCGTGGTGCCGACGGTCGCCGAGAACGCGCGCCGCGCGAACAGCTTCAAGTCCATCAGCGGCTCGGCCAGCCTCGGCTGCCGCAAGACGAACGCCACCAGGCAGCCGAGCCCGAGCACGGCGGCGAGCGCGATGTCCCAATGCGCCCAGCCCTTGTACGCGATTTCCTTGATCGTGTAGACGATCCCGACCATGCCGACGAGGGACAGCAACACGCTGGGCACGTCGATCCGGCCCGGCGCCGGGTTCTTCGATTCGGGCAGGATCAGCGCGCCGGCGATCACCAAGACCAGCACCACCGGCACGTTGACCAGGAACACCGAACCCCACCAGAAGTGGTCGAGCAGGAAACCGCCGACGAGCGGGCCCATTCCGAAACCGAGGATCGTCAGCCCGCTCGAAACCCCGATCACCGCCGCGCGTTCCTTGCCGGTGAACACGTTCCGCACGATCGACAGCGTCGACGGCATCACCGTCGCGGCGGCGATCCCGAGCAGCGCGCGGGCGGCGATCAGGAGTTCCGACGTCGGCGCGTACGCCGTGATCACCGAAGCGACCCCGAACAGCGACGCCCCGATCAGCAGCAGTTTCTTCCGGCCGATCCGGTCGCCGACGTTCCCCATCGTGATCAGCAGCCCGGCGAGCGCGAAGCCGTACGCGTCGGCGATCCACAGCAGTTCCGTCGTCGACGGGTGCAACTGCTCCGAAAGCGACGGCAGCACCAGGTGCAGCACGGTCAGGTCGATCGCGATCAGCAGTTGCGCCAGGACGCAGACCGCGACGGTGCCGATCTTGCGGCCTTTGCCGATGGCGGTCACCTCGAAACGCCGAAGGTGAGTTCCGGTGAGTGCCGCGCGGTGCCGTTCTCACCGTCGCCCAGGTAGAACCGGGTGCTCATCGTGCGGGCCGCCGGATCGAGGACGCTGCGCCACAAGGTCCGCCACGGCGCGCCGGGCTCGATCGCGACGGACACCGCGTCGAGCGCGTCGCGCGGCTCGGCCACTTCCGCCTCCTTGGTGAGGGTGCGCAGCCGCTGGTAGGTGAGCATCGTCTCCGGCGTGTCCTCCGGCAGCGCGTCGAGGTCCGGGTGGCGGTGCAGCGGATGATTCGTGACGCACAGCGGCCCGTCGGCGACCTCGACGAAGTACTCGATGTCGTGCGCGCCGCGCTCGTAGACGAAGCCGCGCCCGGAGGCGTCGGCGACGATGTAGTGGCAGGGCGCGCCGTGCGCGTACTGCTTGGCGAGCATCAGCGCTTCCTTGGCCTCGTCGACGGTTTCGCACGTGTCGAGCAGGTACCGGCAGACCTGGGGCACCGACAGACCCGCCTGCGGACCGGGGTCGTGCTCCAGCGGTGTGGCCGCTTCGAGGTCGGCCATCAGCAGCGCGACGACGAGCCCGGCCTCGTTGACGCCCTCCATCGCACCGTCCACTGTGGACATCGAAAGTGACGTCGAGGCGATGCCGTCGTCGGGGATCGTGGTCAGGACGTACGGCCGCGACGCCATCGGCACGGTCCCGTCGTCGACGGGCTCCGCCCCCGCCATCACCGCGCCGAGCTGGCTCCAGCTCAAGGTGAAGAAGTCGTAGTTCCGGCCGAGCGTGCTCCCCGTCCACAGCGCCGAACAGCCCGATCCGGCGGGCAGGGCGGAGGCGTTGTCGAAGGAGACCGCCGCGTCGGCAGGGAGTCCGTAGGCCTCGGCGAACCCGGCCACGCGTTCGGCGTACTGCGGCCAGTTCCGCTCGAACCAGACACGCCGGGCCTTGGCCACGATCGGATCCGCGGGTGGCGGAGTCCAGTCCGAACGCTCCTTCGTTTCGACGCCGAGGGCGTGGCCGATCTCGGCCTGGGTGCCGCGCAGCGTCAGGTGCCGCACGGCCAGGAAGTCTTCGGGTGATCCCGCGAGGTAGGTCATGTCCGGGAGCGTGTCCGCCGCCGCTGACCGTCCGCGCACCACGCGCTGACGGCTTGTCATCCGAATGTCATGTGCCCCGCGCGAAAGTGCTCTCACCACGGCAAACGACAAGCGAGGGAAGCCATGCTGAGCAACAAGGTGTACATCATCGGCGGAGGAGTGTTGTGCGTCCTCTTCATCGCGCTCGCGATGGTCGAGTTCTCCACCGGCTACCCCGAGGACGGGGCCCAGGACCTGCTCTACGCCGCGCTGAGCGCCATCGCCGGCGGCGTGCTCTACGTCCTCGACCGCCGTCAGCGCGAGCGCCGCGCGGCCGAACGGCGTGACGCCCGATGAGGAACATCGACGGAGGTTTCCCCGCCACCGGAGACCAGGCCGCGCTCGACCGCCGCGAACAGGACGTGCGGAAGGGCAAGCTCGCGCTGGCGCTGACCGTCGTGGGCGGATTCGTCGCACTGATCGCCGGTTACAACGTCCTCGTCGACTTCACCCCGGGCTCGCTGGCGGTGACGCTGATCGCGCTGCCCGTCGCGGTCGGCGGCGGCGTGCTCACCAAACATCTGATGCGCAACGTCCGGTTCCGGGTGTACAAGCCGAACGCGGGCCTCGTCGGCGCCGCGAAGCTGACCGGGCTCCTGGTGGCCTTCTTCGGGCTCGCAGCCCTGCTCGGGTCGATCGGGGCGCCCGGTCCGCTGCGGATCGTCCTGATCGCGGGCGGCGTCGGCACCATCGCCTACGTGCGGTCGTTGCACGATCAGCAGTGGGTGCTCTTCGAACTGGACGCGGTGGGCGTGCGGGTCGAGCGGACGGTCGTGCCCTGGCGTGAGGTCACCCGGCTCACCACCGACCCGGTCGGTCCCGGGATGACCAGGCTCGGCGCGATCGGAGTCAACGCGGAACCGTTGTACGTCGCTGTCCAGGACAGCGAACTCGACCCGCGTCTGCTCACCGAGGCCATCGGCCGCTTCGCGCCGCAGGGGATCCGGCTGACCCGCGCTCAGGACTTCCTGGGCAACCCGGCCAGTTGAGCGGCGCCGCGCGTGGCGAGTCCCCGGCGATAGGCCCGGTCGAAGTCCTCGCCGAGCCGCTCGCGCGCGGTCGTCCGGAGCAGGGCGGCGTCCAGATCGACGGCGAACGGGGTGCCCCGGA
This sequence comes from Amycolatopsis thailandensis, assembly GCF_002234405.1. Classification (GTDB taxonomy): domain Bacteria; phylum Actinomycetota; class Actinomycetes; order Mycobacteriales; family Pseudonocardiaceae; genus Amycolatopsis; species Amycolatopsis thailandensis. Next base: position 48,949 of record NZ_NMQT01000092.1, on the reverse strand, counting down.
CGGTCACCGCGGCGCCGATCAGGACCGCCGCCCGCTCGGGGTCGCCCCGGAGCAGCGCGACCCCGGCGAGGCCTTCGACGGCGCAGGCCAAGGTGGTGCTGTCGTGCCACTGTTCCGCCGAAAGGAGCGCCTGCCGGTGCAGTTCTTCGGCCTGGTCGGCGTCGCCCTCGGCGGCCGCGACCCAGCCGAGTGAGATCCGCGCCCCGGAGCGGCCCCCCTCGGAGGTGAAAGAGCCACCTGAGCACTCCGAAAGCGCGAGTTCGCTCAGCGCGCGAGCCGTGGCCAGATCCCCTCCGTGCCGGGCGAGGGTGGCGAGGCCGACGTACCCGAACGCCCGGCTTTCCGGCATCCCGGCGCGGCGCGCTATCTCGACGGCGAGTTCGAAGTCCGCCCGCGCTCCCGCCGCGTCGCCGTGGAGCAGCTTGCTGGTGCCCCGGCGGCACAGAAGGTCCGCGTTGTCGTCGGACGCGCCGAGTTCCCGCATCAGCCGGAGCGCCTCGTCCATCAATTCCAGGGCTTCGGCCTGGCGGTTCGTCCAGATCAGGATCTGCGACAGGTGGTCGAGCGTCATCGAAAGGCCCCAGCGTTCCCCGATCGCGCGGAACGCGGCCTCCCCTTCCCGCAGAAGTCCTTCCGCCGTTTCGAGTTCGCCTTGCATCAGCATGCGCAGCCCGTAGCCGGTCGGCACCAGCGCGAGGCTCCAGGCGTCACTGTGCGCCAAGAGTGCCTGACCGCGTTTGAGCAGTTCGTCGTCGTCACCGGGCGGCCCGGTCACCACCCCCATCAGCATCAGGAGCGCCGGGTTCCTCGGCGCACTGACCATGTTCCGCACGAGGCTGTCCACCTCGGGAAAGTGACGGCCGAGGGCTTCGTGCTCGCGGAGTCCCGCGGCGGCGCTGAGCACGCAGAGCTGGTACTCCTCTTCGAGGCCGTCCGGCGGCTTCGGGCCGAGGTTCTTGATCACTTCCAGGCACAGCGTCGAACCTTCGAACCGGCGACCGCGCATCCACCAGTACGTCACCAGCGAGGCCGAAAGCCGGAGCGCGATCCGCGTGTCGGTTTCGGTGGCCCAGCGCAACGCGGCCAGGAGGTCGTCGTAGGCCGCGTCGAGCCGGTCGAGCCAGGCGAGCTGGTCGCCGGTGCGCAGGAGCGGGTCCGCTTCCTCGGCGAGGGCGAGGAAATGCTCGGCGTGCGCGCGCCGAAGCCGTTCCGTTTCACCGGCTTCGGCGAGCTTCTCGGCGAAGAACGCCCGGATGGTTTCGAGCATCCGGTACCGATCCCCGGTGCGTTCGACCAGCGATCTGTCCACAAGGGACGGAAGCAGGTCCTCGATGTCCGGGACGGCACAGACCGTTTCGGCGTCGGCGAGGGTCGTGCCGCCCGCGAAGACGGTCAACCGTCTGCCGAGCAGGCGTTCGTCGTCCTCCAGGAGATCCCAGCTCCATTCGACGACGCCGCGCAGTGTGCGATGCCTGCTCTCGGCGCCCCGGCTGCCCCGCGAAAGCAGCTTGAAGCGGTCGTCCAGCCGCGTGGCGATCTCGCCGACCGGCAGCGTCCGCACGCGCGCGGCGGCGAGCTCGATGGCCAGCGGGAGCCCGTCGAGCGCGGCGCACACCCGCTGGACGTCGCCCGCCGTCGTGTCGTCCACGGCGAACCCCGGATCGTTGGCCTGCGCGCGGTCGGCGAACAGCCGGACGGCGGCGAACTCCAGCGACCGGTCGGGCGGAGTGCCCGGCGGCGGCACGGCGAGCCTCGGCACGGGAGAGACGACCTCGCCGGTGATGCCCAGCGGCTCCCGGCTGGTGGCCAGCACACGCAGCGCCGCGGCCGCGCCGAGCAGCCGGGCGACCAGCTTCGCGGCGGCCTCGACCAGATGCTCGCAGTTGTCGAGCACCAGCAGCACCGCCCGGTCGGCGAGCGCGTCGATCAGGCGCTCCACCGGCGCGTTCTCCACGGTGACCGTCCCGAGCGGGACCGTCCGCAGGCCGAGCGCGGTCAGCACGGCGTGGGCGACGTCGGCGTCCTCGCTGTAGGGCGCGAGCTCGACGAAGACCGCCGGGAGGTCCGCCGCCGCCGCGGTCTCGACGGCCAGCCGGGTCTTGCCCGCGCCTCCGGGCCCGGTGAGCGTCACCAGCCGCGAGCGATCCAGCTGGCCGAGCACGTGCCGGAGGTCGCCTTCGCGGCCGATGAAGCTGGTGAGCTGCGCGGGGAGCGGCGCCGTCGTGGCCTTGACGGTCGGCGCCTCACCGCGGAGCACGGCGAGATGCGCGGCGGCGAGTTCCGGCCCGGGGTCCGCGCCGAGCTCGTCCGCCAGGACGCGGCGGGCGTCCTCGAACGCGGTGAGCGCGTCGGCCTGACGTCCGGCGGCGTGCAGCGCGCGGATCAGCAGCGCGCGGGGCCGCTCCCGCAGCGGCTGGTCGTCGATGACCTCGCGAAGCCCGGCGAGGACGTCTTCGTGTCTTCCGAGCTTGAGTTCGGCTTCGGCACGGTCTTCGATCGCCGACGTCTTCAGCTCGTTCAGCCTGGTGACCTGCGGATCGCGGAACGGCGCGTCGGTGATGTCCGCGAAAGCGGGTCCCCGCCAGAGACCGAGAGCGTCGCGAAGCAGTTCCGACGCCTTCGCGGCGTCTCCCGCCGCGAGAGCGCGTCGGCCTTCGGCGGCGAGCCGTTCGAAGCGGTGCACGTCGACGTCGCCAGGGTCCACGGCCAGCCGGTAACCCGCCGGGCTGAACTCGACGGGCGCGAGGTCTTTCAGCGCGCCGCGCAGCCGCGAGACCTGCGATTGCAGCGCGTTCGCCACGCCTTCGGGCGGCTGTTCGCCGTAGAGGCCGTCGATGAGCCGCTCCGCCGGGACGACCCGGCCCGCCTCCAGCGCGAGCAACGCGAACAGCGTCCGGACCCTGGGGCCGCCGACTCCGACGGCGGTGCCGTCCTCGCGGCGCACCTCCGTCGCCCCCAAGACGCCGAATCGCATGCCGCCAGATTAGGGCGTCCGGTGGTGTCCGTGGTTTGACCTGGGTGGATCCAGCCCGCCCGAGATCGGCCGAATGGCGTCTATACACTTCGCCGGGTCCCCACGCAATGGGAGAGGTATGTCTGAGCAGGAACCCGTGGTCCTCGGTCAGCCGACCGTCGGCGACGAAGAACTCGCCGCGGTGGCGGAGGTGTTCCGGTCCGGCTGGCTGGCCGGTGCCGGCCCCGCGTGCCGCCGTTTCGAGGAACGCTTCGCGAAGACCGTCGGCACCGCGCACGCCCTGACCACCAGCAACTGTGGGTCGGCACTCTTCCTCGGGCTGCGTGTGCTCGGCGTGAAGCCGGGTGACGAGGTCATCGTCGGCGACTACACCTTCCCCGCCACCGGCCACGCCGTGCTCCAGGCGGGCGCGACGCCGGTGTTCGCGGACATCCGCCCGGACGTCTGGAGCGCCGACCCGGCGTCGATCGAAGCCCTGATCAAGCCTCGTACGGTCGGCATCCTCGCCGTCGACGTCGCCGGTCAGCCGGGTGACTTCGACGAGTACCGCGCGATCGCCGACAAGCACGGCCTATGGCTCTTCGAGGACGCCGCCTGCGCCGCGGGCGCGACCTACAAGACCCGTCCCGCCGGCAGCCTCGCCGACCTGGCCGCGTTCTCCTTCCACGGCCGCAAGGGCATCACCGCGGGCGAAGGCGGCGCGCTCGTCTCGGACCGCGAAGACCTCATCGCGCACGCGCGCAAGCTGCACACCTACGGCATCGAGCCCGCCATCACCCGCGAGGGTTCCGGCGCGCTGCCGATCCCGGAGTTCCACGAGCTCGGCTACAACTTCCGGCTCTCGGACGTGCAGGCCGCGATCATGAACGTCCAGCTCGACCGCCTCCCGGACCTGCTCTCGGCCCGCCGTTCGGTGGCCAAGCGCTACCACGAGGCGTTCGAGAACCTGCCCGGTCTCGACGTCCCGGTCGAACTGCCGGACCGCGAACACCCGTGGCAGGCCTACATCCTCACCGTGGCCCCGGAGATCGACCGCGACGCGCTCGCGCTGCGGATCCGCGAGCAGGGCGTGCAGTGCAACTTCGGCACCTACGCCTCGCACCTCCAGCCCATCTACGGCAAGAAGCAGACCTTGCCGGTTTCGGCGGACCTCTTCGCCCGTCATCTCGCCATCCCGATGCACGCCAACCTCACCGATGACCAGGTCGACCGGGTCATCGGGACCGTCAGCGCCGCACTGCCGAGCTAGGAGAGAAATGCCCGACAAGAAGGTCTTCTTCACCGGGGGCGGTGGCTTCATCGCCGCGCACGTGATCCCGATGCTGATCGAAGGCGGCTACACCGTCCGCGTCTTCGACAACATGACCCGCGGCGACCGCGCCCGGATCAACGAGTTCGTCGCCACCGGCAAGGTCGAACTGGTCGAGAAGGACGTCCGCTACGGCGGCGCCGTGCGCGAGGCCATGCGCGGCTGCACGCACGTCATCCACTTCGCGACCGTGTCGATCAACAAGTCGGTCGCGGACCCGCACGAGTCGATCGACATCAACATGGTCGGCAACCACAACGTCTTCGCCGCCGCGGCGGACGAGGGTGTCGAGCGGGTCGTGTTCGCCTCGACCGCGTCCGTCTACGGCGACCCGAAGCGGCTGCCGATGCACGAGGACGACGAGCTCAAGCCGCTCACGCCGTACTGCATCTCGAAGCGCGCGGGCGAGGACATGCTCGGCTTCTACGAGCGCACCAAGGGGCTGTCCTGGAACGCGCTGCGGTTCTTCAACGTGTACGGCCCCGGCCAGAAGATCGAGGCCTACTACACGTCGGTGATCAACCACTTCATTCAGCGCCTGCGCGCCGGCCAGCCGCCGATCATCGACGGCCGCGGCGACCAGTCGATGGACTTCGTGCACGTCACGGACCTGGCCCGCGCCGTCGTCGCCGCGCTCGAATCGGAGCAGGCGAACCTGCCGATCAACATCGGCACCGGGATCGACACCTCCATCGCGACGCTGGCGAAGATCCTCATCGACGCCGTCGGCGTGAACGTCGAGCCGCTGTTCAACGAGCGCGACGTGCTGGTCTCGCGTCGTGCCGCCGACATCACCCGTGCCCGCGAGATGCTCGGCTGGGAGCCGAAGATCTCCGTCGAAGAGGGCATGTACGAACTGGTGAAGGCTTCGGAGGGATGACCGCCGGGCCGGGGGAGAGCCGCCCCATGCGCATCGCTGTCGTCAACAACTTCTTCCCGCCGAGGGTGGGCGGAAGCGCGCACATGGCGGCGTCCCTGGCCGAGCAGTACGCGGCGCGCGGGCACGAGGTGCTCGCGATCACCGCGGCCTACGCCGACGCCCCGGCCGACGAGACGAAGGACGGCTACCGCGTCGTCCGCCTGCCCGCGGTGAAGATGCCGCAGCTGGGCCTGTCGATCGACTTCGACATGAGCTTCGCCTCGTTGCGGCCGGGGAACTGGCGGCGGCTGCGGAAGCTGCTGGACGAGTTCAAACCGGACGCCATCCACCTGCACGGGCAGTTCTTCGACCTGTCGTGGCTGGCCGGGCGGTACGCGCGGCGGCACAAGCTGCCGATGCTGCTGACCATCCACACGCTGCTGATCAGCGACAACAAGCTGTACGGCGGCGTCTTCCGGTTCCTGGACACCGTGCTGGTGAACCCGATCCTGCGCTATCTCAAGCCGCGGTACGTCATCCTCGACAAGCTCGGGGTCGACTACTGCGTCGAGCGCTACGGCACCAGCGACGCGAACTCGGACTACTTCCCGATCGCCGTCGACACCGGGAACTTCGAGAAGCCGCTCACGAAGGATGTGCGGGAGGAGCACAACCTGGGCGACGGTCCGGTGATCGTCTCGCTCGGGCACGTGATCCCGCTGCGCAACCGGCTCCCGCTGGTCGAGGCGCTGCCGTCCATTTTGGACAAGCACCCGGGCGTGAAGGTGGTCGTCGTCGGCCGCGTGTATCACGACGTCTTCCTGAAGCGGGCCGAAGAACTCGGTGTCGCGGACGCCATCATCGTCACCGGCGCCGTGCCGAAGGCCGACGTGCCCGCGTACTTCGCCGCCGCCGACATCGTCACGCACGACCTCAACGGCGGCTGCGGCACCGCGTCGCTGGAGGCGATGCTCTCGGGCACCGCGACCATCGCTTCGGTGACCGAGGACAACTATCCGGGCATCGAACTCCGCAACGGCGAGAACATCCTGCTGGTGCGCCCGGACGACAGCGAGGCGGTGGCGGACACCGTCATCGAACTGCTCGACGATCCCGAGAAGCGGGCTTTGGTGGCACAGCGCGAAAGCGCGATGGTGCGGGCCAACTTCGGCCTCGACGTCGTCGCGGAGGAACACCTGCGCACCTTCGAGAAACTGGTGACCGAGGCCGATGTTCTTCGATGACGAGCGCAGCAACCGGCTGCGCCCGCAGATCCTGACCGAGCTCGTCTCGCAGTACATGAACGACGCCGAGCGCGCCAAGTTCTACGGGCTGCCGGAGTCGACGCGGGTCCGCGAACGGGTCAAGATCATCAGCCCGGAGAACCTGACGATCGGCGAACACTGCTGGATCGGCGAGGGCGCCGCGCTCGACGCGAGCGGCGGGCTGGAGATCGGCGAGCACACCAGCATCGGCCTGAACACGCTGATCTTCACCCATTCCAGCTGGCTCGCGAACATGACGCTGCAGAACCACTCCGGCAGCGACCTGATCGAACGCAAGCCGGTGAAGATCGGGAAGGGCTGCTTCATCGGCGGCCTCGTGGTGATCATGGCGGGCGTGACGATCGGCGATTTCGCCACCGTGCAGCCGAATTCCGTGGTCGCCAAGGACGTCCCGCCGCGCACTCTCGTGGCGGGCAACCCGGCCCGGGTGTTCCAGCGCTACGACGACGAGTACATCCAGTCCGAAGTGGAGCGTGTGCGCGGCGAGAACGCTCGGCGGCGCGCGCTGGCGGAGGAGCGCGGGGACGCTTCTTCGTCCTGGGGCGCTCCGGCAGGCGATTTCACGGAGTCGTGAGTGTTTTGGGTCGTTCTGACGACACGGATCACTCACGAGAGGTGACCCCCGACGACTGGGAGGCGATGCCCCAGAACCGGGCCGAAGTGTCCGGCGGCGTCCTGGTCGAGGCACCGTCCCTGGACACCCGGCACCAACTGGCGGTGACCCGGCTCGCGTACTGGCTGGATGAGAGGCTCACGGATCTGGCCGCCATCGCCGGAGTCGAACTGTTGCTCACCGGGCACCCGTTGACCATTCGGGTGCCGGACATCCTGGTCGCGAACCCGCCCACTCTGGATGTTGCCCGAGTGGCCGTCGCGGACGCACGGCTGGTGATCGAAGTCCTGTCCGAGGGCACCGTCCGCACCGACCGGGTCACCAAGTTCTCCGAGTACGCCGAAGTCGGCATCGAGCACTACTGGATCGTCGACCTCGAAGACCCGGCCAGCATGGTCACCTACCGTCTGGTCGACGGCGAGTACGAGAACTTCGGCGAGCACACCGGAAAGGTGAGCCTCGATTTCGAGGGCACCCCGCTCACCCTGGACCTCGACGCGCTGACCACCCGCCACGCTCAGCGTCCGTAGATGTCATGAAAGACCCTTTCCTGACGAAAAACGTCAGGAAAGGGTCTTTCATGACACTCACCGGCAAGCGGCGCCGCGGTAGCGCGTTGTGAAAGCCACTTTCGCAACCTCCAACGTTGCGAAAGTGGCTTTCGCAACACCACGCTCGGCCGGCCAAGCACGAGACCCGACGCCGACGGGAACCATCACCCCACCCGGACCGACTACTAGGCTCAGCGTGCGAGTTCCCCGCGGGAGGGTGGTCCGATGAGGTTCAAGCGGTTCGGCGCGTCGTTGCTGGTCACCGGGTCGATCCTGCTGGGCGCCGCGACCCCGGCGCTGGCCCATGCGGAGCTGAAGAGCAGCGACCCGGCGCGGGGAGCGTCGCTGGCGACGCCGCCGACACAGATCAAGCTCACCTTCTCCGGCCCGGTCACCCTCGCCGAGAACCCGATCCAGATCACCGGACCCGGGAACGCGTCGTGGACGGTCGGCCGCGCGGAGGTCGCCGGCACCGTCGTCACGGCGCCCGTCCAGGCCGTCGGGCCCGCGGGCGAGTACACCCTCCGCTACAAGGTGACCTTCGAGGACTCGGACGTCGCGAGCGGCTCGGTGAAGTTCAGCCTCAGCAACCCGGCCGCGCCGCCGTCCAGCCAGGCCCCGAGTAGCCAGGCCCAGAGCAGCCCGCCTCCCGCGAGCAGCCAGGCCCAACCCACCGCCACCCCGGCACCGCAGGCCGACGAGACCACGCCCGAGGGGTTGCTGCCGACCTGGGTCTGGATCGTCCTCGCGGTCGCCGTGGTCGCCGCCGGTATCGTCGTAGCGCTCCGGTTCACTCGTCGGAAGGACTGACCCTTCACGCAACGACAGCGGTCGAGGCAACCTTTCGGGTGGTCAACCGTCGAACGGAGATGAGGACCAGGGTGGCTCGCGGCGATGACGAGTTCGTCGAGTTCGTGCGGAACTCGTCGACCCGTCTTCAGCATGCGGCCTACCTGCTGACCAGCGACCGCCATCAGGCCGAGGACGCCGCCCAGACGGCGCTCGCCAAGACGTACGCGGCCTGGTCGCGGGTACGCCGCAAGGACGCCTACGCGTACGCGCGGCAGGTCCTCGTCAACCATGTGATCGACGGCTGGCGGCGCCCGATCCGCGAGAACGCCACCGAGGAGATCCCCGAGCAGCCGAGCGGGATGGACGTCGCCGGGGCCGTTGTCCAGCGGAAATGGCTCCTTGACGCGTTGCGTACGCTCACAGACCGGGAGAGAGCCGTAGTGGTGCTCCGGCACTTCTTCGACTTGAAGGAATCCGATGTGGCCGGTGAGCTGGGTGTCTCGGTGGGCACCGTGAAGAGCACCAACTCCCGCGCCCTGACCAAGCTGCGGATCACCGCGGAGGACGGAACGGAACTGATCGGCGGGCTGGGACGATGACCGACCTCGAGACGCTGCGCTCGGCTTTGCGGGAACCGCCTGCCGAGGAGTTCACCGAGCCCGACCTCGGCGCGATCATGACCAAGGGCAGGCGCATCCGCCGCCGTCGCAGGCTCGCGACCGGCGCGGGCGGGGTCGCCGCCACCGTGGTGACGGTGCTGGTCATCGTCGGCGCGGTCGCGCTGAAGAAACCACCGCCCGGCCGGCAGCCGCTCCCGCCCGCCGCGAGCGCGCCGTCTTCGTCGCTGCCGCAGCCCGCGTCGACGCCACCCTCACCGCAGGCGACGAGCACCCAGGCTCCGTCGACCTCGGTACCGCTCGGCAACATCATCTCCCTCGGCACCAAGAGCGACGACGGCCGGGAGATAGTGCTCTACGCTTCCGCGCTCGACGAACCCGACATGCCCAACATCGAGTTCGGCCTGCGGATCGCCTACCGGAACGGTGACGGTTCGTACGAAGACCTGATGATGAGCAACGAGTACAAGAAGTCCGACCGGTCGTTCGGCTTCCACGCGGTGGACGGCGGGGACGTGGTCCGGGGCGCGTTCGTCCCCGTGTTCGGCTACTTCGCCGGCGGCGCGGCGCGGATCACCAGCACGGTCCGGGGGAAGCCGGTCGAGGCGAACGTGGTCCCCTGGAGCGAAGACCCGTCGGTCTCCATCTTCTGGTTCGACGGTTCCCAGGTGGAGTCGGCGGGAGTGCTGACCCCCCTCATCGCTTACGACGTGCGGGGCCAGCGCCTCACGAAGTAAGCGTTGACCGAGGACCGGTACAACCCGACGATGCCGAGCACGATCCCCGCGAGGACGAGCACGTCGATCACGACGAGGACGATCCCCAGGCCCGACACCTCGACTTCACGGCCCAAAACGGTGGCACGCTCGGCCGCGTCCAGGTAGGTGACCACCGCGGCGATCACGGTGCTCAGCAGAACGAGACTCACGAGGATCGCCGAAACGGTGAGGGCCACCCGTGCCCAGTTCCGGCCCGCCCTGGTCACCACGCACAGTGCCATCTGGACGACGCCGAGCACGAGGAACCAGATGATGACCGGCGAACCCGGATCCTCCTGACGGACGCGAGACCCGTCCACGCCTTGCATGAACGCGAGGAACGAGAGCAGTCCCGAGGTGATCATCCACGTCAACGCCGCCAGGGCCAGAACGGTCGTCGCGCGTTTGAGGGTCTTGGGCACCCGCGGACGGTAGCCGCGCCCACCCGGGACAGGTCCCGACGCAATTAGTCCTCTGGATGCGGTACTTGCCCTGGGCAACTACCGCATCCAGAGGACTAAATGCGAGGGAAGATCAGGCCGCGGCCTGCGTCAGAACCTGGTCGACGACGGCGTGCGAAGGCAGGATCAGGTCGCGCTCGGTGTCGGCGTCGATCTTGCCTTCGAGCAGCTCCAGGAACCGGTCCAGCTGGGTCGCGAGAGGCTCGCGCGCGGTGACCAGTTCCGGGATCTCGATGACGGTCTGCTGGCGGTAGCCGAGGCCGTCCTCGGTGACCGAGTCGTGCGAGACGTGCCGGTAGATGGTGACGTCGCGGCGCAGCAGGTCGATCTCGATCATGCGGTCCAGTTCGGACACCCAGAGCGAACGGACCTTGCGCTGCCCGAGGCGGGACGCGGAAACCGTGGCGAGGCCGGACTCGAACGACAGCACCGTCTCGATGGTGTCCTCGGCGCCTTCGACCGAATTCGGGTGGAAGTAGCCGGCGCCGGAGGCGACCCGCTGCGGGGTCGCGCCACCGAAGAACTGGATCGCCAGGTCGACGTCGTGCACCAGCAGGTCCCACGCGACACCGGTCTTGATACGCGGCGCGTACGGGCCGTGGCGGCGGGCCATCAGGTGGATCGGCTCGTTGACCAGCGCCCGCGCGGTCATCACGGCAGGGTTGTAGCGCTCCAGGAGCCCGCACATCAGCGGGACGTCCTGCTTCGCCGACAGCCCGACGATCTCCTTGGAGAATTCCAGGCTGTTGCAGACCGGCTTCTCGACCAGCATCGGCTTGCCCTGGCCCAGAACCTCCTGCGCCAGCTCATAATGCGCCTCGGTGGCCGAAGCGAGCACGACGGCGTCCACATCGGACAGAGAGCCGATTTCGGGCGTCCACTGGGTTTCGTAGCGTTCGGCGACCTTGCGGCCCGCCTCTTCGCGCGGGTCGATGACGCGGACGAGGTCCACGTTCTCGTTCGCCGCGAGCACGCGGGCGTGCAGGGAACCCATGTTGCCCGTGCCGATGAGGGCGATCTTGTGCGTCGTCATGCGCCGAGTACCTCGCGAACCGTCTCGATGATGGTGTCCAGGTCGGACTCGGAAAGGTGCGGGTGCACCGGCAGCGAAAGCGCCTGCGCGGCGACGGCGCCCGCCACCGGGAAATCCTCGACCTTCGCGTCGGGGATCAGCGGGTTGTTCCGGTAGCAGTCGTAGTCGAAGACGATCTTCGGGTAGTAGATCCCGTTGCCGATGCCCTTTTCCGTCAGCGCGGCGGCGAGTTCGTCGCGCGAGAGGAAGGCGTGCGGGCCGACCAGCACGGTGTACTGGTGCCACACGTGCTCACGGCCCGGCAGCACCTGCGGGATGTCGAGACCCGGGGTGCCGGCGAGGCCCTCGGAAAGGCGCTTCGCGTTGGCCTGCCGGGCGGCGGTGAGCTGGTCCAGCTTCTCCAGCTGCGGGATGCCGACGGCGGCGTGCAGATCGGTCATCCGGTAGTTGTGCCCGGCGACCTCGTACTGGTAGCGGGCGCGCATGCCCTGGTTGCGCAGGACACGCAGGGCGTCGGCCAGCTTGTCGTCATCCGTGGTGATGACGCCGCCCTCGGCGGTGGTGATGTTCTTGGTGGCGTACAAGGAGAAGCAGCCGATCCCGAAGGACCCGGCCTGCTTGCCCTCGAACGAGGCGCCGACGGCCTGCGCGGAGTCCTCGATGACCTTGAGACCGTGCTCGGCGGCCAGCGGCGCGAGCTTGCCCATGTCCGCGGTCTGCCCGTAGAGGTGGACCGGCATGAGGACCTTGGTGCGGTCGGTGATCGCGGCGGCGACGGCGTCCGGGTCGATCGCGAAGTCGTCGCGCCGGATGTCGGCGAAGCGGACGGTCGCGCCGGCTTCCAGGATCGCGTTCAGCGTGGCCACGAAGGTGAACGGCGAGGTGACGACCTCGTCGCCCGGCTGAAGGTCGAGCGCCTGGATGGCGGCGACCAGCGCGGTGGTGCCGTTGTTGACGGCGATCGCGTGCTTCGTGCCGGAAACGCTCGCGAACGCGTCCTCGAAGCGCTTGACCATCGGTCCCTGTGCGATGGCGCCGGATCGCAGCACCTCGACGACGAGGTCCTCCGCGTCACGGACGTCGACCACGGTAATGGGGATCATCTGCAAGTCTCTCTCGACTGGGCGTTCTGGTGCGTCCGGTACAGTGAGCCGCCGGTTCTGCGCCCGGCCGCCCTCTCTGGCGCGGGCCACACGTTACCGGGACCGCCGAAGCGCCCATTACCCCAGGCTGCCTCCCAGCCACAACGAACGGATCTCACGTGGTGAACCGCATCCACCCGACAGCGATCATCGGCGAGGGTGTCGAGCTCGGCGATGACAACGTGATCGGGCCGTTCACGGTCATCGTGGGCCCGGCGCGCATCGGCGACGGCAACTGGATCGGCCCGCACGTGACCATCGGGACCCCCGGCGAGGATCGCGGCCGTGAGCACCCCGCCGCTTGGGAAACCGCGCCGAACGGTGATCCCGATCACGACGGCCACGGCGTCGTCATCGGCAGCCGCAACCGGATCCGCGAATACGTCAGCGTCCACCAGGGCACCTGGCGCACGACCACCATCGGCGACGGCGGCTACTTCCTCCGCGGCTCCCACATCGCCCACGACTGCCTGGTCGAGGACGCCGTCACGGTCGCTTCGAACGTCATCACCGGCGGCCACTGCCACGTCTGGTCCGGGGCGAACCTGGGCATGGGCGCGATCCTGCACCAGCGGGTCGTCATCGGCCCCGGTGCGATGGTCGGGATGAGCTCCGCGGTCCGGAAGGAAGTGGGCGCGTTCACCATCGCCGTCGGCAACCCCGCCCGGGTGACAGGCGTCAATACCGTCGGGCTGTCCCGCCGCGGGCTGGACGAGGCCACCATCGAGGCACTGGGACCGTGGCTGAAGGGTAAGGCCGGTCTCCCTGAGGACGGGCTGGCCGACCGGCTGCCCGGCGACCTCTCTACCTTGGTGAAGGCGTGGGACGCCCGTCCGCGCGACGATCATTAGGAGTACGGACATGGCGGAAGTCGCCGGCAAGCTGCGTGAGGTCTTCGTCGAGGCGCTGGACCTCGATGGCGAGGTCGACGTCGAAAACCTGAAGTACCGCGACATCGAGGCCTGGGACTCGGTCGGTCACATGGCGCTGGTCGCGGCCATCGAGGACGAGTTCGATGTGGAATTCGACACCGACCAGGTGATCGACATGTCCAGCTTCAAGGTCGCCGTCGACATGGTGACCGACCTCCAGTCCAAGTGATGCTGGCAGGCAAGGTCGCCCTGGTCACCGGGGGTACCCGGGGCATCGGGCTGGCCACCGCGCGGGCGCTCGCCGAGGCGGGCGCCACCGTGGTGCTGACCGGCCGTGACGAGACCAAGGCCAAGGAAGCGGCGGCCGCGGCGGGTGCCGCGAGCGGGCTCGCCCTGGACGTCACCGACGCCAAGGCCGTGTCGACGCTGGTCCGCGGCGTGGCCAAGGAGCACGGCAAGCTCGACATCGTGGTCGCCAACGCCGGGATCATGGAGGACGCGCTCCTCGGCATGATCCGCGAGGAGCTCGTCGACACCACGCTGAGCACGAACGTCGCCGGCACGCTGCACACCGTCCAGGCCGCGGCCCGGGCGATGATGCGGAAGAAAACCGGCGCCATCGTCGTGCTTGCCTCGATCGTCGGCGAGCACGGAAGCGCCGGTCAGACGGTGTACGCGGCCTCGAAGGCGGCGGTTGCGAACATCGCGCGTTCGGCCGCGAAGGAACTCGGCCGCTCCGGGATCCGGGTCAACGCGGTGGCGCCCGGCGTCATCGACACCGACCTGACCTCGGGTCTGACGGAGGACGCGAAGGCCGAGAACATCGGCAAGACGCCTCTCGGACGGCTCGGGACGCCCGAGGACGTGGCGAACGCGATCCGGTTCCTCGTCAGTGATGACGCTTCGTTCATCACCGGCCAGGTGCTGGGCATCGATGGAGGACTTGTTCTCTGATGACCCTTTTGGGTGTGGGTGCACGACTGGTAGAGGTCACGAGCGGCAAGACGCTCGCGGGCGAGGAACTCGACGCCGAGGTCACCCGCGTGGGGGCCGCGCTGGGGCTGCTGCCGCCGGGCGCGTTGTTCGCGCGGATGTCGGTGGACCTCGAAAGCGTGCTGAACTACCTCGGCGCGTTCGAGGCCGGGCGCGCGATCGCGCTGATCGACCCGGCGCTGGACGCCGACGTCCTGGCGGGGCTCATCGAGCGTTTCCGCCCGGCCGCCGTGCTGTCCGCGCCGGACGCGCCCGCACCCGAGGGTTACGGCGTCTCCGACGGACACTGGGTCCGGGAGTCCGCCGACGGGGTGGAGCCGCATCCGCATCTCGCGATCCTGCTGCCGACCAGTGGTTCCACCGGAAACCCGAAGCTGGTCCGGCTTTCACGTGGTGCGGTGTTCGCCAACGCCGACGCGATCGCGCAGGTGCTCGGCATCGACCGCGACGAGGTCGCGCCGACCAGTCTCCCGCTGCACTACAGCTACGGCCTGTCCGTGCTGAACTCGCACCTCGTCCGCGGCGCGACCGTCGTCATCGAGCCGTCCGGCGTGCTCGGGCGCGGGTTCTGGGACGCGGTCAACGAGCACAAGGTCACTTCGCTCGCGGGCGTGCCGTACCACTACGAGATGCTGCGGCGCCTGAAGTTCGACCCGGCGAAGTACCCGACGCTGCGCACGCTGACCCAGGCGGGCGGCAAGCTGCGTGACGACCTCGTCGCCCAGTTCAACGACAAGATCCGCGAGGTCGGCGGCCGGATGTTCGTCATGTACGGGCAGACCGAGGCCGCCCCGCGGATGACCACCGTCCCGGCGGACCGGCTCGCGGAGAAACTCGGTTCGGCCGGGCCCGCGTTGCCCGGCGGCTCGTTCGCCGTCCGGCGCGAGGACGGTTCCGAGACCAAGCACCCGAAGATCGTCGGCGAGGTCGTCTATCGCGGGCCCAACGTGATGATGGGCTACGCCGAGGACGAGGCCGGGCTGGCCGCGGGCGACGAATACGGCGGCGTGCTGGCCACCGGCGACCTCGGCTACCTCGACGAAGACGGCTTCCTCTACATCACCGGCCGTCTCAAGCGGATCGGCAAGGTCTTCGGCAACCGCGTCAGCCTGGATGATCTCGAGCACGCCGTGCGTTCAGCCTCGGTGGGGATCGACGTCGTGGCCGCCGTCCCGGCCGGGGACAAGGTCGTCCTGTTCGCCGAGTTGCCCGAGGGCGACGGAGCCAAGGCGATCTGCAAGGACGCCGCGAAGGCGCTGTCCGAGCGGCTGCACCTGCACACGAGCGGGTTCGACGTCCGTCCCATCGACACCGTGCCGTTGCTCGCCAGCGGCAAGATCGACTACCGGTCGCTGGAGGCCCAGGTATGAGCGTCTTTACGTTGTCTCAGGCGGAGCGCGAGAAGCAGTTGCTTCCGCAGCTCGCCGAGCTCACCGCGCACCACCGCGAGAACTCCGAAGGCTACGAGCGCATCCTCTCGTCGCTCGGCATCGCGCGGGACGCGTCGTTCGCTTCCATCGCGGACCTGCCGTGGCTGCCGGTGCGGATGTTCAAGACGCACGACCTGCGCAGCATCCCCGAGTCCGAGATCTTCAAGACGCTGACCTCGTCGGGCACCACCGGCGCGGGCGCGTCGCGGATCTACCTGGACAAGGCCGCCGCCGGCGCGCAGACCAAACAGCTCGGCGCCACGCTGCAGGAGGTCCTCGGCGGCGAGCGGCTGCCGATGCTGATGGTCGACACGATCGGCATCATCAAGAACCGCCGCTCGTTCTCCGCGCGCGGTGCGGGAGTGCTGGGCATGGCGAACTTCGGCCGCAAGCACACCTACGTGCTCGACGAGAACGACCAGCCGGACGTCGAGGCGGTCAAGACGTTCCTGGCGACCTACGGCGACAAGCCGTTCCTGATCTTCGGCTTCACCTTCATGGTGTGGCAGTACCTCTACGAGGTCGCGCGCGATCACAAGCTGGACCTGTCGAACGGGATCCTGATCCACTCCGGCGGCTGGAAGAAGCTGATCGACCGCGCGGTGGACAACACCGAGTTCCGCCGTCGCTTCAAGGAGGACACCGGCCTCACCCGGATCCACAACTACTACGGGATGATCGAGCAGATCGGCACCGTGTTCCTCGAAGGACCGTCCGGGAACTCGTTGTACTGCCCCGATTTCGCCGACGTGGTGATCCGGAACCCGGAGACCTGGGAAGAGCAGCCGGTCGGTGAGCCGGGGGTGATCGAGGTCGTCAGCACGCTGCCGCACTCGTACCCCGGCCACGTCCTGCTCACCGAGGACCTCGGCGTCTACAACGGGATCGACGACGGCGACTGGCCGGGCAAGCACTTCTCCGTCATGGGCAGGCTGCCCAAGGCCGAGGCTCGCGGTTGCTCGGACACCTTCCAGGGGGCTGCGGCATGACTCTCAACCAGCGTTTTCCGCTCGGCGACGCGATCGAGGTCTCCTCGTTGGTCGAAGAGCTGCGGGCCGAGCCCGTCGGCGGACGGCTGCGCGTCGGTGACCCGCGTGTCGTCGAGTTCCTGACGAAGTTCGCGCGCAAGCTGCTCGCCCCCGCGACGGCTCGCCGCTTCCCGGAGCTGGCGTCGCTCGGTTTCTTCCTGCGCAAGGGAGAGATCGCCAAAGCGCTGTCGACTTTGGAGACTTCCGGCGACGCGCTGCGCTTCCCGCGCGGTCTCGTCTTCCACGTGCCGCCCGCCAACGTCGACACGATTTTCGTGTACTCGTGGGCGCTTTCGGCGCTGGCGGGCAACCACAACGTCGTCCGTGTGTCCTCCCGTTCCGCCGGTGCAGCCGAAACGGTGCTGGAAGCGCTGAACGCCGCACTGTCCGAAGTGGACGCCGAAACCGCCGCCGCGATCACCGCGACGCAGCGCATGGTCACCTACGACCGCAGCGACGCGATCAGCGGCGCGCTGTCGGTCGCCGCGGACCTGCGGGTCATCTGGGGCGGGGACGCGTCGGTCGCGGCGCTGCGCAAGTACCCGCTGGCGCCGCACGCGCGCGACCTGACCTTCCCGGACCGGTCGTCGTTCGCGGTCGCGTCGGTGCGCGGCTGGCAGAACGCCTCCGAGGCCGAGCGCCGCGGTGCCGCCGAGGGCTTCTACAACGACTCGTACTGGTTCGACCAGGCCGCCTGCTCGTCGCCGCGAGCGGTGTTCTGGGTCGGCGACGAGGACGGCGCTCGCGAGGCCGGGCAGGAGTTCCGGAAGCTGCTGGCCGAGGTGCTGGCGACGAAACAGCACGTCACCGAGCCCGCGATGGCCGTCCAGAAGCGGGTTTCGGCGTATGGCGCGGCCGTCGACGGGCTCGTCAGCGGCATCGAGTTCCAGGGCAACGGCATCGCGACCCTGGAGCTGGCCGACCCCGCGATCCTGCCGCGTGAATGGCTTGGCGCCGGCACTTTCGCCAACGCGCGGGTCGACACGCTTTCCGACCTCGTCCCGATCGTGCTCCGCAAAGATCAAACCGTCGGTCAATTCGGCTTCAGCAAAGAAGAATTGACGCAATTCGTGACGGAATTGGCGGGGCGCGGAGTCGACCGTGTCGTTCCGTTCGGATCGGCCCTGACGTTCTCCGCGATTTGGGACGGCTACGATCTGCTGACCGAGTTCAGCCGCTTGGTGACCGTACAGGCCTGACCTGCGGTGACGGAGGTTGTCAGCGGTACAGCAGAGGAGGTTCAGTGACGACGGTCGAAACGCCCGAAGAGGACACTTCGGTATCTGTAAAGCAACCGAAATCCACCAAGGCGAAGATCCTCGACGTCGTCCGCTGGGTCGCCATCCTGCTGGTCGTCGCATTCGCGGCGAAGACGCTCGTCACCAATTGGGGTGAATTCTGGCGGACCTTGTCCGAGGTCGCGTGGGAATCCTCCACGTTGAGCCTGCTCGCGCTCATCGCCGCGATCATGGTGTCGACCTACGGCTGGCAGGTCATGGTCGACGACCTCGGCAAACCGATCGGCTACGCGAGGGGCGCGCAGATCTGCCTCGTCGGCTCGCTCGGCAAATACGTGCCGGGTTCGGTGTGGGCGTACCTGCTCCAGATGGAACTGGGCCGCAAGGCCGGGCTCGCCAGGGCCCGGATCTTCACCGGCTCGCTGATCCAGCTCGGCGTCGGCGTGGTGTCCGCGCTGGTCGTCTCGCTGCTCGCGGCCCCGGCGGTGTTCAGCAACAGCCCGCGGGCGATGTGGCTGTTCGTGCTCATCCCGGTCGGCCTCGCGATGCTGCATCCGAAGGTGCTGACCTGGGGCACGTCGCTCGTGCTGCGGATCCTGCGCCGCCCGCCGCTGGACCACCAGCTGAGCTGGTCGGTCGTCGGGAAGGTCTTCGGCTCGTCGACCGCCGCGTGGGCGTTGCAGGGCGTGCACCTTTGGCTGCTCGCGAACTCCGTCGGCACGCCGGGTTTCAGCGGCTTCGTGCTGTGCGTGGGCGCGATGGCGGTCGCGATGACCGTCGGGACGTTCGCGTTCATCCTGCCCAGCGGGGTCGGTGTCCGCGAGGTCGCGCAGGTCGCCGTGCTCACCGCGTCGGGCCTCACCGTCGGCCAGGCGACGGCCTTCGCCATCGCCTCGCGCGTCATGTTCACCGTCGCCGACCTGATCACCGCCGGCGCCGCCGCCCTCTCGGCCCGCCTCGTCACTTCCCGCGTTTAGTCCTCTGAACGCGGTCTTTGCGCGGGGCAACTACCGCATTCAGAGGACTAAACGCGTCAGGGGTTCAGCCGGTAGATCACCGCGTCGGCGTTGCGGTACACCTCGGTCACGAAGTTCAGCCCCTCCAGATCGCGCAGCCCGGCCTGCCGCGGGGCGCCCGTCGGGTAGCCGTACTGCCCGAGGATCACCCACCGCACGTTCAGCCGCGCCACCGCCGCCCGCACGTCGGGATTCGACGGGTACTCGCGGAAGTGCCACTCCAGCAGCCGCGCGTCCGACGGCGACAGCGTCTCGTCGAAATGCCCGGAAGTCGTGCGGACGCCGGAGAGCGCGTAGGTCCACACCGTCCCGTCCAGCCGGTCGTTCAGCGCCCGCTCGCCGGGCTTCGCGAACTCGGCGAGCTTCTCCATCGCGACGACCTCGTCCGGGCTCACCGGCAGCTTGTGCGGGTTGATGCCGGGCGTGTTCGCGTAGCCGGACGCGACCTTCTCCGCGTTGGACCGCGCGTAGAAACCGTTGCTCAGGAAGGCGAACCCGCCGAACACCGCCAGCGCGACGACGAACGCGGGCACCTTCCGGAGCGCCACGGTGTCCCGCAGCCACGCCTGCGTCTCGGCGAGGCCGTGCGCGGCGATGATCGACAGCGGGACCGCCGCCATCGACATGAACCGGTACGGGTCGTTCCACCACGGCCGGGACAGCGCCAGCACGAGGGGCTGCTCCGACGACGTCACCGCGATGTAGGCGAGTCCGGTGATCAACGCCGTCACGCCGATCCACCGCAGCCCGCCCGCCCGCGAGAAGAAGATGAAGCCCAGCAGCAACGCCGCCGAAAGCCAGATCTGCGGATAGGGCTCGTAATGCTGGAAGCCCAGCAGCGCGCCGAGCGCCGTCGTCGCCCGCCATTCGACCGGCCAACTGCGGTAGGGCACTTCGCCGTTCGCGAGGCCGATCGCGCCGAACAGCTGGAGCCCGGCCACGGCGACCGCGAGGACCCCGACGATCGCCAGCGCCCGCAGATCCCGCCCGATCCGCCGCCACCGGTCACCGGGCGCGACCCAGCGTTGCAGCAGCAGCGGACCGGCGAACAGGATCGCGCCGAACAACGCCGACGAGTGCACGCATAGCAGCCCGACGGCGCCGATGAGCAGCACGAAACCGGTGTCGGGCGCCGGGCGGTCGAGATAGCGCTTCACCGCGACGGCGGCCAGCGGGGTCAGCGCGAGGCCGAGCAGGAACGGGAGCAAAGGTCCCCTGCTCATCGATTCGTACAGGCCCATCACCGGGGCGATGGACACGAGCGCGACCGCGCCCGCGAACACCGCGCGCCCCCGGAACACGCGCACCATCGTGACCAGCGACAACGCCAGCAACGCGGGGAGCAGCGCGGTGTTCACGTCCAGCGTCAGCGGGATGCTCGCCGGGCTGAGCAGGTACACCACGGACGCCAGCAGGTGGTAGGCGTTGGGGTAGAACACTGGCGCCCCGTCGCCGTACCAGTTGACCTCGCCGGTGCCGAACAGGCTGCCGTCACCGGTCTCGGCGATCTGCCGGACGCCGTTCGCGTGGTACACGGCGTCGAACCCCTGCGGGATGGCGTCCAGCCTGCCCATCCCGCGGACCACCGCGTACATCCCGACGGCGGCCGCGAGCAGCAGGCAGGCCCCGACGGCGAGATGCCCGGACCGGCCCCACAGCGGTTCCTCCGGCGCGGGCGGCCACCGGCGCAGTGTGAGCCGCCGCAGGCCGTAGGCGACACCGGCGAACAAGGCCGTCGCCACCGCGTAGGTCACCGGGGTGAACGGGAGCCCGAGCGCGGCCGACCACGGCCCGGCGAGACCGCCGATGGCGTAGCTCAGCAACGGCGTCATCCCCGCGAGCACCCAGCCGCGCAGGCCGGCGGCGAGACCGGTGAGCAGACCGGGCAGGCCGATGGCGAGCAGTGCGACACAGACCGTGACGATGTCGGTCAGGAGGGAGGTCTGGGTGGGCACAAGGTGTCCTCAGCGTCTGAAAGCGGAGTGGGGTATCCGCACGGAACTCCCGAGGTGCGGAACGGAATGGGCGGCCAGATTAACCGCTGAGGGCCGTTACCCGAAGGAGTCACATCCCGCGGGGGAATTCGGCGGAGCACCGTCTACTCCGCGCACACTCGACTCACCCGTTCGTGTCAATTGACTGCGCCGAAAGAAACACCTTGGCGCGGCGTTCGATACTTGACCGTAGTCTTTTTCGCATACGGAGCGGCTCGGCCCGGGAGGGTGGGATCAGGTGGTGATCGCGCTTGCCGTCGCCTGGTCCGTGCTCGCGATCTTCGTGCTGGTGGCCTGGCCCAAGATCAGCGCCGACAAGAACTGGCGCGCGGTCGCGCTGCTGCTCACCCTCGGTTTCTCCGCGGCGCACCAGCTGTTGTTTTCGACCATCGCGGAAGACGCGTACATCACTTTCCGCTACGCCCAGAACATCGCCGACGGCAATGGTCCGGTGTTCAACACCGGCGAGCGGATCGAGGGTTACGCGAATTTCCTTTGGATGATCGTGATCGCGTTGCCGAAGGCCGCTTTCGACGCCGATATCGAAACCTCGGCGATCGTGCTCGGCGTTCTCGCCACCCTCGGCGCCGTCCTGCTCGCGCACGTGACGGTGAACCGGGTGGTCGAGCGGGCCGCGGGGGAGCCGCGCCCGGCCGCCGGGGTGGCCGCCGCGGTCCTCGTCGCGGGCGCCGGGGGCCTCGCCGCGTACGGCGGATCCGGCACCGAGACGCCGTTGTTCGTGCTGCTGGTGTTCGGGGTCTTCGCCTCGCTCGCGGCGCGGCGCCCGGTCGTCGCGGGCGTGCTCGTCGCCTTCGCGATGATGACGCGCCCGGCGGGGGTCCTGCTCGCGGTGCTCGTCGGCGGCTGGCTGGTCGTCGCCGCCCTGCGCGGCCGCCACTCCTGGTGGGCCCCGGCGGGCTGGCTGCTCGGCGGGCTCGTCTTCGCCGCGCCGTGGACGGCGTGGCGGATGACCTACTACGACCATGTCCTGCCGACGTCGGTGGTCATCCCCTTCGACCTCGACGTTCCGGATCGGATCGACCACGGCTGGCGGTACCTGTCGGGTTTCTCGGTGGTCCACCAGGGTTTCGTGCTGCTCGGCCTGGTCGCGGCGGTGGCGCTGGCACTGCGTCGCGCCGGCCGGACACCGGGGGAGGCCGAGGCCAGGTCGCTGACCTGGCTGATGCTCGTCACCGCCGTCGCGCTCACCGGTTTCGTGGTCTTCTTCGGCGGCGACGCGAGGCCTGCCTGGCGCCTGCTCGCGCCGATCCCGCCGCTGCTGTCGGTGGCGGCCGTATCGGTCTACGGCGTGCTCACCGCGACGGCGAAACCGAGTCCGCGGCCGCGTCCGCGGGGCAGGCGGCTGATGCCCGCCGCCGCGATGGCGCTGTCCGGGCTCGCGGTGCTGGTCTCGGTGTTCAGCCCGGAGATGCTGGCCCGCGTGCGCGCCTGGCACGACCACGGAGCGCAACTGGAGGAGATCGGCCGCTGGCTCGACGCCTACCTGCCGCCCGGTTCGATCGTGAGCACGTCCGCGCCCGGCGTGCTGTCCTACCACGCCGGAACGCAGCTCCAGATCGTCGGCGTCCGAGGGCAGACCGAGGAAGCGGGCGAGACCCTCGTCACCCGGCGGCATCCGACGATCGCCGTCATCACCGACAACGGCTACTCGCCGACGCAGTCCTGCGTGATCGATCCGGCGTACGTCGCGAGGTACCGCGTCGCGACCTTCGCGCGTGAAGGAACGCCGTCCTGGCTCACCGTGTTCCTGCGGGCGGACGTCGAACGCTCGGTGAGAGCGGCCCTCGACCGCTCACCCGATTTCCGCCACGTACCGTGCCCTTCGTGAGTGTCGACGAACGCGTTTCCCCCAGCCGACCAGCAGCGCTTGGCTCCTCTTCGCGCCTGTTCGGCCTCGGCGTGTTCGCCGCCGCGCTCACCGTGTTGCTCGTCCGCTTCCTCGTGCCGAGGCCGGTCGGGATGGCCGACAACGGCGACGGCTTCCGCGTGCTGTGCGGCGCGGGTATCCCGTGGAAGGGCAAGCCGGAGCCGTTCGTGCGCCTCTCCTACACCGCGCCGGCGGGCGAATGCGACGCCACCTATCTCCTGACCCAGAGCTGGTTCGCGCGGATCGCGCGGTCGATCGGCGGGCTGCTCGGCCTCGAATCGACACTGAGCCTGGTGGTGCTCGGCGTGCTCACCAGCGTCCTCGCCGCCGCCGCGGTCGCGTTGATCGTCGTCGGGCTGCCGTACTCGCGTCGCGTCCGAGGCTTCGCGGCTGTCGGGCTGCTGCTGGTCGTCGCGGACTCCGCGTTCTTCGGCTACTTCGCCTCCGTGCTCGGCGAAGGCGCCGCGTTCCTCGGTCTTCTCCTGGCGGTCGGCGGCCTGCTGGTGTCCGCGCGACCCGGGTGGTGGCGCTACGCGGGCTTGGCCGTGCTTCTCTTCGGCGGCGTCATCGCGGTCAACGCCAAGGTCCAGACGCTGATGATCCTGCCGCTGCTCGCGCTCGCCGCGTTGCTCGTCCGCCCGGCCGGAGTCAGGGGTTTGAAGCGCTGGCTTCCCGCGGTGTTCGTCGTCGGCGCGCTCGCCGGAGGCACGGCGTACGCCCAGCAGACCGTCGAACCGGCGAAGCTTCCCGACGGCTCACTCGCCGCGCGTCCTGGTGACGATTCGCGCGAGATCAACATGTTCAACACGATCTTCTTGACCATTGTGGACGGTCGGCACGACACCGGGGCCGACCTCGCCGCGCTGGGGCTGCCCGCTTCGTTCGGCCAGTACGCGGGCAACGGCTGGTGGCATCCGAAACCCGCGACGATGGACCCCGAATACCCGCGGTACCGCGAACAGATCAGCAGGCGCAACGTCGTCGAGTACTTCGCGACGCATCCCTGGCGCACCGTCGGGATCCTGGACCGCGCGGCGGGCGATCTGCTCACCGCGCGCCCGCCCTACCTCGGCAGCTTCGACCAGTCGGCCGGGTTCGCGCCGGAGGCACAGGAACACCGCGTCCCGGTGGCGTCGACCATCACGAAACTCTTGGCGCCACTGGGTTTCTTCGCCCTGCTGCCGATCTGGTTCCTGCTCGGTTGGCGCGGCTGGAAGGCCCGGCGTGACGCGGTGGGCATCGCGCTGGGCTTCCTGCTCGCCGTCGCCGTCGGCCAGTTCGCGCTGGCCGCGCTGGGCGACGGCTTGGAGAACGTCAAGCACCAGGCGATCGCCTTGTACTGCACGCTGCTCGGCGTCGTCCTGGCGCTGGTGACTTTCGCGCGTCAGGAGGATTTGACGTCGTCCTCGACGTCCAATCTCCCTTGATGCGGCCGGAAGCCGTTGAAGCCCTTGAAACCCGCCTGCCGCGTTGTCGCCGGGAACGACACCAACGCGGCGAAGATCAGGAGCGCGACGGCGTCGACCCAGAACACCGCCGCACCGCCGACGAACCGCAGGTTCACCGCGATGTAGAGGAAGAACAGCGCGCCGACCCAGAGCCGCCGTCCCTCGCCTCGCTGCTGGTCGAGCACGACGGCGACGAGCGCGATGAGCAGCGGCGCCATCATCACGAAGACCCGCGCCGTGTCGGTCGCGACGAGCCGTCCGGCCAGGCAGCAGGCGAACAGCCAGATGCTGGCGATCAGCAGTTCCGCGCGCAGACCGTGACGGCGGTACTGCTGGTAAAGGCCGTAGCCGAAGATCAGCCAGAAGAAGTGGAACGTGGTGAACAGTTCGACCTGGCCGGTGCCCTTGCCCGCGTTGAGCGCGAAGCGGATGTTGTCGAGCAAGCCGCTGTTGGACTGCCCCGCGCCGAAGCCGTAGTCGCCGCCGATGAGGTTCTGAGCCCAGATCCGGTAGCCGACGTAGATCCCGGCGGCGACCACGAACACGCCGATGCCCCCCAGGACATCGCGATCACGGAACGACCGGCCGCGCGTCCACGCGATCAGCGGGTACAGCGGAGCCAGCAGGAGCGTCGTCTCCTTGTTGATCGCGCCGAGCACGATGACGATCGCGAACGGGATCAGCTTGCGGTTGAGGATGAACCAGATCGCGAGCAGGTAGAGCAGGTTGTTGAGCGGGTCGACCAGCCACGGGTTGCTGAAGGCGTACGGCGCGTACCAGAACGTGCAGGCCAGCGCGACGGCGGCGAGCACCGACGTGAACAGCTGCAATTTCAGGTACGAGCGCAGGAATTCGAAGAAGACGATCACCGTGGCGAGCGTGACCACGAAGGTGAAGGCCACCCAGAGGACGTCGAGCGAGAGTCCGGTCAGCAGGTTGCCGCGGTGGATGATCCACGGGCTCAGCATCCGCAACGCGAAGGGGTTGTCCACGGCCGCGCCGGTCTGCTCCGACATGCGGTAGTAGTTCAGCGCGTCGCCCCAGGCCGCTTCATGCGGTTTGGGGAACTTCGGCATGAAGGAGATCAGATTGATCAGGGACACCGTGCCCAGCGCGAGATAAGCCCAGAGGCGCTGAGCGCCGGGTCTTCCTCGCGGCATGAGCGTGATTTCGGTGGTCTCGTGCGTCACGAGCACATTTTAGGGCAGTGACCTGGGGTGATGACGTCAGCAGCCGCTTGTGACCTACGCGACCGTAGGTTGGTTACCCTACGGTAGCGTAACCTGGACGAATGGCCGAACTCGTTTACCCGCCCGTCATCATGGCGGCGAAGCTCATGTTCCGGGTGCTGGACAACCGCATCCGGGTGGAGGGGACCGAGCACATCCCGTCGACGGGCGGGGCGGTCATCGCCTGCAACCACGTCAGCTATCTCGACTTCATCTTCTGCGGGCTCGGCGCGCAGCCGGCGAAACGCCTGGTCAGGTTCATGGCGAAAAAGGAGATCTTCGGCAACCGGATCGCCGGGCCGCTCATGCGCGGTATGCACCACATCTCCGTCGATCGCGGCGCGGGGCTCGCGTCCTACCGCGAAGCCGTCGAGCGCCTGAAGGCCGGAGAGGTCGTCGGGGTGTTCCCCGAAGCCACGATCAGCCGGTCCTTCACCGTGAAGGACATCAAATCCGGCGCAGTCCGGATGGCCGCCGAAGCCGGCGTCCCGGTCGTGCCGATGGCGCTGTGGGGCACGCAGCGGCTGTGGACCAAGGGCCGTCCGAAGGACCTCACGAAGCGCCACGTCCCGATCTCGATCCTCGTCGGCGAGCCGATGCACCCGAAGGCCGAGGAGGACGCCGAAGTCCTTTCGAAGGACCTTCGCGTGCGGATGTCCGCGCTCGTGGAGCGCGTCCAGGCGGACTACCCGGAGAAGCCCGGCTCCGACGACGAGCGCTGGTGGCTGCCCGCGCACCTCGGCGGTACCGCGCCGACGCCGGAAAAGGCCGCCGAGCTCGACCGCGAAGGCCGCTGATCACGCGAGTTCCGCCTCCAGACACGCGTGTTCCGCCTCTACGCACGCGAGTTCCGCCTGTAAGCACGCGAGACCCGTCCCCGGTCACCCTGACCGACGCGGGTCAGAACCAGCGTTCGAGCACCTGCGCGACGCCGTCCTCGGAGTTCGGCGCGGTCACCTCGTCGGCGACGTCCAGGACGTGACGGTGCGCGTTCGCCATCGCCACCCCGTGCCCGGCCCAGCCGAGCATCTCGATGTCGTTGGGCATGTCACCGAACGCGATCACCCGCCCGGCCGGCACCCCCAGCCGCTCGGCGACCTCGGCCAGCCCGGTCGCTTTCGTGATGCCGTGCGCGGAGACCTCGATCAGGCCGGAGTTCGTCGAGTAGGTGATGTCGACCGAACCTTCGAGCACCTCGCGTGCCGCCCTCGCCATCTCGTCCGAGGTCATTCCGCGCCTGCTGATCATCAGCTTGATCGCCGGATGCCCGAGCACCTCGGCCCGCGGCGCCTGCGTGCCCTCGTTGTCACCCCACGGGTTGTGGTAGTCCGGTTCGATCACGAAGTTGCGCATTTCCTCGTCGAGCGCGGACTCGCCGATCCGCTCGGCGGCGTACCGGCAGCCGGGAAGAGCGTGATCAAGAGCACTCACGGCGTCGTGCAGCAGCGTCGGTTCCAGCATGCCGTGGACGGCCACGATCCGGTCCGCCCCGATGTCGTACAGCACCGCGCCGTTCGCGCAGACCGCGTACCCGGTCAGGTCCAGCGGGTTCGCGATAGGGGCGATCCAGCGCGGCGGACGGCCGCTGACCAGCACGAAGGGGACTCCGTCCTCGGTGACCCGCCGGACGGTGCCGATCGTGCGTTCGGTCAGGGCCTCCATCGGGCCGAGCAGGGTTCCGTCGACGTCGGAGGCGATCAAGAGGGGTTTTTCCACTCGCGCATTGTCCCCGAAGATCCGCCCATCGGGCGAAGGGTCGGTCTGGACCAGTACCTTCCCGGGTGTGCGCGTAGGCATCGTGATCCTTCCGGAAGATCGTTGGTGGGCGGCCGAGCCGAAATGGCGGGCCGCCGAGGAATACGGCTTCGACCACGCTTGGACGTACGACCACCTCGGCTGGCGAAACCTCGTCGACGGCCCGTGGTTCAGTGCGATGCCAACGTTGACGGCGGCCGCCATGGTGACGTCGCGGATCAGACTGGGCACCTTCGTCGCGTCGCCGGTCGCGCGGCACCCGGTGCCGTTCACCCGCGAGCTGACCACCCTCGACGACATCTCCGACGGCCGGTTCATCCTCGGCGTGGGCGCCGGCGTCCCGCACACCCACTACGACGCCGCCGTGCTCGACGGCCCCGAACTGTCGGCCAAGGAACGCACGGACCGCTTCACCGAGTTCGTCGAAGCGCTCGACGGACTGCTGATGACCGACGGTTTCGACTTCGAGGGCGACTACTACCGGGCCAAGGGTGCCCGGAACCTGCCCGGCTGCGTGCAGCGGCCACGGCTGCCGTTCCTGGTGGCCGCGAACGGCCCGCGCACGATGACGCTCGCCGCGCGGTTCGGCGCGGGCTGGGCCACCACCGGCATCAAGGCGGAGACCCAGGACGAGTGGTGGAAGGGCGTCGCGGAACTCGTGAAGACCTTCGACGAGCGGCTCGACGCCGTCGGCCGGGACAAGGCGGGCGTTCAGCGGTTCCTGAGCCTCGACTCGGCGCCCGTCTTCTCCCTCTCCAGCGTGGGCGCGTTCACCGACGCCGCCGGGCGGGCCGGTGAACTCGGGTTCACCGACATCGTCACGCACTGGCCGCGGTCCGGGGACTATTACGTCGGCCGCGAGTCGACCCTCGAAGAGGTCGTCAGCGACGTACTCCCGGTACTACAGGGCAGGAACCTCTAGGCCGATCGGGTGACATCGGCGGCTCCGCTCAACCAGGTCCGTCCCACGGTCGTCTGAGGGATGAGTACAGCGAGTGGGTGCGGCCCTTCAGCGGCTGCCCCTCATGGGTCACCCCGGGGGTGAATGGGGGACTGAGGCTCGCGTGGTCGCGGCAGGGGCAGTCCGCGACCACGCGAGCCTTGAACTTTCGGCCCGCGAGTCACGCGAGTCACGTCCCCAATCACGCGAGTGACGTGTCCGAGCACGCGAGTCACGTCTTCGAACCCGGCGATCGAGACGTTAGTGCTGTGGACTGAGGCTCGACGGTGGTGTTTCGGGCGCGTTGGTGACGCGGCACGTCACTCGCGTGATCGAAGCCGGATCTCGCGTGATTGGAGCCGGATCTCGCGTGCTCAGCGGCGGAACACCCGAGTGCTGCATCCAGATACGCGAGGACGGTCAGAGCGGACCGGTGTTTACCTACCCACGCCTGAACTGGGCGTGAGTGATGGTTCCGCGGCTGCCAGGGCGCGACGGTGAAGGAATTGGGACGTTCAACGTCCCGGATCCTCCACGCTCGCCAGCCACACCAGTGGGTAGTCAAACACGCGTCCGCCAGAACCGTCCTCGCCTCTCACGCGGCGAAGGGCGCTTTCACCGCGTCGCATGCGGGGAAAGCGCCCTTCAGCCCACGTCGACGGGTCAGGTCGTCTAGCGGGTCAGGGTGTAGATCGAAGCGCCCGCGTTGCCGAAGTCCTTCCGCAGGAAGTTCAGCCCGTCCAGATCCCGGAGCCCCGGCGCCGGCGGCTCGCCGATCTTGATCGGCGTGCTCCCGATCAGCACGTGCTTGATGTTCAGCCGCTTCACCGCGGCCTGCACCTCGGGGTCGGTGTCGTAGTCCCGGAAATGCAGCGCCAGGTACTTCGCGTCCGGCGGCGGCACACCGGGGTCGTAGTGCCCGGCGACCGGGTGGATGCCGGTGATCGCGTACAGCCAGGCCGTCCCGTCGAAGCGCTCGTTGAGCACCTTCTCGTCCGGTCCGATGTTCATCTTGGTCAGCTCGTTCATCGCGGCCAGTTCGTCGGCGCTGACCGGCGGCGTGACCTCGCCCTCGGGCCCGTTGTAGTACAGGAACGACACCGCGTGCGCGTTCGACTCGGTGTAGAAGCCCTTGGTCAGCACGGCCGACGCGGCCACGACGAACACGGCGGTCGCCAGCCCGAGCCGGGCGGGCAGCGCGGGACGGCTCTTCACCCAGGAGCGCCCGCTCGCCCACTTCGCGAACCAGCGTTGCAGCTCCGCCATCCCGTGCCCGGCCAGCAGGCAGAGCGGGATCGCGGCGAGCGCCATCAGGCGGTACCGGTCGTTCCACCACGGCCGCGACAGCGAGATCACCCACGGTTCCGCGCCGAACGAGGCGACCAGCACGAACAACCCCGAGAAGCCGATCGCGGAAAGCCCCACCCAGCGCATCCGGCCGAGCCGGAACAGGCTCAGGACACCGATCGCCAGCAGCACCGTCAGCCACACCTGCGGCGCGCTCAGCACCTGCCGGAAGGTCACCAGCAGCCCCAGCGACTTCAGCACCGGCAGCTGCGAGCCCCACGCGTAATAGGGGTATGAACCCGAAGTGAATTTCAGGGCGCCCAGGATGTGCGGCGCCGCGAGCAGCGCGCTCCCCGCCATCACCGGCACCATCTTGACGACGTCGCCGCCGATGACCCGCCAGCCGCGGCGGCCATCCGGCACGCCGTCGAGCGGTTTGTGCCGCAGCGCGCGGTACCAGCGCTGCACCACCAGCGGAAAGGCGAACAGCAGCGCGCCGAACAGCGCCGACGAGTGCGCCGCCAGCAACCCGACGGCGGTCAGCGCGAGCACGTAGCCGGTGTCCAGGCCCGGCCGCGCGAGGAACCGGGCCAAGGCGACCACGGCCAGCGGCGTCAGCACGATCCCGAGCGCGAACGGCAGCAGCCCGCTCGACACCGACTCGTACGCGCCGGTGGTGGCCGCGGCGGCCACCAGGGCCGTGCACCCCGCGAACACCGCCCGTCCGCCGAGCTGGCGGATCAGGGCGACCATCGACAGCGCGAAGATCCCGGCGACCGGCATGGTGATGGCGTTCAGCGTGACCGGGATCGTCGTCCCCGAGATCGAGTACACGAGCGAGCCGACCAGGTGGTACGCGTTCGGGTAGAACGAGCCGTCCGGGTACCAGTTGACGGTGCCCATGCCGGTCAGCGAGCCGTCGCCGGTCTCGGCGATGTAGCGGATGCCGTTCGCGTGGAACACGGTGTCCCAGCGCTGGAACACCGCGGTCGTCCCGCCGCGCGCCGAGAGCACCACGAGGATCGAGATGCCGACGGCCAGCGCGACGCAGGCCGCGACGGCGTAGTGCGCACGCGGGTGCCACTTCGTCGGCGGATCTTCGGCGCCCGGCTTGATCCAGCCGCGGCTCTGCCCCAGCTTTCTGAGACCGAACCCGATCCCGGCGAGCACGGCCGTGACCGCCGCCACGGTCAGGGGGTTGTACGACACGCCAGCGAGTGCCAGCCACGGACCGGCCAGCCCGGTTACCGTGTAGGACAACAGCGGGGCCAGCCCGGCGAGGGCCCAGCCGCGCAGGCCCGCGGCCCGGCCGACGAGTCCGCCGGGGACCGCCAGCACGGCGAGGTACGTGATGGTCGCACCGAAATACGACCAGAAGGTGTCCGGAGTAGGCACTGCTTCCTAAATGTGTCTGTCGAAGGTGAAAACCGGTGCTCGGTGCAGGGCACGGAGGTGACCTGCGTACCCTCGACGCCCGTGAGCGCGCACACGAACCCCGACAAGATTACTGAAGCCGATTTCGCCGGCTACGACCTCATCGTGGTCGGGTCCGGATTCTTCGGGCTGACCGTGGCCGAACGGGCCGCGGCCGAGCTCGGCAAGAAGGTCCTCGTGCTGGAGCGGCGCCATCACATCGGTGGCAACGCCTACTCCGAAGCCGAGCCGGAGACCGGGATCGAGGTGCACCGTTACGGTGCGCACCTGTTCCACACCTCGAACAAGCGTGTGTGGGAGTACGTCAACCGCTTCACCGACTTCACGAACTACCAGCACCGGGTGTTCGGCAAGTACCAGGGCCAGGTCTACCCGCTGCCGATGAACCTGGCGCTGATCAACCAGTTCTTCGGCAAGTCCCACACGCCGGACGAGGCCCGCGAGCTGATCGCCAAGCAGTCGTCGGAGTTCGAGACCGCGAACGCGCAGAACCTCGAAGAGAAGGCGATCTCGCTGATCGGCCGCCCGCTGTACGAGGCGTTCATCCGTGGCTACACGGCCAAGCAGTGGGAGAACGACCCCAAGAACCTCGGCGCCGACATCATCACCCGGCTCCCGGTCCGCTACACCTTCGACAACCGGTACTTCAACGACACCTACGAGGGTCTGCCGGTCGACGGCTACACCGCGTGGCTCGAGAAGATGGCCGAGCACGAGAACATCGAGGTGCGGCTGAACGTCGACTACTTCGACGTCCGCGAGCACATCCCCGCCGGCACCCCGACCGTCTACACCGGGCCGCTGGACCGCTACTTCGGCTACTCCGAGGGCCGGTTCACCTGGCGCACGGTGGACTTCGAGTCCGAGGTCGTCGAGACCGGCGACTTCCAGGGAGCTTCGGTCGTCAACTACAACGACGAAGAAGTGCCCTACACCCGGATCATCGAGTTCCGGCACTTCCACCCGGAGCGCAAGCACTACCCGAACGACAAGACGGTCGTGTTCCGCGAGTACTCCCGCTTCGCCGGCGAGGCCGACGAGCCGTACTACCCGATCAACACCCCGGAGAACCGCGAGAAGCTCGAGGCCTACCGCGAGCTGGCGAAGGCCGAGGCCAAGGACAAGAACGTGCTGTTCGGCGGCCGTCTCGGTACCTACAAGTACCTCGACATGCACATGGCCATCGGCTCGGCGCTGTCCGCGTTCGACAACAAGATCGCGCCGCACCTGACCGATGGCGCGCCTCTCGACGGGTCCCTCGATGCTTGAGAAGGGCGCGCCCACGGGTGAAGTGGCTGTCCTGTCGAAGGTGCAGGGCGTCCTGAAGAGCGATGTCACGGTCAAGGCGGCACGGGGTCTTTCGCACTTCGGCGAGCACAGCGCGGGATGGTTCGCGCTGGGGCTCGTCGGGGCCGCGGTGGACAAGAAGCGGCGCAAGGACTGGCTGGTCGCGGCGGCGGGCGTCGTCGGCGCGCACGCCGCGTCGATCGCGGTGAAACGCGTGGTCAGGCGGCCACGACCGGACCACGGAAGCGTCGAGGTCCTGGTCTCCACGCCGAGCAAGCTGAGCTTCCCGTCCTCGCACGCGACCTCGACTACGGCGGCGGCGGTGCTCTACTCCGGATTGACCGGGCGTAACCTGGTCCCGGCCCTGGTACCGCCGATGCTGGCCTCCCGGCTCGTGCTCGGCGTCCACTACCCGACCGACGTTCTGGCCGGAGCGGCCCTTGGGGGCGTAGTCGGCGGCTTGATACGTAGGAAGCTGAAGCGACGATGAGTGAAACGACCGAGAAGGCCGATTCCAAGCCTGACGACGTAGAACCCGTGGCCGAGGCCGCCGAACCGAAGAAGATCGCCGGCGGTCTCGTCGGCGGCATCATCAAGACGGCACGGCCGCGTCAATGGGTGAAGAACGTGCTGGTGTTCGCCGCGCCGTTCTTCGCCTTTTCGAAGTCGACGGACCGGACCGGCCTGCTGATCGCCGCGCTGATCGCCTTCGCGGCGTTCTCGCTGGTGGCCTCCTCGGTCTATCTCATCAACGACGCCGTCGACGTCGAGGCCGACAAGGCGCACCCGACCAAGCGGAACCGGCCGATCGCGGCCGGGATCGTGCCGGTCCCGGTGGCCTACGTCTCGGCGGTCGTGTTCTTCGCCCTCGGCCTCGGCATCTCGTTCTTCGCCAGCTGGCAGCTCGCGGTCGTGCTGGCGGTCTACGAAGCCGTCCAGCTCGGCTACTGCTTCGGGCTCAAGCACCAGCCGGTGGTCGATCTGGCCATCGTCGGCTCGGGCTTCCTGATGCGGTCGATCGCCGGTGGTGTGGCCGCCGGTATCGCGATGTCGCAGTGGTTCCTGCTGGTCACCGCGTTCGGCTCGCTGTTCATGGTGGCGGGCAAGCGCTACGCCGAGATCATGCTCTTCGAGCGCACCGGGGCGAAGATCCGGTCTTCGCTCAAGAAGTACTCGGCGAGCTACCTGCGGTTCGTCTGGGCGACGTCCGCGGCGATCCTGATCATGTCGTACTGCCTGTGGGCGTTCGAGATCCGCCAGGTCGAGCACGACTCGGTCTGGGCGGTCGTCTCGATGGTCCCGTTCGTGGTCGCGGTCCTGCGCTACGCCGTCGACGTCGACGGCGGCAACGCGGGCGAGCCCGAGGAGATCGCGCTCAAGGACCGCGTGCTCCAGGTGCTCGGCGCGAGCTGGGTCGTCACGCTGTTCCTGTCGTTCTACCTCTGATTCGACAGCTCGGACACAGCGCATCCACAGGTTGCGCACGCATCCTCGGTGGTGGGAGCGGGTAGGACACCTGCTCCCATCGACCTAGGAGCGAAAGATGAGCGACCCGCAGCGGCCGTCCGAAGACGAGGACAAGACGGTCGAGCAGCCCGCCGTCGGTGACGAGACCGCGAAGAAACCCGACGAGCGTCCTGCCGAAACCTCCGCCGCGCCCGCCGGGCCGCCGCCCGGGTGGGTGCCCGCGCAGCAGGCTCCGCCGAAGAAGGGCGGTTTCCGTCGCTTCGCCGGGCACCGCGCGACACAACTGGCCGCGGTCGGCCTCCTCGGCTTCATCCTCGGCGGCGGCGTCATCGGCACCGCCGTCGGCCTGGCTTCCCGTGACGGCGACCGGCCCGGTTTCTCCCGTGAACACCGTGGTCAGGACGGTCCCGGCGCACACCGTGACTTCCATGGCGGCCCTGGTGACCGCGGCTGGCGTCACGACGGGAACCGATGATCATCCGTCCGTGGGACCGTCGCAGGTGACGAGTCCCACGGAGGGTAGATAACGGAATCATCACGGCAGCGTGTACCGTACTCGTGATGCGAAGCGCCTCCGCTGAACTGCCCCAGGCCTCCGGTGCGCTGCCGGGAGTCGCCGTCCTGACCCGCCCCTGGGTGCTGCCCGCCGGGGCGGCGGTCGCTTCGGCCCTGGTGTTCGTGCTGGTCAGCGGGCATTTGATCGACGACACGTACATCACGCTGTCGTACGCGAAGAACCTCGCCTTCCACGGCCATTGGGGCCTGATCGAGGACGGCACCGCCAACACCGCGACGTCGCCGCTGAACGTCCTCGTGCTGGCGCTGATCACGTTCATCGTCCGGGACGCCGTTTTCGCCGCCGGGATCGTCTTCGTCGCGAGCCAGGTGGCGCTCGTCCTCGGACTGCGCTGGATCGGCGCCGCGACCGGTCTCCCCGGCGGGTTCGCCCCGCTGGCGCTGGGCCTGCTGCTGGTGAACCCGCTGCTGCTGTCGTCGGTCGGCCTCGAAGTCGCCCTCGGCGCGGCGGCCGTCGTCTGGCTGATGGTGCTGCTGCACGAACGCCGTCCCGCCGCCGCGGGCGCGGTGATCGGCCTGATCGCGCTGATCCGGATCGACCTGCTGCTGATCGCGTTCGTGCTGTTCCTCGCGCGCCGCGAATTCTGGGTGGGCATCTGGCGGATGACGTTCGCCGCGCTCGCGGTGATGCTGCCGTGGTTCGGGTTCAGCTGGCTGACCCTGGGTTCGGCGGTGCCGGACACCCTGGTCATCAAGATCATGCAGCGCTCGTGGGGACCGTTCAGCTTCACCAACGGCCCGCTGCTGTACTGGCGCAACTTCCCACTGGCGGCGACACTTTCCTTTCTGCCGCTCGTGATCGGCGGGCTCGCCGGTCTACTGTGGACGTTCCACTACCGTCGCGGTTCGGAGCGGGCGAAGCGCCTGGCGCCGTTCGCGACCCTCGCGATCGCCGGTGCGGCGCATTATCTGGCCTACTGCTGGCTGAACGTCCCGCCGTATCACTGGTACTACGCGCCGAGCATCGTCGGCGCGACGGTCTTCCTCGCCGCGGCCGCTTGCGCCGTCCCTGGCCGGGCTCGGCTCGGCGCGGGGATCCTCGCCGGCGCGTTCCTGCTCTTAAGTGCCTTCGCCTACGCCACTCCCGAGCTGCCGCGCCGGTTCGCGCCCATCACCAGTAACCACGCGGCGTCCGACGAGTACCGCCGGATCGGCTCGCAACTGGCCGAACTGACCAAGGGGCGCAAGGTGGAGAGCGCGGGCGAGGTCGGCGCGCTCGCCTACTCCTGCGACTGCGACATCGTCGACCAGTTCTCCGACCGCGGCTCGGTCGACCCGGCGATCACCGAGACGAAGAACCGCAGCAGCGAGCTCGGCAAGGCGCTGCTGGCGGCGAACTTCCGGTTCTTCGACCACAGCGTCCCGCCCGCGACCCCGGATCTGGTGCTGGCCACCACCCGCAAGGCGCCGCCGGCGAACGCCCTCGCGACCTGGACGATCCACTCGCCGTGGATGGGCACCCAAAGCCTCTACCTGCTCTCGGCCCGCTAGCCCCTTACGCATTTAGTCCTCTGAATGCGGTAGTTGGGTTCGCGAACTACCGCATTCAGAGGACTAAATGCGTGAGGTCAGCGGCGTGAGTGGGCGCGGTCGGCTCGCGTGACCGCCAGCAGGTCCCGCTGGTAGACCACGGACCCGTCGGCGAAGACGAACTGGAGCACCGGCCGCGGCGGGAAACTCCGACCCAGGTACAGCGCGGTCACCGAACGCACGACCCCCGACGGCATCTCTTCGAAGGTCCGAAAAGGCTGGGCCGGATCCTCGCCCTCCAGCAGCTTCGCCGGGTACACGACGGCCAGCCGCCGGTCGGACAGCGTCAGCCGCGCCTCACCCTTGCCCCCGGCGAGGTGGTCCGCGAGCCGCGCGGCTGTCTGCTCCGTCGAACGCGCGACGACCCAGTAGGCGATCGTCGGGTCGTCGGTCCAGTCGCCTTCGAGGACGTCCGGCGCGGGCAGCGGCCACCGCGTTTTCCCTGTCACCGCAGGGGTTTCCCGTGACGGCTCGTAGGGCAGCGTGAGCTTTCCGTCCAGCAGGAGGCCCACGTAGCCGTGCGCGGGCGGGCAGCCGATGATCAGGCGTTCGCCGGGCGCGAGCCAGAACTGGTGCAGTTCCCGTTCGACGATCTCGTCGACGGACTTCGCGATCGGAAGGGTGTTCTCCATCAGTTCACCGTCACCGAATAGAGCCAAGCGAACTGCCGGGGATCGTCGCAGTCGAACAAGAAATCCATCCCGGATCCGTCCACAAAGGACGCGCGCAGACACGGACGCTTCTTCTTGCCGTGTTCGGCGACCGCGAAACCGGCGATCCGATCGCGCGGGATCCCGGCGCGCGGCACCATCTCGTGCCGCGCGATCGGGACGCCCGCGGCGTTCTCGCCGTAGGTCTTCGTGGTCATGATCGCGGCGATGTCCTTGCCGAACCCGATCGCCTTCGACATGAACGACTTCTTCGAGGGCGTTTCCGGCGGCGGGACGACCCGCTCCAGCACGAGCAGCCGCGTGCTGGTCAACGCCCACAGCCGCGAAAGCGAACCGCTGGTGGACAGCTCCCGCACCGCCGCGTGCGCGATGCCGCCCTGCTCACCGAGGACGATGACCTGCGGCGACGGCGGATTCGACGCGCCGCCGTCATCGCCACCGCCCAGCGCGGCGCTGACCATGTCACCGGCGAAGTTCGCCGCGCCCGAGCCGAACTTCCCGAGCACGCTCTTCTTCGGGACACCCCAGGGATCGAGGCCGCGTACGTCGTAGTTCAGCGTGCGGCCGTACGCGGCCCACAGCAACCGTTCGCCCGGGTCCAGCGAAGGCAGGGCCTGCGACGCCGCCCCGAGCGGGTAGCCGAGATTCATTCTTCGATCGTGAACCCTCTGTCGGTCGCCGCGCGGCGCTCTTCCTCGGACGACGAATCCTGCGACTCGTTGTAGCCGGCCTTGACGCCTTGCTCGACGCCCAGCTCCGTCAGGTTACCGGCACTGCCGCGGAAAGCGGCCTTTCCGACACTGGTCGTCCCGCTCATGCCCATCGCCCGGAGCCCGGCCTCGGTGAGGTTCGTGGTGAGCGCGTCCGAGCCCTCGCCGCCGACGCCGAACCGGTCCGCGAACTTGTTGGCCGTCTTCGAGGCCCCCGTCGTCGGGTTGGCCTTCGTGACGATCTTCGCGAGGGGGTTCTTGTCGATCTGGTCGGCCAGCCGCTTCTGCAGCCAGTTGCCGTCACGCAGGCCCTCGGCGCGCTCGACGACCTTCTTGAGCGGCCCGTTGCGGAGCATCTTCAGGATGTCTTCGAGCTTCTCGATCAACGGCTTGAGCTTGCCGAGCAGCTGCTTGACCTTCATCCCGAGCCGTCCGCCGGTCACCGCGACCTGGCCGGCCGTGGCCGCGCCCGCCGCGCCGACCGAGGCGCCCGCCGTGATCCACGAGGCGGCCAGCGCGGCCAGCCACTCGATGATCAGGCCCATCACCAGTTCCTGGATGATGTCGATGACGATCTCGACGAACGCGTCGAACAGGTCGGCGGCGATCTCCAGGATCTGCTGCAATCCGCGGACGTCGTTCGCGAACGCCTTGGCGCCGCCCGAGAATTCGGTCATCTGGCCGCGGAACGCGTCGCCCGCTTGGCCCTTCCAGGCCTCCTTGGTGCCGTCGGCGCGCTTCTGCTCGTGCTCGGCGACGCCGTCGAGCCACTTGGCCGTCTGCTCCCAGCCCTTGGCGGTGCTGCGCATCTGCTCGGGGTCGCCGATCGCGGGCTCCAGCACCAGCTCGACCAGCGGACTGATCACGATCCCGATCAGGAAGCCGAGCCCGTTGTCCAAAAAGGACTGTCCAGGGCTCATCACGAGCTGGAGCTGTTCCATCCGCGCGTGCACGGCCGCGATCGCGACGTCCGGCGGGCTGCTCGCCCTGGCGACGTCCGAGGACGTGCTGACCCACGAGCTGCCGTAGCCGCCGTTCTGCTCCCAGAAGCCTTTACGGCCCGAGTCGCCCGCGCTGTTGAGGTCGCTCAGGCTGCCGGGGCCGCTGCCGCCGTCGTCCAGCCCGGCGCCGAGCCCGGTGATGACCTCGGCGGTGCCCTGGTTGTGCTCGAGGTAGGTCTTCGCCGCGGTGGTGGTCTTGTCGGCGATCTGGTCCATGAAGGACTTCGCCTGCTCGGCGAGGTCCTGACATTCCTGGAGACTCTCGAAGTACTTGAACGCCATCAGCTCGCCGAGCGGGCCGAAGCAGTCGTCGGAGACCCTGGCCTGCTCCAGCAGGCTTGCGAGGCTGCCGAAGTTCCCCGAGGCCTCTTTGGACCCCGTGGAGTGCGCGGTGAGCGCTTCCGTCTGGACGCCGAAGCCGGTCATGAGTCCCTCCGCAGGATCGGGCCGCCGAAGTCTTCGTCGTCGCTGGGTGCCGGACGCGAGGGACGCTGGGTGCGGACAGGCTGCTGCTGAACGGGCGCGGCGGGTCCGGCGAGGGTTTCCGCGGGCGGGGGAGTACTCGGCCCGAGCGGTTCGACGTGGGCGTTGAACGCCTCTTTGAACTGCTCCGCGCGATCGCCGAGGATCGGCTGGACGGTCTGCTGCATCGCGGCCGCGGCCTGCTGCGTCGCTTCCCTGATCGCGTTCAGGATGTCCTGCTGCAGCGCGGTGTGCGTGCGGTTCATCGCCTTGGGGGACAGCTGGAGTCCCAGCAGCGCGCCGGACGGGGCGACGGTCACCGTCACCGAGCCGTCGGCGTTGCGCGCGGATCCGCGCAGCCCGGCGATCTTGTCCTTCAGTTCCGCTGCTTTGGCGGCCTGCTCCTGAAACGACCGGATGGCCGCGTCGAGCTTGGCTTCCTGGTCAGCCATCGATTCCTCTCAACCCGGGGACGGATTTTCTCCGTGCCCGGGTGAGACGAATCGAGGTGTGAGCTCGTTCCCTAGATCGGGAGTTTCCGGAAGATCGGCCGGGGGATGTGCCGCAGGGCGGACATGACCAGGCGGAACGGCGCGGGCGACCACACCAGTTCCTTGCCGGCCCGCGAGGCGGCGACCGAGGTCTCGGCGACCTGCTCGGCGTCGACCGTCAGCGGGGCGTCCTTCATGCCTTCGGTCATCTTGGTCCGGACCTGGCCCGAGCGGACGACGGTGATCTGCACGCCGAACTCCGCCAGCGCCTCGCCGAGGCCCAGGTAGAAGCCGTCGAAACCGGCCTTGGAGGAGCCGTAGACGAAGTTCGACCGGCGGACCCGCTCACCGGCGACCGACGACAGCGCGATGACCTTGCCGTGGCCCTGCTTCTTCAGCTTGTCCGCCAGCGCGACACCCACCGAAACCGCGGCCGTGTAGTTCACGGTCGCCGCCTCGACGGCCTTCGCGTGGTCCTGCCACAGCTCTTCCTGGTCGCCGAGCAGGCCGAACGCGACGACGGTGACGTCGATGTCGCCGCCCTCGAACGCCTTGTCCAGCACGGCGGGGTGCGAGTCCAGGGCCTTGGCGTCGAAGTCCACGGTGGACACTTCGGCGCCCTTGTCCTTCAGACGCTGCGCGGCCGCGTCGAGCCGGGAGGACTGTCGTCCGGCCAGCACGACCCGGAGGGGGCGCTCGGCCAGGTACTTCTCCGCGATCGCGAGCGCGATGTCGGAGGTGCCGCCGAGCAGCAGCAGGGACTGGGGGTTGCCCACAGCGTCGATCACAGTTCCAACCTTCGGGACATGTCAGAGGCGAAAACGCCTTCGGGGTCAACGGAAGCGCGGACCTTGCGCCATTCCTCGAGACGCGGGTACATCTTCGCGAAGTTCTCCGCGGAGGTGCGCGAGTCCTTCGCCGTGTACAGACGGCCGCCGAGCGCGAGCACGTCTTCGTCGAGCTCCTGGCAGAACCGGCTCAGCCCGTCCTTGATCGGGAAGTCGAGGCAGACCATCCAGCCGGGGTGCGGGAACGACAGCGGCGCCGGGTTGCCCTCGCCCATCTGCTTGAACACGTTGAGGAACGACACGTGCCCGGAGTCCGCGACCTTCTGGATGATCCGGCGCAGCGGTTCGTGCGCGTTCAGCGGCGTGCTGAACTGGTACTGGAGGAAACCCTTGGAGCCGTAGGCGCGGTTCCACTCGCCGAACAGGTCGAGCGGGTGGTAGAAGGCGGTCAGGCTTTGGATCTGATCGCGCGCGTTCTTCGCGGTCTTGCGGTAGTACAGCTCGCCGATCGCGGAGAACGACAGCTTGTTCGCCAGCCCGTTCGGGAACACGTCCGGCAGGGTCGCCAGCGTGCCCGGGTTGAACTTGAGCGGGTCGGCCCGCAGCTTGGGCGGCAGTTCGTCCAGCTTGGCGAGCGAGCCGCGCTGGAAGGCCGCGCGGCCGAGCTTCGCACCCCTGGAGATCGAGTCGAACCAGCCGGACGAGTACGTGTAGTTGTCCTCGGAACCGTCGGTGACCAGCGCCAACGTCTCGTCGAGGTTCGCCGTGCGCTGGATGTCGGCCTTGAAGTAGGCCGTCTCCGTCTTGGTCATCCGGATCTTGGCCCGGACGATGATGCCGGTCAGGCCGATGCCCGCCACGGTCGCCCAGAACAGCTCCGCGTCGGGGCCGTCCGGCGTGATCGTGCGCACCTGCCCGTCGGCGGTGACCAGGTCCAGCGACACCACGTGGTTGCCGAAGCTGCCTGCCGAGTGGTGGTTCTTGCCGTGGATGTCGTTGGCGATCGCGCCGCCGATGGTCACCTGGCGGGTGCCCGGCAGCACCGGGACCCACAGGCCGTACGGCAGGCCCTCGCGCATCAGCTTGTCGAGGCTGACCCCGGCGTCGAGGTCGACGATGCCGGAGTCCGGGTCGATCGAGTGGATGCGGTCCAGCGCGGTCATGTCGACGACCAGGCCGCCCGCGTTCTGCGCCGGGTCGCCGTAGGACCGGCCGAGACCACGCGCGATGACCCCGCGTTCCCCGGCCTGGGTCACCGCCTTGGCGATGGCCTCCACGTCGGGGGTGCTCAGGACGTCCGCGATGCTCGGCGACGTCCTTGCCCAGCCCATGAGCGACTGCCGCTGTGTCTTGGGTGCTTGGGTCACGCCGACCAGGGTAACCACGCCGAACACTGCCCGGAACGTGACCCTGAAGTGCTCGCTTCTACACTTTGCGCATCAGCCCCAGCAGTTTATGAGGTAGAGCAGTGGTGGCGACCGACCCGAAAGCCGGTGCGACGGCAGCAGAGCCGTCCTCCCCTGGGCTGCTCGGGCAGCTCATCCGCTTCGGCCTCATCGGCGGCTTCTGCGCCTTGGTCGATTTCGGCGTCTACCAGGGGCTCCGTGCCCTCGGAATGGACGCGACGCCGTGGGTGGACATCGCCCGCGCGCTCAGCTTCATCGTGGGCACCACGACCGCGTTCTTCCTGAACCGCAAGTTCACCTTCGCCGGTGGACGCCAGGAGGGCGCACGTCAGATCGGTAGCTTCGTGGCTCTGTACGCCGTGACGTTCCTCGTCGCCGTCGGCGTCAACCGCACGATGCTGCACGTCCTGCCGGACTCGGCCTGGAAGGCCACTTTCGGTTGGGTCGTTTCGCAGGCAACCGCGACCGTGATCAATTTCGTCATGCTCAAGTGGGTCGTCTTCCGCGAGCCCCGCGCCACCGTCAGCACAGTCGTGTCAAGCACAGAGGAGAACTGAGGATTCATGCCCGGTAAAGCCGCCGTCACCGGAGAGGCCCCGAGCGCCATGGTGAGCACTGTCGACGACACCCGCTTCGCGGAACGCACCCCGCAGGGCCGTCTCACCGCGCAGCGCGGGCTTTACGCCGGCCCGGCCCCCATCGTCAGCAAGGACCTCTACGCCGAGCTCGAATGGGGCAGTGCCGTGCGCGAGCGCGCGGGCATCGCCATCGAGCCGGCGTCGAAGGTGTCCGGCAACACCTACTTCGGACGCTTCCCCGCGAGCTACTGGCAGCGCTGGACCGACGTGACCGAGGTCCAGGTCGAGGCCGTCGTCACCGGTGACGGTCAGCTGTCCGTCGGCGCTTCGGACATCGAGGGCGACTCGCGCGTGGTCGCCGCCGAGGTCGTCGCGGGCGCGAAGCAGCAGAAGGTGACGCTCGCCGCGAAGCTCGACAAGTTCTACGACGGCG
This sequence comes from Amycolatopsis thailandensis, assembly GCF_002234405.1. Lineage (GTDB taxonomy): Bacteria > Actinomycetota > Actinomycetes > Mycobacteriales > Pseudonocardiaceae > Amycolatopsis > Amycolatopsis thailandensis. Next base: position 6,602 of record NZ_NMQT01000092.1, on the reverse strand, counting down.
GCGCGCTCTGGCTCGACCTCGAGACCGAGGGTGGCCAGTCGCTGCGTGTCGAGAAGGTCCGCTGGACGGTCGAGGCCCCGGAGAAGATCCGCCCGACCGCGGTGACCATCTGCACGATGAACCGTGCCGACGACTGCCTGTCGAACCTGCAGGCGCTCGCCGCCGACGTCTCCTCGCTGGAAACGCTCGACGCGATCTACGTCGCCGACCAGGGCACCGACCTCGTCGAGTCGCGCGACGGCTTCGAGCAGGTCGCGAAGGACCTCGGCGACAAGCTGCACTACATCAAGCAGCCGAACCTCGGCGGCGCCGGCGGGTTCACCCGCGGTCTCTACGAGGTCGCCGGGCACACCGAGACCGAGCACGCGAACGTCCTGTTCATGGACGACGACGTGCTGCTGGAGCCGGATCTGGTGATCCGGATGACCGCGTTCTCCAACCGCACGGTCAACCCGGTGATCGTCGGCGGGCAGATGCTGAACCTGCTGCACCCGAACCAGCTGCACGTCGGCGCCGAGTACGCCCGGCTGAACACGCTGGAGCCCGGCCAGCCGGTGACGCACTCGCTCTCGACCGCCGACCTGCTCGGCGTCGACGAGGAGACCCTCAAGCCGAACCGCCAGGAACGCCGCCTCGACGCCGGGTACAACGGCTGGTGGTCGTGCCTGATCCCGTACGAGGTCGTCAAGGCCACGGGCTACCCGCTGCCGTTCTTCTTCCAGTGGGACGACGCGGAGTACAGCTACCGCGCCCGGGGCGCGGGCTTCCCCACGGTCACCCTTCCGGGCGCCGGCGTCTGGCACGCCGACTTCCACTGGAAGGACTGGGACGAGTGGCACCGCTACTTCAACCTGCGGAACTCGATCATCACCGCCGCGCTGCACTCGCCGTTCAACCTGAACCTGCTCTCGCGCGTGCTCGTCGCGCAGCTGGTCCGGTACCTGCTCGGCATGCAGTACGGCCTGTCCGCCACGCTGATCAAGGCCGTCGAGGACTTCCTCGAAGGGCCGGAGGTCCTGCGTGACGGCGGCGTCGCCGCCATGAAGGAGATCCGCCGGATCCGCGACGAGTACCCCGAGACCAAGCGGCACAAGGCCACCGACGTCCCGGGTATCGCGTCGAACGACATCGGCATCATCAACAGCGCGCCGCGGCCCAGCATGCAGCGCCTGGTGCTGATCAAGCGGATCCTCGACCGGGTGCTCGGCCGCAGCCGTCACTCGCTCGGCGCTATCCCGATCGACGAGGCCCACTGGTGGCACGTCGCGACCTTCGACACCGCCGTCGTCACCGACGCTTCGCAGGAAGGCGTGCGGGTCCGCTCGTACGACCGCGCGAAGATGTTCGACCTGGCGCGGAAGGGTGCCAAGGTCATCCAGCGGCTCCGTAAGGAAGGCGCGGCGGTGCAGGAGCAGTACAAGCGCTCCATGCCCGAGCTGACGTCGCGGGACAACTGGAAGCGGCTCTACAAGCTGTAGTCCCCGCTTCGCTCCAGAGAGTGTCATGAGGGGTCCCCATAGGACGAAATTCGTCCCATGGGGACCCCTCATGACATCCGGAGACGCCTCACGGCCGAGTGAAGTTAGGGTAGCCTTACTTCATGACGGATCCGGTCGCCCGAGCCCAAGCCCTCGCCGATGACCTTCTCTTCCCGGCAGCCACCGAAGTCGACCTCAAGGGCGAAGTCCCTTCGAGTCACTTCGACGCCCTAGCCGCCGAAGGTTTCTACGGCCTCGCGGCGCCCCAGGAAGCCGGCGGTCCCGGCGTCGACCTCCCGACGATCGTCGGAGTCCTCGAAGCCCTGGCGGGCGGCTGCCTCAGCACGATGTTCACCTGGGTCCAGCACCACGGCCTGGTCGCCGGGCTGTCCGCCACCGACCGCGCGGACCTGCGCGAACGCTACCTCCCGGCCCTGCTCAAGGGGGAACTCAAGGCGGGCGCCGCGTTCGCCGCGGTGATCCCGACCCCGCCCAGGCTGCGCGCGGAACGCGTCGAGGGCGGCTACCTGCTCGACGGCGAAGCCCCGTTCGTCAGCGGCTGGGGTGTCATCGACCTGCTCCAGCTGTGCGCCCGGGACGGCGACACCGTGATCAGCGCGGCCGTCGACGCGGTTGCGGCGGAGGGAGTGGAGGTCCAGCCGCTCGACCTCGTCGCCGCGCAGGGCACGTCCACCGTGCACCTCGGCTTCACCCGCTATTTCGTGGCCGACGAACGCGTCTACGGGAAGACCCCGCACGCGGAGTTCGTCGCGGGCAACACCTTCCCGTCCCGGCTCAACGGCTGCGCCCCGCTCGGCCTGGCCGCCCGCGCCACCCGGCTCATCGACGACCTCGGGAAAGCCGACGTCGCCGCCGGGATCAGGGCCGAAATCGACGCCGTCCGCGGTCGGCTCGACGCGGGCCTCGCCGATCCGCCGTCCCTGCCCCCGGCCCGGGCGGCCGGCGCGGAACTCGCGTTCCGTGCCGCGGGCGCGCTGGTCGCGGCCAACGGCAGCACGTCGGTCCTCGGCGGACGACACCCCCAGCGGCTCGTCCGGGAGGCCACCTTCCTGCTCGTCGCCGCCAGCCGCCCGGAGATCAAGACAGGTCTGCTGGAGCTGTTTTCCCGGAGTTGACGGCCGGGGCGAAGGCGTGACTCGCGTGCTCAAACCCGGAACTCGCGTGTTTGGAGCCGGAACTCGTGTGTGCGGTGTCCAATCACGCGAGTTCCGTCTTCAGACACGCGAGTTCCGTGTCCGATCACGCGAGTGCGGCGCCGCCACCCGGGCACCGTCGGCGCTAGTGGAGGCCGAACACCCGGGTCTTGCGGTTCAGGTCGTCGATGTAGGCGGCGGCGACGTGGGAGAAGTTGATCGCCACCTCCGACTCGTCCTTGGTCTGGATCGACTGGACCGAGCCGGTCCGTACGAAGTGCGAAAGATCCTTGGTGAGCCGTTCGGTTTCTTCCGTCGTGAGCGCGAAGAGGAGCGGCTCGCCACCGGCGGCGAGATGGAGTACGAGCGCGGGTTTCTGGTCTGCCATGAACCCATGGCACCAGCACTGATCACGGCCGGGCAAGCGGGTTCGCTGCGGGCGTACCGGGTGCGTGGACTACGTTCATCCCGACGAACAAGACACCCGCGGGGGGAAATGGCGATGCCGCATTCGTTCTCGTTGTCGCTGGCGGCGGTGGACATCCTGCTCGAACACGGCCGGTTCGGCCCGGCGCCGGTCCCGTTCGAGGTCCCGCACATCGGCACCACGACCGATCAGCGCGCGATGGTGCGCGAGGCCGTCTTCCGTGACCTCGAAGGCCGCGGCATGATGCGCGGCGGAAGGCTCGACGCCGACGTCGAACTCGCGCTCGCCACGTTCGTCCAACCGCAGCTCGCCGTATGGGCGGTCGCGCAGATGGACAAGGACAAGCAGCTGTTCGCGAGGTCCGCGACGAACGGCCAGTTCGCGGTCGTCGTGCGCCAGGACGAGAACCTCCTCGTGTTCGAGGAGACCAGGCCGACCGCGATCGTCGCCGCGATCGTCGACCTGCTGCCGCTGACCCCGGCGGGTCCCGGGCAGTCCGTCACCATCGCGAAGCCGGCGAGTGCGCCGAAGCGTCCTCGCAACGACGACGCGTACGACCCCTTCGCCAAGGTCAGCGGTCCCCGCTCCCACGGGTCGAACCCCCAGCAGCGCCACGTGGAGCGGATGTTCGAGAAGCCGAAGACACGCGTGGGCCAGTTCAGCGTGTTCATCCGCGGCGGCCAGGCCTTCCCGCCGCTGGCGTGGTTCGACACCGAAGCCGGCCGGTTCATGATGACCTCGCGTCAGGCGGCCGACGGGCAAAGCTGGCTGACCTACGCTCCGGCCGACAACGCGAGGATCGCGCAGCAGCTGTACACCCAGCTCGAAGGCCAGTTCTGAGCAGCCGGGAACCGGGGTGAAGCCCGTTTCGTCACAGTTCGGGCGCGTTCCGCGGTGATCGGCGAATAGGCTCGATCGGCGTTGCGCCGAGTGCTCGGCTAGTAGACTGCCGGGCGGTACGCACGGGCGAGCAGACGATGCAGTGGGGCGGACGATGGCTTTCGAAGCGGACGGCGGACAGGCGGCACCGAACTTCTCGATCGGCGCCGCCGTGGGCGCGGCGGCCAACTACGTGGAGGCGGGTGGCCTGAACCAGGCCGCGATCGCCAAGGTCAGCGCCGAAACGCAGAAGCTGGTCTCGGCCGCCAAGAGCGGCGGCTTCAAGATCAGCGAAGAGGGTGTCAAACCGCTTCGCGAGGCCCTGGCGAACATGTCGGAAGAGCTCAGCGCGCTGAAGATCAAGACCATGGCGCTCAACGACGCCCCGCAGCTGGGTGGCCACCCCTACGGCAAGGCCGTCGCGGCCCACGACCACAAGGGCGCCGCCCAGTCGGCCAACTCCGCGAACGCGATCATCGGGCAGTTCGAGCAGGTGGTCAAGGACGCCGACGAGGCGCTGGCCAGGGCCGCCGGACTGTACAAGGGCGTCGAAGACCGCGCGATCGACGCCACCAAGAAGATTCAGGCCTGAGGACGATGAAGAAGCTCTACATGGTGCCGCTCGCCGCGGCCGCCCTGGTACTGGCCGCGTGCTCCAGCGAGAAGCCGGGGAGCGCCAGTCCCGCGCCGTCGGCCCCGCCCGCGCAGTCGAGCGCGTCCAGCGCCCCGGCCACCTCCGGTGGGGACACGGCGTCGGTCGACCCCTGTTCGCTCGTCAGCGCGGCGGACCTGGCGTCCTATGGGACGTTCAAGCCACCGACGAACGAGAACGCGGGTGGAGCCCGCCTCTGCACGCTGAACAAGGAAGCGGCGTCAGCCTCGGAAAGCCTCTCGATCGGTATCGGCGTCCGTGACACACAAGGGCTCGACTCGGTGAGCGACGCCGGGAACGGCAAGACCACCGGCAACGTCAACGGGCGCAAGGCGATTCTCGCGCCCAGGCCTCCGGGAGGGTGCTTGATGGCTCTCGAACTCTCGGCGTCGGCACGGGTCGACGTCCTGATCGCGGGCGGAGACACGGAGAAGGCCTGCGGGACCGCCGAGAAGGTCGCCGACATCGTCGAACCGAAGCTTCCGAAGGGCTAAGGGGGAATCAGGATGACCACGAAGACACCGAACCTGAGCGAAAAGCAGGTCTCCGACCTTTCGCCCGCGGCACGCGACGCGTACTTCCAGCAGAAGGCCGATGAGGGGGTCAACCCTCACGACGGCTGGCTGTTCGGTGCGGTCAACGACTTCATCGCCGCCGGGAAGGCCCGGCAACAGTCTCAGAAGGTCGGCGAACAGAACGTCGACCAGCTGACCAAGAACGGCGACGTCCAGTACGTCGAGGGGCTGGAGCCGTCGAACGCGGACTACCAGGGCTACGACCACACGAAGCTCGAACAGTTCGTCAACAGCAATCTGAACGTCGAGCAGGTCACCGAGGTCTCCACGGCGTACCACGACCTTCACAAGGCGTTCAACACTTTCTCGACGACCATGGACAAGGCCGTCACGGCGTCGCAGGGCACCTGGGAAGGTGACGCGGCGGGCAACGCGCAGGGCTACTTCAAGAGCCTCAGCAAGTGGTCCGAGGCGAACTCCCAGAACGCGAAGCTCGCCTCCGAGACGATCTACGACCAGGGCACCGCGGCTTCGACCGTGAAGAACACGATGCCCAAGCCGATCCCCTTCAGCTGGAAGGAGGAGGTCGGCGGCTGGATGACGTCGAACCCGTTCAACCTGGGCGACAACATCGACAAGTCCATCCAGAAGCAGAAGGACAGCCAGGACGCGCACACCGAGGCCGCCTCGGCCATGCACAGCTACGACAAGGCGCTGTACGACGCCGCGTCGAAGCAGCCGGCGTTCGCCGAGCCGCCCAAGTTCGGTGTGGACGGCGGCGGTGGCGGCGACGACACGGGCAGGTCCGGTCGCTACGAGGTGCCGCCCGGCTCGTCGACCCCGCCCGGTTCCGGCTCGAACCCGCCCGGCAGCACCTACATCCCGCCGGGCAACGGCGGTGGCGGTGGCGGCGGGGGTAACGGTGGCGGAGGCGGCGGTGGCGGCAGCCACATCCCCGGACCCGGCAGCAGCACGGGTGCGGGCAGCATCCCGTCGAGCACTACGCCGTCGGGCTTCCAGGGCAACCAGCCCCCGATCAGCACGCCCGGCCCGAACAACAACATGAACTCCATGCCGATGGGCCCGATGCCGATGTCGCCCATGATGGGCGGCGGCATGGGCGACTCGGAGTACAACGGCCGAGGCGGCCGCAGCGGCGGCGGAAGCGGCTTCGGCCCCGGTGGCGGTTCGGGCTCCACGCCCGGTTCGGGTTCCGCGTCCGGCGCGGCCCGTCCTGGTGGCGTCGGCGCCGCCGAAGCCGCGGCGGGTCGCGGTATGGGCGGTCTCGGCGGTGGCGCCGCCGGCCGTGGCGGACCGGGAATGGGCGGCGGCATGGGTGGCCGCGGTCAGCACGCGGACGGGGACGAGGACACCGAGCACCAGCGTCCGACGTACCTCGTCGAGGGCGACCCGGACGAGGTCTTCGGTACCGACATGCGCACCGCGCCGCCGGTCATCGGCGAGTAGGGCAGCGCCTCGGCAAAACTGAGATGAAAG